>JBKQTE010000027.1:0-4084 GCA_052143315.1 Acidimicrobiales bacterium | reverse complement strand
GGCATCTTCTCCTACGGGGACGCCGTCTTCTACGGGTCGGCCGGCTCGCTGACCCTCAACAAGCCCATCGTGGGGATGGCCTCCACCCCCGACGGCGGCGGCTACTGGCTGGTGGCCACCGACGGCGGCATCTTCTCCTACGGGGACGCCACCTTCTACGGGTCGACCGGCTCGCTCCACCTCAACAAGCCGATCGTGGGCATGGCCGCCACCCCCAGCGGCCACGGCTACTGGCTGGTGGCCAGCGACGGCGGGGTCTTCTCCTTCGGGGACGCCGGCTTCCACGGGTCGACCGGCTCGCTGACTCTCAACAAACCCATCGTGGGGATGGCATCCACCCCCAGCGGCAACGGCTACTGGCTGGCGGCCTCCGACGGCGGCATCTTCGCCTTCGGGGACGCCGCCTTCTACGGCTCGACCGGCTCGCTGACCCTCAACAAGCCGGTGGTGGGCATGTCGTCCACCCCCGACGGGGGCGGCTACTGGCTGGTGGCGGCCGACGGCGGGGTGTTCTCCTACGGGGACGCCGTCTTTGCCGGCTCCACCGGATCGCTGAAGCTGAACAGCCCGATCGTGGGGATGTCGGCGTAGGCGGCCGGACGGCGCACCGGGGTGAGGGCGTCGGCCGATGGGCTATCCCTCGACCAGATCGAGCACCATGGTCTGCCCGTCGTCACGCGTGGACACCGTTCGGTAGCCGACCGATCGGTACAGCTCCGACGCGCCGTTGCCGCTCTCCACACTCAGGGTGATCCGCTCGATGCCCGCCGCCGCGGCGTCGGCGGCGAGGGCGTGGAGCAGGCCACGGCCGATCCCCTGACGGCGGAAGAGAGGCTCGATCCCGATGATCAGCTCCGGGGTCTCGTCGTCGACATAGCCGTAGCCGGAATCGTCGGCCGTCAGGTACCGGAGCCACGCCGCCCCCACCGGCGAACCGGTGGGCAGGTCGTGATGGTGTCCGATCAGCTCGGCGACCACCCCCCGGTCGTCTTGCCGCGGCCATCCCTCGACGTAGTGGGCCAGCTCCGGCTCCGTCAGCACACGTTCGACGGTGAAGTCGTGGCCAGGACGCCACCCGGCGGCGTGGACCAACATCCGGGTCAGGAACGGCCCGTCGGCGGCAGTGGCCGGACGGAAATTGGCTATGGGGGTCACTCGCCCATCTTGGCCGAACCGCTCGCGTTCCGCGACTCATTCGAGCGACGGACTCGAGCCCGACACGCTTACTGCGGGCACGGCAGTGTGATCGCCACCCACCCCGTGCCCGCCATCGGGAGCCGATAACCTGACCGCCCAATGGGACTCCTCGATGGGAAACGGATTCTGGTCACCGGCGTGCTGACGGACGCCTCGCTGGCCTTCGCGGTCGCCAGCAAGGCGCAGCAGGAGGGCGCCGAAGTGGTCCTGAGCGGGGCCGGACGTGGTCTTTCGTTGACCAAGCGGACCGCCAGGAAGCTGCCGGTCGGAGCCGAGGTGCTGGAGATCGACGTCACCCGGCCCGAGCAGCTGGCGGCGGCGGCGGCCGAGCTGGGCACCCGGTGGGACCGGCTCGACGGGCTACTCCACTCGATCGGCTACGCCCCACCCGAGTGCCTCGGTGGCAACATCTTCCAGGCCGGGTGGGACGAGGTGCAGGTGGCCATCCACGTATCGGCCTACTCGCTCAAGGCTCTGGCCGAGGCGTTCCGCCCGCTCCTCGCCGCCGCCGGAGACGGCGACCGACCGGGCGCCTCGATCGTGGGGCTCGACTTCGACGCCACCGTCGCCTGGCCCGCCTACGACTGGATGGGTGTCGCCAAGGCGGCCCTCGAGTCCCTGTCCCGCTACCTGGCCCGGGACCTGGGTCCCGAAGGCGTGCGGGTGAACCTGGTGGCGGCCGGTCCGGTCAAGACCATGGCGGCCAAGTCGATCCCCGGATTCGGCGCCTTCGAGGACACCTGGGCGGAGCGGGCGCCTCTCGGTTGGGATGTCCTCGACACCGAGGTGGTGGCCCGAGCATGCGTGGCCCTCCTGTCGGACCTCTTCCCCATGACCACCGGCGAGATGGTGCACGTCGACGGTGGGGTTCACGCCATCGGGGCCTGACCCCGCCCGCCGGCCCACTGCCGCCCCCCGGGATCGATTCCGATCACACCTCGACCACAAGGAGAAGCGCCGACCATGCCCAGCCCCGATCAGCTCAGGGACCTCATCACCGGCTACGTGGCCGCCGTCAACTCACGGGACGCTGCCGGCATCGCCGCGCTCTTCGCCGAAGATGCCCACCAGGCCGACCCGGCCTCCAATCCCCCCAACGTGGGACGAGCGGCGATCGCCACCTTCTTCGAGAACAGCATCGCCGGCAGTGACTCGTGGACGTTCACGGCCAAGGACGTACATACGTGTGCCTCCACGGTGGCCATCGACTTCGGCATCGCCCTGGTCGCCGGCGGCGCCACCATGCACATCGAAGGCATCGAGATCTTCGAGGTCGGCGATGACGGCCTGTTCACCTCGGTCAACGCCTACTGGGACGACGCCGACATGACCTTCGCTTAGGGAGCGGCAGATCCTGTTCCAGCGGTGACCGGCCGGTGCATGCACCGACGTGCGCGCGCCCTACTCGTCGAGCGGGAAGAGCGGGGACTGGTCGGCCGGACCGGATGACGGGCCCGGCTCCGGCGGACCGGGGCTCGGCCATCGGTCCGCCCGGCCGGGTCGACCCGGCGGGTCCCCTCCCCCACCCCCGGGGTCGGGCTTCGTGCCCCCAGGCACCAACCCCCCGTTCCCCGACCCGCCCTCCCCGCGGAACTTCGTGGTGGTGGTAAGGCGGTGATGGTGGGCACAGAGGCGAACCAGGTTCCACCACTCGGTGGGGCCGTCGTCGGCGTAGTCGATCTGCCAGTGGTCGATCTGGAGGCGCTCGGTGGCGTCGCAGCCCGGCACCACGCAGGTCGGGTCCCGCTCCAAGAGGGCGGCCCGGACGGCGGCCGGGACGGCCCGGCCGAGGTTGCAGATGGCCGGGACGTCGATGCCGTCGGTGATGACGAACCGGACGAGGGCGTCCCCCATCACCTCCCTGGCCCGCTGGACCGGGATGGGGCCCACCCCGGGGATCTCACAGACCTGGCCCTCTCCGGTGAACCCGTTGCGGAGGGCCTCGAGGTCGACCCGGACGTGGACGGTGTCGGACCGGCGGCCTCCGGTGTCGGCTCCGTCCCCGTCCTCGCCGGTGAGGAGCCCCACCAGGGCGTCGGCGACATAGGCGTCGGGCGACTCGTGCACGTGCGCCTTCCGGGCCCGCTGGAAGAGCCGGTCGGCCTCCGAGCGCAGCACCGAGGCCACCCGGGCCCCGTCGTCGGGGGTGAGCCGGGCGGAGAGGCAGAACGAGCCGTCGTCGGGGTCGGTCCAGGTCCGGCACGAGCGCTGCTTCCGCAGCCGCTCGTAGCGGTCCGCCTCGGACTCCTGCGACCGTCCCTGGGCCTTGGCCCGGGTGCAGCGGTCACGCAGTTGGCGGAGGGTGTCGGACTCGGCCGAGCGCACCAGCTCGTCCTCGCTGCCGGGGTTGACCTTCACCGCCCCGGTGACCGCCTTGGCCTTGGGCTTGGACAGCTTCCCCTGGCGGAAGGCGTCCTCCACCCCGGGCTGGCCCGAGAGGGCGTCACCGAGGGCCAGGGTGCCCACCGCGTCCCCCACCGACTCCCCGGTCTGTCTGGCCAGCCACTCGGCCGGGGTGCGGTCCCCGGTCCCCTGGTGGGCGTTGGCCTCGGCCGCCCGCCGGGCCGACAACGTCTTGCCGGCCAGGGCCAGTCGCTCGATCCTCGAGAAGGCCTTGACCAGCACCGAGGCGTCGGAGCCGCTGAAGCGGGCCGGCTCGAACGAGCCCACGAAGAAGCCCAGGGACTCGGCGATCGAGCCCAGCAGCACCGAAGCCGCCGGCTCCTCTTCGTCAGTGACCGCCCCGCCGGGGATCGTCAACGTCATGGGTCGATCATCGCAGGAGGGTGTATCACGGACCCACCGCAGGGCCCGGACCCACCGCAGAGCCGGCGGAGGCTCCCAGTCCCCCGGGTGCGAAGTCCGGGAGGGCCGCCGCAGGCGCCGG
>JBKQTE010000026.1:0-39890 GCA_052143315.1 Acidimicrobiales bacterium | reverse complement strand
CCAGCTGGGCGAGCCGGGCCAGTACCCGTTCACCCGGGGCATCCGGCCCGACATGTACCGGGGCCGCCTGTGGACGATGCGCCAGTATGCCGGGTTCGGAACGGCGGAGTCGACCAACGAGCGCTTCAAGTTCCTGCTCGGCGCCGGCCAGACCGGGCTGTCGTGCGCCTTTGACCTCCCGACCCAGATGGGCTACGACTCCGACCATCCGCGCGCCGAGGGCGAAGTGGGCAAGGTGGGCGTGGCCATCGACTCGATGGCCGACATGCGGCTCTTGTTGGAGGGACTCCCGCTGGACAAGGTCACCACCTCGATGACCATCAACGCCACCGCGGCGATCCTCTTGCTCTTCTACCAGCTGGTCGCCGAGGAGAACGGGGTGGACGCCAAGCTGCTGGGCGGCACGATCCAGAACGACATCCTGAAGGAGTACGTGGCCCGGGGCACCTATATCTACCCGCCTCGCCCGTCGATGCGCCTCGTCACCGACACCTTCTCCTACTGCGCCGAGCACCTGCCGGCGTGGAACACCATCTCTATCTCCGGCTACCACATCCGCGAGGCCGGATCGACGGCGGTGCAGGAGATCGCCTTCACCATCGCCAACGGCATCGCCTACGTGGAGGCGGCACTGGCCGCCGGCCTGGACGTGGACGACTTCGCCCCCCGGCTGAGCTTCTTCTGGAACGCCCACAACAACCTGTTCGAGGAGGTGGCCAAGTACCGGGCCGCCCGTCGCATGTGGGCGAGGATCATGACCGACCGGTTCGGGGCCAAGGACGTCAAGTCCACCCTGCTGCGGTTCCACACCCAGACCGGCGGCTCCACACTGACCGCCCAGCAGCCGGAGAACAACATCGTGCGGGTCACCATCCAGGCCATGGCCGCCGCCCTGGGCGGCACCCAGAGCCTGCACACCAACGGCTTCGACGAGGCTCTCGGGCTTCCGACCGAGAAGGCGGCGAAGATCGCCCTGCGCACCCAGCAGATCGTCGGGTACGAGTCGGGGATCGCCGACACCGTCGACCCGCTGGCCGGCTCGTGGTTCGTGGAGTCCCTCACCGACGAGGTGGAGAAGGGGGCCTGGGAGTACCTCGAGCGCATCGACGCCATGGGCGGCGCCGTGGACGCCATCGAGGCCCAGTACATGCAGCAAGAGATCGAGCAGGCCGCCTACGCCTACGCCAAGGCCATCGACGACGACGAGAAGATCGTGATCGGCGTCAACAGGTTCGTCGACGAGACGAACGACCCGGCGGACGTCTTCCCCATCGACGAGGAGCTCCAGCGTTCCCAGGTGGCGTCGGTCAAGCAGGTGCGGGCCGAGCGTGACCAGCCGGCGGTGGACGCCGCCCTGGCCGACGTGGAGGCGGCGGCCCGGGGCACCCAGAACCTGTTGGTGCCGATGAAGGTGGCCCTCGGCCGGATGGCCACCCTCGGCGAGGTGTCCGACGTGCTTCGCACGGTGTTCGGGGAGTACCGCCCGGGCGGCTGAGCCGGTGGGCGGGCGCTTGGTCGCCCGGGCCCGATCAGCCCTGGTGGCCGGCGAGCAGACGCTCGCGCAGCGGCCCGGGGGCAGCGGCGTCGATGGCCGTCCAGGCCAGGGACAGGGCGCCGTCACGCACGGCGGTGTCCGCCGACTCGGTGATGCAGGCGGCGGTGAACTCGGGCTGGTGGTTGACCGAGCCCCGGGCATCGATGCCGAGCAGCGGGTGGATGGTGGGCACGGCCAGCGACACGTTGGCCATGTCGGTGGAGAAGGTGGGCCTGGCCGAACCGTCGTCGTCGGCCCCGAAGGTGCGCCCCAGGCGCTCGGCGTTGGCTCGGTAGCGCTCCAGCAGGCCCAGGTCGGCCTCCATGTGGGAGTAGTCGGGGGCCAGCGGCTCGAAGCGGACGGTGGCCCCGGTGGCCAGCGCGCCGGCCTCGAAGCACGCCCGGACCCGGGGTTCCAGCCGCTCGAGGGCCCCGATGGTGAGCGATCGGGCCATGAACCGGCCGGTCACCGCGGCCGGGATGATGTTGGCCGCCTCCCCGCCGTTGGTCACCACGCCGTGGACCTGGTCGCCCGGGGCCAGCTGCTGGCGCAGCAGGCCGAGGGACACCTGGGCGATGACCATGGCGTCGCCGGCGTTGACCCCCTGCCACGGGGCGGCCGAGGCGTGGGCGGTCCTGCCGGCGAAGATCACGTCGAAGTGGGATACGGCCAGGCAGGTCGCCAGCAGCCGGTCGTACGGCCACGGGTGCACCATCATGGCCGCGTGCACCCCCTCGAAGACGCCCTGTTCGAGCATGACCACCTTGCCGCCGCCGCCCTCCTCGGCCGGTGTCCCCAGTACCCGTACGGTCAGGCCCAGCTCGTCGACGACCGGCACCAGTCCGAGGCCGGCGCCCACCGCCGAGGCGGCGATGATGTTGTGCCCGCAGGCGTGCCCGACCTCGGGGAGGGCGTCGTACTCGGCGCAGATGGCCACCACCAGCGGGCCGGAGCCGATCTCGGCGCTGAAGGCGGTCGGCATGCCGGCCACCCCCTCGGTCACCGTGAACCCGCCGTCGGCCAGGGCCCGGGCGGCGAGCGTGGACGCCCGGCGCTCTTCGAAGGCGGTCTCCGGGTGGTCGTGGATCTCGTGGCTCAGGCGGACCAGGTCGGCCATCCTGGCGTCGACGGCGGACTGGGCGGTGTCCTTGCGATCCGGCATGCGGGTCCCTCCGGTTCGGTGCTTCGGTGGGTCGGCGAGCGGCCCGGCGCGCGGCCGGCGCCCGGTGCTACTCGATGACGGCGATGACGTCGCCGGGGCCTACCGAGTCGCCGGGGCCCACCTTGACCTCCTTGACCGTTCCCGACTTCTCGGCGTTGACGTTGTTCTCCATCTTCATCGCCTCGAGGACGCAGACCGTCTGGCCCACTTCGACGGCGTCGCCCACCTCGACCAACACCTTGACGATGGTGCCCTGCATGGGCACGGCCACCGTGCCCGACCCCGACCCGGCGTTGGCCGCCTTCGGCCGTTTGGCACCGGCCGCCCGGGTTCCGCCGCCGGCCGCCACCGCCACATCGCCCAGGTCGGGGACCCAGAGCTTCACCTGGTAGCGGCGCCCGTCGACCTCGGCGGTCACGTCCCGGAGCACCTTGGCCACCGGCTCTGCGCCCTCGGTCGCCGGCACCGACGGGGGAGGCGCCACCTCGGTGGTGATGACGCTGAGGTCGAGGATCTGCTCCACCCAGTTGGTGGAGTGCGCCGAGTCGGCGAAGTGCTCGTGGGAGAGGATGACCACGTCGGCGGGGAGGGTGGTGGCCACCCCCTCGATGACCGTCTCCTCGATGGCCCGGAGCATGCGGCGCCGGGCCGCCTCGCGGTCGTGGCCCCACACCACCAGCTTGGCGATCAGGTTGTCGTAGTACTGGCTCACCGTGTCGCCCGAGGCGTACCCGGCGTCGAGACGCACCCCGGGGCCACCGGGGGTGACGAACCGGGTGATGGTCCCCGGGGACGGGGTGAAGGCGCCCCCGGCCGGGTCCTCGGCGTTGATCCTCACCTCGATGGCGTGACCGTCCCGGCGGACGTCCTCCTGGCCGAACCCCAGAGGCTCGCCGGAGGCCACCCGGAGCTGCCACTCGACCAGGTCGAGGCCGGTGACCAGCTCGGTGACCGGGTGCTCGACCTGCAGCCGGGTGTTCATCTCCAAGAAGAAGAACTCGCCGTCCTGGTAGAGGAACTCGACGGTGCCGGCGTTGACGTACCCGCAGGCCTCGGCCACCTTCACCGACGCCTCACCCATGGCCCGGCGGACCTCGTCGGGGAAGTTCGGCGCCGGGCTCTCCTCCACCAGCTTCTGGTGGCGGCGCTGAGCCGAGCAGTCGCGCTCGCCCAGCCAGACGGTATTGCCGTGGGTGTCGGCGATGATCTGCATCTCGATGTGGCGGGGCCACGCCAGGTAGCGCTCGATATAGCACTCGTCCCGCCCGAAGTAGGAGAGCGCCTCGCGCATGGCCGACTCGAGGGCACCGGCCGACTCGTCCGGGCCCTGCACCACCTTCATGCCCCGCCCGCCGCCGCCGTAGGCGGCCTTGATGGCCACGGGCCAACCGAACTCCTCCCCGAAGGCGGTGACCTCGTCCGGGGAGGTCAGTACCTCGGACCGTCCGGGCACGCCGGACACGCCGGCCTTCTCGGCGGCGTGGCGGGAGCTGATCTTGTCCCCCATCACCTCGATGGCCTCCGGCGGGGGGCCGATGAAGGTCACGCCCCGCCCGGTGATGGCCCGGGCGAAGTCGGTGTTCTCGGAGAAGAAGCCGTAGCCGGGGTGGACGCCGTCGGCACCGCTCTTCTCGATGGCGTCGAGGATGGCCTCGGTGTTGAGGTACGACTCGGCAGCGGTCTGGCCACCCAGGGCGTACGCCTCGTCGGCCAGCCTGACGTGGAGTGCGTCCCGATCGAGGTCGGAGTAGACGGCGACGGTGGCCACCCCGAGCTCGCGGCAGGTCCGGATGACCCTGACCGCGATCTCTCCCCGGTTGGCGATGAGGACCTTCTTCAGCACGCTGCGCCTTTCGGATCGGCCGTCAGGTGGCGGTCCCTCGACCGCCGACAAGCGGTACAACACTGGCACGCCCCGCGGGGTGCGTGCCACGTCGCCGCCCGTGCTCCCGTAGGGTGGGCCCAGTGGGGGACTGGCGCTTCACCGATGTGCGGCGGTTCGACTCGATCGACTCGACCAACCGGTACCTCCTCGACGAGGCCCGACGGGGTGCCCCCCAGGGGGTGGTGGCCGTCGCCGACCACCAGTCGGCGGGCCGGGGCCGGCTGGGACGCAGCTGGGAGGCGCCCCCGGGCACCAACTTGCTCGTCTCGGTCCTCCTCCGGCCCGACCTTCCCGGCGACAGCCGCCACCTGGCCAGCGCGGTGGTGGCCCTGGCGGCGGCGGGCGCCGTCACCGCCAGGACCGGGCTCGTCCCGGGCCTCAAGTGGCCGAACGACCTGCTGGCTCCGGACGGACGGAAGCTGGCCGGGGTGCTGGCCGAGGCCGATCTCGAAGGCCCCGGCACCTATGGGGCGGCCCCGATCGTGGTGGGGATCGGCATCAACGTGGCGTGGCCGGCGTCGGACCACGACCTCCCCGACCACCTGGTCGGGTCGACCACCTCCCTCCAGCAGCAGACCGGCGGGCCGGTGGACCGGGAAGCCCTACTCGAAGCCTTGCTCGAAGGCCTCGGGCCGCGGGTGGGGGCGCTCGGGTCGGCCGCCGGCCGGGCCGCCCAGGCGGCCGACCTCCGCCGCCAGTGCACCACCCTCGGGGCGCCGGTCAGGGTGGAGCTGGCCACCGGGTCGTTCGAGGGGACGGCGGTGGACGTCACCGACGAGGGCCACCTGGTGGTGCGCACACCGGCCGGGCTCCGCACGGTGGTGGCCGGCGACGTGGTGCACCTCCACCCGGCCGGCTGAGGAGCGGATCGGTCCCGGTCGGTGACGCGGCCCCGAGTAGGATTCGGCCACCATGCGACTACTCGTCACCGGCGCGGCCGGCTTCATCGGGTCCAACTTCGTCCGCTACTGGGTCGACCGCCATCCGGACGACACGGTGGTGGCCCTGGACGTCCTCACCTATGCGGGGAACCGGCCCAATCTGGCCGATGTGGAGGACCGGGTGCCGTTCGTCCACGGCGACATCGGCGACCTCGACCTGGCCGCCGAGGTGCTCACCGAGTACCAGATCGACGTGGTGGTGAACTTCGCCGCCGAGTCGCACAACAGCCTGGCCATCCTGGACCCGGCGCGCTTCTTCCGCACCAACGTCCTCGGCACTCAGACCCTGGCCGAGGCGGCCCGGCGCCACGGGGTCTCCCGGTTCCACCACATCTCGACGTGCGAGGTCTACGGGGACCTGCCACTCGACTCCGACGAGCTCTTCACCGAGGACACCCCGTACCGCCCGCGGACCCCGTACAACGCCTCCAAGGCCGGCGCCGACCACGCCGTCCGTGCCTACGTGGAGACCTTCGGGCTGCCGGCCACCATCACCAACTGCTGCAACAACTACGGGCCCTACCAGTTCCCCGAAAAGGTCATCCCGCTCTTCACCGCCAAAGCGCTCGACGGGCTGCCCCTGCCGCTGTATGCCTCCACCCAGAACCGTCGCGAGTGGCTGCACGTGGACGACCACTGCCGGGCCATCGAGCTGGTGCTCCAGCACGGGGAGGTCGGGGAGACCTACAACGTGGGCAGCGGTGTCGAGGCCAGTATCGAGGAGATCGCCGACGCCGTCCTCGAGGCCACCGGACGCCCGCAGTCGCTGAAGGAGATCGTGCCGGACCGGCCGGGCCACGACCGCCGCTACCTGCTCGACTCGTCGAAGATCCGCAAGGCACTCGGCTGGGAGCCGACCGTCGAGTTCTCCCAGGGCCTGGCCGCCACCGTCCGGTGGTACGCCGACAACCGGGCCTGGTGGGAGCCGCTTCGCGACCGCGCCCCGGTGGTCGAGGGCACCTGGAACGGCCCGAGCCCGAGTCCGGGCCAGGGGACGTGAGCGGTCCCCTCCGGGTACTCGTCACCGGCGGAAACGGTCAGCTGGGTCGGGACGTCGGCGACGTGCTGCAGGGTGGCGTGGCCTCCGGCGGACTGGGACCGAGGGGTGCCGGGGGCGTCGACATCGACCTCCTCTCGACCGATGTCGACACCCTCGACATCGTCGACCGGGCGGCGGTGGCCGAGGCGTTCGACGGGTTCCGTCCCCAGGTGGTGATCCACGGCGGGGCCTTCACCGCCGTGGACGCCTGCGAGTCGGAGCCCGACACCGCCTTCGCCGTCAACGCCCTGGGCACCCGTCACGTGGTCGAGGCGTCCCGGCGGGTCGGGGCCCACCTCCTCTACGTGTCCACCGACTACGTCTTCGACGGAACCCTCGACCGCCCCTATGTGGAGTGGGACGCCACCAATCCGCAGTCCGTCTATGGACGGAGCAAGCTCGGCGGTGAGGCGGAGGTGATCGCCGGCGGTGGCGGGTCGACCATCGCCCGGACGGCGTGGGTCAGCGGCGCTCACGGTGCCAACATGGTCAAGACCGTCCTCCGCCTGGCCCAGGCGGTCCCCGCTGCCACCTTGCGGTTCGTCGACGACCAGCACGGGACGCCGACCTTCACCGCCGATCTGGCTCCGGCTCTGGTCCGGCTGGCGCTCGACCGCCGTCCGGGTACGTTCCACGTCACCAACCAGGGGGAGACCACCTGGTTCGGCTTCGCCCGGGCCGTCCTGTCGGCGGCCGGTCTCGACCCCGAGCGGGTCGAGCCCATCGACACCGGCTCGCTCGATCCGCCCCGACCGGCGCCGCGGCCGGCCAACTCGAGGCTGGACAACGCCGCCCTGCGCCTTTCGGGGCTGCCGTTGCTGCCGGAGTGGACCGAGTCGTTGACCCGCCTCGTCGAAGCGCTGCCCGGCGTGGCCGCCCGGCGATGACGGCTCCGGCCACGACAGGATCCGGCGGCTCCGGTCCGGCCCCCAACGGGCCGGGGGCCGGCTCGCCGGGGGCCTCCTTCGGTCACGGCGGGGCCGCCGTCCGGGTGCTCCCCCAGACCCGGGGACACACGGTGGCGGTCGTCGGGGCGGGCTACGTGGGCCTGCCGACGGCGGCTACCCTTGCCCACCTGGGCCACCGGGTGACCTGCGGCGACGAGGCCGCTGACAAGGTCGCCCTGCTCCAGTCGGGCCAGGTGCCCATCGTCGAGGACCAGCTCGAGAAGCTGGTACGCGAGGGCCAGGCCGCCGGACGGCTCCGGTTCGTGGTGGGCGCCTCCGAGGCGGTGGTCGGGGCGGAGTTCGTCTTCCTGTGCGTCCCCACCCCCCAGGCCGAGGACGGCTCCGCCGACCTCTCCTATGTGGAGTCGGTGGCCGAGGAGATCGCCCCACTTCTCGACCCCGGCACCATCATCGTCAACAAGTCCACCGTCCCGGTCGGCTCCACCCTGGTGGTGGAGCGGGTGCTCGGCCGTCACGACCTGACGGTGGTGTCGAACCCCGAGTTCCTCCGCGAGGGCACCGCGGTGCCGGACAGCCTCCACCCCGAGCGCATCGTGGTCGGGGCCGCCGACCAGGCGGCGGCGGCCAAGGTGGGGGAGCTCTTCGCCGGGACGCACGCCCCGCTGCTCATCACCGACGCCGCCACCGCCGAGACGATCAAGTATGCCTCGAACGCCTTTCTGGCCACCAAGCTGAGCTTCGTCAACGCGGTGGCGGGCCTGTGCGAGGCGGTCGGGGCCGACGTCAGGGACGTCATCCTCGGCCTCGGGTACGACAGGCGGATCGGGTTCGAGTACCTACGGCCCGGTCCGGGCTGGGGAGGCAGCTGCCTCCCCAAGGACACCCGGGCGCTGGTGTTCATCGCCGAGCAGGCCGGCTACGACTTCTCCTTTCTGCGGGGCGCCATCGCCACCAACGACGAGCAGTTCGTCCGGGTGGTGGACAAGGTCACCCGGGCGGTCAACCGGGTCACCTCCGGCTCCGTCGACTCGGCGGGCACCGCCGGGACCGCCGGCCTGGCCGGAGCGGTGATCACCGTCTGGGGACTGACCTTCAAGGCCGGCACCGACGACCTCCGCAACTCGCCCGCCGTCGAGGTGGTGCGGCGCCTGGTGGCGTCGGGGGCCACCGTACAGGCGTTCGACCCGACCGTCCGAGTCCCCGAAGGGGAGCCGTCGGGTCCGGTCCCCGGGCTCGGTTCCGCCGGAGCCGGCGGCGACCCGTCGTGGGCCGCCTCGGTGACCGCCTATCCGGATGCCTACGCCGCCTGCGAGGGAGCCGCCGCCGTGGTGGTGCTGACCGAGTGGGACGAGTTCCGCTGGCTCGAATTCGCCAAGGTGCGCCAAGCTCTGTCGGCACCGGTGGTCATCGACGCCCGCAACCTGCTCGACCCGTCACAGCTCCGCCGTCTGGGCTTCGACTACACGGGGATCGGCCGCCGGTGAGGGGCCGCCAGGTGGTGATGGGCGGGGCCGGGTTCGTCGGCTCCCACCTCTGCGACCGACTGCTCCAGCGCGGCGATGAGGTGGTCTGCGTCGACGACCTCTCCACCGGCCGGCGATCGAACGTGTCCCACCTGGCCGACCACCCCGGTTTCACGCTGGTGGAGGCGGACGTGTCGGTCTCCCTGCCGGTGGACGGCACCGTGCACGGAGTCCTCAACCTGGCCAGCCCGGCCTCGCCCCTCGACTACCTGGCCCGCCCCCTGGAGACCATGGCGGTCGGGAGCGAGGGGACCCGGCGCGGGCTCGAGCTGGCCGGCCGGCACGGGGCCCGGTTCCTGCTCGCCTCGACCAGCGAGGTCTACGGTGACCCGGAGGTCCACCCCCAGACCGAGACCTACTGGGGCAACGTGAACCCGGTCGGTCCCCGCAGCGTCTATGACGAGGCCAAGCGCTTCGCCGAGGCGCTCACCATGGCCCACCACCGGACGCACGGCACCGACGTCGGCATCGCCCGGATCTTCAACACCTACGGCCCCAGGCTGCGACCTGACGACGGTCGGGTGGTCTCGAACTTCCTCCTCCAGGCGTTGCGGGGCGAGCCGCTGACCGTCTACGGGGACGGAAGCCAGACACGCAGCCTCTGCTTCGTCACCGACGAGGTGGACGGCCTGATCGCGCTGCTCGACGCCTCGGTCACCGGGCCGGTGAACCTCGGGAGCCCGGACGAGCACACCGTGCTCGGACTGGCCCAGGTGGTGGTGGACCTGACCGGGTCGTCGTCCGACATCGTGCACCTGCCGTTGCCGGCTGACGACCCGACCCGCCGGCGGCCCGATATCACCATCGCCCGGACCGTGCTGGGATGGGAGCCGACCACCAGTCTGGCCGAGGGCTTGGCGCGGACGGCGGCGTTCCTGGCCGACGAGGCCGGCATGGCGGGCCCGTCCGGGACCGATGCACCGGGCTCCGACGGGGACGACGGTCGGGCCCCCGCCGTCCGCGGCCGAAGAGAGGGATGACGCCATGACCGAGGAGTACCACCCGGGGTCCGCCGGGTCCGGATCGGACGAGGCCCCCGCCGGGCCGCACTTCGACATGCTGTCGGTCATCGTGCCCGTCTACAACGAGCGAACCACGGTGGCCGAGATCGTCCGCCGCATCCGGGCGGTCGACATCCCCCTCAGCCTGGAGGTCATCGCCGTCGACGACGGCTCGACCGACGGGACCGACAAGGTGCTGGCCGCCCTCACCGACTCCACCGTCCGGGTGCTGGTCCACCCGGTCAACCAGGGCAAGGGTGCGGCCATCCGGACCGGTCTGGCGGCGGCGCGGGGTGACCTGGTCCTGATCCAGGACGCCGACCTCGAGTACGACCCGGACGACTGGCCCAAACTGCTCGAGCCGATCCTGAAAGGTAAGGCACGCGTGGTCTACGGCAGCCGGTTCACCGGGGAGCGGAAGAACATGCTGCCGCTGCACTGGATCGGGAACCGGTTCCTCTCCCTGGTGACCAACGTGCTCTACTCGAGCACCCTGTCCGACATGGAGACCTGTTACAAGCTCTTCGACCGCCGCGTGCTCGAGGGCATCACCGTCCAGTCCGATCGCTTCGACTTCGAGCCGGAGATCACGGCCAAGGTCCTCCGGCGCGGACACCGGATCTACGAGGTGCCGATCTCCTACGCCGGGCGGGAGATGGTCGACGGGAAGAAGATCACCTGGCGGGACGGCCTGGGGGCGTTGAGGGCCCTGATCAGATTCCGCTTCACCCGGCTCGACCCGTGACCAGCGACCCCACCGGCGTCGGTGGGGGATCGGTGGCCGCGGTGGTGGTGAACTTCGAGGCGGGGGAGGCGCTCAGCGAGTGCGTGGCGACCCTGCGGGCCGAGGGAGTGGCCGAGCTGGTGGTGGTGGACAACGGCTCGGGCGACGGTTCGGTGGACGCGCTCCACCGTCGGTTCCCCGACGTCGAGGTGGTCACCCCCGGCTTCAACCTCGGGTACGGGGCCGGGGCCAACCGGGGCCTGGCGGCCACCGCGGCCGAGTACGTGCTGGTCTGCAATCCCGACCTGGCCCTCGCCTCCGGAGCGGTGCCAACGCTGGTGGCGGCGCTGGAGTCCGACCCCGACGCCGCCCTGGCCGGTCCCTTGATCAGGACACCCGAGGGCGACCGCTACCCATCGGCTCGCCAGTTCCCTTCCCTGGTGGATGCCGCCGGCCACGCCATGCTCGGGATGTTCCGCCCGTCGAACCCGTTCACCCGCGCCTACCAGCGGACCGACCTGGCACCGGCGGGCGGGGTCGTGGTCCCGGTGGACTGGTTGTCGGGTGCGTGCCTGTTGGCCCGCCGGACGTCGCTCGAGCAGGTCGGCGGGTTCGACGAGGCCTACTTCATGTACGCCGAGGACGTGGACCTGTGCTGGCGCATCGCCAAGGCGGGCTGGAAGGTCCTCTATGTGCCGGCCGCCGAGGTGACCCACCTCCAGGGGGTGTCGACGGCCCGCCACCCTTACCGGATGATCCTCGAGCACCACCGGTCGCTCCTGCGGTTCGCCGAGCGGTCGACCACCGGGTGGCGACGGCTGCTGCTCCCGCTGGTGGCGCTGGGGATCGGGGTGCGGGCCGCACTGGCCTGGGGACGGACCCTGGCGGGCTCATGACCAGGTCCACCGGGCCGACGACCTCTGGGGGTCCCGGCACCCTGTAGGGTGTCCTCCGATCATGGCCAGCAACTCGACAGGCAAGTGGGTGACGCGAGCGGCGTCCACCGGTGGCGGCAAGACCTATCGCGGTCAGATGCCGATCAACTGGTACGCCAGTCTTTTCCTCATCTGCGTCGTCGGACTCTTCCTCATCGGGCTGAGCCGCTACCAGCTCACCCACCGGACGGCATCGTCAACCGGACCGCCCACCACCTCGCAGACCTGGTACGCCGCCCTCGGCATCGACATCTGCGGAACCGTGGAGCCCAATCTGCCGGCCAGTACCAACGGGTCCAAGGTCGGCTTCACCGCCAACGGCAACGGCGTGCTGACCATCAGCCCGAAGAACAGCACTGAGTCGGGGGCCAATGCCACGCTGGGCAAGTTCGTCGCCGGGTACCAGGGCCTGCAGCTCTCCGACACCACCCTGCAGTACCCGGGTAAGAAGACGATGTCCAACGGCGAGAGCTGCCCCAAGGGCACGCCCGACTCCGGCAAGCAGGGGTACGTCACGGTGGTCTACTGG
The DNA here is from genome assembly GCA_052143315.1 of Acidimicrobiales bacterium. Taxonomy (GTDB): domain Bacteria; phylum Actinomycetota; class Acidimicrobiia; order Acidimicrobiales; family RAAP-2; genus DASZIT01. The sequence goes on along the minus strand of JBKQTE010000026.1, from coordinate 27,709 downwards.
CCCAACTACGAGTCGAAGAAGGGCACCGAGGTCAGTGGCGACCCGCAGTCGCTCCTGTTCACCAACAGCCAGATGATCACCATGGCCTTCGTCCCGGCCACCGCCAACGTCCCCAAACCGCCGGCCACCGCCATCACCGCCCTGATCACCGCCGTCCAGACCGGCACCACCACCTCGACCACCCTTCCGACGACCTCGTCGTCGGTGGTGCCCAGCGCCACCCCCACCACGGCGGCGCCGAGCACCCCCACCACGGCCCCCAAGTGAGGGCCGTCGTCCTGGTGGGCGGCGAAGGTACCCGGCTCCGCCCACTGACGCTGACGGCGCCGAAGCAGATGCTCCCCATCGTGGAGGAGCCGATGATCGAACGGGTGGTGGGCCACCTGGCCAACCACGGGATCGACGAGGCGGTGCTGTCCCTCGGCTACCGGCCCGACGCCTTCATCAACGCCTACCCGGGCGGGACCATCGCCGGGGTGCGGCTGTCGTACGCGGTGGAGCCGTCACCGCTCGACACCGCCGGCGCCATCCGGTTCGCCGCCGACCGCGCCGGGATCGACGACACCTTCGTGGTGGTCAACGGGGACGTCCTGACCGACCTGGACATCACCGGGCTCATCGGGTTCCACCGCCAGCACGGTTCCGAGGCCACCATCAGCCTGACGCCGGTCGAGGACCCGTCGGCCTTTGGGGTGGTGCCCACCGACGCCGACGGGCGGGTGCTGGCCTTCATAGAGAAGCCTCCTCGCGACGAGGCCCCCACCAACCTGATCAATGCCGGGACGTACGTGCTGGAGCCGGCGGTGCTGGACCGCATCCCCGAAGGGCGGCGGGTGTCGATCGAGCGGGAGACGTTCCCGGCAATGGCCGAGGCCAGGACGCTCTACGCCCAGGGCTCCGACGCGTACTGGCTCGACACCGGCACCCCCGACGCCTACCTGCGGGCCCACGACGACCTGCTCCTCGGTCGGAGGAGCGGCCCGCCGGCTCCGGGTGCCGTCCGGGACGACTCCCTCGGTCCGGGCGTGTGGAGGATCGGCGAGGTCGACGTCCGCAGTAGCTCGGTGAGCCGCTCGTTGGTGGGCGAGGGGGCGATCATCGAGGCCGGCGCGCTGGTGGAGCGCTCGGTCATCGGCCACGGGGCGGTGGTCGAGGAAGGCACGTCGGTGGTCGGCTCCGTCCTACTCCCCGGTGCCCGCGTGGCCGCCAGGGCCACCGTCGAGGGGTCGATCATCGGCCCGGACGCCACCATCGGGCAGCGCTGCATCATCCACCCGCTGTCGGTGATCGGGGCCGGCGTGGTCACCGCCTCGGGCACCGTGGTCGACGGCGAGCGAGTCGCGGCAGGGGTCTGAGCCCGTGCGCACCCTGGTCACCGGAGGCGCCGGCTTCATCGGCTCGACGCTGGTCGACCGGCTGCTGGCCGAGGACCATACCGTGGACGTGGTCGACGATCTCTCGACGGGGTCGCTGGCCAACCTGTCCGAGGCCCGCAGCTCCGCCGGCCGTCACCTGAGCGTGCACAACCTCGACATCCGGTCGACGGAGGTGGTCGACCTCATGGCCCGCCGGCGCCCCCAGGTGGTCTTCCACCTGGCCGCCCAGGCCGACGTGCGGGTCTCGGTGGCCCAACCGGTCTTCGACGCCGACGTCAACGTGCTCGGCACCGTGCGTGTCCTCGAGGGGGCCCGGGCCGCCGGCTCGGAGCGGGTGGTGTTCGCCGCCAGCGGGGGCACGCTGTACGGCGAGCCGGACGCCGCCGACCTACCGGTCAAGGAATCCCTGCCCCACCGGCCCCTGTCGCCGTACGGGGTCTCGAAAAAGGCGGCGATCGACTACCTGGTGGCCTACCGCGAGCTCCACGCGCTGGAGTTCGTGGCGTTGGCCCTGGCCAATGTGTACGGGCCCCGTCAGGATCCCCACGGCGAGGCCGGGGTGGTGTCGATCTTCGCCGAGCGGATCCTCCGGGGGCAGCCGGTGACCATCTTCGGGGACGGCGACCAGACCCGTGACTTCGTGTTCGTCGACGACGTCGTCGACGCCTTCGTGCGGGCGGCGACCCGTGGCGGCGGATTGATCTGCAACATCGGTACCGGGCGCGAGACGTCGGTGAACGAGCTGTTCCGTGAGCTGTGCACCCAGGCCGGTGCGGACAACCCGGCGGTCCACGCTCCGCTTCGAGCCGGGGAGCTCCGCCGGAGCAGCCTGGATCCCAGCCGCGCCGGGATCCACCTGGGCTGGAAGTCGTGGACCGGGCTCCAGGCGGGCACCGCCGCTGTCCTGGGGTTCGTCCGGCGCCAGCTCGACGCCTCGGCCTGACCGGCCCCCCGGGGCCCGATCCGGCCCCCCACCAGCGGGTGCGCCTGGTCCGGCGGTTCCAGGCACTACCATGGTGACGTCCTGGTGCGCCTCAACTTCGCGACAGGCCACTTCCGGGCTCCCCCCGTGGACCCCCTCTGTCGCACGAAAGCGTTCCCATGACCTCGCCCCAACCTTCCTTCGCCGATCTCGGCGTGCCCGACGACATCGTCTCGGCGCTGGCCAAGCGCTCGATCCTCAGCCCCTTCCCCATCCAGGCCGCCACCGTGGTCGATGCCATGGCCGGCCGCGACGTGTGCGGCAAGGCCCCGACCGGGTCGGGCAAGACGCTCGCCTTCGGTATCGGCGCCGTAGCCCGGCTGCACGGCAAGCCGGCGCGCCCCAAGCACCCCCGCGTGCTGGTGCTGACCCCGACCCGAGAGCTCTGCGCCCAGGTGGCCTCCGAGCTCCAGTCGCTGGCCACCGCTCGCAACCTCCGGGTCGAGACCTTCTACGGCGGCGTCGGCTACGGCCCGCAACTCAAGGCCCTGGCCCGCGGTGTGGACGTGGCCGTGGCCTGTCCCGGCCGGCTCGGCGACCTGATCGAGCGGGGCAGCATCCACCTCGACGCCATCGAGATCGTGGTCATCGACGAGGCCGACCGCATGGCCGACATGGGCTTCCTCCCCGACGTGCGCCGCCTGCTCGACCGCACCCCCGCCGACCGCCAGACGCTGCTGTTCTCCGCCACCCTCGACGGCGACATCGACGTGCTGGTCAAGCGGTACCAGAAGAACCCGGTGCGTCACGAGCTGGAGGCTGAGGAGGATGACAGCGAGGCCGTTCACCTCTTCTGGACGGTGGCTGCCGGTGACCGGGTCGAAACCACTGCCTCCATTGCCGCCACCGCAGGTCCGACCATCGTCTTCTGCCGCACCAAGCACAGCACCGACCGGATCGCCCGCCAGCTCGAACAGCGGGGCGTCCGCGCCGCCGCCATCCACGGCGACCGCAGCCAGAAGCAGCGGGAGCGGGCGCTGGAGTCGTTCGTGCGCGGCTCGGTCGACGCCCTGGTGGCCACCGACGTGGCCGCCCGGGGGATCCACGTCGACGGCGTAAACGCCGTGGTGCACTTCGACCCCCCGACCGACTCCAAGGACTTCGTGCACCGCTCCGGTCGCACCGCCCGGGCCGGCGCCGAGGGTGTGGTGATCAGCTTCGTCACTCCGGACAAGACCGGCGCCGTCAAGCGCATCCAGCGCGACCTGGGCGTCAATACGCCCTTCACCGCTCCCGACATGACGCAGATCACCGACGTCCTGGGCGCACCACCCAAGCGCCGCCCCCGCCCGGAGACCGGATCGGGCAGCGCCGGAGACGGTCATGGGGACGGACGGGACGACCGGTCGCCGCGCCAGGGCGGCTCGTTCAATGGCGGCCCTCGCAAGCCCCGGCCGGCATCGGGCCGCGGCGGCTCCAGCCACCGGGCCAACGGCACCGGAGAGTCGCCGTCCCACAACGGCTCCTCCGGCGGCCACAACGGCCACAAGAAGAAGCACGCCGGCGCCGGGGCCGGCACCTGGTCGAAGTCGTCTAAGCCGGGGGCCAAGCCCTCGTCCCGGGGTGGGTCGCCATCGGGCGGCGGGGGGTCTCGCCGCTTCGGGCCAGCGTCCTCGGGCAAGCCGTCGGGCAGCCGGGGTGCGGGCCGCGGCCGGTAGGCCCGGGCGCCGTATCCCTGGGCTCGGCGTGCATGGGAGTCGCTGTGGCTTGTCGGGCAGGGGCCGTGGCTTGTCGGGCAGGGGCCGTGAAGTAATTCCCGGATAGTGGCAGATGTGCCAACTTGGCACGCCTGCCACTAATTCGAAAACGGAAGTGCCTCGGCTCTCTTCGGCGCACCCAGGCCACCCAGGCCACCCAGGCCGGCAACACCGCCGGGTGGACCGCCCGCCGGTAGCCCACGCCTACAGTGGGCGCCATGGCTCCCAAGACCAAACCGACCGTGACCATCCCCGACGGAACGCCGCCCGGCGAGCTCGTCGTCGAGGACATCGAGGTCGGCGAAGGCGCCGAAGCGGTGGCCGGTTCACCGGTCAAGGTCCACTACGTCGGGGTAGCGTGGTCCGACGGCAACGAGTTCGACTCGTCGTGGAGTCGCCGCGACCACTTCCAGTTCTCCCTGGGCGCCGGGCACGTCATCCCGGGGTGGGACCAAGGCGTTGCCGGGATGAAAGTCGGCGGCCGTCGCCGGCTCACCATCCCGCCGCACCTGGCTTACGGAGAGCGGGGCGCCTCCGGTGTGATCGGCCCCAATGAGACCCTCATGTTCGTGGTCGACCTGGTCGACGTCGGGTAGTCGACCCGACCGGGTGGACGTCGGGCCGGGGCCCCGGTTACCGGAACAGGTCCTCCCCGGGCGGGCGGACGATCTCGGTCGCCACCGAGGCGGGACGCAGCCACCGGGGGTCGACTCCCCGGACCACGGCCACCGGAATTCCCCGGTCCTTGCCCATCACCAGCTCGGCCGCCGAGGCCAGCTCGTCGGCGATGCAGACCTCGGTGGCCTCCAGCACCCGGCCGGTGGCGTCGGCGGTGCCCCGCAGGTCCTCCACGCCGGCCACGCCGGCGATGCCGATGGCCACATCGGTGACGCCCCGCCGCCAGGTGCGGCCGAAGGTGTCCGACACGATCACCCCCACCGACACACCGTGCCGATGCTCCAGCCCCTCCCGGATTCGCCTCGCCGAGCGGTCGGCGTCCACCGGGAGCAGGGCGGCGGTGCCGGCGTCCACATTGGACAGGTCCACCCCGGCGTTGGCGCAGATGAACCCGTGACGCGTCTCGCTGATGAGCAGGTCGCCGCGTCGGCGCACGATCCGCACCGATTCCTGCTCCACCAGCCGCCGCTTGGCCTCGGGGTCGTCGGGATCGATGGGCACAATGCGCCCCTCGGCCTTGGAGACGATCTTCTGGGTCACCACCACCACGTCCCCGTCGACCAGCCGGCCGAGCGCCCCCCCGGCGTCCAGGCCGCCGAGCGCCCCCCCGGCGTCCAGGGCGGCCACGATCAGCTCGGCGAGGTCGTCACCGACCCGCACCTCGGCCAGGCCGGTGATCGGGTGGACGGCGATGGCGCCGGTCCCGGCGACCGGCCCCGGCTGCTCAGGCGCGGGCATCGAGCACCGTTCGGGCCAGCCCGGCGGAGCGCTCAGGGGTGGACATGACGGTGGGGGCCACCACGCAGCGGACCCCCTCGGCCTCCACCGCCGGCGCCAGGTCGGCGTCCGACTCGTCGATGACCAGCGTCCCCATCCACGGGGCGTACCACCGGGCCACGCCTACCACCGAGGACTCCCAGCCGAGCTCACGCAGCAGCCGGTCGGCCGGCCCCTTGAGGGCGGCACCGGCGATGATGGGGGAGACCCCGACGGTGTCCTCCCGGCGCCGGGCGAGCGCCTCGAGGACGCCAGGGACGGCGAGTAGCGGCCCGATGGAGACCACCGGGTTGGAGGGGCAGACCACGATGGTGTCGGCCTCGGCGATCGCCGCCAGTACCTCGGGCCCTGGCGTGGCGGCCGGGGCGCCGTCGAAGCGCACCGCCGAGACGGCCACCTGGTGGCGGAGGTGGACGAAGTACTCCTGGAAGGCCACCTCGGGACCGTCCACCAGCTGCAGCCGGGTCCGGAGGGCGTCGTCGGTGACCGGTAGCGCCCGGATCCCGACCCCCCACGCCCGGAACAGCTCGGCAGTCACCTCGGTGAGGGAGGCGCCCTCGCTGAGGCGCTGGGTGCGGTAGCAGTGGGTGGCGATGTCCTTGTCGCCCAGGCTGAACCAGGTGATCCCACCCAGGCGGCCCAGGGACTCCATGACCTGCCACGTCTCGCCGGCCAGGCCCCAGCCGGTCTCGGGGTTGATGGCGCCGGCCAGCGTGTACATCACCGTGTCCAGGTCGGGCGAGATGTGCAGGCCGTGCAGCACGGTGTCGTCCCCAGTGTTGACAACGGCAGTGATGTCGCCGGGGGGCACCGCCCCGAGCAGGCCGCCCAGCATGCGGGCGGCGCCCACCCCCCCGGCCAGCGCCGTGATCACCGTCGGTCCCGGTGGGGACGGGTCGAATCGGGCATGGGTTGGCAGGCTACCCGTCCGGGGCGGGCGTCCGGATGCTCCGGACGGATGTGCAAGGCTTCCCGGGTGCCGCCGGAGCGATCTGCGACCTCCGACCCGGGTCGGCTGTCGGTTGCCCTCGATGCGACACCACTCCTCGGACGACCCACCGGGGTGGGGGCCTTCGTGGCCGGCGCCCTCGGCGGGCTGGCCGCCCGGCCGGACCTCGACGTGTCGGCGTTCGCCATCAGTTGGAGGCGACGCCAGGCCATCCCCGATCTGGTGCCACCTGGGGTCGGCACCCGTCAGCGGGCCATGCCCGCCCGCCCGCTGCACATCGCCTGGTCCCGGATGTCGTTTCCGCCGGTGGAGTGGTTCGTGGGCCGCCACCAGGTCATCCACGGGACCAACTACGTGGTGCCCCCCACCGCGGTCGCCGCCAGGGTGGTGACGGTGCACGACCTGACCATCACCCGCTACCCGGAGCTGTGCGACCACTCCACCCTCCGGTTCCCGGCGCTGATCCGGCGGGCGGTGGCCGAGGGGGCCTGGATCCACACCCCGTCGGTGTTCGTGGCCGAGGAGGTGGTGGAGACGTTCGACATCCCGGCCGAGCGGGTGCGCGCCGTCCACCTCGGGGTGCCACCCCGCCTGGAGCTGGCCGGCGACGTCGACCGGCTGCCACTGCCGTTCGAGCTCCCGCCCGGCACCTCGCGCTACGTGCTGGCCACCGGCACCGTCGAGCCCCGAAAGGACTACCCCACCCTGGTGGCGGCGTTCACCGCCATCGCCTCCAGCCATCCGGACGTGGCCCTGGTGCTGGTGGGACCGGACGGGTGGGGCGCGGCCAGCCTGGCGGAGGCCATCGAGGCCTCGCCGGCCCGCGACCGGATCCTCCGACCGGGCTACATCACCGGCGAAGAGGTCGTTCTGACCCTGCAGCGGGCCGCCGTGGTGGCCTACCCGTCGGTCTACGAGGGTTTCGGCTTCCCGCCGCTGCAGGCCATGGCCGCCGGCGTGCCGGTGGTGAGCACGGCGGTGGGGGCCATCCCCGAGGTGTCGGGCGACGGTGCCCGCCTGGTGGCCGGCGGCGACACCGACGCCCTGGCCGACGCCCTGGCTGCCCTCCTCGACGGCGGTCCCGAAGTGGAGGCCCTGGTCGCCCGCGGCCATCGGCGCACCGAGAGCTACAGCTGGGAGGCGTGTGCCGACGGGCTGGCCGCCCTCTACTGCGACGCCTGGGACGACCAGCGACGAGGACGGCGACGGTGACCGGCGCCGCCGCCACCGGACCGGCGGGCGTCCCGCCCGCCACCGGCCGGACCCGGGTGCTCATGGTGGTCGAGCAGCTGCGCCGTGCCACCCCCGGCGGCATCGGCACCTACGCACGGGGCCTGCTGCAGGGCCTGCGCCAGCTGGAGCCGGACGGTGGCCCGGAGGTGGAGCTGCTGGCCAGCCGGGCCGGCCGGCGACACCGGGCCGACGCCAGGACCGGGTGGCGCGACCCGCTGGAGGAGTTCGGGCTCCCGGTGCACGCCTCGGTCCTGCCGGGGCCGGCCCTCACCCGGGCCTGGGACCGCGGGTGGCTGCGGGCACCGGCCGGCTTCGACGTGGTCCATGCGGTGTCCATGGCCACCCTGGAACCGGGACAGGCGGCCCTGGTGTCGACCGTCCACGACCTGCTGTGGCGCCGCCTCCCCGAGGCCTACCCGCCGAGAGGCCGGGCGTGGCACGAGGCGGCTTTGCAGCGGTCGCTCCGCCGGGCGCAACGGTTCATCGTGCCGGCCGAGGTGGTGGCCGACGACCTGCACCAGGCGGGGGCGCCCCCCGACTCGATCACCGTCATTCCCATGGGCGGCGACCACCTGCCGCCGCCCGACCTGGAGGCGGGGGCGGTGCTGCTCGACCGGCTCGGCGTCGGGAACAGCCCCTTCCTGCTCAGCGTCGGCACCCTCGAGCCCCGCAAGAACCTGGTGCGGCTCACCCAGGCCTACGGACGGATCCGCTCCTCCCTGCCCGGACTCTGGCCCCTGGTGGTGGTCGGTCCCGCCGGCTGGGGCGAGCGGCTGCCACCGTCGCCAGGGGTCGTCCTGGCCGGAATGGTGACACCCGGCGAGCTGTCGGCCCTCTACTCGATGACCGTCCTCCTGGCCTACGTACCGCTGATCGAGGGGTTCGGGCTGCCACCGGTCGAGGCGATGGTGCTGGGAGCCCCGGTGGTGGCCAGCCCCCTGCCCAGCACCGGGACGGCCGCCTACGAGGTCGATCCCCGGGACACCGAAGCCATCGCCGACGGCCTCCTGGTGGTGGCCACCGACCCGGCGGTCCGGGAGCGGCTCCGGGCGGCCGGGCACCAGCGGGTCGCCGAGTTCAGCTGGTCCGCCATCGCCGAGCGGCATCGGGCGGTCTGGGACGAGGCAGCCGCCGCCAACGGAGGTCGCCGTGGCCGGTGACCGGGACGAGGAGGCCTCCGGCGGGCCGCCGGGGCCGGGGGAGCCGCTGAGGCTGTCGTTGGACGTCTCGGCGGTGCCGGTCCACCCGGTGGGCGCCGGCCAGTACACCCTGGAGCTGGCCCGCCAGCTGGCCGGGCGCCCTGACGTGGACCTGGTGGTGGTGTCGAGACGACGGGACGGTCGCCGGTGGGCGGCCATGGCACCCGGCGCCGGCCTGGTGGCCGGCGCGCCGGAGTGGCGGCCCGGCCGGCTGGCCTGGGAGCAGGTCCGACTGCCGCACCTCCTCCGGCGGGAGGCGGTGACCGTCCATCATGGACCGCACTACACCATGCCCGAGCATGCTCCGGTCCCGAGCGTCGTCACCGTGCACGACCTCAGCTTCTTCGAGGCCCCGGAGTGGCATCAGAGGTCCAAGGTGCTGCTCTTCCGTCGCGCCATCAAGGTGGCGGCGCGACGGGCGGCGGTCGTCCTGTGCCCCAGCCGGTCCACCGCCGAGGAGCTGGAGCGGTGGTGCCAGGTGACGGCCCCGGTGGTGGTGGCCCACCACGGGGTGGACCTCCGCCGGTTCGGGCCGACCGAGCCGACCCCGGGCTCCGACGCCGCTCTGCTGGCCGGCGTGGACGACCGGCTGGTCGACGGCTCGCCGTTCCTGGTCTTCGTGGGCACCCTCGAGCCCCGCAAGGACGTGCCCACGTTGGTCCGCGCCTTCGCCGCGGTGGCCGGGCGCCACCCCGACACCCGCCTGGTGCTGGCCGGCGGGGCCGGTTGGGGAGCGGACCGGGTCGAGGAGGCCGTCGCCGCCTCCGGGCTGGGGAGCCGGATCCTCCGGACCGGCTACGTGCCCGACGAGGTGATCCCAGCGCTGCTCCGCGCCGCCGAGGCCGCGGTCTATCCGGCGCTCTACGAAGGCTTCGGCCTGCCGGCGCTCGAGGCCCTGGCCTGCGGGGCTCGGCTGGTCACCACCTCGGGCACGGCCATGGAAGAGGTGGCCGCCGGCGCCGCCGTGCTGGTCCCCCCGGGCGATGCCGGAAGGCTGGCCGGCGCGCTCGAAGCCGTGCTCGACGGCGAGGGTGCCGACGACGCCAGACGACAGAGGGGGCTGGCCATCGCCGCCCGCCACACCTGGGCCGCCAGTGCCGACCGCCATGTCGAGGCCTACCGCCAGGCGGCCAAACGGTGAGCGCCCCGCCGCTGCCGGTGGTCGGTTCCGGCTCGGCCCGGCCGAACCGGTAGGGTGACCCGACGTGCGCTCCCTCATCACCGGCGGTCGTGGCTTCGTGGGCCAGTGGCTGGCCGCCCATCTTCGTGAGCTCGGTGACGACGTCTTCGTTGTCGACGTCGAGGTGGACGTCACCGACCCCGTCGCCGTGCTGGCCGCCCTGACCGAGGCCGCCCCCGACGCCGTCTACCATCTGGCGGCACTGACCCACGTGGGCAAGTCGTGGGACGAGCCCCTCAAGGTCCTCCAGGTCAACGTGATCGGGACCGCGGTGCTACTGGCGGCGGCCCGCGAGTGCGGCTCGGACCCCCGGGTGCTGGTGACCAGCTCGGCGGAGGTCTACGGCGCCGTCACCGACCCGTCCAAGCTCCCACTCGGCGAGGACTCGCCGACCGCCCCGCTCACGCCGTACGCGGCGAGCAAGCTGGCGGCCGAGGCCCTGGTCGACCAGGCCTTCCGGGGTCACGGCCAGCCGGTGATCACCGTGCGCCCCTTCAACCACATCGGTCCCGGCCAGACCCCGAACTTCGCGGTCCCGGCCCTGGCCAAGCGCATCGTCGAGGCGGAGCGGGACAACGCCCCGTCCATCGTGGTGGGCAACTTGTCGGCCAAGCGCGACTTCACCGACGTACGGGACGTGGTCCGGGCCTACCGGATGCTCGTCGACAACGGGGAGCCGGGCACCATCTACAACGTCTGCTCCGGCCACGACGTGGCCATCCAGGAGATCGCCGACGAGCTGCTGGCCCTGGCCGGAGCGTCGCTCTCCCTCGAGGTCGACCCCGCCCTCGTCCGACCGGTCGAGGTTCCGGAGCTTCGTGGCGATCCCTCGCGCCTGCAGGCCGCCACCAGCTGGAAGCCCGAACTGCCGCTGGGCCAGACCCTGGCCGACATCCTGGAGTACTGGCGCCGGCAGGTCGGCTGAGCCAGGTCGGGCCCGGACGCGAGAACGGCCCGCACGAGGCGGGCCGTTCCTAGCCGGACCGGAGGGGGGGACCGGTCCGTCTCGACCTGTGCCCGATGGGCCAGGTCGCTCCGACGACGGAGGGGGACCGTCGTCGAGATGGCGAGGTCAGCCGGCGGCGGTCAGGATCCGGTTGCGGACCTGGGTGCGGGCCTCTCTGGCCTGGACGCGCACCTGCTTGGCCACGTCACGTGCCTGGCCGGGCAGCCGGTCCTCGAGCGGCACGAAGGCCGCCTCGATCCGGGCGATGAGGTCCTCGACCTTGGCGTCCACGGTGTGGACGGCGTCGCCCAGGTCCGAACGGGCACCCTGCAACCGACCCTCGAAGGTGGTCCTGGGCTCGCTGAGGCGCTTGCGGAGCTCGTGCCGTTGTACCTGGGCCTTCTGGTACCCGAGCACGCCGGCCCCGATGACCACGTAGGTGGCGTCCTTGGCCACGTCGGCCAGGTCGTGGGCCGCCTTGGTGAAGTCGGTGGTGATGTCCGGGATCTTGATGTCTGGCATTCTCGTCTCCCTGCGATGATCGGCGGACAGTCTGTGCGCCGCCTGGGCCTGGAACCGGCTCGGCTGCCGGATGCTGATAGATACAAGTGTATACGTCGTGATAAACAGTTGCAAGCACCTTGGGCGACCTTTTCGCCGGGCCGGCGAGAAGCTTCGCTGACCTGGAGGTTCCCACCTCGGGGTCGCGCTGCCGGTAGCCTCTTGGCCTGATGGAAACACTGGCCCCGCCGGTTGTCGCCGTCGTCGTCGCCCACGATCCCGGTCCGTGGTTCGAGGAGACGCTGGCCTCGCTCGGATCCCAGGACTATGCGGAGCTGTCGGTGCTCGTCCTCGACAATGCCAGTGGCGAGGACCTGACCGCCCGGGTGGCGGCGGTGCTGCCCACCGCCTACGTCCGCCGGTTCGAGCAGGCTCTGGGGTACGGGGCGGTCTCGGACGAGGTGCGGTCGATGGTCGACGGGGCGGCCTACTTCCTCTTCTGCCACGACGATGTGGCCCCGTACGCCGATGCCGTGCACCTCATGGTGGAGGAGGCGTTCCGGTCGAACGCCGGGATCGTCTCGCCGAAGGTGGTGGAGTGGGAAGACCCCGATCGCCTGGTGCACGTAGGGATGACGGTGGACAAGGCGGGCTCGGTGGTGGACCGGGTGCAGCCGCTCGAGATCGACCACGGCCAGCATGACGCCGTGCGGGACGTGTTCGTGGCCCCCGGCGGGTGCACCCTGATCCGTGCCGACCTGTTCGAGGAGCTCGGCGGCTTCGATCCGGCCATTGTGGTCATGGGCGAGGACCTCGACCTGTGCTGGCGCGCCCAGGTCGCCGGGGCACGCATCGTGGTCGCCCCTGCCGCCCGGGCCCGTCACCGTGAGGAGCTGGCCGGCGGCGGCCGGGTGTTGGACCCGGCCCTGCTGGGTGGAGACGACGCCCCCGGGCACCGCCCGGTGACCCTCCAGGCCCTCCAGCGCCGGCACGAGCTGCTGGCCGTGCTCAAGTGCTACGGGACGTTCAACCGGCTCCGGGTGGTCCCCCAGATCATCGTCCTGAACATTGGGGAGTACGTGGTGGCCCTGGTGGCCGGCAACCCGGCCCGGGCCCGGGCCGTGGCCCACGCCTGGGGGTGGAACCTCGCCCGGCTGGGCACCACCCGCCGGCTGCGCAAGGAGGTGCAGGCCACCCGCCGGTTGAGCGACCGGGAGATCCGGACGCTCCAGCTGGGGGGCAGCGCCCGCATGTCCTCGTACGCCCGGCGGGTGTTCCAGCACGGGTTCCACGGTGCCCACGCTGACGAGCTCGAGTCCGCCGAGGCGATGGCCACGGCCATGGGGCTCGAGCCGGTCCTCGACGGGCCGATCGACGAACCGGATGGGGGCGGTCGGCCGGGCGACGCTCTCTCCGAGCCGTCACCTCGCAATCCGGCCACGGGCGAAGGAGCGGTCGTGCTCTCCGACCGGGGGAGGGTCAGCGGCCGGGTCCGGGCAGAGTTGTGGATCGTGGCCGCCCTGCTGGTGGTGATCGGCACCCGGGGCCTGCTGACCGGGGCGTTCCCGTCGATCGGGCAGTTCGTGCCCTTCCCTGGCTGGAGCGCCACCTTCGCCCAGTTCGCCACCGGTTGGCACCCGTCGGGGGTGGGCTCCACCGCCCCGGCCACCCCGGCGTTGGCGGTGGCCGGCGTGGTGGGGACGGTGCTCCTCGGGGCGATGGGGCTGACCCAGAAAGTGCTGATCCTCGCCTGCATCCCGTTGGGAGCGTGGGGCGTGGTCCGGCTGGTCCGCCCCTTCGGGTCCCAGCGGGCCTCGCTGGTGGCCGGCATCGTCTACCTGGCCGTCCCGCTGCCCTACGACGCGTTGGCGCTCGGGAGGCTGGGTGCCCTGGCCGTCTACGGCGGCGCCCCCTGGGTGCTCGGCCACCTCTTCCGCTTCGCCGGCATCCCGCCGTATGCCCCGTCGGGCGGTGCCGCCGCCGCCCGTTGGCGCCGCCCGAAACGGAAGGCCGGTGCCGCCGACGCCACACCGGGCCGGGGGTCGTCCCCCACCAGTCGCCGGTGGTTGTCCGGTCACCGCGCCCTCCGCGCTTGCCTGCTGCTGGGCACGCTCGAGGCGCTGCTGGTCGCCTTCGTACCGGCCGCCGCAGTGGTGGTGGTGGTGGCCGGCGTGGCCGTGACCGCCTCCTCGTGCATCGTGGGAGGGTGGCGCCAGGCCACCTGGGCACTCTGGCTGGCCCTCGGGGCCACCGTGGTCGCCGGGGTCCTGTGCCTGCCGTGGCTGGTCGGCGTGGTCCTCGCCGGCCGCAGCGCCGTTTCGGTCTTCGGTGTCGCCGCCCCGACCTGGGAGGCGGCGTCGTGGGGCACCCTGCTGCGCTTCTCGGTGGGGCCCATCGGCGACTCCCCTCTGACCTGGGCGTTCGCCGGGGCGGCGCTGCTGCCCCTGCTTCTGGCGCGAGGTGACCGGTTCCGGTGGGCGGGGCGGTGCTGGACCGTCGCCCTCTTCTTCTGGCTGGTGGCGTGGGCGGTCGGGCGGGGGTGGGCCGGCAGCGTCGCCATCGACCCGCTGGTGCTGCTCGGCCCAGCGGCGGTGGCCGTCGCCATGGCCATCGGGCTGGGTATCGCCGCCTTCGAGGAGGACCTGCGGACCGCCACCTTCGGATGGCGGCAGATGGTCACGGTGATGGCCGCCGCCGCGGTGGTGGTGGGCACCCTTCCCACCCTGGTATCGGTCATCCCGGGCCGATGGGAGACCCCCCAGAACGACTTCGCCCAGACGCTGGCCTGGATGCACCGGCAGACGTCGGCCGGTGCGTTCCGGGTGCTGTGGCTCGGCGACCCCCGCTCCCTCAACCAAGGGTCGTGGAGCGCCGGCGACGGCCTGGCCTACGCCACTTCCGAGGACGGCGCCCCGGACGCCGCCTGGCTGTGGAACGCCGCCTCGCCCGGTCCGGCGTCGCAGCTGGCCTCGGCGGTGGACCAGGCACGACAGGGGCGCACCGACCGCCTGGGCGCCATGCTGGCGCCGGCCGGCGTCCGCTACGTGGTGGCGGTGACCGCCATCGCCCCGGTGATCCCCCAGGTCCAGAACCCGGCCCAGTACCCCCTGCCGGCCGACCTGCCCACGGCGCTGCAGCGCCAGCTCGACCTGCAGCCGGTGCTCACCGAGACCGGGATCACCGTCTATGCCAACAGCGACTGGCTCCCGGAGCGCTCGGCGGTGACCGGCCCGTCGGCGGCGGCGGTGGCCGCCGCCGCCATCCCCGCCACCGCGTCTGGGACCCTGCCGGCCACGGCCACGTCGCCCGGCGCCCGCGTGGTCCCCGGGGCGGTCCCCGTCCTGCCCGGACCGGCGGCGGCCACCTTCTATCGGGGAGCGGTACCGAAGGGCACCACGTTCGCTGCCCTGGCGCCGGCCGGCCGGTGGCACCTGGTGGGCCCGTCCGGGGCCTCCTACCCACGGTCGCCGTCGTTCGGGTGGGCCGCCCAGTACCGGGTGGGCACCGCCGGGGTGGCCACGCTCCGCTTCGAAGGCGGGCCGTGGGGCCCGGTGGGAGTGGGGCTGCAGGTACTCCTGTGGATCGTGCTGGCGAGGGCCCTGGTCGAGCGACGGGGCGTGGTCCGGCCGTGGATCCGTGCGGCGGTGCGGCGTTGGCGCCGACGCCGGTCGGAGCCGGACACCATCCCCGGCCTGTCCAACGAGCCCACCGGCGAGCTCACCGGGGTCGACGAGGTGGGCAGATGACCGAGTCCATGACCAGCCAAGCCCGTCACCTGCGCCGCCCGGGCGGGTCGGTGCCGGGTCGGCTGGCCGCCGTCGTGGTGGTGCTGGCGGCGATCGCCGGTCCGGCGGTGGCAGACGCGGTGGTGACCGCTCCGGCCGCCCCCACCGCGGTGGGCCCGCTCGATGGGGTGCCCATCGCCCCCACCGGCGCCTACTCGTCCTCCGCCTTCTGCACCGGCGGGGCGGCCGGAGCCGACGGTCTGGCCGGGACGACTATCTACCTGACCAACACGACGCCGGCGGCCGTCGACGGGTCCATGACCACCTGGGTGGCCCCGGGGACCGCCGGCGGCTCGGCCAGCCAGGGGACGCCGGGCGCCCCCAGCCACCGGGAGATCGTGGTCCCGGCCGGGGGGTCGGCGGCCGTCAACCCCGGTGCCGGGCTGCCGGCTGGGGACCTGGCCACGTCGTTCGCCTTCGACGGCGGCGGGGTGGCGGTCAACCAGGTGGCGTCCGGGGCGAACGGGTGGAGCACGGCGCCGTGCGCCTCGCAGACATCGGGGTCGTGGTACTTCGCCGGAGGCTCGACGGCCGCCGGCAACGTGCTGACCCTCGACCTGTTCAATCCCAGCGCCACCGACGCGGTGGTCAACCTGTCCTTCGTGACCCCTGGTGGGGTGGTGGCCCCCTCGACGTACCAGGGGCTCGAGATCCCCGCCGGCCAGGTGGTCAGCGAGAACATCGGCGACTTCGTCCAGGGCCAGGGCGAGATCGGCACCGTGCTGTCGGCCCAGTCCGGTTCGGTGGTGGCGGACGAGCTCCAGCAGTGGTCGTCGGGGTCGACCGGCGGGGTGTCGTTGCGCCTCGGCTCGCCGGCCCTCTCGAGCTCGTGGCACTTCGCCCAGACCACCGACACCACCCAGGGGACCGTCACCTTCCACCTGGCCAATCCCGGGGCGAGCGCGGTGACGGCCACCTTCGACATCGGCCTCCCCATGGCCAGGGTGGCCCCATTCCAAGTCAGCGTCCCGGCCCAGTCCGTCACCACCTTCGTGGCTTCGGGGTCGGGACGGCTCCCGGTCCAGACCCCGTACTCGGTGAACGTCCAGGCCACCGGGGACATCGTGGTGAGCCGGTCGGTGCAGGCGGCTCCGGGCTCGGCCACCCCGGTCTGGGGCGCCGAACCGGGGACCACCACGACGGCCACCCACTGGCTGGTCCCGCCCCCCGGCGTCCAGAACGCCCCGGGGACGGCCGGTGCCACGGTGGACAGCCTGGGGGTCGCCAACCCCGGGAGCACGCCGTCGCGCGTCGTCGTCACGGCGGCCGGGACCGGCGCCGCGGTGGTCACCTTGGTGGTGCCGCCCGGTTCGATGACGGTCCTCGGGCCCAAGGTGGTCGGGGGGCTCCGGCCCTTCGACATCGACTCGAGCCGGCCGGTGGTCGTCGAGGAGGACTCGGGCCCGACCGGCGCCCCCGGGGTGGTCTCCTCGGCCGGCATGCCGTTCTGGCCCTGACCGGCCGGAGCCCGACACCGCCCGAGCCCGCCCTCCCGCCGGAAGGGGCGTGGCCGCGTCCGGCGCCTGGTACGCCCCCATCGGGGGTGTGGTAGACGAGACCTTTCGGAAGGTGGTGATCCCCCTGCTGTCGCCGGCTCCCAGCGCGGTTCGCCGGTCGCAGTCGTGATCGCCTGATGGGGGTCTCGGGGAGAGACGGAAGGGACGCATGATGAGCGACACTGCACCCGGGGGCGACGAGGCGCTCTCCGCCCTCCTCCACGAGACACGCCGGTTCGACCCACCCGCGGAGTTCGCCCGGCGGGCCAACGCCCAGCCGGGGATCTACGAGGAGGCCGCCGCCGATCCCGAAGCCTGGTGGGCCGAGCAGGCCGGCAGACTGACCTGGGAGCGACCGTGGGACCGAGTACTCGACTGGGACGACGCCCCGTTCGCCAAGTGGTTCGTGGGCGGCCGCCTGAACGCTGCCTACAACTGCGTGGATCGGCACGTGGAGGCCGGCATCGGTGAACGGGTGGCCTTCCACTGGGTGGGCGAGCCGGAGGGCGACACCCGAACCATCACCTACGCCGACCTGCAGAGGATGGTGTGCCAGGCGGCCAATGCGCTGGTCGAGCTGGGGGTCGAGGCCGGGGACCGGGTGATGATCTACCTGCCGATGATCCCCGAGGCGGTGGTGGCCATGCTGGCATGTGCCCGGTTGGGCGCCCCCCACTCTGTGGTGTTCGGGGGCTTTTCAGCCGAGGCGATGGCGGCCCGCACGCTCGACGCCGATGCCCGGGTGGTCATCACCGCTGACGGCGGCTACCGGCGGGGGTCGGCGTCGGCGCTGAAGCCCCAGGTGGACGAGGCGCTGCTCCAGTGCCCGGACGTCCGCTCCGTGCTGGTGGTGCGCCGCACGGGCCAGGACGTCGACTGGCAGGACGGTCGCGACGTCTGGTGGCACGACCTGGTCGACCGCCAGCGTGCCACCCATGCCGCCGAGGCGTTCGACGCCGAGCAGCCGCTGTACATCATGTACACCAGTGGCACCACCGCCAAGCCCAAGGGCATCCTCCACACCACCGGCGGCTACCTGGTCCACACCTCGGCGACCCAGCGCCTGGTCTTCGACGTCAAACCGGAGGAGGACGTCTACTGGACGGCGGCCGACATCGGATGGGTGACCGGCCACAGCTACATCGTCTACGGCCCGCTGGCCAACGGCACCACCTCAGTCATGTTCGAGGGCACCCCCGACGCCGGCGGTCGGGACCGCTGGTGGAGGATCATCGAGGAGTACAAGGTCTCGATCCTCTATACCGCTCCGACCACCATCCGTACGCTGATGAAGTGGGGGGAGGATCTCCCCGAGGCCCACGACCTGACCAGCCTGCGCCTGCTGGGCTCGGTGGGCGAGCCCATCAACCCGGAGGCGTGGATGTGGTATCGCCGATACGTCGGCCGGGATCGCTGTCCCATCGTGGACACCTGGTGGCAGACCGAGACGGGTGGCATCCTCATCGCCCCGCTGCCGGGGATCACCTCGACCAAGCCGGGGGCGGCCATGGCCGCCCTTCCGGGGATCGACGTCGACGTGGTCGACAACGATGGCAACCCGGTGGGCAACGGGGAGGGAGGCTACCTGGTCATCGACCGGCCGTGGCCCGGAATGCTGCGGGGCATCTGGCGGGACCCGGAGCGCTACCGGGAGACCTACTGGTCACGGTTCCCGGGGCGGTACTTCGCCGGCGACGGCGCCAAAAAGGACGAGGACGGCGACCTCTGGCTCCTGGGCCGGGTCGACGACGTCATGAACATCTCGGGCCACCGCATCTCCACCACCGAGATCGAGCATGCCCTGGTGAGCCACCACCGGGTGGCGGAGGCGGCCGTGGTGGGTGCCACCGACCCGACCACCGGACAGGGGATCGTGGCGTTCGTCACCATCAAGGGCGACGTGATCGACACCAAGGAGGGGGGCGAGGCCCTGGTCATCGAGTTGCGGGAGACCGTGGCCGCCATGATCGGGCCGATCGCCAAGCCCCGCCAGATCCTCCTCACCCCCGAGCTGCCGAAGACCCGGAGCGGCAAGATCATGCGGCGGCTCCTGCGAGACGTGGCCGAGCATCGCCAACTGGGCGACGTCACCACCCTGATGGACCCGACCGTCGTCGACATGATCGACGACAAGATGCAGGCCTCGGGCGGCTCCGACGACGAGGCGTAACCCGGTAGGCGTCCAGCGATCAACTGCACCGCACCGGCAATCGGGCCGCAAGATGAGCATCCCGTGCCGCAAGATGGGCGTTCCGGCGGTAGAGCCATGAATCGATCCCAGGGCGCTTCGGTCGTGCCGCCTGGATGCCCCGAACGGTTGGGCGCCACATAGGCAATCGAGGTGATGCGGCGCTCCGGATCTGAGTCCGGTGTGGCGCTCGTGATAGTGAGCGCTCGACCGGATCAACCTGGAATTCATCTGTGCGTAACCGGTGTTCAGGGGCAGGGGCCCGTACTGTGGGTTTGTGGGCACATTCTCCCAAACCAAGCGCACCAGAACATCACCGGAATGAGGACATCGAGATCAGGCATATGGATGTGGCCCACGGCACTGGTGACGGTGATGGCAGCCTTGTTGTTCGTGATGTCACCGGCGGGCGGCACTTCAGAGAGTCCGTCGTCAGACACCCCTCCTCCAAGCGGCGGCTACTGGGAGGTTGCTGCCGACGGTGGCGTTTTCGCGTACGGGGACGCCGGCTTCTACGGCTCGGCGGGCAGCCTTCACCTCAATCAGCCGATCGTGGGGATGGCCGCAGCGCCTGACGGGGGCGGCTACTGGCTCGCGGCTGCCGACGGGGGTGTCTTCGCCTACGGAGATGCCGGCTCCTACGGTTCGGCCGGCTCGCTTCACCTCAATCCGCCGATCGTGGGATGGCCGCAGCGCCTGACGGGGGCGGCTACTGGCTCGTGGCTGCCGACGGGGGTGTCTTCGCCTACGGGGACGCCGGCTTCTATGGATCGGCGGGTGGCGGCAACTACGGAGCCCCGTTTGTCGGGATCACACGATCGTGGACAGGCCAGGGATACTGGCTACCCAACTCTGCCGGAGGCATCTTTGCCTACGGGGATGCGCCATTCGATGGGTCTGCACTGGCTACGGGTGGGTATGACTTTGTTGGCCTCGTCGCTGCTCCACCAGGGGCCTGATTGGCTCGCTCCTTCGATCCCGGGGCACGATCCGTAGGGCCACCTGCCTCGGCGTCGAAGTGTCCCGCCGAGCCGGCGATCAGCGATTACAGCCAGGGCTTCGCCGACTCCGGCTGTAATTCCTGAGTCCTGTGGCGGCCCCGAAGCATCCGAGTAGAGCACCGAATAACGCCCCGAAGACCACCCAGCCCCAATTTGGTGAGGTGTTGACGCAGGCGAGTGCGACTCCATGGGGGGTAGGGGCTTCGCCCGTGCAGTACGGCCCTCCTCCCCAGCGTCCAGTTGCGTGCAGCCAAAGCAGACCGAGGGCCGCAAACGTAAGTGTCGAGCACACGACGATCAGGGTCCGTCCGGCTCGGGTCTCCCACCACTTCTCCACGCCCAAATCTCTCCACGAGTGACCGGATTTGTTCCGTCGAACGTGAGCTAATCGAGCAGCGGACATCAGCGGCTCAGCCGTTATCCACACGCTTCGATGTGCCGGAGTGTGACGCCCTCCCGTCAGTTGGGGATGCACTGTCAGCGCCATTGGGGGGCACCAGCCGGCGGGTTTGTGAGCGCTCGCCTCGGTGTTCGGCCCAATCATGGGCATGAGCGACGCAATGTGGGTCCCGTACGGTCTACTGCGGCCAGCGCGGCGATCTGCCAGGATGATCCCGTGACCAGCCGGGCTCCGGTGTTGACGGCCCCCGCGGTCCGCGTGGAGAATTTGACGGTCGTGCGCGGTCGGACACGCGCGGTAGACGACGTGAGCTTCGACCTCGACGCGGGGACGCTGGTGGGCCTGCTGGGACCGAGCGGTAGCGGCAAGACGACGCTTATGCGATCCCTGGTGGGCACGCAGGTGGTGACCTCGGGGACCGTTACCCTGCTCGGCGAGCCGGCGGGGTCGCCGCCGCTGCGCGACCGGGTGGGATATGTCACCCAGGTGCCCTCGGTCTACGGGGACCTCACCGTACGGGAGAACTTGTCGTACTTCGCCACCATACTCGGCGCATCTGCGGAGGCTGTCGAGCGCGTGCTGGCCGACGTCGACCTCTGCGACCATGCCGCCTCCATGGTGGGACGGCTGTCAGGTGGCGAACGGGCGCGCGTGTCGCTGGCCACCGCGCTCTTGGGCTCGCCGAGCCTTCTCGTGCTCGACGAGCCCACGGTCGGTCTCGACCCGCTGCTGCGCCGGAGCCTGTGGTCGCTCTTCCACCGGCTGGCGGCAGCCGGGACAACCCTGCTTGTCTCCAGCCACGTCATGGACGAGGCCGAGCGCTGTGAGCGGTTGCTGCTCATGCGCGACGGCCGGATCCTGGCGGATACCACCCCCGAGGGTCTGCTGTCGAGCACGGCTTGCGAGGATTTCGAGTCGGCGTTCGTGGCGCTGATCGAGGGCGAAGCGTTCGTCGAGCGCGGCGGCCCAGTAGCCGGTACGGAGGGCCCGTGACCTGGCGCCGGATGCATGCCACCGCTGGACGGGTGCTCCGACAGCTGTGCCACGACCCGCGCACGGTGGCCCTGCTGGTGGCCGTCCCGGCGGTGCTCATGGGGCTGTTGGCCTGGATCCTCCACGGCCGCGACCACGACTTCGATGTCTTCGGGCCACAGCTGCTGGGCATCTTCCCGCTGATCGTGATGTTCCTGGTGACGTCGGTAGCCACCTTGCGAGAGCGCACGGGCGGAACGCTCGAACGCCTGCTCACCATGCCAATGGGGAAGGCCGACTTCGTACTCGGCTACGCGATCGCATTTGGGATGGCCGCCATCGTCCAGGCCCTGGTGGTCTCCGGATTGTGCTTCGGCCCCTACGGCATGTCGGTGCGCGGCGATGCGTGGTTGGTCGTAGTGGTGGCGGTGCTCGACGCCCTGCTGGGCATGGCTCTGGGCCTGTCGGTGAGCGCGCTCGCCGCCACCGAGTTCCAGGCCGTGCAGTTCATGCCCGCCTTCATTCTTCCGCAGCTCCTCTTGTGCGGGATCATCGTGCCGCGTTCCGAGTTGCCCACCTTCCTGCATTGGGTTTCATACTTGTTGCCGATGTCCTATGTCGTCGACGCCACCCAGCAGCTGAGCACTCACGCTGCCGTCACCACCCAGTTTCTCGTGGACATGATTGTCGTCGGGGGTTTCCTCGTCGCCGCACTGGCGCTTGGTGCTATGACGCTGCGCCGGCGGACGCCCTAACCAACGCACGGCTTCCCTCGGGTCTCGGTGCCCTTCCCCGTGAACCGGAGCAATGGGCGCCCACCCTGCCTGACTCCCGACCGACGGCAATCACGACCGACCGGCGATGAGTGACGCGGCCTCGCCCGACCGGTCACGGGACCGATCTCAATGGAGCTCGCCAAAGTAAGGTGGCTCATCGGTTCCAAGTCCTGGCTGCCACCGGCCCGAGCGTAAGCAGGGCCCCAATGACGATGGTCCCAAGGCCCAAGTAGTAGAGCCAGCTAACTAGCGAACAGTCACCCCTCGATGGCGCAGGATGCGCGGAAGCGATTGGCGATCCGTATGGTGCGATACAGATCTGATGATGGTGCCTGAGGGTGAGGAGCAGTACGACTCCCACGGCGCCCATGATGAGTCCCGCGATGAGAACTGCCCTCAGCCAACGCATCGGAATCTTCGCACCCCCGGAGCCTGGCACGGTTGTCAGCCGGGCGCTCATCCGCACAATTGCGATGGCTGACAGTCAGACCGACCCCGCCTCAACCAGCGGCCTACCTCACCCGTGCCTTTGCTCTGAGCGTTCGGCGGATCGACATTCCCAGTGCCGAACCGGCCCAAGCCACCGAGTGCCGCTATAGATGCCTGATGACAGTCGCTGGCACACCCGCCACAAGGGTCGCCGGAGGGACATCATGCGTCACGACCGCACCGGCTGCGACGACGGAGTCAGCTCCGATGGTCACACCGGGCAAGACCGTGGCGGCAGATCCGATCCACACGTTTGTCTCGACCGTGATCGGTTCCACGGTGATGTATGCCCGCCGTTTGTCCGGCTCGACGGGATGACCGGCCGTGACCAGGTTGACCTTGTTCGCGATCATGACCTCGTCCGCGATGTCGATGGCTCCGTGACCAGTGAACATGCACTGGTAACCGACGAAGACGGCCCGACCGATGGTGATGTTCAGCCCGTAATCCGCGTAGAAGGGAGGGATGAGCGAGAAGGAGTCGCCGACGGGCTTGCCGATCAGCTCCTCGAAGACTTCTCGGATCGACTCCGTTTCGTCCATGCAGTATCCGCTGAGCTTGGAGGAAAGTCGGGTCGCCACCTTGATCCGTTCGAGAATGGCGCGGAACTCCGGCGATCTGACCCCGATCCACTGACTTTCGTCCATCCAGTTCCTCAACTCCAGGTGCCGTGGGTGCCTGGCGAGGCTAGATCGTCGTCATGTGCAGCGGTTGGATGCCGACGGACGCCCAATCCAGGGCCAGGGGTCCCCAGGCGGGCCGGCTCCCCCTACCGACAGAGCCGGGCGACACGTTTCCACACGCCCGAATGTGCCAGAGCGTGACGCTCGCGATCGGCAAGCGCCCCGGACCACTCACGGCGGACGTATCCACCCGCACCCGGTGATTGGGGGCAGGGGACTCGGACTACAAGAACGACACCAGCGTGATAGAGCTTTCGGCCTGTCAGTCCATTCACTCCGCCTCTTAGCGACTCAAAGCGCTGAGGCGAACTCGATGAATCCTGAAGGGGGGAGAAAGTCTGCTGGGACGTCTTTGAGCCGACGGTAGCTTGCCACTCGAACCACATTTGAGATGGACCCGGCTACTACGCCACACAAGGTGAATCCCTTCCCCAGTGAGAAGAGTCCGGATGGGTCCATCTCACCATTGCGTACTTCCTCAAAATCCAACCTTAAGATGCGTGCCACAAGGCAGTATGTACATCCGTCCGGCGACGATCCCACGATTCTCGCCACCATGCAATGGTCGTAGCCATCGTCAATGACATACAGCGCCGGTTCGTCTCCGACTGCCGATCTCCAGCGAATACGGTCCATCGCATCGGAGCCGGACGACGAGCTGAACCACCCATGTCTCAGGTACTTCATGGCCCACAAAGCAATGGATGGGATTACATCCTCAGGCTCGGAGGCTTCCAGGGGAGTTGACTCCTTGGGCTCCGAAATCCGAGGAGCTTTACCGAGGACTCCTTCGGAGGATCCGAGAAGCCACTGACTTCGCTGACCGAGCGGAAACATTGGGAATGGGCCATCATCATCGCCATCAGTCGCTTCGTCTTTCTCTCCGTCCTCCGCACCTTGGGCCACTGCTTCTATCTCCCGCCCCCGACCTTGTCCTGGTCAGCCCTCTGAAAGTACTGACGAACTGGATTCGCATCTTACTCTGCATCGTGAAAGATGGGCCCTGGGGATCCACGCCCGACATAGTCCATTCGGCCCTCTCGATAGCAGCCACTCACCCGATCAGGGATACCCGCTCAACTCGGCGGGAGCACAGCCTTCGTGCAATGTCTACGCATCCGCTACCGCATGAAGCTCCATCAACCGATCCAAGTGCTAACCGCCAGCTCCCGAGGTGGCATTGACAATGCCGTTCGCCCCACCGGGGACCGAAAAGCTGCCACTCACCTTGCCGGTCGCCAGGTCAATCTCGGTCACGTCCGGTGGAATGGGTGGCCCCGCCTCACCTCCGGTCACGTAGGCCGTACGACCGTCAGGCGCAAGGGCAATGCCGTAGGGCGCATGGAGCAGAGGGATCGGCGGCTCGGCCACCCCTTCGGCAAGATTGATGGGCGTGACGTAGCTGTACTGAACCTTCCCAACGGCAAGACCGCCAGCTCCGGTGGCGTAGGCCATGACACCTCCCGGCGCAATGGCAAGAGCGTTGACACCGTCAGGGACCTGGATGACTTGGCCTAAGGCCCCCGTGGACAAGTTGACCGGTGTGATGTCAGCGCCACCTTCGGTCACGACGTAGGCGGTCATCCCGTTTGGAGCGATGCTGATGCCAATTGGAAGGCCAGGCACAGGAATTGGCCTACCGAGGAGGCCAGTGCGGGCGTCGAGGGGGACGATTGCGTTCAGGCCGGGAACGTTCGTCATGTAGATGGTGCGCCCGTTGGGCGCCACGGCGAAGGCACCCCACTTCCTCGACTGGAGGAACGGCGTGCCGAATCTCCCAGTGACGAGATTGAGCGGAACGAGGCCGTGTCCACCGTTCACGAAGGCCGTCTTCCCATCCGCAGCGACGAGCACCTCGCTGTTCGGGTTCTAGATTGGCTCGGTCATCAGATGACCGACAGCGTGAGTGCTCAGGTTGACGGGAAGGATGCCTGCTGCATTGTTGACGTAGACGATATCCGCCCCCGTTGGGAACGGCGGACCAGAACTGACCGCACCGCCACCGCAAGCCGTCATGAGAATGGCCGCCACAACTCCCGCCAATGTTGCCGTCAGCCTAGGCCATCTGCCGCTTGCTACCGAGACGTGATTCACCCGGATCCGCCCATGGATCGCACGATAGCCCCGCTGTCTGGGCTCACGGTGACACGTCCGAGAGTGCCTGAGCGCGGCGATCGCCATCGTCAAGCGCCACTGGGATTTCGAGACGGACGTATCGACCCGCAGCCAGCGTTATATGTGATGCCCCCAACGTGGGCCGAACCCACTCGGCACCGGCACCTCCCGGTCGGTCAGCGTCAACGAGTCGTCGGGTCACTCGGCCGTCAGTCTCTGATTCAGCGAGGTTCTTCTTCACGTCGTTCGCGGCGATCGAGGACCGTTCGCCTTGCAAGAACAAGCCAGCACAAGATGGCCACGCCTGACAGGATCGCGGGGACCGGATGGTTGAGCAATAGGGATGCCCCTACAGCACATCCGAAGGCAGTGAGATTCGCCACGACGTCGTAGACAGGGGCGACGAATCGCTGATTCACGACATGGGCGACAGCAATTAGGACACCGCACGCGAAGGTCACGGTCAGGAGTAAGCCCACCATAGGTGGCAGTCTTGCCGAAACCCGCAACATCAACCGCCGCCGACGGTGGCGGGGCCAAGGCTTGCCCTTCGCCTCACCTGGGGCCGACTGCGGCATAAGTGCCGTTCATGGGCGGTTGGCGGTTGGCAAGCACCCGTCGGCTGATAGTGCGCCCACAGCCGGCGTCATGTCCTTCTTCACTCCGGAGTTGCAGCTCAGCCCTTGGAGGTGACCAGATCACCGCCGTGCTGTCCCGGGGGCGCCTGACGAGGGCTCCCTCGCCCACGTCGGGACCGGGGCGGCCATGATCCGCGCACGGCGGCCCCGGCACGTCGTTCGGCACCGGTCTGGGAACGTCGCACCGGACCCCGTTGCCGGGTCGGGCACCGGCCGGAGGACGACACTACGGTGTACCGCCACTCGGGATGTACCCGGGCCGGGAACTGCGGGGAGCGGACATGGCGATCAGGACAGGGGCGGGAGCGGACCAGGCGGAGACCGGCGAGCGACGTGCCGGCACGGCACCGGCCGGGATATGCCGGCGGCAGTACCGGCGCCCGGGCGCTCTCGTGCTGATGGGTAGCCTGGGCGTGCTCATCGGACTCGTGGCGCCGCCCGGCGCGGTCGGCGGCGCGGCGACGGACCCCGGCGCGGTGCCGACGGTCACCAGCGCCGCCGCGCCCACGACCATCTCGGACCGGGTCCTCATCATGCTGACGGAGGGTCCCAATCCCCAGCACCAGACCTCGTACACGACGACCGACCTCTGGAAGATCAACCTGGCGATCAGCCTGGCCAACCGGTCCCTGGCGGCCGGACGGCCCACAACGCTCTTCCTCGATGTGCACGCTCCCGCCCTCGCCCGGCGGACGCTGTCGCCGACCCTGCACTTCCGCACCGAGCCGCCGATCAAGACCCAGCTGGCGAATTTCATCAGCGACGGCGGCGTGGTGCTGATCTGCCCCCTGTGCGCGGCGACGATGGGGGTCAAGCAGTCGCAGGTCATCCCAGGCGTGACCTTCAACGACGCCGGGATCTTCGGCCCCGAGGGTCTGGCTCCCGGGGCTGTCAGCCTGTCGTTCTGAGTGCCGCCGAGGGGCACTCAGAAAGGGCAGCGGTCTTGCGGACACGGTGTCCCGGGGCTCCGGCGAACGGGCTGACGGAAACCTCGGCGAAGGTTCCGGGGCCGTCGGTCCACACCCCTAGCGATCACTCCTTCAACCAACACTTCAGCGGATCCGCCCGCCTCTGTCCCGTCCTACGACCCGGGCAAGGCCGCCCCTGTCTCGAGCAGGGTCTTCAGACTGGCGAAGACGGCTGGCCAGCCGTTGGAGATGCCCTGGAGAACGTCGCTACCAGGCTCGAAGCCGTCGTGGACGACCATGAGCTTGACCACACCGTGCCCGGTGTCCTCGATGTCGAAGGCGACCTTGGAGCGGGGTTCAGCCCGCCAGGCTTCGGCGGTGGCTTCGTCCATGCCGACCTGGGCGGCCCACTCGGGAGTGAACGTGTGCCAGGTATAGGCCAGCCGGCGGTGGGGATCGGACTCCAGGATCACCTGCTCGGGGTCGCTCACGACGAGCCCGACCCCCTCGTGCGCCAAGTCGTAGGGCGAGCCCTTCTTCCAGTCCGAACGGAAGGTCTTCGCACCAGCCCTTTGGTGCCGCCAATAGCGCTTCGTGAAGGCGGGGTCGGTGAGTGATTGCATGGAACTTGCCGATGGCAGCCGTGTGATGTAGAGGAATTCAAGTTTCCCGATGTCGAAGATGGCCAGCGCGCTCTGTTTGCCTGCCACTTGCCGCAGCAGATTCACATCTGTCGGGAC
>JBKQTE010000025.1:0-18746 GCA_052143315.1 Acidimicrobiales bacterium | reverse complement strand
ATCACCCCGAGCACGGCCAGGGCCCGCAGCCCGTCCAGGGCGGGGATGAAGCCGAAGCTGACGGGACGGCCACGAGCCGCGGTGGTCGCCACCGCGGCCGGTCGTGATCGCTTCGAAGCCGCGTGGGTAGCCGGGCTCATCGAGGTGGGCGCCTCCGGGCACCGTCGGGGGCCGGTCCGGACGACCGGCGTGGTGACCGGCCCAGTTTCGCAGGTCCGGCGGCCTCAGTTGGAGCGGCCGCCCGTCGCCGGACACCGGGAGGTTCGTCAGTTCCCGACCGGCCCCCCGACCGGTCGGGAACTGCGATCAGACCGAGGGGTTGTAGCCGCTCGGGAGATTGATGGTCTTCTTCTCGAGGAAGAGCTCGAGGCCGTCCTCGCCGAATTCCCGTCCCACCCCGGAGGCCTTGTAGCCGCCGAACGGGGACGAGAAGTCGATGGGGATGTTGGAGTTGACCATGTAGGTGCCGGTACGGACCTGGCGGGCCACACTCAGGCCGCGATCGTTGTCGCCGGTGTAGACGGCGCCGCACAGGCCGTACTCCGAGTCGTTGGCGATGCGCACGGCGTCGGCTTCGCCGTCGTAGGGGATGACCGACAGCACCGGCCCGAAGATCTCCTCCTGGGCGATGCGCATGCCGTTGTCGACGTCGACGAAGACGGTCGGCTCCACGAACCAACCACGGTCGATCCCCTCGGGGCGGCCGCCGCCGATGGCGACCTTGGCCCCCTCTTCCTGGCCGATCCGGATGTAGTTCTCCACCCGGTCGCGCTGACGTTCGGCCACCAGGGGCCCCACCTCGGTGGCCGGATCGAGGGCGTCGCCGACCTTGAGGGCGCGGACCTGCTCGACCAGGGCGTCGGTGATCTCCGCGTACCGGTCCCGGGGCGCCAGGATCCTGGTGAGCGAGATGCATGCCTCGCCGTTGTTCATGATGGCGTTGGGCATCATCAACGGCAGGGTGGCCTCGAGGTCGACGTCGTCGAGGAGGATGGCAGCCGACTTGCCGCCCAGCTCCAGGCTGACCCGCTTCAGGTTGGCCCCGCAGGCCGCACCGATCTTCCGGCCGGCCACCGACGACCCGGTGAAGGAGACCTTGTCGACGCCCGGATGGTTGACCAGGTGCTCGCCGACCTCACGGCCGGCCGGCACCACGCTCAGGACGCCCTCGGGCAGGCCGGCGTCGGCCAGGATCTCTCCGAGCAGGTTGGCGTCGAGCGGCGTCTCCGGCGCGGGCTTGAAGACCACCGTGCAGCCGGCCAGCAGGGCCGGCGACAGCTTGGCCACCGCCAGGAAGAGCGGGACGTTCCACGGGGTGATGGCGGCCACCACGCCCACCGGCTCCTTGGCCACCAGCACCGGGCCGAGGAGGCCGTCCTTCACCGTGTCGAAGGCGAACGTCGAGCCGAGCCCGGCGTAGTAGTCGAGGATCATGGTGGGGGCGAGCACCTGGGCCAACAGCCCCCACGACACCGGGGAGCCCATCTCGTTGGAGATGAGCTCGGCGATGCCCTGCATGTCGTTGCGGATGGCCTCGGCCGCTTTGGAGAGCACCGCGGCGCGCTCGGCCGGTGCCATCCGGGGCCAGGGTCCGTGGTCGAAGGCGTCGCGAGCCACGGCCACCGCCCGGTCGATGTCGGCCACCTGTGCCTCGGGGACCCGGCCGACCAGCTCCTCGGAGGTGGGCGAGATCACGTCGAAGGTGGCCGAGGACGACGGTTCGACCCAGTCTCCGCCGATGAACAGACGGTCGTACGACTTCATGGACCCCTCCCTTGATGGAACCGGTTCTACCCCGGTATCCAGATCGTAGCCACCGCGGCGGGGGCATGCCGCCGGTCGATCTCAGACCGACCCGGGGGGGCATCGGGGCGGCAGTGAATGCACGACGAGGCCGTCTCGCCTCTCGGGGTGGCGGCGGATACGCTCCGTCCCGATGTCCGCTCCGGCGCATCGCCCGCCCCCGAGGGTGATCCCGGACCTCCCGTCAGGAGCTCCCGTGCCCTCCCCGCTCTCCCCGCTCGACGACTACCCGGTCCACCAGATCTCGGAGCCGATCCGCCACGTGGGCACCTCCGACCGCAACTTCTACGACCGCTACTACTTCAACATCCATGGCACCGGCGAGGTGCACGGCACGCCCGACGAGCTCTTCGCGGTGATCGGGGTGGGCCAGTACCCCAACCTGAGCGTGGCCGATGCCTTCGTCTCGGTGATGTGGGGCGACGACCACCGGGTGGTCCGGTCGTCCAAGACGCTGGGCGCCGACCGCATGGACGCCTCGGTGGGACCGATCCGGGTGGAGGTCAAAGAGGGACTGAAGCGGGTGCGGGTCATCGTCGAGCCCAACCAGCACGGGATCGAGCTCGACGCCGTCTACGACGGGTTCTCCGAGGCCATCCTCGAGGCCCGGCACTTCGACCGCCAGTTCACCCGGGTCACCTTCGACTCCACACGCTTCGCCCAGCTCGGGTCGTGGACCGGCTCGCTGAAGGTGGGCGACCGCCAGCTGGCCCTCACCCCCGACAGGTGGTGGGGTTCCCGCGACCGCTCGTGGGGCATCCGGCCGGTGGGTGAGTCCGAGCCCCCGGGCATCCGGGCCACCGACGCCGGGGCCGGCTTCTTCTGGATCTACGCCCCCGCCCGCTTTGACGACCACGCCCTGGTCACCATCGTCCAGGAGCGACCCGACGGCGAGCGCGTCCTACAGGACGCCCACAGCGTCTTCCCCGTCGGCTCCGGCCGGGAGCCGGAGTGGCTGGGCCGTCCCGAGCACCAGCTCCGGTTCGAGCCGGGTACCCGGAAGGTCACCGGCGCCACCCTCTCCTACTTCGGGCCCCACGGGCGCAAGACCGCCGAGGTCGAGGTGGAGACGCTGCTGGCCTTCCCGCTGCTGCTCGGGACCGGGTACGGGCTGGAGCCGGAGTGGAAGCACGGGAGCTACCGGGGCGACCTGGTGGTCCAGGGACAGGAGATCCCCCCGGCTGACGCCTCGTACATGGACTGGGGGCTGACCGAGTACGCCGCCCGGTTCACCTACGAGGGCCACGTCGGCTACGGCATGTTCGAGTGCGCGGTGATGGGCCCTCATCAGCAGTACGGATTCACCAGCTGAGGGCTGTGGACCACACCGTCCGGGACCACACCGTCCGGGACCACACCGTCCGAACGGCGTCGGCCTCCCAGTGGGGCGGTCCTCACTCGCCGACCTTGGCGATGACGTCGTCAGCGAAGCGACGAAGGTTGTCCAGCTTCTGCTGGAGGACCTCGGTGTCGGGACCGACCGAGTAGGGCCACCGGAACCCCACGATCACGTCGGTCACCCCCCGCTCCTCCAGCCGGCGCACCCCGTCGACGGTAAAGGCGTCGAGCGAGATCACATGGACCTCGAACGGTCTGTCGGCAGTCCCCTCCGCCTGGCGGATCTGGCGGAGCTTGTCGAGGAGCCCGGGGAGCTCCTCGGGGTCACCGCCGCCGTGCATCCACCCGTCGGCCCGGGCGGCCCGGCGCAGCGCGGCCGGTGCGTGGCCGCCGACCAGGATGGGGATCCGCACGGTGGGCACCGGCGAGATCTTCACCGGCGGGAGGTCGAAGACCTCGCCGTGGTACTCGAAGTAGCCGCCGGCGGACAGGCCCTGGACCAACGCCACCGCCTCGTCCATCCGCTTGCCCCGACCCTCCCAGGGGATGTCGAGTAGCCGGTAGTCGTCGGGCCACGGGCTGACCCCGACCCCCAACGACAGCCGGTTGCCGGTCATCACCGCCACCGAGGTGGCCTGCTTGGCCACCAGCAGCGGGTGACGCATGGGGAGCTTGAGCACGAAGGTGATGAACCGGATGCGCTCGGTCACCACCCCCATGGCCGGGATGAGGGTGAACGGCTCGATAAACGGCTTGTCCTCCAGGAACTCGCGGGAGTGGTCCGGGGAGAACGGGTAGGTCGAGTCCGACACCTCCGGGTAGCAGAGGCTGTCCGGCACCACCATGGCGTGGTACCCGGCCTCGTCGGCCGCCCGGGCCAGATCGAGGTACATGGACGGATCGACCATCGACTCGGCGTAGGAGAACCTCACGAGGCCACCTGCCACTCCACATGGGCCCGGATCGTCCCGTCGTCGGCCACCCACCCCTTGGCGGCGGCGTACTCGAGCATCGAGGCGAAGCCGGACTCCCACTCGGCGGTCACCGGCACCTCGGACCCGGCCAGACGGCGGACCGCCGCCACGTCGACCCGCACCGAGCCGTCCGGGTCGACGTGGCCGACGTCGTGGGCGACGAGCGCCGCGGCCAGTTCGTCAAGTTCACCGGTCGACGTGCCCGGGGCAGCACCGCCGCCGGCCTGCGCCGCCTGCACCGCCCGGACCGCGAAGTGCTGAAGGTCCCCGGGGTCGGCGAGGGTCACCTTCCCCGTGCCCAGATCGACCACCACGTCCATGCTCCCCCCCGTCGGTTCCGCTGCCGAAGACTCCGGACCCTACAGCGCCACGATGGCACGGCCATACTCTCGGGCTGCCGAAGACCGGCCAACCGGTTCTCGGGCAAGTCCATCCTGTTCCCTGTTCACCTCATCGAGAATTGGTCCGGGCGGCCCGGTGGCCGACCGCGAACCGATGGCAAGGGTGGCCCCGACCGGCCACACCGTCTTCCCACGAGGTGCTGGCCACCTTGCTCGAGGGCGGCACCGGGGGGTGACGCCCCTCGCGCCCCGGCCGGCGGCCCGGGGGTTGCTTCAGGCCGGGGCGGAGGTGGGCACCGCGTTCAGGCGTAGCTGGCCGGCCACCCAGGCGATGCCGTCGGGCTCGGCCATGTGGTCCTGCCACTCCCCGAGGACCTTCTCCAGGGACGGGTGGTCCGGGAAGTAACCGATGACCGACACCACCACCCGGTCGAGCGGCATCGACTCGACCTCGATGTCGCCGAACGGCGTCCACGTGTCCACCTCCGGGACGAACTCGGTCATGGTGTAGAGCTCGCCGGTGTCCTCGACCCAGCTGAGCTCGTACCGGTTCCCCTTGGCGTCGTACCAGTTGGTCCCGAGCTCGATCTCCGCCGACTGCCGGCGGCGTTCGTCGGCGCTGTAGAACTCCTCGATGTCCATGGGGCTCCCGTCTCGTCAAAGGCCTCGGCACGTCCGGGCGGACCGTCACAGGACCGTCGGTCAGCCAACCTGTCCCGGTCCGAGGGCCGGACGTCGGGGGCGTGCCCTTCGGGCGGCACCTTACCCCCGGTTGGCGCCCGCCCGGGCCAGTTCGACCTGGGGTGGGGCCGCCGGCCGCCGGCGACGTCCGACCACGGCTCGCAGACCCCACCAACCGACCGACAGCGAGACCATGGCCAGGACGGTCGCCGACAGCGTGGCGACCAGCATCGCTACGGGGGGCCAGGACCGGCCCGGAAGGACCCCGGTCAGATCGGCCACCACCCACACGGCGGCCACCAGGGCGACCGCCGCCTGGGCCGCCACGGTGACGGCGGCGGACACCGGGGCCAGCCGGGCCAGCCGGAGGTGGAGCGAGCGCAGGCCGGCGGGATCGGTGGCCGACCTCCCGACGAAGACGGCCACGCCCCGGACCAGGCCGAACAACGTCCCCAATCCGAGCGCCACCCACGGCCGGCCGGACACGGCGCCGAGGACGATCATCAGGTAGACGCCGGCGGTAACGATGTAGGTGGCCAGACCGCAGCCGATCTGCCAGCCGAACCCGGCGCCGTAGACCCAGGGTCGGAACCGGTCCAGCCAACGTTCGTTGACCTGGCGGCAGTGGTACGGCAGTCGGTGACCGGTCAGGCCGACGTCGGACAGGGTCGTGGTGGCTGCCGCCACCAGGGCCGCCACCACCAGGGCCGGTCCCGGTAACGCCAGGGCCCGGACGGCCAGCGCCAGGGCGGCCATCACCCCTCCGAGCGTGGCGCCCCCCACCACCGCTCCGACCACGAACCACCAGGCGGTGGAGCGGAACCGGTGCCCCCGCCCCCGTTCGGCCATCGGCGTGATCGTCGACAGCATGGACAGGCCGCACGGCGACCAGGTCGACCGGGCGGCGGCGGTGACGGTCACCACCACACCGAGGGCGGCGATCAGGCCGACTGGGTGTCCGGTTCCGCTCATGGGCTCCTCCTGGGTCGGTGCCCACCCCCGGGTGGGCGTCCGGTGATCGAACCGGTGGTGCGCATCACGCCCCCGATCCGTAGAACGGTGCGTCGAAGGCGAAGATGCCGCCGTCCTGGGCCACCATCCAGTAGCCCGGGCCGTCGACGGCCGTGGCCATACCCACCACCGGTCGGACCAGTTGGATGCTGCCGGTCGAGCCGTAAAACGGGGCGTCGCCGAAGGCGAAGATGCCGCCGTCGGAGGCCACCAGCCAGTAGCCACGACCGGTGGAGGTGGCGGCCATGCCCACCATGGGACGGCTCAGCAGCAGCGAGGAGGCGTCACCGTCGGAGGGGAAGTCGCCGAAGGGCAGCACCCGGCCGAAGGAGGTGAGCAGCCCGTACCCGGCACCGTCGACGGTGGCCGCCATCCCCACCGTCTGGCAGTTGGTGTCCGGGGAGCTGCAGGGCGGAGGAGGGGGCGAGGGTGGTGCCGTCGTCCAGCACGCCACGTTCTGCTCGGCGGTGCCGTCGTCCTCGGCGTTGGTGGTGGTGCACGTCGGGTCGATCTCCCACGGCGGGATACAGGACACCACCCGGCACACGATCCGGCCGATGCAGGCCACGTCCTGATTGCACTGGCCGTACCTGAACTGGAAGCACCCGGTGAGGTACGCATCGCAGCCGCCGGGACCGCATCCGCAGGAGACGCCGTCACATCCCGTGTCGCAGAACGCCCACCCGTCACCGCACCCGGTGTCGCACTGGCAGGTGGCGTTGCAGTCCATGTAGTAGCGGGCGCCCCCGCAGTAGGAGGAGTTGTCGGCCTTCCACCACCCTGCCATCACCGAGTTGGCCGGGCAGTAGTTGTACCCCCCGTTGACCGCGCAGCAGAAGTCGGTGTACCCGGCGCAGCACAGTGAGTCACACCCGCAGTTCGGGTTCCCGCAGATGCAGATGGCGCCGTAGGCGGTCCCCGGCTTGAGGACCAGGTCGACGCCGCTGCCGATGGCCACCGCGCTGCCGGCATAGGCGGCGCGGTTGATGAAGCTCCGCCTGGACAGCCTCGATGCCAGGAAGCCGGACGCCCGGTCGACCAGGGTGATGGCCATCAGGGACGCCCGGCCCGGATGCCGACCTGCCGACGCACCGACTCCAACGATGTCATGCGCACTAGGGCGAGGTAGGCGAGCCACGCCCCGATGGCCGACACCAGCACCAGGGGTGCCCCGTGCCCGGGCTGGTGGCCCAGGACCTGGGCCATGGTGCCGCGGCCGGACGCCCCCAATGCGACCGATGCGGCGGCGGCCGCCAACAGCAGGTCGAGGGCGAGGTGGGTGGGCGTGGGCGGGGTGTCGGGCCTCCCGAAGCAGCCACAGGTGGCCAGGGCACCTCCCTTGACCATGGCCGTCACCACCACGGCGGAGAACACCACGTAGGACACCCCCACCGCCGCGGCGATCGGTGCCCGGGGAAGCACCAGGGCGATCGCACCCAGCACCGCCTCGGCCGAGGCCCCGACCCGGACGACCACCCGGGCCACCCCGAGGCGGCGGAGCCGGCCGACACCGGTGCCGCCGGTGCCGCCGGTGCCGCCGGTGCCGCCGGTGCCGCCGGTGCCGCCGGCAAGGAGGACGACGGCACGGGCGGTGTCGTCGGGACGGGCAGCCTTGGCCACCCCGGCCACCACCAGCAGGCTGCAGGCCACCAGGTAGGGGCCGATCAGTTCCACGGGGGGGACCCCCCGGTCGGCGCGGTGGGGTTGACGCCGGCGTTGACCGTGATGCCGGCGAGGAGGGCGTTGACCTTCGGCACCAGCGAGCCTCGGCGGGCATGGCTCCCGAGGACGGCGTAGAAGGTGAACGGCCGCCCCGACTCGGTGAAGAACCACTGGGTGCCGGACTGCCCTCCGAGCCCGCGACGGAGCACGTAGGGACGGAAGTCGCCGGTCGTCAGGGTACGGGGCATCCCCATCCGGGCGAACAGCTTGGTAGCCAGGCTCTCCGGGCCGTACTCGAAGAGGACGGCGAAGATGTCGGTCGGGCCCATCAGGTTCACCGCCCCTCCCCCGAAGTCCCCGACCTGATCAGGGAGGGGGAACGTGGCGAAGTGCGCCACCGGGTACGGCTGCTCGTCGCCGACCCGGGGGCGGACGAAGATGCGTCCCTCGAACCCCGAGGGGATCGTCGCACCGATCCCGTGGGCGGCCACCGAGGTCATGGCCGCTCGGCGCCGGGCTCGAAGACGTCGTCCAGCGATCGCGGGTAGAGGCTGGGGTCGCCGGGCAGGATGCCGGCGTTCCGCAGGACGAGGTCGTTGGCCCGCTCGCGGGCCGGTCCATCGAGGCCGCCCGGGGGGTTGTCGAGCTGGCCCGGGGGGTTGTCCAGCTGGCCCGGGGGGTTGTCGAGCTGGCCCGGGGTCGACGGGGTCGATCGGGGATAGCCGGCGTCGACCTGCGCCCGCCGGACCAGGTCGGCCACCTGGGGGAAGTGGCTGGCCACCCCCTCCCCGATCCGGCGCCCCGACCGGCCGTCCACCAGCACGAAGAACGGCGATCCGGGGACCTCGTAGTCGCCCCATGCCTCCGTCGACATGACCACCGGCACCCGGGCCCTGCCGCGCACCTCGGCGGCGATCTCGAGCTCAGGCCCCTTGGTCACCACCACCAGCCGGACCCCGTCGGGCAGGCCGAGCCGCTCGGGGGCAGCGAAGGCGGTCCAGAAGTTGGCACAGGTTGAGCAACCTGACGACAGGAAGGCCAGGAGGGTGAACCGATCACCGTCGCCCACGGGGATGGCCCGGGCGTCGCCTTCCGGGGTCACCCCGGCGACGTCGGGCGCCGAAGAGGAGTCACGCTCGGCCGGGAGCTGGGGGCCGATGGTGAGAGGGCCGGAGGTAGCTCCCGTCGGGCTCCGGTCGGCGGTTCCCTGGTGGAGGTGCTCACCGGCCGGGTCGCCGACGCCGGCCCCCAGGTCGTGCAGCGCCTTCAGGATGTCAGCATGGCTCCGGAGCAACCCGGCGACGAGGACGCCCAGGAGCACGACCACGAGAGCCAGGATGATGACGAGAGCAACCAATGCGCGGGTCCTTATCGTTGCTGGTGGTGCCGGGGATCCGAGGGCCGTGGGCCGGCGCCGACCATGCGCTCGACACCGACGACCACACGTACGTGTCGCCTCACAGTAATCAATCGCCGCGCGTCATTTCGGTCGCGCCGGATCCCGTGCGGCGGGCCGCCGATGGACGGCGGAAGCGCTCCTCCCGGACCACCCACGAGCACACACTGGGGAGTGGGGCAGGCAGGGATCGAACCTGCGACCGAGGGATTATGAGTCCCCTGCTCTGACCACTGAGCTACTGCCCCTGGCTGGTCTTTCACCTCTCCACACCACCGAACTCTCATGTTCGCCGGAACAGGCCGCCGCGGCCGAGCTCGAGAGCAGCGAACCCCGGGTGCTCCAGACGGTCACCAGGACAGTGCGAGCGTACAACCCGGCGACTGGACGACAGGTGACGAGGCGCTCCGATCATCCGGAAGGCCGATAGATCCCGATATCTGGATAGGCGAAACGAAGCTGCACGACCTGATCGTTCTCCCTCGGATGAACTACGGGGAGTCGATCCAGCTGTGCAGGGGTCTCAGTTGGGAAGTCTTCTTGCGCTGGTGCCCTGACATGCGTCGCAGGATGTCGTCGAGCACCACGATGGCGGTGTCGACATGGGGTCCTTTGTTGAGCATGACGCACTCGGCCTGCTGTGCCATGGCTGCATCGGAGACCTCCGCCCGAGACGGCTGGCCGGTGCGCGCCAGCTTGTCGAGGACCTCGGTGGCCCAGATGACCGGCAGATGTGCCGCCTCACAGAGCCACAGGATCTCTTCCTGCATTTCGGCGAGGCGTTCATAGCCGGCTTCGACGGCGAGGTCTCCCCGGGCGATCATGACCCCGACAAGGCGGGACCGCATGGCGTGCAGGAGGATCTCGGGCAGCCGTGAGAACGACTCCGAGGTCTCGATCTTCAGGATCAGCCCCAGGTGTTCGGAGCCGACCTGTCGGAGGTAGCCGCGTAGGTCGTCGATGTCGCGCTCGCCACGCACGAACGACAGCGCCACCATGTCGGCGTGGGCGGCGGCCACCTTCAGCAGCGGCAGGTCGGCGTCGGTCACCGCCGGAATTCGGAGATCCGTCTCCGGCAGGTTGATCCCCTTCTCCGCCCGAAGCTTCGAGCCTCTGGGCGAGGCGGACAGGATCCGGAGCCGAATCTCGTCGGTGTCGACGCTCTCGATGACGGCGGTCATCTTCCCGTCGTCGAGGACCACCCGCTGCCCGACTTGCACTGCATCGAAGACGGCCTCGAGCGTGCACCCGATCCGGGCACATCCTGGCTGCCCATGGCGCCATGGGACGGCAGGGTTCAGGTCGCGGCTCAACACCAGCGGGTCCCCGACGTGCAGCAGATGGTACTGAGGAACGCTGGCCAGCCGGCCCACGCTGGTGGCATCGTCGTGGCAGGACAGTGTCGCTCCAGTTTCCACGTAGGTGGTGTCCCACGTCTCCACGATGCACTCCCCGGCGCCGGTAGCGACAACACGCAGAGATCGCGCCGAGCCTCGCGTGTCGACCATCTCGATCCGGTCTCCGGGGCGGCGGCGCTCGATCCACGACCGGTCCACGGGAACTGCCGGGTCGGGACGGCAAGGTCCGGAGCCGCCGACGAGCGTGGCCACGGCGGGTGTGACCGGCACGCCGCGCAGGTCGCGCTCCGGTCGCAGCTTCACGATCTGGGGCCCGTCGACGAGCTGGCCGGTCCGGAGCTTGGGCCCAGGCAAGTCCATCGACACCCGGCAGTGGCGTTCGGTCTCCAAGGAGGCCCGGCGCACATGGAGCGCCATTCGCACCCAGGCGTCGGGGTCGTCGTGGGCGCCGTTGATCCGGGCCACGTCCATGCCCTGGGCCACCAGGTGCCGTACCAGCGGGTAGTCGTTCGCCGCTTCGCTGGGGAGGGTCACCATCACCCGGGGTACTCGCCCCGGGGGGCGGGGACCGAAGAGGGCATCGGTGTTGCGGTCGAGGGCGGCGCGGCCCTCTTGGAAGCTCAGCGTGGTGGGCCCGAAGCGGGGCGCGTTGCCGTCGAGGGCGGCGCGCACGCTCTCGACGGTCGCCAGTACATGGGGTTCGCAGCTCCCCAACGACGACAGGCCCCGCTCGCCCAACCTGTGCTGGAGCTGGCGGAGGTCCTCATGCCGGAGCGCGAGGTAGTGGACGAGGTTGATGGCGTCCGGCCGATGATCGGGCCGGACGGCCGCGATCTCTTCGCTGTGGATCTGCTCCTGGCGACGCATGAGGTCTTCCAGTCCCATCAGGTCGGCGCGGATCGACACCCGGTCGGAGTCGCGTGCCGGTCCTTGGCGGCGGAACAACGCTTCCGTCCGGCCGACCGAAGAGGACACCGCCCATGATGCGAATCTGCCGGTTCGACGGAGGCGGCCGGCCACAGAAGACGCGACCGGCGAGCCCTCCTTCTCGATCCCCGCGACCATATCGGCGACGTTACGTCGGCTCGCCCACGGCAGATAGGGCCGAAGGACCTCCGGCGTCGTCTGGGACATGAACATCATGTGAACGACGAATCTGGTGTCGCCCGTCGCCGTCGCCGCCCACCTCGAGGAGACGTGAACCGGCCGCTACGGAGCGCAACGTTCTGCGATCTCCGCCCACTGGCGACCTCCGCAGTCCCGTGTCACCACGGCGTAGTGGCGATCCCAGCCCACTTCGTGACTGACGCCTGGGTCGCCGGCCGGACCGCCCGAGGCGTCAGTCGCTCGGTACCGGCTTACCGCCAGCGTCAGCGGCGATCAGGAACTCGCCCACGGTTCCGTTGTCGAGCGGCCAGGCGTCGTTCTGGAAGCTACCGAAGTCGGTATCGGCGATGAGATCGGTGTTGGCCGCCGCAGCACCCCCATCGTCCTGCAGCGCCCAGAGCCCGGCTCCGGCGTAGTACACGACACCGCCGTTCGGATAGTTGTTCAGACCGTTGACGATGGTGGTGGGGGGCGTGGCGTTGACCAGCGGGTCGGCGAACGAGCCCACCACGTTGGCGACCCCGGGATCGCTCATGATGGTCGTCGTCTCCGCCGGCGTGGCCAACCCCCAGGCGACCGCCCACAGATTCTCCTGGATGGAGGGGTTACCGGCCGGGGGGTTCGTCAGGACGGGGGCGTTGCAGGTCGATGGTGTGCAGGGCCCGGTACCGGTGGTCGACGGGTAGGCCCAGTAGAAGCCACCGGCGCTCGCGTCCCACATGTCGTTCTGGACTGTGGTGTACAGATCGCCGGCCGCCAACGAGGCGGCGTAGCCGTAGAGCTTGGCCGCCGAGGTCCCGATGTCATCGAAGACATGGCCGGCGGCCGTAAGACCGCCGTACGCCTCGGAGTTGTCTTCGAGAAGCGCCGTTTGGTAGCCGGGCGGGTACGCCTCCGTCAGGTCTGCAGCATCCCTGTCGTTGAGGAGCAGCTGCAGTGCGTCCTGTAGGCCCGTGAACAGGGACGGCGTCGAGAGGTTCGCCAACGCCGTAGCCTGCTGTCCTATGGCGGTCATGGCTGCCCAGTAGTTGTCGGCGGCCAACAGGAACATCGACGGGGGGGTGTCGACCGAGTCGACGGTGCTGGTCGTCGCCCATGTCGACCCGCTCTGCTGCCAGTTGTACACGATGAAGTTGGTGTTCAACGTCTCGGCATAGGCGTACCAGTTGAGGAAACTGAGGACGTCGGTCTCGGCCGCGGGACTGTCCGTGGCTCCACCGTAGGCCGCCAGTCCGGCCGCCGCGTAACCGGCCATGTCAGGCTGGATCGTCGCTCGCCCGTTCTCTCCGATGGCTCCACCTCCCTCTGAAGGGGGGTACGACGACGGGACCTGTGCCGCCTCGATGAGGCCGGCTAGGTACGTCGCCGCCGACGGCGCCGTTGCCGGATAGGCCGAGCTCGGCGTGATGGAGCTGGTGGTCTGCCAGGTCGGAGAGTTGGGGACGATCGTCAGCGCGGCGGCCGACAGGGGTGATGCCCCGTCGGCATTGAATGCCACGACGTCGAAGGCGTACGTGTCCCCGTCGATGAGCGCCGGCCCGCCTGCGCCGGGACCGATCGTGGTGGTCTCCATCGCTGTCGACGTGCCGGTCAGACCCAGGTTGGCCGACACGTTCTGCGTGCCGACGAGGCTCGCCCCCGCCAAGACTTCGACCTCGTACGAGGTCAGGGCCGGACCACTGTAGGGGAGCTCGGCAAACGACACCGTGGCACTGGCGTTGCCCGGCGAGGCCAGCACGTCAGCGGGTTGGGCCGGCGCCACGGCGCCCTCGACGATTGGATTGGACTGCACCGATACTGGCGAGGCGCCGTTGGCATTGAACTCCAGCGCTTTGAAGGTGTAGTTCGTCCCGTTCTTCAGCTGCGCCGAACCGGTGAGCGCATAGACGACTGTCTGGGTGGCACCCGCCGTCTGCACCAGACCGGTCGTCACGATGTCGAGACCTTCCAGCGTGGAACCGCTGTACGCTCCCACCCACAACGTGGTGATGGGCGACCCGTTGTTGGCCGGAACGGTGAACGTGATCGTCGCCGTCGGACTGTTGCCGGGGAGAGCGATGACGTTAGTGGGCGGCAACGGCGCGCCCTCGTCGATCACATTGGACGGCGCCGACACCGGCGAGGCACCGTTGGCATTGAACTCCACCACCTCGAATGTGTAGTTCGTCCCGTTCTTCAGCTGCGCCGAACCGGTGAGCGCATAGACGACTGTCTGGGTGGCACCCGCCGTCTGCACCAGACCGGTCGTCACGATGTCGAGACCTTCCAGCGTGGACCCGCTGTACGCTCCCACCCACAACGTGGTGATGGGCGACCCGTTGCTGGCCGGAACGGTGAACGTGATCGTCGCCGTCGGACTGTTGCCGGGGAGAGCGGCGACGTTGGTGGGCACTGAGGGCACGGTGCTCGCCCCGGCCACACCCGAAAGGGCGAGACTGCCCC
Organism: Acidimicrobiales bacterium; assembly: GCA_052143315.1. Classification (GTDB taxonomy): domain Bacteria; phylum Actinomycetota; class Acidimicrobiia; order Acidimicrobiales; family RAAP-2; genus DASZIT01. The sequence goes on along the minus strand of JBKQTE010000025.1, from coordinate 4,633 downwards.
CCACGCTCGTCACCAAGAGAGCCCCGAGGGCGGCCAGCCCCGTCCACGTTTTCCCGGCGCTCCGCTTTCGCCGACCTCCGGTGCTTCGTGCCAGCGACGCCAATTCGATACGTCCAGCTCTCATTGCACCAACCCCCTGTGAACACCGATCTCATCCGGAAAGGCCGCCGGTCGGATACCGTAGCGCAGGGGTGGCCGGTCGGCCCTGACCGTTCACGATTCGGGTTTATCCAGCCCTTCAGCTGCGCTGACGGTGAGGGTTCACCCGGCAAGTCTCCTCTGGCATGGGGCTTCTCTCACCACCTGAGACCCTGGCTCAGCCTCGACGGATCTCGACCGGCGTCCCGCGGTCTTCGAAGACGAAGTCGCTGCCCGCGCTGAACCGAGTCAGGACGACCTCGTCGGCGACCGGTGCCTCGACATCACCCAACACCACCTCGACGGTCAATCCGGCACTGTCGTCGACCAGGGCCTCGCACCGGAAGCGCGGGTCCACCGCACGGACGATGGCGTTGAGCGGCACCAGATGGACGGCGTCGAGCAGTGACGGCCACGCTCGGTCGGACGCGGCGGCCGTGCCGCGGGGAATCCGGACGAGGAGCCCTCCGGAGCGTTCGAGCTCACACCCGACATAGGCGTCGGGCAGCAGAGCCGGGTGGAGTGCGAGCACCTGGGCAACGTCGTCGAGGCCGCGCCCGAGCCCGAGCGCCTTCCGGATCCGCTCGGCGACCACCCCGGCGACGCCCGTGAACTGCTTGCGAACGAACTCGGCCGCTTCCCCGTCACTGTCCACCCTGGCCCTCGTGGCGGCGGCGAAGGAGAGCGCCAGGAGGTGCCCCTGCAGGCAGGCCTCCTCGGCGATGCGCAGGAGCGCCGACCTCGACCAGTCGGAGAACTGCAGGTCGGCCAGCAGCGGACCGGAGTACTCGTGCCGACCGGGTTCGTCGGGGTCGATCGGGGTCAGGTCGATCGTCGCCGCCTGCGTCCTGGCCATGGCGTGGGCCGCCGCGGGGACGGGCACCGGTTCGTGCGAGTCCGCGATCGTCACCGTCCAGTGGCAGACAGGAACACGATCGGCCGGCGAGCGGGGTGGCCGGTGGATGGGACGAACCTGGGCCCGGGCATTGGTGGCGATGGCCGTGGCGTCGAAGGTCGGGTCCTCGATGTCGTGGCACATGGCCACCACGTAGTCGGGGCCCATCGGCTCGACGTCCATCAGCGCCCCGCAGTGGTCCAACCAGAATTCCCCATGGTCGTGATCGACCAGGCGATAGCGGAAGTCCATGAACTGGGGTGGGGCGCCGACGTCGAGCTGCAAGCCCTTGAAGATGGTCTCCACGGAGTCGCCCTCGAAGCCCAGCGCCCGCTGCATCCTCTTCGTGTAGACGGGGCTCGCACCCATCCACTCCTCGATGGCGATGTCGCGCATGACGTCGCGACCGAAGGCACCGATCAGATGGGGCATACCCGCCCGGTCGATCAGATGGCCGGCGAGGAGGAACTCGGGGACGAGGAGGGCTAGCTCCTCCTGGGTCCGCTCCGGTAGTCCCAGCTCATCGGACACGACCAACCTCCCACTGCTCGGCTCGGCAGACGCCAAGGAGCCAAGCTTGTCACGGGCTAGGAAGCGCCCGGAACCATGGACGGCGCGACGTCAGGGCTCCGAGTGATGCGGAGGCCGGTCGCGGTCCAGGCGCTCCCTCCAGCAGCGGTCGCACGCCTCGCAGAACGACGCCTCCGACGGGGAGGAGGGAGCGTGGGTGGGAGGGTGGTGGCACACGCTGCACCGGTCGTCCATGGCCGAAGGCTACGCCCCGGAACGTCTGGGGCGACCACCGGACGGGCGGGCGGCACGCCGTCCCCGCCGCGGCACACTCCCCACGGCCGGTCTCTCCACGCGACCTGCACGGCAGCTCCGGGGGAGAGACTCGAACTCTCAACCTAGCGGTTAACAGCCGCTCGCTCTGCCGATTGAGCTACCCCGGAAACAGTGCACCCATACGGAGACCCGATTCGGTGCGCCAGAGGACATTAGCCGGTGCCGCCACCCCCCTCGTCCCGCCCGCGCCGGCCGGCGGGAGACGGCGGAGATGCGCCGCGTCGGTCGGTCGGGCCACAATGGACGGGTGAAGCTACGGATCGGGACGGTCGTCGCCTTCGGGATCGGGTACGCCCTGGGCGCCAGGGCCGGGCGCGAGCGCTATCACCAGATCGTCCGGGCGGCCGAGTCGATCCGGCAATCGACTCCCGTGTCGGGGACGCTGGGGGCGGCTGGCGACCGGGCCAAGGCGCTCGGTACCCTCGGCGTCGAACGGGTGCGTGACGCCATCGGGGTCCGCCTCGGCTGGCGTGACGGCGACGAGGCGGCCGACGCCATCGCTGCCGGCATGGCGCGGGACGTGGCGGCGGCCCTGAACGGTCAGCGGGCCTCCACCTTCCGGCCCGGCGACTGACCGCCGGAGCCACACCCGGCCGGCTGGGTCGTCGGTCCGTGAGCCCGTCGGGCCGGCGGTCGGTCAGGCTTCGTCGAGGTAGTCGCGCAGCAGCTGGGCCGAGTCGGGGCGGCGCAGCTTGGCCAACGTCTTCGCCTCGATCTGTCGGATCCGCTCCCGGGTCACACCGAAGGCCTTCCCGACCTCCTCGAGTGTGCGGATCTTGCCGTCCTCGAGCCCGAAGCGGAGCCGGACCACGTCCTGCTCGCGCGGCGACAGGTGGCCCAGGGCCTCCCGGACGGCCTCGTCGAGCATGATGCGGGCGGCGGCATCATCGGGGACCACCGCCCCCCGGTCCTCGATGAGGTCGGACAGGCTGAAGTCGTCCTCGTCCCCCATCGGCTGCTCGAGCGAGACCGTGTCCTGGTTGATGCGCTGGATCTCGCGGACCCGCTCGATGGTGAAGTCGACCCGGCGGGCCACCTCCTCGGCGGTTGGCTCGCGGCCCAGCTCTTGGAGGAGCTGCCGCTGCGCCCACACCACTTTGTTGATGGTCTCCACCATGTGCACGGGGATCCGGATGGTCCGGGCCTGGTCGGCGATGGCCCGCGTGATCGCCTGGCGGATCCACCAGGTGGCGTAGGTGGAGAACTTGAACCCCTTGGTGTGGTCGAACTTCTCGACTGCCCGCATCAGGCCCAGGTTGCCCTCCTGGATCAGGTCGAGGAAGGCCAACCCACGATTGCGGTACCGCTTGGCGATGGAGACCACCAGCCGGAGGTTGGCCTCGATCAAGGCCTCCTTGGCCTGCTGGCCCCGAAGAACCACTCGACGGTCGGCTCTCCGCTCGGATTCCGATCCGGCGGTCCCGTCGGCCCGGATGGTGTTCAGGCGCTCGTCCGCCTCGGTCCCGGCCACGATCCGCTCGGCCAGCTCCACCTCGAGGGCGGCGTCGAGCAGCTTGACCTTCCCGATCTCCTTCAGGTAGGTGTGCACCGGGTCGGCCGCAGAGCCGCTGAACCGGTCCCCGCCCGAGTACGACTCGGCCGGGGCGGTGCGTCGGGAGGTCTTGGCCTTCTTCGAAACGGCGCCGTTGTCGCCGGATCCCGTCGCCGGGGAGATGCGGCCGTTGGGCAGCAACGTCCCGGACGTGTCGGCCGGCGGCGAGGCCACCAGCAAGATGTCGGTCTCCACCACCAACGGGACGGCGGTGTCGGGAACGCCGTCGACGGGGTCGTCGCCCGACGGCCGGACCGCCGGAACGATGGTCGTCTCCCCGGTGTCGTACGTGAACTCGATCCCCTCGGCCCGGATCCGGTCCACCACGTCGCTGATCAGGTCGGCGCTCAGCTCGACCGTCCGGAGCACCGTCATGACGTCGTCCTGGGTCAGGCAGCCCCGGGCCCGTCCGAGCCGGATCAGGCCTTCGAACTCTGCCGTCGACAAGGTTGCCTGGACGTCCACCGTGCTGTCCACTGTCTCCTCAGCGTTCACAGCTCTCCCACGTCATACGTGCCCTGACTCCTCCCGACGAGCCAGGCTACCAACCGATCGGTGGCCGCGGCCGCGGCCGTCGGGTCGTCCAGCTCCTGGACCCATACGCTGGCAGAAGCCGCCTCGACGACCGCCTCCGGTGACGTCCTCGCCTCCCGGGTGACCACTGCCAGCTCCTGGCGGGCGGCGTCGCGCACCAGCTGCAGCACGACCTCGTCAGGCTGCCCCAGCGGCTCCTCGACGACCAGCCGGACCAGCAACGCCCGGACGTCCGGCCCGGAGGAGTCGATGGCCTGGGGGAGGTCGTCGGCGTCCATCAGGGCCACGAAGGCAGCCCTCTGCAGCTCGTCGCGGAACAGCGCCGCCTCCAGGCGGTGGGCGACGTCCTCGGGCCGGTGGATGGCTAGGCGGAGCCCCTCCAGGCCGGGCCGGAAGGTTCCGGCCGCGCCCCGGGGACCGTCAGCAGTCGGCGCTCCGGACCCCGACCCGCCGTCGAAGGGCCAGCTCCCACCATCAGGGAAGCCGTCAGCGTCCCACCCGTCGTCCTCTGGGTCGCGGACCCACGGCTCCTCGACGCCCTCGGCCGTCCGGCGGGCGGGTCGACCCCGACCCGGCTCGTCACCCTGGCGGGCGCTGCCGCCTCGAGGCGCCTCGCGCCTGGGGCCCTCCCTCCGCAGGCGCTCCTGGCGGTCCCGCAGCGGTGGCGG
>JBKQTE010000024.1:0-9337 GCA_052143315.1 Acidimicrobiales bacterium | reverse complement strand
CAACTATGTGACCGAGGCGCTGAACTGGAACGGGACAACCTGGTCGCTCGACCCCCCGGTCAACCCGGCGGTGGACACGCCGGGGAACGACTACGCCGAGCTCTACGGCGTCTCGTGCGTCGGCGGTCACTCGTGCGTGGCCGTCGGTGACGCCTATCCGGGCGGTGGTGCCGACGACACCACCCTGGTCGAGACCGCCCCTATCACCCGGCCCGGCTACCGGTTCGTGGCCGGCGACGGCGGGGTGTTCGCCTTCGGCGGGGCCTCGTTCAACGGCTCGGCCGGCTCGCTGGTGCTCAACAAGCCGGTGGTAGGCATGGCCGCCACCCCCGACGGGGGCGGCTACTGGCTGGTGGCCAGTGACGGCGGCATCTTCTCCTACGGGGACGCCGTCTTCTACGGGTCGGCCGGCTCGCTGACCCTCAACAAGCCCATCGTGGGGATGGCCTCCACCCCCGACGGGGGCGGGTACTGGCTGGTGGCCTCCGACGGCGGCATCTTCTCCTACGGGGACGCCACCTTCTACGGGTCGACCGGCTCGCTGACCCTCAACAAGCCGATCGTGGGGATGGCCGCCACCCCCAGCGGCCACGGCTACTGGCTGGTGGCCAGTGACGGCGGGGTCTTCTCCTTCGGGGACGCCGCCTTCTACGGGTCGACCGGCTCGCTCCACCTCAACAAGCCCATCGTGGGGATGGCATCCACCCCCAGCGGCAACGGCTCCTGGCGGGTGGCCTCCGACGGCGGGATCTTCGCCTTCGGGGACGCCGCCTTCTTCGGGTCGACCGGCTCGCTGACCCTCAACAAGCCGGTGGTGGGCATGGCGTCCACCCCCGACGGGGGCGGCTACTGGCTGGTGGCGGCCGACGGCGGCGTGTTCTCCTACGGGGACGCCGTCTTTGCCGGCTCCACCGGGTCGCTGAAGCTGAACAGCCCGATCGTGGGGATGTCGGCGTAGGCGGTCGGACGGTGCCGCCCCGGCGTGGGCGGCGCCGTCCCCGCCGGTCCGGCGCTGGGGAGGGGCAGCGTCGACCGGTGACCGAACGGCAGCAGGGGGGAGAAGTCATGGATCGTCGGAACCGGACCCGGTTGGCATCGCTGACGGGCGCCCTGCTGCTGGCGTGCGGCCTGTTGGTCGGCCTGGTCGGCGGCCGGGCGACCGCCACGACGGTCGATGTGGCCGGCCCCCACGCCTCGGCCTCGACCGGCTACCGCCTGGTCGCCTCCGACGGCGGGGTCTTCTCGTACGGGGGCGCCGGCTTCGACGGCTCGATGGGCGGCACCACGCTCAACGCCCCGGTGGTGGGGACCGCCCCGACCCCCGACGGCGGTGGCTACTGGCTGGTGGCCTCCGACGGCGGCATCTTCGCCTTCGGCGACGCCGGCTTCTACGGCTCGATGGGCGGCACCGCGCTCAACGCCCCGATCGTGGGCATGGCCCCGAGCAACGACGGCAAGGGCTACTGGCTGGTGGCCTCCGACGGCGGCATCTTCGCCTTCGGCGACGCCGGTTTCTACGGCTCCATGGGCGGCACCCCCCTCGACGCCCCGGTGGTGGGCATGGCCGCCAACCCCGACGGCAACGGCTACTGGCTGGTGGGGGCCGACGGGGGAGTCTTCTCGTTCGGCTTCGCCTACATCGACGCCCCGTTCTACGGCTCCATGGGAGGCAAGGCCCTCAACCTGCCGATCGTCGGCATCACCTCGTCGGCGACCGGCGAGGGCTACTGGCTGGTGGCCTCCGACGGCGGGGTCTTCTCCTTCGGCGACGCCGCCTTCTTCGGGTCGGCCGGCTCGCTGGCGCTGAACCGGCCGATCGTCGGGATGGCGTCGACTCCCGACGGCCACGGCTACTGGCTGGTGGCCTCCGACGGCGGGGTGTTCGCCTACGGCGACGCCCCGTTCGACGGATCGATGGGGGGAGCCCAGCTCGATGCGCCGGTCGTGGGCGGCTCGCCGTCCGGGGCGACCGCCGGCTCGGTGCTGGCTGCCGGGCTCCCGTCGTTCTACTCGACGCCCACCCAGCTGCCGTCCGGTCCGCCTGGCACGCTCATGAAGTCCGAGCAGATCGCCGCCCCGGGCATCGACGGGACGGTCTACGTGGTCATGTACGTGTCGGAGACCGAGTTGGGCAGGCCGGTGGCGGTCACCGGTCTGGTGATGGTGCCCGACACGCCGGCGCCGGCCGGCGGCTACCCGGTGGTGACCTGGGGCCACGGGACCAACGGGATGGCCCCGCAGTGCGCCCCCTCTCTCCAGCCGTCCTCGGCGGTCCCGTACCAGAACCAGCTCCTCGCCCAGGGATGGGAGGTCACCGCCAGCGACTACCAGGGTGAGGGCACCCCCGGGATGATGCCGTACCTGGCCGGCGTCAGCGCCGCCCGGAACACCATCGACATCGTGCGGGCGGCCAGGCAGCTGCCGGCCGCCCACGCCAGTGCCGACTACGTGGTGTGGGGCCACTCCGAGGGGGGCCAGACGGCCATGTTCGGACTGGACATCGCCGACTCCTACGCTCCCGAGCTCCACCTCGACGGAGTGGTGGCCGGGGCCCCGCCGTCCCAGTTCGAGGCCATCTACGCCTTCCTGGACGGGAGCCCCTACCAGTTCTACCTGTTCATGGCCGGTGCCGGCTTCAACCTGGCCTACGGCAACGCCATCGCCCCGCTCCCGGAGGTAGTGACGCCCCAGGGCCTGTCGCTCCTCCCGGTACTGGGACAGGGGTGCTTCGACGAGCTCCAGGCGCAGCTGGACCAGTACCCACTGGCATCCATCGTGCCCAAGGACCCCTTCACTGTCCCCGCCTGGAAGCTGCTTCTGGAGGCCAACGACCCGGCCGGCTTCACCACGCCGAGCACGGCCCCGCTGCTCATTGTCCAGGGCGGTGCCGACGAGCAGATCCCGGTGGTGACCACCCAGCTGCTGGAGCAGCACGAGTGCTCCATCGGCCAGGACGTCGAGCGCTGGATCTACCCCGGCCTCGACCATACCGGGGTGATCCCGGTGTCCATGGACGACATGATCACTTGGATCGGCCACCGCTTCGCCGGCGACCCCGACCCCGACCCGTACGTCCCCACCGGCGGCACCGGCACCCCCAACGGGCCGCCCACCACCACCACATGCGCCGGCTGACCGGCCCTCCCGGGCTCCTCGTGCGGCCCGACCTCCCGATAGGATTGCTGGCCGGACCCGCGTGTCCGTCACCGCGGCCCGCTGGCGGCACGACGACCGAGAGGGAGGTGTGGTCGATGGAACGGGGAGAACCCCCCAGTAGGCAGACAGGTGCACCAGGGCCTCTCTGTCCTCCACGACAGCACTGACCTGTTCCCGGCCGCCCGTCGACCGGCGTGACGTCGTGCCCGACGAGGCTCCCAGGTGCGCAGCGGTGCCGCCGGCCCGCCCGAACCGCCGACCCCTCCAGGGTGGCCCCGAGCCGCGCCCCACGTCGATGACGTGAGCCGGGCTCCGGGTCGCCGGGGATGGGGCTCGCCCGCCACCGACCCCCGAGGCCCCGATGACCAGACCGTTCCCCCGCCTGCCCTCGCTCCCACGACGCGCCCGCCCCGACGCCCCAGACTCGGGGGGCTCAGGTGGCTCGGGCCCGGAGCCCACCCCGTCGTCCCACACCCTCCACCGGCCCCGGCCGCTCCGGCACCGCACCCAGCGCCTGCTGGCCACCCGGGCGGTTCGGGACACCATCGTCTCGCTGGCCGGCGTAGTGGGCCGGCCGGTTCGGAACCAGGGCGGTGAGGAGATCGGCCGCCTGGTCGACGTGGTCTGCCGCTGGTCGGACGCCGAGTCGTACCCGCCGGTCACCGGGCTGGTCGTCAAGGTCGGGCGCCGGGTGGCCTTCGTGGACGGCACCGCCATCGCCGCCATCGATCACACCGGCGTCCGGCTCAACACCGCCCGGGTCGACCTGCGGGACTTCGAGCCGCGGGAAGGCGAGGTCACCCTGGCCAAGCAGGTGCTCGACTTCCAGCTGGTCGATGTGGATGGCGTCAAGGTGATCCGGGCCTCGGACCTCTACCTGGCGCCGGTGGCCGGCGGGTACCGGCTGGTGGGGGTGGACGTGTCGGCCCAGAGCCTGCTCCGGCGCCTGGGCCCGACCCGGTGGCGCCCGCTGGCCACCCCCGACCGGGTGATCGACTGGGGGGCCATCCAGCCGTTCGGGGACACCGCCCAGGGCGCCGCCCCCGACTTCCGGCTGCGTACCACCAACGCCGGCCTCGAGCGCCTCCGCCCCGGCGAGCTGGCCGACCTGCTGGAGGACCTGATGCGCCCGGAGCGCCAGGAGCTGCTCGACTCCCTGTCGCCCGAGGAGGCGGCCGACGCCCTCGAGGAGATGGACCCCGAGGAGCTGGCCTCCCTGCTTCGGGAGGAGGAGCCGGCCAGGGCGGCCGAGCTGATCGCCAACATGGAGCCCGACGAGGCGGTGGACGCCCTCCGCGACCTCAACCGCGACGAGCGGGACGAGGTGCTCGGGGCCATGCCGCTGAAGAAGGCGGCACCGCTGGTCCAGCTGTTGGCCTACCCCGAGGACGAGGCCGGCGGGTTCATGACCAACGCCTTCGTGACCGCCCGCGTCTCCGAGACGGTGACCGAGCTGGTAGCCCGGCTGTCCGATCCCGAGGAGTGCCCCGACGAGCTGGACGCGGTGGCCCTGGTCGACGACGACGGGGTGTTCGTCTGGGACCTGCCGCTCCTGCAGCTGCTGGTCACCCCGGGGACGACCCGGCTCGGGGAGCTGGTGGGCGAGTCGGAGCCGGTGGGGGTGGACAGCCACGCCCGGGTCAACGAGGTGGCTGAGCGCCTGGTCGAAGCCCGGCGGCTGTCGGTGGTGGTGGTCGAGCACGACAAGCCGGTGGGGCGCATCCTGGCTGACGACGTGCTCGACGCCCTGACGCCCGAGCGCGGCCGCCTCCACTTCCCGAGACTGCTGCAGTGAGCCGCACCGTCCCGGGCGCTCCGGCGCCGGGGGACGCCCGGTGAACCTGCTGGCCTCGCGCCGCGTGCGCGGGTTCCTCCTCTACCTGGCGGCGGCCGGTCCGGGGCTGATCGCCGCCAATGCCGGCAACGACGCCGGTGGGGTGGCCACCTACGCCTCGGCCGGGGCCGAGTTCGGCTACCGCCCGCTCTTCTTCATGGTGCTGGTCACGGTGGGTTATGTCTGCGTGCAGGAGATGGTGGCCCGGCTGGCCGCCCACACCGGCAAGGGCCTGGGGGCCCTGATCCGCGAGCAGTTCTCGCTCCGGCTGTCGGCCTTCGCCATTCTGGCCTTCGCCATCGCCAACGTCGGCCTGGTGGTGACCGAGTTCGCCGGCATCGGCACCGCCTTCGAGCTGTTCGGGGTGAGCAGATACCTGTCGGTGCCCCTGGCGGCGGTGGCCATCTGGATGCTGGTCATGCTGGGCTCGTACCGCTACGCCGAGCGGGTGTTCCTGCTGCTGTCGCTGGTGTTCATCACCTACCCGATCGCCATGGTGCTCGGCCACCCCGAGTGGCACCAGGTGATCTCCGACACCTTCATCCCCCACTTCATCGGGTCGAAGGCGTTCATCCTGGTGGGGGTGGCGCTGATCGGCACCACCATCACCCCCTACATCCAGCTCTACACGGCCGGGGCGGTGGTCGACCGGGGCATCGGCCCCGAGGAGTACAAGTACGAGCGGGTCGACGCGGTGAGCGGCGCCATCGTCTCCGACCTCATCTCCATGTTCATCATCATCGCCACCGCCTCGGTCCTCGGCGGCACCGGCGCCCTCAGCTCGGCCGCCGGGGCTGCCAGGGCCCTGGAGCCCCTGGCCGGCAAGTGGGCGGAGGACCTGTTCGGGCTGGGTCTGCTCGGCGCCTCGGCGCTGGCCGCCGCCGTGGTCCCCCTGTCCACCTCCTATGCCCTGGCCGAGGCGGTGGGGGTGGAGCGGTCGGTGTCGAAGAGCTTCCGCGAGGCCCCGCTCTTCCTGGGGCTCTTCACCGGGCAGATCATCCTGGGTGCCGCGGTGGTGCTGGTTCCCGGCAACCTCTTCGAGCTGATCATCAACACCCAGGTGCTGGAGGGGGTCGTGACGCCCATCACCTTGATGTTCGTGCTGGTCCTGGCCAATCGACGTTCCCTGCTGGGTGCCGCGGCCAACGGGCGCCTGGCGCGGTGGGTGGGGCTCGTCACGGTGATCTCCGTCGGGGGTTTCGCCTCGTTCCTGGTGCTGGAGACGGTCCTCGGCTGGGTCGGGGTCCAGGTATGAGCCGGGGGCCGAATGTGGTGATGGAGTCTGAGAGTTTGCGCCGAAGTGCCTGGCCGGGGGAGGATTCGGGACTTATGCGCTCATCGGTAGGGGGGAACGGTGCCTAGTTTGAGGCGCCGACGGAACAAGGTGAGGGGTCCGGCGACGCCGCCCCCGGTACCCGAACGGATCGCTCCGAGGCCTCCGGCCCCGGGCGGGCTCCGCGTCGCCTTTCTGGTCTACCGGGGCAACCCCCGCTGCGGTGGCCAGGGCGTCTACACCCGCCACCTGACCAGGGAGCTGACCGCTCTCGGCCACTCGGTGGAGGTCTTCGCCGGCCAACCGTGGCCCGAGGTGGACCCGGGGGTCGGCTTCACGCCGGTGCCCGGCCTCGACCTGTACCGCGAGCCGGATCCCTTCCGGATCCCCAAGCCGTCCGAGTTCCACACCTCGGTCGACGCCCTGGAGTTCGCGGTGATGTGCACGGCCGGGTTCCCCGAGCCCTGGGCCTTCAGTCTCCGGGCGCGGCGCCTGCTGGCCGCCCGGCGCGCCGACTTCGACCTGATCCACGACAACCAGTGCCTGGGCAACGGCATCACCGGCATGATCGAGGACGGCTGGCCTCTGCTGGAGACGCTGCACCACCCGATCACCGTGGACCGCCAGCTGGCCCTGGCCCACGCCGCCAACCCCTGGCAGAACGTCACCCAGCGCCGCTGGTTCGGCTTCCTGCGGATGCAGGTCCGGGTGGCCCGGTCGCTCCCCCGGGTGGTGACCGTGTCCGAGTCCTCCAAGACCGACATCGCCGCCCAGATGCACGTGGACCCCCGTCAGATGACGGTCGTCCCGGTCGGGGTGGACCACACCGTGTTCCGTCCCCGCGACGAGGTGGAGCCGGTCCCCGGCCGCATCATGGTGACGTCGTCGTCCGACGTGCCCATGAAGGGCCTGGTGCCGTTGCTCGAGGCGGTGGCCAAGCTCCGGACCGAGCGGGACATCGAGCTGGTGGTCATCGGCAACCCCCGCCCCGAAGGCCGGGTGGCCAAGGCCATCGACCGCCTCGACCTGGCCCCGGTGGTGCGCTGCGTGTCCGGCATCAGCGACGACGACCTGGCCATCAACTACGCCCAGGCCGAGGTGGCGGTGGTCCCCTCGCTCTACGAGGGGTTCTCCCTCCCGGCCATCGAGGCGATGGCCTGCGGGGTGGCGCTGGTCGCCACCACCGGCGGCGCCCTGCCCGAGGTGGTCGGGACCGACGGGCAGACCGGGCTCCTGGTGCCTCCCGACGACCCCGGGGCCCTGGCCGCCGCCATCGGCCGCCTGCTCGACGACGACGCCCTCCGCCAGCGCCTGGGTGACGCCGGGCGCCAGCGCGTGCTCGGCCGGTTCACCTGGCAGGTCACCGCCGCCGGCACCGCCGCCGAGTACCGGGCCCTGCTGGCCGACCACCGGGGCGGTCTGGAGGTGCTGCCCGGCATCTCCGACGCTCCGACCGTCACCGGCGGGGATCCCACCGACACCACCACCGACACCACGGAGATCCTGGCATGCTGACCGTCGACTACCGCAGGCTGGGCGTGCAGGCCGGGGACCGGCTGCTCGACCTCGGGTGCGGCTTCGGTCGCCACGCCTACCAGGCGGCCCGCCTGGGGGCCGAGGTGGTGGCCTTCGACGCCGGCGCCGACGAGGTCCGCAGGGTGCAGGACACCTTCGGGGCGATGTCCGTGGCCGGGGAGCTCGACGCCGAGAAGTCGCGGGTGGGGGCGGTCCGTGGCGACGCCCTCCGCCTGCCCTTCGCCGACGGTGGCTTCGACCGGGTCATCGCCTCGGAGGTGCTGGAGCACATCCCCGAGGACGAGACGGCCATGGCCGAGCTGGCCCGGGTCCTGCGGCCCGGCGGCACCATGGCGGTCACCGTCCCCCGCTGCGGGCCCGAGTTCGTCAACTGGGCGCTCTCCGACGAGTACCACAACGTGGCCGGCGGCCACGTGCGCATCTACCGCCACGGCCAGCTGACCGGGCGCCTGGAGACCACCGGGCTCACCGAGGTGGACAGCCACCACGCCCATGGGCTCCACGCCCCGTACTGGTGGCTCCGGTGCCTGGTCGGGACGACCCGGGACGACCACCCGGCTGTGGCCGCCTACCACCGCCTGCTGGTCTGGGACATCACCAAGGGACCCAGGCTCACCCGGTACACCGAGCGGGTGCTCAACCCGCTGGTCGGCAAGAGCCTCGTCGTCTATCTGGTGAAGCCGGACCGGGAGGTCGGGGCGGCCCCGCCGGCCGCGGTGACGCCCGGTTCGCCGGTCGGGGTCGGGGTCGGGGTATGAGGTCGGTCCCCGAGGTCCCGGGCGTCCTCACCGCCGACCAGGTGCTCCAGACGGCCCGCTCGATCATCGCCGTGCAGCGGCCGGACGGGATGATCCCGTGGTTCTCCGACGGCCACTGCGACCCGTGGAACCACGTGGAGGCGGCCATGGCCCTTACCGCCTGCGGGTTCGACGCCGAGGCCGATCGCGCCTACCAGTGGTTGATGGACACCCAGCTGCCCGACGGGAGCTGGTTCAACTACTACCTGACCACCGGCATCAAGGACGCCCGACTCGACACCAATGTCTGCGCCTACCTGGCCACCGGCGCCTGGCACCGCTACCTGTCCACCGGGGACGTCGACGGCCTCCGGCGCCTGTGGCCGGCCCTGGAGGCCGGCGTGGACTTCGTGCTGCGGTGGCAACGTCCCGACGGCTCCATCCGCTGGTCGCTCGACGCCTCGGGCCTCCTCGAAGAGTACGCCCTGCTCACCGGTTCGTCGTCGATCTACCACAGCCTCCGGTGCGCCATCGCCTGCGCCGAGCGACTCGGGTTCGAGAAGCCGGACTGGGAGTTCGCCGCCGGCCGCCTGGCCCACGCGGTGGCCTACGACCCGGCGGCCTTCGCCCCCAAGGTCGAGTTCGCCATGGACTGGTACTACCCGGTGCTGGCCGGCGCGCTGAGCGGCGAGGCGGCCCGGCGCCGCATCGAGAGCTCCTGGGACACCTTCGTGATGGAGGGCCGCGGCGTGCGCTGCGTGTCGACCGGCGAGTGGGTGACTGCGGCGGAGACCGCCGAGT
>JBKQTE010000023.1:0-17942 GCA_052143315.1 Acidimicrobiales bacterium | reverse complement strand
GGCCCGAGGCCTGCGGGGCCGCCGGGGGGGTGGCGGCCGCCGGCGCCCGCACCGGCCCGGTCCACTTCATCCCGGTGTCCACCGCCTACGTGGCCGGCACCCACCAGGGCGAGGCGAGAGAGGAGCTGCTGGAGGACAACCGCTACACCCTCGACGTGGACTGGCGGGCCGAGGTGGCGGCGGCCCGGAGGCAGCGGGGCGACAGCGAGGCCGAGTCCCGCCGGCCGGAGCGGCTCGACGCCTTCGCCAAGGAGGCGCGGGGAGAGCTGGGGGGCGCCGGGCTCCACCTGCTGGCCGAGCGGGCCGAGCGGCTGCGCGAGGAGTGGGTCAGGCACCAGCTGGTCGAGGTGGGCAAGGTGCGGGCCCAGTCGCTCGGATGGCCCGACGCCTACCCGTACACCAAGGCCCTGGGCGAGCGGGCCCTGGTCTCCCAGTTCGGCGGCTCCCTCCCCATCACCATCGTCCGACCGTCGATCATCGAGTCGGCCCTGGCCGAGCCGCGCCCCGGGTGGATCCGCGGCTTCCGGATGGCCGAGCCGATCATCGTCTCGTACGCCCGAGGCCTGCTGAAGGAGTTCCCCGGCGTCCCCGAGGGCGTCACCGACGTCATCCCCGTCGACCTGGTGGTGGCCACCATCATCGTGGTGGCCGGTGAGGCCCTGCTGGCCGAGGCCGAGGGCACGCCGTACGGGGGTCCGTCCGTCTACCACGTGGCCTCCGGCGTCCGGAACCCGTTCCACTACGGCCGTCTGGTCGAGCTGATCCGCGAGTGGTTCACCGAGCACCCGCTGTACGACGCCGACGGGCAACCGATCGTGGTACCGGAGTGGTCGTTCCCGGGGCGGGGCCGGGTGCAGCAGCAGCTGACCCGGGCGTCGAAGGCCATGGGGCTGGCCGAGAGGCTGGTCGGCACCCTGCCCATACGGGGGAGGCAGGCGGCGTGGATGGCGGCCCTGGAAGAGCGCCACCTGCTGGCCGACCGCGCCCTCGGCTACGTGGAGCTCTACGGCGCCTACACCGAGACGGAGGCCCTCTACCGGGTCGACCGGCTGCTGACCATGTGGGACCGGATGGACGAGGACGACCGGGCCACCTTCTGCCTCGACCCGGCGGCCGTCGACTGGGCCACCTACGTCCGCGAGATCCACCTGCCCTCCATCGTCGAGCACGCCCGGGTGCGCACCAGCCCGGGACGGTCGGTGCAGCCCAGCCGGTCGGCGCGGGCCATCAAGGCCATCCTCTCCCCCGACCGGCACCTGGCCGCCTTCGACCTGGAGCACACCCTGGTGGCGTCGAACGTGGTCGACTCGTACGCCTGGCTGGCGTCACGGCACCTGCCGGCCGGCGAGCGGGCGGCGTTCGTGGCCGACCTGCTCCGGGAGGCACCGTCCCTCCTGGCCCTGGACCGCCGGGACCGGGGCGACTTCCTGCGCTCGTTCTACCGCCGCTACGAGGGCGCCCCGGTCGACCAGCTCTACGACGACGGCTGGGAGCTCTTCCACAGCCAGCTGCTGGCCAAGTCGTTCCCGGCCGCCATCGCCCGCGTCCGCCGGCACCGCGCCCTCGGCCACCGCACCATCCTGATCACCGGGGCACTCGACATCGTGGTCGAGCCGCTGCGCCCCCTCTTCGACGAGATCGTCTGCGCCCGGCTCGGCCAGCAGGACGGCCGCTTCACCGGGCGTCTGGTGGAGCTGCCGCCCATCGGCGAGGCGAGGGCGCTGGTGCTGGCCGACTTCGCCGAGGCCGAGGGCCTCGACCTCTCCGAGTCGATGGCCTACGCCGACTCGGCCAGCGACCTGCCCATGCTGGAGGCGGTCGGCTTCCCGGTGGCCGTCAACCCGGAGACCAAGCTGGCGGCCATCGCCCGGCGGCGGGGATGGCACGTCGAGCACTGGGAGAAGGCCCCGGGCGGGGCCCGTCCCCTCCTGCCCCTCGGGCCGCTCGACACCCGCGGCACCCCGGGCCGGGGCTCCACCAGTGCCGCCGCCCTCCAGGGCGCCGTCCACCGGCTGGCCGGCCGCACCACCGGAAGGCCCGTGCGGTGAAGGCACTCGTCTACGAGCGCAACCTGCCGCGGTTCGCCGCCTCCCGGGTGGCGTCCCTGCTCGGGTCCGGGCGGGGGGCGGGCATCGGGCCGCTGCAGCTGCTCGACACCGACCCCCCCGAGCTGCCGGCCGGCGACTGGTTCCGGCTCCGGCCACGGCTGTCGGGTATCTGCGGCTCGGACCTGGCCCTCCTGGACGGCCGCAGCTCCCGGTACTTCGAGGACATCGTCAGCTTCCCGTTCGTCCCCGGCCACGAGGTGGTCGGGGTGCTGGAGGACGGTGGGACCGACCACCGCGGGGACGCCCTGGCCGCCGGCGCCAGGGCCGTCATCGAGCCGGTGCTGGGCTGCGCCCCCCGCCACCTCGATCCGGTCTGCCCGCGCTGCGGGGCCGGGCAGACCGGGCTGTGCGAGCACATCGCCTTCGGCCAGCTGTCGCCGGGTCTCCAGACCGGGTTCTGCGCCGACACCGGCGGCGGCTGGTCGGCATCGGGCCTGGTGGCCCACTCGTCACAGCTCCACGCCGTCCCCGAGGCGTTCTCGGACGAGGAGGCCGTGATCGTGGAGCCGACCGCCTGCGCCGTCCACGCCGTCCTGTCCGGGGAGGTCGGCGCCGACGACACGGTGGCGGTCATCGGGGCCGGCACCCTGGGCCTGACTACCGTCGCCGCCCTCCACCGGCTGGTGCGGCCGACCACCGCCTGCACCGTGCTGGTCGGGGCGAAGTACGCCCATCAACGGCGCTTCGCCGAGACCCTGGGCGCCGACACGGTCGTGCCGCCCGACCAGCTGGCCCGGGCGGTCCGGCGCCAGGCGGGATCGCTGGTGCTGGCCGGTCGGCTCACCGGTGGGGCCGACGTGGTCTTCGACTGCGTGGGCTCCTCCGAGTCGCTGACCCAGGCCCTGACCATGGTGCGGCCCCGGGGCCGGGTGGTGGTGGTGGGCATGCCGGCCAAGGTCTCCCTCGACCTCGCCCCCCTCTGGCACCGCGAGCTGACGCTGGTCGGCGCCTACGCCTACGGCGTCGAGCCGGCCCCCGGGCCGGGCGGCTCCCCCCGCCGGACCTTCGAGCTGGCCTTCGACCTGGTCGGCACGGCCGGCCTCGGCGCCCTCGTCTCGGCCGCCTACCCCCTCGAGCGCTACGAGGAGGCCCTGGCCCACGCCGGGGCCGCCGGCCGGCGCGGAGCGGTGAAGGTGGCCTTCGATCTCCGCAACCGGAAAGGACGCAACCGATGAGCCCCAGGCCCGGATTCGTGCTCGAGGTCGACCGCTCCACCCCGCCCACCCTCTTCTGGCACGGTGAACGGTTCCGCCTCGAGAAGCTGCCGGAGGGGAGCCGGGTGGTCTACGCCCCCGAGCCCCTCGACCCGCTGACCGACCCGTCGGCCGCCATCCGCCACGCCCTGCGCCACCCGCTGGGCGACCGCGACCCGCTACCGGCCCTGCTGACCCCGGGCATGAAGCTGACCATCGCCTTCGACGACATCTCCCTGCCGCTGCCTCCCATGGAGAGGCCCGACATCCGCCAGCTGGTCATCGAGCAGGTGCTCGACATGGCGGCCGACGCCGGCGTGGACGACGTGGAGCTCATCGTGGCCCTGGCCCTCCACCGGCGGATGACCGAGCCCGAGCTCCGCCACGCCCTCGGCGACCGCATCTACGACGCCTTCGCCCCCCACGGTCTGCTCACCCAGCACGACGCCGAGGACCCCGACGCCCTGGTCCACCTGGGGCTCACCGACCACGGCGAGGACGTGGAGATCAACCGGCGGGCGGCCGAGTCCGACCTGCTGGTCTACGTAAACATCAACCTGGTCGCCATGGATGGGGGGCACAAGAGCGTCGCCACCGGCCTGGCCAGCTACAAGAGCCTGCGGCACCACCACAACCCCCAGACCATGCAGCGGAGCCGGTCCTTCATGGACCAGCACCACTCCGAGCTCCACTCGTCGAACTGGCGGATGGGGAAGCTGATCGCCGACAGCGGCGTCACGGTCTTCCAGATCGAGACGACCCTCAACAACAACGCCTTCCCGCCGTCGTTCGACTTCCTGCAGAAGCGCGAGTGGGAGTGGGGGGTGAAGGACCGCATGGCGTTCCTCGGCACCTCCAAGGCACTTGACCGGGTCCCGGCCAAGTACGGCCGCCAGATCTTCCACTCGGTGAAGGCCCCCCACCGGATGACCTCGGTCCAGGCCGGCGAGGTGGAGGCCGTCCACCGGGTGACCACCGAGAACGTGTGGAGGCAGCAGGGCGTGGCGGTGGTGGGCCCGACGGACATCCTCACCATGGGGCTCACCTACATCAGCCCCAAGAACGTCAACTCCATCCTCAACACGGTGCTGGTGGCGTGCCTCGGTCTCGGCTACTTCTTCAACATGTACCGGGGCAGGCCCCTGGTGCGCGAGGGCGGCGTGGTGATCATGAGCCATCCCACCCCGCGGGAGTTCAACCCGGTGCACCACCCCAGCTACATCGACTTCTTCGAGCAGGTGCTGAGCGAGACCACCGACCCGGTGGAGGTGGCCAAGGGGTACGAGGAGTCGTTCGCCACCGACCCGTGGTACATCCACCTCTACCGCACCGGCCACGCCTACCACGGGGTCCATCCCTTCTACATGTGGTACTGGTGCGCCCACGCCCTCCAACACCTGGGCGGGGTGATCATCGTCGGCGGCGACCCGGCCGCCGTGCACCGCCTGGGCTTCCGGGCCGCCTCCACCCTGGCCGATGCCCTCGAGATGGCCGGGGACATCGTCGGACCGTCCCCCACCCTGACCCACGTGCACACCCCGCCCATCCTGATGGCGGACGTCCAGTGAGCTCCAGGTTCGGCTCCTCCCGGTCGCTCCTCTCCCGGCGGGAGGTCCGGGCCGACGCCGCCCTCGGGGCCCGGGGACGGACGTCGGGTGGCCGCCACTCCCTGGCCGGGCTGGTGTCCCGGGCCGGCAGCCGCCGCTTCCCCCTGGCCGCCCCCAGCTGGCCCGAGAGCGTGCCCCGACCGGCCCCCGAGCGCCGGCTCGGCGTCGAGTACGACACCGGGTGGTCACGCCGGTACCCGGTCCGCCTGGCCCGGGCCGTGCTGCTCGACAACGTGACCCGCCCGCTGGCCCGGGTGGTCGCCTCCCCGCTGGTGCGGGGGGACGAGTACCTCGAGGACGTCGGGACACCGGTCATCTTCGCCGCCAACCACGCCAGCCACATCGACACGCCGCTGCTGCTGAGCTGCCTTCCGCTCCGCTTCCGCCACCGCACGGTGGTGGCGGCGGCGGCCGACTACTTCTTCGACCGGCGCTGGAAGGCCGACCTGTTCGCCTTCTCCCTCAACGCCATCCCCATCGAGCGGCACAAGGTCAACCGCCGCTCCGCCCAGCTGGCCGCCGAGCTGCTGGGCGACGGGTGGAACCTGGTGATCTTCCCGGAGGGGGGCCGGTCGCCCGACGGGTGGGCGCAGGAGTTCCGCGGCGGCGCCGCCTACCTGTCGGCCCGGACCGGCCGGCCGGTGGTCCCCGTCCACCTCGACGGGACCCGGCACATCCTGCCCAAGGGCGGCCACGGCATCCACCGGACCCGGACGACGGTCACCTTCGGGACGCCGCTCTGGCCCGACGAGGGCGACGACGCCCGCCGCATGGGCGCCCGCATCGAGGCGGCGGTGGCCACGCTGGCCGACGAGACCACCACCGACTGGTGGACCGCCCGCCAGCGGGCCGTCGCCGGCACCACCCCACCGTTGCAGGGCCCGGAGGTGCCGGCCTGGCGGCGGGCATGGGCACTCCCGGGGGCGGCCGGCGCCGACACCGACACCGGCCCCGGCGACGTCCGGTGGCCCCGGACCTCCCGGTAGGGCCCACCTGACCCCGTTCCGACCGGCGCCTCAGCGGAGGGTGGCGCCACCCCGTCCCGCGCTTCGCCAGACCCTCCTCCGCGGGACCGCCGCCAGCCGCTCGTCACGGAGGGCATCCTCCTCCCGGTCGTCCAGCGGCGACAGGGGCGCCACCCCGTCGCTGCCACCCACCGCCCAGCCGAGCAACAGGTCGGCCAGGGCGATGTTCCGGGCCAGCACCGGTCCGTGGAGGTAGGTCCCGACCACCCGCCCGCTCCACGCCCCCTCGGTGCCGTCGCCCCCGCCGTTCCCCACGCCCGAGAGCACGTGCGCCAGCGGGGTGGCCCCCGGGCCCACGGTGGTCACCCCACCGTGGTTCTCGAACCCGCTGAGGCGGGGAAGCGGGCTCCCGTCGACCCCGTGGGGGACCCCGTCGGCCACCTGGGCCGACAGCTCGCCGACGGCGCGGGCGCCGGTGCCCTTGCGGGTGGTCACGTCGAGCAGCCCCAGCCCGTCGTGCGGCCGGTCGGCGGCGTCGGGGAACTGCCGCCCGATGAGCTGGAACCCGGCACACACCCCCAGCACCACGGCGCCGTCCTCCACCGCCCGGAGGAGCGTGCCGTCCGACAGCAGCGTGGCGGCCGCCCGCACCTGCGGGCCGTCCTCGCCGCCGCCCACGCAGTAGAGGTCACCACGAGGGAGCGGCCGGTCGGACGGGGCGTGGACGAGGGTGGCAACGATGCCGCGCCACGACGCCCGGCGGGTCAGGATGAGGCCGTTCCCGCCATCGCCGTAGGTGCCGAGGAGATCCGGGTAGACGACCACCACCGTCAGTGGGGACGCTGACCTCACAGCCGGCTCCTGGCGGTGGCGAAGGCGGTGTAGTTGCCGAGGAACTCCACCGGCGCCGGCCCGTCGGCGGCGGCGATGGCGGCGTCGACCGCCTCCACCGGGTCCGCCACCGTGGTGTGGTGCACCTCGGCGTACCGGAGCCGGACCGCCAGGTCGCGGCAGCGCTCGCCGGTGGCCACCACCCGCCGACCGGCCAGCCGCTCGAACGGGACGTCCCACAGCCAGCTGGGGTCGAAGCCGTCGGCCACCCGGGCGTTGACCGACAGCACCACCGGCGAGGTCGACGGGCCCGACTCGTCGAGGAGGTCGAGGATGGCCGTCCACCCGGCGGGGTTCTTGGCCAGCAGGAGCCTGACGGCTCGGCCATGACGGTGCACCGTGGAGAACCGGCCCGCCACCTCGGCCAGGCGTCCCACCCGCTCCAGGGCCTCGGGGAGGGTGACGGCCACGCGCCCCGGCAGGGCCGGCATGGCGGCGGCCGCCACCACCACCATGGCGGCGTTGGCCCGGTTGAACTGTCCGGGGAGGGCGATGGCCAGGCGATGGCGCCCGCCGTCCGCCAGGACCAGGTCCTCGCCCTCCAGCCGGGCGAACCGGACCGGCCGGGCGAACCGGCAGGTGTCGCAGTGCCACTCGGTGGAGGGGTCGAAGACGATCCGCCCGCCGCACGACGGGCAGCCCACCGCGTCCTCGTGCCAGACCTGACCGGCCCCCACCCACCGCACGTCCGGGGCGGTCATGGCCGCCCACACCACCAGGGGGTCGTCGGCGTTCGCCACCACCACCGTGCCGGCGCCGGGCTCGATCCCACCGAGGGCCAGCCTCCACCGGTCGGCGAGCATCCGGACCTCGGCGATCCGGTCGAGCTGGTCCCTCGACAGGTTGAGGAGCACCACCACCCGCGGCCGGGTGTCCTCGATCAGGCGGCCGAGGTAACCCTCGTCCACCTCCAGCACCGCCGCCTCGGCGTGGCGGGCGTCGATCAGCGCCGCCACGTGGCCGGCCGGCATGTTGGCGCCGGTCCGGTTGGTGGCCACCGCCGGACGGGCGGCGTCCCCGGTGAGGGCGGCCGCCAGCATGGCGGTGGTGGTGGTCTTCCCGTTGGTGCCCGAGACGAGGGCCACCGGCCGGTCGCCGGACAGGGCCGACAGCAGCGACGGATCGACGGCCAAGCCGGCCTTCCCTCCGATGACCGTCCCACTGCCCCGGCCGAGGAGTCGCGACAGCCGGTTGACGGCGGTGGCCACCTGCACCGCCGTCGTGGCGCGCGGCGTCAGTCCCCGGTCGAGGTGGGTGACCGTCACGCCGACGGCCGGGTGCGGGCCAGCTCCTCGTCGGTGGGGACTCGGCTGATCCGCGACACCTGCGGCAGCAGCCCGGAGATGACCGACATCAGCGCCTCGGTGGCGGCCACCGGGGCGCTCCCCCCGAGAGCCACCGGGGCGCCGACCCGGACGGTGACACCCGGCGGGTGGAGCAGGGAGGTCATGTTCGGGACCTTGGACGACCGCGGCCAGACCTCCTCGGTGCCCCACAGGCCGATGGGCACCACCGCCGCCCCCGTCTCAGCGGCCAGTCGGGCGGTGCCCGTCTTGCCCACCAGCACCGGGTCGAAGAAGGCCTCCCCCCGGGGGATGGTCCCCTGGGGGAGCACGATGACCACCTCACCGGCGCGCAGGGCGGCGGCCGCCTGGCGCATGGGCCCGGACGAGCCGCTCCCCCGGTCGACGGCGATCCCCCCCAGCGCCCGGGCCAACCGCCCCACCACCGGGGCATCGAAGATCTCCTGCTTGGCCAGGAAGCGGACCGGTCGGTTGAGTCGGGCGGCGACCACCCCGATGGCGGCGACGTCGAAGTAGCTCCGGTGGTTGGCGGCCAACAGCACCGGTCCCCGGGCCGGCACGTGGCCGACGCCCTGCACGTCGAAGCGGGCGTAGGGGAACGCCTCGGGCCGGAAGAGCAGTCGGGCCAGGTGGTAGGGCTCGAGGCCCAGCAGGGAGGGGACGCCGGGTGGCCGGTCCCAGTACTCGAGCGGCCACCGTCGGGCGGCGGCCACCAGGGCGAGCCTCGGATCGGCGTTGAGGGGGTGCGGGTGCCCCACCGCCGTCAGCAGCGGGACGTCGTAAAAGCTGTCCGAGTAGGCGTGGGAGGCACCCAGGTCGACGCCGTTGGCGTGGGCCCAACGGCCCACCGCCCGGCGCTTGCCGTTGCCCCAGACGAACCCGTCCACCAGCTTGCCGGTGTAGCGGCCGTCACGCTCCTCGTACCGGGTGGCGACCGTGGCGTTGAAGCCCAGCGCCTCCACCAGCGGGACGACCAGGTCGGAGGGGGAGGTGGTGGCCAGCACCAGGTGGCGACCCTCCCGCCGGTGGGCGTCGAGGGCCTCGAGGGCCCACGGCTGCACCAGGTCGACCAGGGGCCCGACCGCCCGGGCACCGGCCCGGCGGGTGGCTTCGGCCGACCGGCCGCGCATCACCCTGGCCGCCGCCCGGGCCAGGCCCATGAAGGCGGCGGACTCGCCGAACCGGTTGTAGAAGGCGTACAGGTACCGGTCGCCCGGAAGGTGGCGGTCCCCGTCGAGGACCCCCTCGTCCACCAGCGCCCGCTGGATCACCGGGCCGCTGGCCGAGCGCAGAAGAGTCCGGTCGAGATCGATGAACACCGCTCCGTGGCCGTCTGGCATGGCCCTACGCTACCCGTGGCACGCTTCCCGGGACGCTGGCCGCCCGCCGACGAATCGTGGGTCGTGACTGGCGAACCGGGGTGGGAATTGGGCCCGAACGCGGTGAAGGGACCGCCGGGGGGGAGGGCGATCCCTTCACACTGACACGACAAGGAACGGAGGGGGGTTCCTGATCCCTGTGGTCTGTCGACCATTGTGAACTCTTGCAAGCAATCAGTCAAACAGTTTTTTTTGATATCTGCTATCGTTTGAACAGATGGAACTCCGGCACCTGCAGGCACTGGTGGCGATCAACGACCACGGGACCTTCTCGGCGGCCGCCGACCACCTGGGGACGGTACAGTCGAACGTCTCCGCCCACGTGGCCCGGCTGGAGCACGAACTTGGCGCTCCCCTCATCGACCGGAGCAACGGTCGCCTCACCGAGGAGGGCGAGGTGGTGGTGGCCCGGGCCCGGAGGGTCCTGTCCGAGCTCGACGCCCTGGTGTCCGACGTGGCCGCCTGCCAGGACGAGGTGACCGGCACCGTCCGGATCGGCATGATCGGGACGACCGCCCGCTGGCTGGTGCCCCAGCTGCTGGAGCTGGCCGACGCCCGCCACCCCAACCTCCAGCTGACCATCGTGGAGGGCATCACCACCGGCCTGGAGCCCCAGCTGGCAAACGGTCAGCTCGACCTGGCCGTCCTCAACCTGCCGGTGCCCGGCAAGGACCTGGTGTCCCGGCTGCTCTTCGAGGAGGACCTGATGCTGGTGGTCCCGGCCACCCACCCCCTGGCCCACGGTGACCGGAAGCTGACCCTCGACGACCTGGCGGACCTGAGGCTGATCCTGCCGCTCCCGGGCACGGCGTTCCGCGACGAGCTCGACGCGGTGATCCGGCCGTCAGGGGTCACCCTCACCCCCATCGCCCAGATCGACGGACTGCGCCTGATCGCCTCGTTGACCTTCGAGGGGTTCGGGCCGGCCATCCTGCCGGCCACGGCCATCCCGTCCTACCTGCGCCACCGCTTCCGCTCGTTGGCGGTGGAGGGACTCCCCCGCCGCCGGGTGGGGGTGGCCCAGCGGAGCCGCGGCCTGCCCTCGGCGCCCACCCTGGCCCTCCTCGACCTGCTCCAGGTGATCGTGGCCGGACCCACCGAGCTGCCCGACGGGCTCCACACCGGCCGGTGACGCCGCCGGTCCCCACCGGCACCGGTAGCCTCGGCCGGTGATCCGGCCGCCCCCCGAGCCACGCCGCCCCCTCGGCGCCCCTCGCCGCCGTCCCGGCCGGCGGTCCGTCGCCCTGGCTGCGGTGTGCCTGACCCTGGCGGGGACGGCGTGCGGTTCGACGACCGCCGTGGGCAACGGCGGGAACGTCAGCCACGCCGTGCCGACCCCGGCCGACACCCGCTACTCGGTGGCTGGACCGTACGCGGCCGGGACCATGCGGGTGACGCTGGCCGACGGCGACGGCGCCCAGCTGTGGTATCCCGTCGCACCGGGCTCGGTGACCGGAAAGCCCACGTACTCCTACCGGATCAGCTCATGGCTCCCGGCGTCACTGGCGGCCGAGCCGGACCTGGCCGTCCTGGACGACCCGGCGCCGACCGACTCCTACGAGGACGCTCCCATCGCCTCGGACACCTCGCCCGGCGGCGACCCCGACCACGCCTTCCCGGTCGTCCTCTTCAGCCACGGATCCGCCTCCTACCCCGAGCAGTCCTCGTTCCTGATGGACCACCTGGCGTCCTGGGGGTTCGTGGTCGCCGCTCCCGACCACCGGTCGGACGACCTGGCAGCCAAGCTGTTGGACACCCCCGCCTCCTCTCAGGGCGACCCCGACGTCGTCGACCTGGACACCACCCTGGCCTACCTGCAGGCCGCCGACTCGGACACCACCTCGATGTTCGACGGCAAGGTCGATCTCACCAGGGTGGGCGTCGTCGGCCAGGCGTCCGGCGGCCAGGACGCCATCACCCTGGCGGCCGAGGTCCCGGAGGTCGGAACCTACGTGGCCCTGGCCCCCACCGGCGGGACCCCTCCCACCACCCACACCCCCGGCCTGGTCGTGTACGCCGGCAACGACAACGTCGTCGCCGCCGCCGACGTGCAGCAGCTCTACAGCGCGCTCCCCACGCCCAAGCGGCTGATCGTGCTGGTCGACGCCGGCCACAACGTCTTCACCGACCTCTGCGGGATCGGCGGGAAGGACGGTCGGCTGGTCGACCGGCTGCCGGCGGCGGCCAAGGACAACGAGGAGCTCGGGGAGCTGGTCTCCCAGTTCACCGACGGCTGCTCCCCGCCCGATCTCAGCCCGGCCGAGGCGCGGCCCCTCATCGACCAGGCCACCACCGCCCAGCTCCGGTACGGCCTCCGCCTCGACCCCGAACCGGTCGGCCTCGACACCGGGCTGGACGGCGCCTACCCGGGCGTGGTGGCCGTCTACTACCAGAGGCTCTAGCACCGCCACCGGTAGCAGTGTCGAACCGTCCAACCCGCGCTGGGTGTGCGGTCGGATCGTCAGTTGCGACGAGCGCTCACCACTCCTGTCGCACGCCCCAGCCAGATGCCGTAGCCGGCGGCCAGCACCACCAGGCCCTCCACGAACAGGGAGGCGAGGCCGAGCGGGTCACCCCAGTTCCCGATGTCCGAGTTGTCCACAAGGGGGATACCGACGCTCCGTGTCAGGACGTATGCCGTAGCGGCTGACGCGGCGATCACCCCGGCCAATGCCCACCGCGCCGGCGAGGTGACCTGTAAGAGGAGAAAGCCGGACACCAGGCAAGCGGCCATCAGGACCAGGTAGAGCGTGCCCTGCACCGGGTCCGAACCGATGGTTCCCGGAAGATCGAGCAGATGGATCAAGGCGGTGCCGAGCAGGCCAAGGAGGACCACGATGCGCAGGGCCGCCTCCGGCTCATGCGACATGCGGCCGACCGGACGGACGGTCTCGACCTGATCTCGGATGGACACATCGGTCATGGGACACCTCGAATCGCTGGCGGACGGTGCAAGTCGGCCAGAAGAAGTGGTGTGATCATCGACGGGGTCACGCCGGTCCGAACAGCTTCAGCGTGTTGTCCCCGTCGTCGACGAACAGCACACCCCGCCCTTCGGGTGCCAGCGTCAGCCCGAAGAGGTTGCCCGCTGCGCCTGCCGGGTCGAACTGGCGAACGGCCACCTGCTTGCCCCACGGCGTCGTCTCGACCACGTTGCCGTCGCCTGCGTTGGCAGAGAGCACATCTCCGTTTGGTGCGAGCGTGAGGCCGAGGGGACCGTTGAGCGCGCCACCCTCCGACAAGGTGACGCCGCCACCCTTAGCAGGCGATCCGCGCCAGAGGGCGAAGGGTATGACGGCGATGCGACTGTTCACGGTATCGGCCACGTACAGCTGGCCCAGATCACCGAGCGCCAGACCTGTCGGACCGACGACGAGGGCAGCCGGATCGGTCCGCTCGGCGAACCCGCTCCCGATCACCGTCGAACGTTCCAGCTTCGGGAGATGACCGCTCTTCAGATCCACGCCGAGTCTCACCACGGTGCCGTGGTCGACCGTCGCCGGGCTCATCGCCACCGTCTGGTTCAAGACGTTGGTGACGAAGATCTCCGCCTCGGAGCTGTTGCTGATCGCCGCCAGGTCCCAGGGGCCGTTCACGTTCCCGCCCGACCACGTCTCGACCGGCACCCCCGCGCTGTTGAGCACGATCAGGCAGCCCGCCTGCGCGGTGGCCGATGTGCCGTCGGTGGTGGGCAGGCTCCCGACCACCACCCAACCTCCGGGCAACGTGGTGAGCGCCGTGGTCAGACCGATCCCTCCGGGACAGGGGCCCGGCAGTGTCCCACCCAGCTGGGCGAACGTCTGCACGGCCCCGGCAGGTGAGATCTCGACGATGGTCGTCCCGGTGCCCTGGAGGTTGGCGCTGTTGTTGAAGTTGCTGACCAGCGTGTCGCCGGCGACCAGCTTGCCGCTGGTCTGGGGCACGACGACGATGCCGTAGGGGTTCACATCGCCGTTGGCGGGCACGGTGGAGGCCACGTTCGTCACCGTGGAGAAGTGCGACAGGAAGGAGGGGGGAGCAGGTGGGGCCGGGGACGCCGCGGCCAGGGAAGGCACGGATACAGCAGTCATCACGGACAGCGAGCCGACGACGCCCGTTGCGGCCACTCGAAGGCGGCGGGACATTCCGCTCTGAACGCCGCGCTGGTCGAACGGTTCGTGATCGCGTGGCGAGATCGAATGGAGCAGTGCGGGGAGAAGGTTCATCGGTTCGTCCTCCGGTGGGTGTCGTCGGTGTCGTTCACCAACGACCGGGATACGATCTCCCTGGGTCATGCGTTCATCCGTCTTCTGGCCCCGTCCGGAAATCTCCACCACGGCCACGGAACGGAGGGGCCCGGACGTACTTGGTGAGTTCTTGTCGGCCAAGTGAACATCTGGACCGGTTCGACCGTATCCATGGACGAGTCGGGAGATCGACGTCCAGGGAGGACCCCGTCAGATAAGGACGCAGACAGGTGGAAGCACGGATGTCTGAAGCCACGGGGCTGGTCACCGAGCAGCACGGATCGGCATCCCGCGGTCGGTCCGTGCATGTTGCGAGGAGGCCCGTGACCGAAGCCGACGCCATCGGCCCCGTGGCGGGTGCCCGGTTGGAAGACGAGACCGGGTTGAGATCGGCCATGCTGGCGCACGGCGGCGAGCTGCTCGGCTTTGCCAAGCGGGCCCTGGGTGATGCCCACTTGGCCGAAGAGGCAGTCTCTGAGACGTTCGTCCGTGCGTGGCGAGCCCGTGATCGCTTCGACCCGGCGCTCGGCAACCTGCGAGCCTGGTTGTTCGCCATCCAGCGACGTATCGTGATCGATCTCGCCCGGGCGCGTGCCGTCCGGCAGGCGGACCCACTTCCGGCAGAGCTCGTGAGCACCGATGACGACCTCGACGTTGCGCTCCGGTCCTGGCAGATGGAAGAGGCAATCGGGCGCCTCCGGCCCCAGCATCGCCAGGTGCTGGTGGAGACCTACTACCGGGGGAACCCGAGCGGAGTCGTTGCTGCCAACCTGGCCGTGCCCGAAGGAACAGTCCGGAGCAGACTGTTCTACGCCCTGCGGGCATTGCGGCTGCTGCTCGACGAGATGGGCTGGGACGAATGACCACCCACGAATGCGACCGCTGGAGGGGCATGGCCGCCCTCGACGTCATCGGCCAGCTCCCCGACGGCGAGCGGGCGGATCTCGCTGAGCACCTGGCGGAGTGCCCATCCTGCACATCCGAGCGAGACGAGATCGCTGCAGTCGCGGCACTCCTCCCACTGGCCGACCCGGCACACCTCACCGGTGCCGAGCACCAAGAGACCGGCGGGCGGACTCCTTCCGCCGAGGATCTTCCGGCCGATCTGACCGTTCGCGTGCTCGCCCGGATCCGAGCCGAAGACCGGTCCGATCGCCGCCGGATGGTCAGACGATGGGCCGTAGGGGTAGGTGCCTCAGGCATCGCAGCGGCCGCGGCCGCCATCGCGTTCGTCATGGTCTTCACCGGCACTGGAACTGGAGGTGGCGTGAACTCCGTCGAGCTGGTCGGACAGTCGAACGTCCACTCATCGGTGCAGCTCACCGACGAGCAGTGGGGTACGAAAGTCGAGCTCCACGAGCGCGGACAGACGGCCGGACAGGTCATGACGGTCATGATGGGGACGTCGGCCGGATCGTGGTGGTCCGCCGGCAGCTACCGGACGGCGAACGGTGACGTGAACGTCCAGCTGTCCTGCGGGGTACACCTGTCCGAGATCGAGTGGGTCGACGTCCGTGACAGTGCCGGGACTGCGGTCCTTCACGGTTACACCGGCTGAAGAAGTACGCCGGCTCCTCGCCGGCTGCAACGCTGCACCAAGTCACCGGCGGGGCGTGCACTACGGATCCGACGCAATGGAAGAGAGCTCGTCGAATCCCGTCGTTGGCGAGAAGGTGACTTCACCGAGGACTATCGCCGATGGCGACCAATGGTCGAGCGCTCCGCTCGAGGAGCTGCTCAGGCGCTTCGCCGCCACCTGAATCCCGCTCTTGCCCGTGAGGGACGCCCGGCCGGGGAGCACAGGAGCGGGCGGTGTGCGGCAGACCGTCTACACCGTGCCGTCGACGCGGATGACCGACCCACGCACACCGCGTGTTGGCAATGAGACAAATCACCTCGAGGCCCCGGCAAAAGCAAGCCGAGAAGGGTCCATCGCCTCTATCGGACACCGAGGCAAACGCACCACACTGGACTGCACGAGAGCCTTTCGAAAAAGGAGGATCTGTCATGCGCCTCTTCGTCGAATCGCGGAGAATTGCATTTGCTGCCGCGTTGATCGTCGCATCACTAGTCGGCGTAGGGGCGGCAACAGTAGCGACGCCGACCCCGGCGTCCGCGCAGCCCAGCTGCACCGATAGCTGGGCGAGCGCGGTCAGCGGTAGTTGGGGAACCGCGGCGGACTGGAGCACGGACTCGGTGCCCTCTTCCACAGACGTCGCCTGCGTCACCGCCCCCGGTACCTACACCGTGGACGTGGCCGGCGGCTACGACGTCGGCGGATTGGTTGTCGGTGCGACGAGTGGAGCTCCGACCGTCGACGTCGACGGTAGCGGTGGGGGGAGCTCGCTGAGCCTCGGTAGCGCGGGAGGCTGGGTCACTGCCAATGGGAACCTGGTCTTCACGGACTCGGCAACGTTGTTCGGTCCCGGCGTTCTCACCGTCGACTCCGGTGGCGTGGTCTCCACGGCAGGCGCTTCCGGGACCGTTCAGTTGGAGTCATCCATCTCCACCGAGGCCGGCGGCACCGTGAGCATCGGTGGCACCGACTCCCGCGCCCCACTCGCCGGTGGCACCATCACCAACGACGGGACGTGGCAAGTGGCCAGTGGCGCCCAGATGTGGCTGCGCCTCGACGGGTCCACCTTCACCAGTGAGCCAGGCTCGACCCTGACCGTCAGCGGGACGATGCTCGTCGACGACGGTGGTGGCAGCCCGGCGACCTTCGTCCAATCCGGCGGTACCGAGTCGGGAAGCCCGGTTGTGCTCAGGGGTGGCGTCACCCTCGTCGACAGCGCGGGCACGGGGGCATTCAACGACATCGGCAGCGACACCGTCTCGGGCACCATTCCCTCCGGCCAGACGGTGACGGTCGATGCCTCGGGCGCAGGGGATGACCTGGCCCTCAGCGGCGTGGTCACCGATGACGGGGACCTCGTCGTCAGCGACTCGCCTTCGTACACTGCCATTCTGGTCGGCCCCGGGACCCTGAGCGTCGGCTCGGGTGGCGTGCTCTCCACCACCGGCAACACCACCGCCGGGCCCATCGCAGACTTTCAGACGTCCATCACCAACGAGGTCGGCGGCACAGTGTCCATCGGTGCGGCCGACTCCCGTGCCGACGGTCTGAACATGACCATCACCAACTACGGGACCTGGGTGGTGGCCAGCGGTACCCGAATGTGGCTGCGCCTCAACGGGGGCACCTTCACCAGTGAGCCGGGCTCGACGATGACGGTCAGCGGGACCCTGTGGGTCGACGACGGTGGTGGCAACCCGGCGACCTTCGTCCAATCCGGCGGTACCGAGTCGGGAAGCCCGGTCGTGCTCAAGGGTGGCGTCACCCTCGTCGACAGCGCGGGCACGGGGGCATTCGACGACATCGGCAACGACACCGTCTCCGGCACCATTCCCTCCGGCCAGACGGTGACGGTCGATTCCTCGGGCGGAGGGGATGACCTGGCCCTCAGCGGTGTGGTCACCGATGACGGCAGCCTCGTCCTCAGTTCCACATCGGGTCCTACATTGCTGGTCGGTCCCGGCAGCCTGACCGTCGGCTCCGGCGGCATGCTCTCCACCACCGGCTCAGCCAATGAGGCCGGCTTCCAGACGTCCATCGCCAACGAGGCCGGCGGCACGGTGACTATCGGCGCTACTGACTCCCGCGAGAACGGCACGACCTTCACCAACAGCGGGACGCTCCAGGTCACCGACAGCAACGAGTTGACCCTGTACGGCGGATCCACGTTGACCAACACCTCCACCGGGACCATTGGCGTTGTCGTCGACGCCACCACGAGTAGCGCCTGGGGAATCGCGGGAGCCGGGGTAACCCTGGACGGGACCCTGGCGGTGACCACTGTCGGCACGCCGACGGTCGGCGCGACCTTCACGCCGATCACCGGGCCGGTCACCGGCACCTTCGCCGCCTTCTCGTTCGGCCCGTGGGACTACACCGTGACATACCCATCCGGCTCCGTCCTGTTGACCTTGGTCGCCGGCGCTGCCAACAAACTCGTCTTCACCACCCAACCCACGCCAGGGCAGAACATCGCGGCCACCGGCACGGGCTCGTTCTCGGCCTCCGTGGCGATCCAGGACGGCGGGGGCAACACGGTGACCACCGACAACACCACCACCGCCAACCTGGCTATCGGCATCAACCCCGCGGCCGGCGTCCTCAGCTGCACCAACACCGGCGGCCTGACCGTGACGGCTGTCGCCGGGGTGGCCAACTTCACCGGCTGTGCCATCACCAAGGCCGGCACCGGC
>JBKQTE010000022.1:0-4671 GCA_052143315.1 Acidimicrobiales bacterium | reverse complement strand
CCCCCGGGGGGGGGGCGGTGGCCCTGGTCCGGGGGGCCCCCCCGGTGGGGCCCGACCCGGCGGGGCGGGCCCTGGTGGCCACCGCCGGGTCGGCCCGCCTGGCCACCGCCGGGACCGGTGACGTGCTGTCCGGGGTGATCGGTGCCTTTCTGGCCAGGGGCGTGGCCCCGCTGGAGGCCGCCGCCCTGGCTGCTCACGTCCACGGCCGGGCAGCCGGCCGGGGGCCGGCCGAAGGGCTGATGGCCGGCGACCTGCCCGACCTGATCTCGTCCTTCCTCTCCGACCTGCGCCTCACCGACCTGTCGAGGACGGAAGGCGGGCACCGTGATTGACCACTTCCGGCCGGCGTGGGCCGAGGTGGATCTCGGGGCCGTCCGGCGAAACGCCGCCACCCTCAAGGGACTGGTCGGCGCCTCGACCCTCTGTGCGGTGGTCAAGGCCGACGGCTACGGCCACGGGGCCCTGGCCGTGGCCCGGGCGGCGCTGGACGGGGGGGCGGAGTGGCTGGCGGTGGCCCTGGTCGAAGAGGGGGTGGCTCTGCGTGAGGCCGGCATCGAGGCGCCCGTCCTGCTGCTGTCGGAGCCACCGGTCGATGCCATGGCCGACGCCGTCCACCACCGGCTGGTGCCCACCGTCTACACGTCCGACGGGGTGGGGGCCCTGGGGAAGGCGGTGGCCGGAAGACCGGGGCCGGTCGACGTCCACCTGAAGGTGGACACCGGCATGCACCGGGTGGGCGCCGACGCCGACGAGGCGGTGGCCCTGGCCGACCGGGTGGCGTCCACCCACGCCCTGCGCCTGGGGGCCCTCTGGACCCACCTGGCGGTGGCCGACGGTGGAGGGGCCGACGACCGGGCCTTCACCTCCGCCCAGCTCCACCGGTTCGGGCTGGTGGCCGACGCCCTGGCCGCTGCCGGGCACCGGCCGCCCCTGACCCACGTCGCCAACTCGGCCGCTGCCATCGCCTACCCGGAGGCCCGGCTGGACATGGTGCGGTGCGGGATCGCCCTCTACGGTCTCTGCCCCACCTCGGCCCTGGCCGACCAGCTGGCCTCCGCCACCGGCGGCGGCCAGCTGGAGCCGGTGCTCTCGCTCCGGGCCGAGGTGTCCTTCGTCCGGGCGCTCGACGCCGGGGAGCGGCCCTCCTACGGGCGCCGGCGCCCGCTGGCCGAGCGGTCCACCGTCGCCACCGTGCCCCTCGGCTACGCCGA
Source organism: Acidimicrobiales bacterium (assembly GCA_052143315.1). GTDB lineage: Bacteria > Actinomycetota > Acidimicrobiia > Acidimicrobiales > RAAP-2 > DASZIT01. The sequence goes on along the minus strand of JBKQTE010000022.1, from coordinate 3,460 downwards.
CGGGGTACCCCGTCGCCTGTTCGACACCGGTGGCGAGGTGCTCGTCGGGGGGGTCCGGCGCCCGCTGGCCGGAGTGGTGACCATGGACCAGATCGTGGTCGACTGCGGGCCGGCCGACGCCCCGGTGGCCGTGGGGGACGAGGTGGTGCTCATCGGCCGGCAGGGGGACGAGGAGATCACCGCCACCGAGTGGGCCGACCGGCTGGGGACCATCAGCTACGAGGTGCTGTGCGACATCGGGCCGAGGGTGCCGCGCCGCCCGGTGGGCGAGGAGCCGGGGAGCTGATCGGCCCCGGGACCGGCCGGCGGGTGGCCCGAGGCCATCGACGCCCGCCGCCGGAGGTGGCGGGGCGCGGGCGGTACCATGCGGCCGTGGCTGAGACGACCGGACTCGCCGACCTCGCCCGGGAGGCGTCGGGATGTGTCCGGTGCCCGCTGTCGGCCACGCGGACCCAGGTGGTGTTCGGCGTGGGGGACCCCGAGGCCGATCTCCTGTTCGTGGGCGAGGCCCCTGGCCGCGAGGAGGACCTTCGGGGCGAGCCGTTCGTCGGGCGCTCGGGCCAGCTGCTCGACCGCCTGATGGCCGAGGAGCTGGGGATCGATCGGAGCCAGTGCTACATCGCCAACGTGGTCAAGTGCCGGCCTCCCGACAACCGCGACCCCAAGCCGGACGAGATCGCCTCGTGCCGCCCGTACCTGGCCGCCCAGATCGAGCTGATCCGGCCGGTGGTGGTGGTCACCCTGGGCAACTTCGCCACCAAGCTGCTGCTCGAGACCGACCAGGGGATCACCAAGGTGCGGGGCGCCGCCTACCCGTTCGGCGACGCCCACCTGGTGCCCACCTACCACCCGGCCGCCGCCCTGCGCTCCGGAGGCGTGGTGGTGGCCCAGATGCGGGCCGACCTGGTGCGGGCCAAGGAGCTGCTGGGCTGGTCGGCGTGAGCCGCCCCATCGAGCTCCGCACCCACGATGCCGCCGGGACCCGGGCGGTGGCCGCCGCCATCGCCGGTCGGTGCGTCCCCGGCGACGTCCTGCTGCTGGCTGGCGACCTGGGGGCCGGGAAGACGACCTTCGCCCAGGGCTTCGGCCTGTCCTTGGGGATCGAGGAGCCGATCACCAGCCCGACCTTCACCCTGGTCCGGCAGTACCCGGTGCACGGCACCGGGGAGCCGCCGGTGGAGTGGCTGATCCACGCCGACGTCTACCGCCTCGACCACCTCCAGGAGATCACCGACCTGGGGATCGGGGAGCTGGTGGAGGACGGGGGGGTGGCCCTGGTGGAGTGGGGGGACGCCGCCGCCCCGGTGCTCGGGGAGGACGCCCTGACCGTGCGGCTCGAGTCCGCCGACGACCCCGACAACCCCCACGAACCCGACGACGAGCGCACGGTGACGGTCACCGCCGCCGGCGACCGGTGGGAGGTGCGCTGGGCGTCGCTGGTCGACGCCCTGGCGCCGTGGTCGGCGCCGTGAACCTGCTGGCCATCGAGTCGGCCACCAATCTGGTCGGGGCTGCCCTGGTCGCCGGGGACCACGCCGCCGAGCGGAGCCACCAGGGGGGGCGGCGCCACGCCGAGTGGCTGGTCCCGGCCATCGAGGAGGTCTGCGCCCTCGCCGGCGTGACCGTGTCCCAGCTCGAGGCAGTGGCCGTCGACGTCGGGCCCGGCCTGTTCACCGGCCTCCGGGTCGGCGTGGCCACCGCCAAGGCGCTGGCCCAGGCGCTGGGGATCGACCTCTTGGGGGTGAGCAGCCTCGACGTGCTGGCCGCCGCCGCCGCCGAGCTGGCCGGACCCGGGTCGCCGCTGACGGTGGTGTCGGTGATCGACGCCCGGCGGGGCGAGGTGTTCGTGGCCCGCTACCGGTTCGCCGCCGGGGACCCGGTGGCTGCCGATCCCGACGTCGCCCGCCAGGCCCCTCCGGAGCTGCTCACGCCGGAGGACCTGGCCATCTCTCTGGCCGGGCCGGCCCACGGTCCCGGCGACCGCCGGGTGGTGGTGGGCGACGGGGCGGTCCGGTACCTCGACCGGCTCTCGGCGGTCGGGCCGGCCGACCTCACCCTGGCCGAGCGGATCTCCTCCCCGTCGCCGGTCACGCTGGCCCGCCTGGCCGTCCGCCGGCTCGAGGGGGGTTGGGCGCCGGTGCCCCCGCTGGAGCTGGTGCCCGACTACCGGCGGGATGCCGACGCCCGGATCAACTGGGAGCAGCGGACGCCACCGACCACCGGGGTGCCGTCGTGACCGGCGGGGGAGACGGGCCGGAGCCGGGGACCCCACCGGCGCCGCCCCGGACCCAGGTGGTGATGGCGCCGATGAGGACCCGGGACCTGCGCGGGGTCCTGGCCATCGAGCAGGTGGTCTTCCCCCAGCCGTGGACGCACCGCCTGTTCGTCGAGGAGCTCTCCCAGCGGAAGTCCCGCGCCTACCGGGCCGCCTGGGTCGACCGGACCGTGGTCGGCTTCGCCGGGCTCATGTTCATCGACGACGAGGCCCACGTGAACAACATCGCCGTCGCCCCCTCCTGGCAGGGTCGGGGCCTGGGCGGCGCCCTCCTGGCCGACCTGGTGCGGGTGGCCCTCGAGCGGGGCGCTCGCCATCTGACCCTGGAGGTGAGGGTGGGGAACGAGCCGGCCATCGCCCTCTACCGGCGCTTCGGGATGGCGCCGGTGGGGGTGCGCCCCAACTACTACCCGGAGACGGGCGACGACGCCCTGATCATGTGGGTCCGTGACATCGACACCGAGGCCTACGACCGGCGGCTGAGCGCCATCGAGGCCCGGCTCCCGGCCGAGCTGGCCGTCACCTCCCGGCGGTGAGCATGATCCCGCCCGACCATGCCCCGAAACGGCCGGACCGGCCGGACCGGCCGGCCGCGCCCCTCGCTAACCTCCCTGCCGTGGGCGGCGACCGGATCCATCGCGTGCTGGGCATCGAAACGTCGTGCGACGAGACGGCGGCATCGGTGGTGGACGGCGGGTCGACCATCGTGTCGTCGGTGGTGAGCAGCCAGATCGACCTGCACGCCCGCTACGGCGGTGTCGTGCCCGAGCTGGCCGGCCGGGCCCATGTCGAGCTGCTCACCCCCGTGCTGGCCGAAGCCCTGGAGCTGGCAGGCTCCGACACCTCGGGAACCGGCATCGACGCCGTGGCCGTCACCTACGGTCCTGGTCTCATCGGGTCGCTGCTGGTCGGCGTGGCCGAGGCCAAGGCCCTGTCCATGGCGTGGGGTGTCCCCCTGGTCGGGGTCAACCACTTGGAGGCCCACCTGTTCGCCTCGTTGCTCGAGCAGCCCGACCTGGGCTGGCCGCTGGTGGTCCTGTTGGTCTCCGGCGGTCACACCCTGCTGATCGAGGTGACCGCCCCGGGGCAGTACCGGCTGATGGGAAGCACCATCGACGACGCCGCCGGCGAAGCGTTCGACAAGGTGGCCCGGTTCCTCGGTCTCGGGTACCCGGGGGGTCCGGC
>JBKQTE010000021.1:0-7285 GCA_052143315.1 Acidimicrobiales bacterium | reverse complement strand
CGATTGTCGACGTACCATCCGAACTGATCCACGGGAAATTCGATAAAGCAACGGGAGCAGACCTTGGTGTTGCGCCCGATCCAGTTCGAAGCGATCGGATATTTGGACGATGGGCCGCCAGCCCTGGTACTGCTCTCCATGAATGCAATGGTAGGACCGGGTGTCAGCCCCGCCGAGCTTTGGCCGTCGGTTGTGGGTGCGACCTCAATTCTTCTGCTGATTAACCGCTCGAGCCGTCTGGTTGTACTGCTCAGCACTCGTCACGCGGGTCAAGTTCACCGTTTGGATACCGCCCCCGAACGGGGTGTAAGTCAGTGACAGGCCAACCGGTGCCCGAGCGGAAGCCACCTGGAATGTCGGTGCGGCACTGCCATCAACCGTCATCGTCATGGAGTTGGACGTGACATCGGAACAGCCCACTGGGTAGCTGCCCTGTCCCCCATTGTCCACGCCCAGTCCGTTATTCAGAGCCGTTTCAGTCCACGTCCCGCTCACCCCTGACGGTGACTGAAGCAGTGTCAGGAGCACGGCGTCGGTTGGTGCATCGGCAGGTCCGGACTGCCAGAAATACTCCCCGGTCCAGTCCAGCGCCGATGCGCCGTTGTCAGATGCAGGGAGCGTGGTATTGGAATGGTGACCCCAGAGATACCCACTGATGACCCCCGCTCCGACCAGGACGACGACCACCATGACCAACAGTGCACGCTTCATTCGTCGTAACGGTAGCGCCTGACTGTCAGGACCCCGAGTGCGGCACTGCCCACAAGGTGCCTGGTTCCGGGCGCAGCAACTGCCGCGAGCACGACAGAGGGCGGGACCAGACCCCGCTCAGATTCGAAGTGCCGCTGATCCCTACTGCTGGATCCCCAGCTCGGCCGGTTACAGGTCCAGCACCGACTCCAGCACGCCAGCCGCCTCCCGATCCCGTTCCGGCAGTGCGTGGGCGTACCGGTCGAGCGTCATGGTGGCCCGGGCGTGACCATGGCGTTCGGCGACGGTCCGGACGTCCACCCCAGCGGCGATCAGGGTGGTCACGGAGAAGTGTCGCAGGTCGTGGAACCGGAACGGCCAACGCTGCCCCGGGGCGAGGTCTGACCGGGTCGCCTTCGGCTTCGCCTCCCGCAACCGCTTCAGTGCCGGCTTCTCCATCTGCACGCAGAGCCCGGCAAAGCCGTGGGTCAACGTGTCCGGGTTGGCCGCCGTGGCGCCGTTGGCGTTATAGCTAAGGACGTAGGGATCCTCCACCAGGGGGGACTCTGCCTCGTCGGACAGCGCCACCATGTAGTCCCAGCGGCGCCGGAGCACGGTGACGCCCAGTGGTTCCAGCGCGAGGTCCCGGCTCTGATGGGTCTTCGTCAGTCCGGTGTGCTGCTCTCCCCCGGCGACCGTCAGTGACCGAGCGATCCGGACCCGGCCTGCGGCAAGATCGAAATCGGACCAACGAAGCGCGACCAGCTCCCCTCGACGGGCTCCGGTCAAAGCCGCCAGAGCGATCGCCGTGGCGAGGACCGGGTCCTCTTCGTCTGCGACCTTCACCAGTGCGGAGAGCTGTTCCGGTGTCGGGACGACCATGTCCTTCCGGACCGGGGACGGTGGTGACGCCCGGTCGGTCGGCGCCCGGTCGATCCATCCCCACTTGACCGCTTGGCGACATGCCGCCGACAGGATCGAGTGGTACTTGTGCACCGTCGACGCCGACAGCCCGTCTGCCAGCCAGCCCCGGTAGGCGGCATCGATGGCGTCGGCCTCCAGTTTGTCGAGGCGGACATCCCCGAGCGCGGGACGGAGCCGGCCCTCGATCTTTCGACGGTTCTCATAGACCGTCCGGGGACGGTGGCTCACCGCCGTCGCCTCGAGCCACTTGTCGAGCAGTTGGCCGACGGTCGCGCTGGTTCGGTTGAACCTGCCCGCCTCGACCTCGGCCACCAGAGTCGAAAGAGCCTTGCCCGCTGCCTTCTCCGTGCCACGGAACGAGCGCGTGGTTTGGCGGGGCTTGCCGCTCTTCGGGTCGCGCCCGATGAACGCCCGCAGCTCCCAGTGGCCCGGCGACCGCTCACGCATGGTGCCCGGTTGGCTCTTCGTGCTCGCTCGACCGGCCATGCCCGACACCCTACGCCGTTTCCGGCTTCTGTAGGGCATCTGTAGGGCAGGCCCTCCGGCTCCGACCCCAGAAAGTGCCTCTGACCTGGTGGGCGCTAGAGGACTCGAACCTCCGACCTCAGCCGTGTGAAGGCTGCGCTCTAACCAACTGAGCTAAGCGCCCTGGTCGCACCGGTGACCTGTGGCCGTACGGTGGCGAGGTCGATATGGTAGCCCGAGGTCCGGGCTGCCCCCACGGGGGATCGGTCGTACGGGGTCGGAGCGGGGTCGGTACGGGGCCCAGGCCCGTCCCGTCTCGACAGTCCACCCCGCTGGCGAGCAGTGTTGGCCCATGACGGTGCCCTCCATCAACGGCGCAGTGCTCGACCATGTCGCCCATGCCGTCCCCGAGTGGCGGCTGGCCTGGCCCCGCTACGCCACCGAGCTGGGGGCGGTCTGGAGCTCGGGAGGCCCCGGCCCCGGGTTCGCCCCCGGCCAGCTCCGCTTCGCCAACCGGGCCCGGATCGAGGTGCTGATGCCCTACGACACCGGAGTCAACGACTTTCTGGCCCGGTTCCTCCAGCACCGCGGCGCCGGACCCCATCACCTCACCTTCAAGGTCCACGACCTCGAGGCGGCCCTCGACGCGGCCCGGATCGCCGGGTTCGAGCCGATCGGGATCAACCTCGCCCAACCCGAGTGGATGGAGGCGTTCATCCATCCGAGACAGGCCACCGGCATCGTCGTCCAGCTGGCCCAGTCGTCGGGCGAGTGGGCCACTCCCCCGCCCGAGGGCTACCCGACCCACCGCCGTCTCAGGCCCGACGGTGTCCCCGTCCCGGCCGCGTCGCTCCAGCGGGTCACCCACGCGGTGGCGGACCTCCGTTCGGCGATCACCCTGTTCGGAGCCCTCCTCGGTGGTGAGATCGAGGACCGGGGCATCCACGGGGGCGAGGAGTGGATCGACCTCCGTTGGGACGGCCCGCTGGCCCTGCGGCTGGTTGCCCCGGCGTCCAGCTCCCCGGCGCCGGCCCTCACCGAGTGGCTCGCCGGCGGGCCGGGGCGTGTCCACCATCTCGACCTGGCCGCCGAGGACCCAGGGGGCCTGGCCGGCGCCCGTCCCGTCCCCGCCGGGCTGCCGGGCCTGGCCGGCTCCGAGGGTCGGCCCCGGTGGGTCATCGACCCGGAGGACAACCTCGGGCTCCGGCTGGTGGTCGTAGCCGCGTGATCATCCCGAGTGCTCCGGCGGGCTGGCGCTCCCGGCGGCACGGCGGTTCGGCGAGCCCGGTACGGGCCGATAGCCTGCACCCGATGGCCAAACGGGGCGACGATCACGCCGACCAGATCGACGACGGCCACGGCGACAGCCACGACGACGGCCAGGCCGCCCACGGACGCCGTACGACGCGGGCCGATGCCCCTGCCACCGTCGAGCCGGGACGATCGGGCGTACCGACCAAGTGGAGCATCGACAGGCTCGACATCCGTGAGAAGCAGTTCACCTACGTGGCCGCCGGCGCGTCGGCGGTGTTCGCCATCCTCGTCTACGCCGACGAGACGTCGAAGCACCACCTGAAGCTGGCCAAGAACCAGCTTTCGCCGCAGACCACCCTGGTCATCGGCCTGGTCGCCGCCGTCCTGCTGGTGATCGCCGCCCTGGTCGGTCGCCGGGCACCGGTGGGCTTCGTCGCCCTGTTCACCGGAGCCGCCTTCGGTGGGTCCTCCATCGTCCTCGGCCTCCCGTTCTTCGTCCTAGCCATCTGGGTCCTCTACCACGCCTACAAAAACCAGAAGGAGACCAGCGCTTCGCTCCGGGCCGCCCGGAGCGAAGCGGGAGCCGCACCGCCGGCCCGGTCGCGGACCGCGCCTCCTCCCAAGGGGTCGAGCCCGTCGGCCCGGAAACGTGCCAAGGGACCGGTCACCCCGACAGCCAACAAGCGGTACACCCCGAAGACCCCGCCCCGCCCTGCACCCCCGGCCCCCAAGCCGTCGAGGCGCGAGCGGAGGCAGTCCGCCGCCTCCGACTGAGCATCCGCCCTCAGCCGCCGGGGCCGGCGGCGGACAGCACGCAGTCGGGCACCGCCAGCGGACGACCGGGCGGGCTCCCCAGCAGCGAGCAGTAGCTCACCACCGCGTTGGCGACCACCAGCGGCGGACGCTCCGTCACCGCTCCCTGCCACACCCAGTCCCCGCCCCGGTCGTAGGCGGGGCCACGCCCGAGCAGCGCGGTGTAGAAGGCCAGCGCATAGAAGTACAGGCCGCCGGGCCCGCGGGGGACGACCACCGTCTCGGTGACCCCGGCCCGGACCGCGTCGTCCCGGGCCAGTCGGAGCTGCTGGGCCATCGGTCCCGACAGCGGCCCGACGTTCAGGGAGGCGAGGACCCCGTACCCGGTGGACGTGTCGGTGGCGCTGAGCCTGGCACGTCCGGGACCGGGAACGAATCCGTAGCCGCCGTTCACCTTGAAGGCGAAGCCCGACTGCGCCTGCCATACGAGCGGCTCGTCGTCGTAGGTGGAGGGGAAGGGGAAGAGCAGCATGGTCGTCGCCGGCGGGGTGGATGCCAGCACCTGGTCGAACCCGGTCGGCGGCACCACCGCCTGGACGGTGGCCGGAAGGCCGAGGGAGCCGGCGATGGGTGCCAAGGCCACCACCGCCACCAGCGCCACCGCCGAGCCGGCCAACGGGCGGCAGTAGGTCGACACCATCGAGCCGCGACGGTACGACCGGAGCCGTTGCCGCCCGAAGGCGTACCCGCGGTCGAGGACCATCCCGAACAGGATCCCCACGAACAGCATGGTGATCCCGGCCACGTGGCTCGGCCCGGCCTCCCCCAGCAGGGGCAGCTTGTCGACGATCCTCCACGGGGCCAGCCACGACGGCTTGGCCAGGAAGTCGTCACCGAAGACGACTCCTCCGGCCAGGAGCACGGTGATGACCGTCATGCCGGCGCACCAGCGGACGACCGCCTGGCGGCGGAGGGCGACCACGCCCAGCACCACCAGGACGGCCATGGCGATGCCCACGTAGAGGACGGAAGGGCCCTGGGCCCCGACATAGCCGATGAACGCCCCGATGGCGCTCGGCCGGGTGGCCGCCGCCCCCGGGTCGACGATCGACCGGAACGACACCCCGGCGAACGCGATCCCTGCGTGCTGCACACCGGTGAAGTGCCGCGGGCCGTCGACCACCATCCACATCGGCCACGCCAGCACCACCAGCGCCCCGCCGGCGCCGTAGAGGAGCGGTCGGGCGGCACGCCGGATGACCGGAACGACCTTGGAAGGATACGCGCAGGCCAGCACCACCAAACCGATCACGGCCACCATGACGGTGATGGCCAGCATCTCGGTGCCGATGAAGAACTGGGCGACGAGCAGTACCCCCACGCTCACCGCCGAACGGCGGGGCGACCACTCCGTCCCGACCAGCGTCTCGTACAGCACGATGAGGAGCAGCGGCGGCACGAACAGCACGGCGAACTGCAGATGGCCCACGAACGAGCTGGTGAGGACGAACGGCGAGAACCCGTAGAGCAGCCCGCCGGCGAAGGCGGCGGGGCGCCAGCCGGTGAAGCGCCGCACGGCGGCGTAGGCGCAGCAGGCGTTGACCACCGGTGCGAGGGTCAGCGCCACGTTCAACGAGACGATCGGGCCGAACAGCACGGTCACCGGCGACAGGACGAAGGCGGGCAACAGTGAGCTGGTGTTGTCGAGGAGATTGATGCCGTCGGGGGCGAAGAGGTAGCCGGAGACGAACGGGTCGAGCCCGTGGCCGAGGGCGAACGGCATCCATCCGAGCGACCAGATGCCCTGTCCCGGATCGCCGCACGCGCAGGTGGTCATGCCGGCCGGGTGACCGCCGAACCAGACGCGGCTCCAGATCAGCACCGCCACCACCAGGTAGAGGGCGGTGATCCCCACCATCCAGCGCCAGCGCGCCCACGTACGGTCCACCGACGTCACATCCTCCGGCCGGTCCGGCTCACTGCGGGACGACGAGCAGCGCCGAGCGCAGCAGATCGAGGATCTCGCCGCGCCGACGGACGAGGGACCGGGTGGTCGGCTCCTCGCCGAGGGCGCGCAGCACCTCCACCTCGGTCAGCATGCCGATGACGGTGGAGTAGATGGCCAGCAGCAGCAGACGCGGGTCGTGCCGCTTCATGTGCCCGGCGTCCATCTCCGCCTCGAGGAACTCCGACGCCCTCCGCACCAGCGGCTCCATGGCGTCGATGAACCGGGTGGCGGCCGGTGGGCCCAGCCGGCCCATCTCCCGGACCAGGCCGAGCAGCTCCGGCCGCCGGGCGGCCAGGCGGAAGACCGACCGCACCACCGCCTCGACCCGGGCCCAGCCCTCGCCCGCCCGGGCCAGGGCGGCCTCCAGCACCTCCGACAGCTCGGCGGCGCTCCGGTCGGTCACCGCGCCGAGCAGCACCTCCTTCGACGGGAACCAGTACAGGATGGTCTGCTTGCGCACCTTGAGCTCCACGGCCAGGGCATCCAGGGAGGTCGCCTCGTAGCCCCGGGTGGCGAAGGACGCCAGGGCGGCGTCGAGGATCCGGTCCGCCGTGCTGGCGCCGTCGTGGGCGGTGCCGGGACGGACCGGGCGCGGCCGGTCCCGCCCTGCGGCTCCCGCGGCTTCGATCCTCGACTCGGTCACTTACCATATGGTAGACAGATCCGGTGACCCGCGTCCGTGACGCCCTGGCCGGCCAGCGCTACTTCATCACCGGTGCCACCGGGTTCCTCGGGACGGCGCTGGTGGAGCGCCTGCTCCGCTGCGTGCCCGACAGCCAGGTGGTCCTGCTGGTCCGACCCACCCGGCGGTCGTCGCCGATGCAGCGGGTGACCAAGGAGATCCTGAAGAACGACTGCTTCGACCGGCTGCGGGCGGAGCACGGCGACCGCTTCGAGGCGGAGGTGGTCAGCCGGGTGAGCGCCGTCGCCGGTGACGTGGCCACCGACGGCCTCGGCCTCGACGACGGGGGCCGGCTGGCGCTGTCCCGGTGCGACATCGTCATCCACTCGGCCGCCTCGGTCAGCTTCGACTCACCGCTCGACGCCGCCGTGGAGGTCAACCTGCTGGGCCCGTCCCGGGTGGCCGAGGCCATCGTGGCCGCCCGGGCGGTGGCGGGCGCCGGCGGCCGCACCGGCCCCGTGCACATCATCCCCCTGTGCACCGCCGAAGTGGCCCGCACCCACCAGGGC
>JBKQTE010000020.1:0-36281 GCA_052143315.1 Acidimicrobiales bacterium | reverse complement strand
CCGTACCGACGATGGGGCGCCCCGTCGACGGGGCGCCCCTTCGTCACAACCGTTGCTGATAAAGGCACCGGGTTTCCCGTGTGGCGCCGGATGGGACCTCGGTCCGGCTAGGTCTCCCAGTGGGTGTCTGGCTGGGTTTCGCCAGGTGGTACAGCGAGCCGCCTTAGCGGCCAGCCACCTCCAGGGTCCCGAAACGTTGACTGCTCAGTTGGACCACCTCCTCTCTCTGGTGTGCACATGGTATCGGGGAGATCGCGTCAAGTGGTGCACATCCGGGTGGAGCTCTTCGAGGTGCGCCGCCACGGCCCCGACGGCCCCGACGGCCCCGCCATGACCGAACTTGCGCCGCCATCGCGCCGCGATCAGGCGTAGAGTCGTACTGCAGCGCGTCATCGATTGCATTATGAGATCCATCGTTTCGACAGGCCGACAGCGACGAACCGTGGATGACCGCCCCCCTCGGGCGGCGGCTCCCCGGTCCGTCCCGAGCCCGGCACGATGCAGGCGATGACGAGGGGACGGCACTGCAGATGGATGGACTGACGGCATCAGTGAGCAGCGTGTCTCTGGTCGCCATCGGAGCGGTGGCGTTGGTGGCCCTCGTCTTCGGCATCGTCGACATCCTGCGGCTGCCGTCGTGGGCGTGGGCGAGGGCCGGACAGAGCCGGGCGCTGTCGACGGCGCTGGTCATCGTGATCCCGATCATCGGCGTGATCATCTACGTGTTCATCATCCGCGAGCCGGTCGCCTCCGTCGCCGCCAAGGGGCGCGCCGCCAGCGTCCCCCTCGAGGGCGTCACCGCGCCGCGTCGTCCCGGTCAGCCCGGAGGGCGGCTGCAGGGGACCATCAGCCCACCGGTGGGCTTCGGCAGCTTCGGCGCCAGCCCCCCGATGGCCCCCAATCCGTTCGGGGAGGCCAGCCCTCCCCTGGATGCCGTGCGCCGGCAGCAGGCCGTCCAGGCCGTCCAGCCGGTGCAGGCCGTCCAGCCGACCGAGCGGCCGGTGCCGGCCAAGCCGTCGGACGACCGACGTCCGCCGGCCCCCGAACCCACCCCGGTGGTCCCCTCCGGCTGGAAGGCCGACCCCACCGGGCGTCACCAGTTCCGCTACTGGGACGGGTTCCGGTGGACGGAGAGGGTGGCCGACGCCGGAGTCACGTCGAGCGACCCGGTCAGCTCCTGACCGGCGGCGCCAGCCGGCTCAACCTGGCCACCAGGACCTCCAGCACGAGCTCCCCGGACAGGGCGGTCGAGCCCCGGACGTCGAGGTCGGCGTCGGCGAGCAGCCGGATGGCCCGGGCCACGCCGGCGGTGCCCAGGCGCCGGCCCTGGGCCAGGGCTTTCCTGGCCGGGAAGGTGCTCTGGAGGCCGAGGGCGGTCGCCGCCTGCTCGGCAGTGGTGGCTCCGGAGCCGTCGAGGCGCAACATCTGCCGGTAGTGGCGGTGGAGCGAGGCCATCACCACCAGCGGATGGGCGCCCGACGCCCCGAGCATGCGGTGGAGCACGGCCAGGGCCTGACCGGTGTCGCCGGCGTCGAGGGCGTCGGTGAGGTCCCAGGGCGCCACCGAGCCGGCGTCCCCGAGGAACGGCTCGAGCTCGGCGAGGGTGACCGTGGCCCCCGACCCGTAGGCCGAGGCCAGGGTACCGAGCAGCCCGGACAGCCGGCCCATGTCGCTGCCGAGGTGCTCGGAGAGCCGGGCGGTCGCCTGGCCGTCCAGCCGGACCGGGGCGCCCTTCAGGTGCTCGGCCAGCCACTGCGTCCGGGCCTTGCCCCGCCCCACCGCGGTGTCGACGACCTCGCCCACCGAGCCGACCTGCTTGGAGAGGGCCGCCGGAACCGTCCCCCCGCCGCCCACCAGGACCAGCACGGTGGTGGAGAGCGGATCGGACAGGTAGGCCGACAGCCGCTTGGCGTCCGCCGAGGTGAGCTGGCCGGCGTCGCGGAGGACCACCACCCGCCGGGTGACCAGGAACGGCGGGGTGGTGCAGGCGTCGATCACCGCCCCCACCTCGACCGCCTCGGTCGAGGGTCCACCGAACTCCTCGACCATCAGCGACGGGTCGCCTCCGGCCACCAGCCGTTCCACCAGCACGTGGGCCTGCTGGGACACCAGGGAGGGGTCGTCCCCCTTGACCAGGTAGACCGGCCGGGCCTCGTCGGTGCGGGCGGTGCTCACCGGCCACCGTGCCTCGTGCGGAAGAGGGCGCCGAGGACGTCGCACACCTGGCGGCTGCCGACCACGTCGTGCACCCGGACGACGCGACAGCCGAGCGAGACGCCGAGGGCGGCCGCCGACATCGAGGCCTCCTGTCGCTCTCCGATCTCGAGGTCGAGGACCTTGCCGAGGAAGGTCTTGTTGGAGGCCGACAGGAGCAACGGGTGACCCAGGCAGGCCAGCCGGTCGGAGGCCCGGAGGAGGGTGAGCGACTGCTCGGCCGTCTTGCCCAGGTCGAGGCCGGCGTCCAGCACGATGCGGTCGGCGGGGATGCCGGCGGCGGCGGCCCGGTCGGCCCGGTCGAGGAGGAAGGTCCGCACCACCTCGACGACGTCGTCGTAGTCGGGCTCCGGGTCGGGCACCCTCGGGGCCAGGCGGATGTGGGTGGCCACCACGGTGGCGCCGGCCTCCGCCGCCGCCGGCAGGTAGTCGGGGTCGGCGAAGCCGCTGATGTCGTTGCCGACCACCGCCCCGGCCGCGTACGCCTGGCGCGCCACCGAGGCACGCCAGGTGTCGACCGACAGGGGGACGTCGAAGCGGCGCCGGATCGCCTCCAGGGCCGGGATCACCCGGTCGAGCTCCTCCGCCTCGCCCACCTCCGGGCCGGGGCCGGCTTTCACCCCGCCCACGTCGAGCAGGTCGGCACCCCCGTCGACCAGGGCCTCGGCCCGGCGGACCAGGTCGTCCAGGGCGAAGGTGGCTCCCGCGTCGTAGAAGGAGTCGGGGGTCCGGTTGAGGATCCCCATGACCAACGCCCGATCGGTGATGTCGAAGATCCGCTCCCCGAGCCTGAGGGTCGTCGCCTGCACGGCCGTGACGCTACCGTCCCGGGCCGGGGCCGGTGGAGGCCGGTCAGATCAGAACAGCCGGGCGGCCAACGCCTTCCGGTACCCGGCGGTGCGGGCGTCGTCGGTCCCCAGCGTCTCGAGGAGATCGAGGAACTCCTGGCGGGCATCGGGGTCGTCCTTCACCCGGTCGAGCAGCCCGTCGAGCAGGTCCTCCACCGGTACGTCGGCCACGTCGACCCGCTGGGCGGCCAGCCGGGCCTGAGCCAGCAGACGGCGGACCTCGGGGGTCTCCGGGATCCGGCCGAGCAGGGTGATCGCCTCGGCCGTCTCGCCCCGGTCGATGAGCATGGTGGCCAGGGCGGTGATGGCGCCGACGTGGTCGGGCTGGAGGTCGAGGGCGCTCCGCAGGGGCTCCTCCGACCCGGACGCCAGCCCCTCCGCCACCAGCCGGTCCGCCTCGCTGGGGCTCGGGGCCAACCTGGCCACGAACTGTTCGACCGCCGCCTCGGGCTGGGCGCCGATGAAGCTGTCGACGACCGCCCCGTCCCGGAGGGCGAAGACGGCCGGGATCGACTGGACCCGGAAGCTCCCCGAGATGGCCGGGTTCTCGTCCACGTTGACCTTGGCCAGCGCCACCTTCCCCCCGGTGGCGTCGACCGCCCGTTCGAGGATCGGCCCGAGCGTCCGACACGGACCGCACCACGGCGCCCAGAGGTCCACCACCACGGGGACCTCGGAGGAGCGGGCCAGGACCTCGTGCTCGAACGTGGCATCGGTGACGTCGATCATCGCCATGACGATACCGGGAGCGGCTGCGATCGGGACCGGCCGGCTCCGGCGGGTAGCGTCTGGGTATGACCGCAGTACCGACGGGCGACGTGGGCACCGACACCGTGGAGGGCATCGACGTCCCCTCGGTGTCCGGGTGGCTGGCCACGGAGGTCCCCGACCTCGAGGCACCGTTCACCTTCGAGCTCATCGCCGGCGGGCGGTCGAACCTGACCTACCGGGTCACCGATGCCGGCGGGCGGTCCGTGGCCCTCCGTCGCCCCCCGGTGAGCCATGTGCTGCCCACCGCCCACGACATGGAGCGCGAGCACACGGTGATCACCGCGCTCGGGCGGACCGGCGTCCCGGTGCCCACCACCCTGGGGCTGTGCCTCGACCCGGCGGTCAACGGTGCGCCGTTCTACGTGATGTCGTTCGTCGAGGGCCACATCGTCCGGGACCGGGAGACCGCCTCGCAGCTCGACGAGAACGCCCGGGGGCACGCCAGCGAATCGCTGATCGACACCCTGGCCAGCCTCCACGCCGTCGACGTCGACCAGGTCGGACTGGGCGGGTTCGGCCGCCGCCAGGGATACATCGCCCGGCAGCTCAAGCGGTGGCACGGCCAGTTCACCCAGTCCACCGTGGACGGCCGGCCCGGCCCGGCGGTGATCGACCGGGTCCACGAGCTGCTGTCCGCCCGGATCCCCGAGCAGCAGGGCGTGGGCATCGTGCACGGCGACTACCGGCTCGACAACACCGTCCTCGACGACGCCGGCGACGTGCGGGCCATCCTCGACTGGGAGATCTGCACCCTGGGCGACCCCCTGGCCGACCTGGGCCTGCTGCTGGTGTACTGGACCGAGCCGGGGGACCCGGAGGCGTCGCTGTTGGGGGTGGCCCCCACCAGCCTGCCGGGCTTCGCCACCCGTGACCAGCTCCGCGACCGGTACGCCGCCGCCACCGGGCGCGACGTCTCGGGCATCTCGTACTACAAGGCCTTCGGCCTCTGGAAGCTGGCCTGCATCCTCCAGGGGGTCCACGTCCGCTACGCCGGCGGGGCGGCGGCCGGGGACCGCACCGGCACCGACCTGTTCGCCGCCCACGTGAGCACACTGGGCGAGCGCGCCCTGGCCGAGGTGGAGTCGCTGTGACCGGCGCCGGGTACTCACCGCTCTACCGCATCGACCCGGCCTGGGGCGAGCCCCTGGGCCGGCGGGTGCGCCAGCCGGTGCTGGTGGTGGCCCTCGAGGGCTGGGTGGACGCCGGGCTCGGGTCTTCGGCCGCCGTGGCCGAGCTGCTCAGCGCCTCCCCCACCGCCGTGGTCGCCTCCTTCGACACCGAGGCCCTGATCGACCAGCGGGCCCGTCGACCCGTAGCCCGGCTGGTGGACGGCGTCACCACCGAGCTGACCTGGCCCGCGATCAGGGTCCTGGCCGGCAAGGACCGGATCGGGGCCGACATCCTCTACCTCACCGGCCCCGAGCCCGACTTCCGGTGGCCGTCGTTCACCGATGCCGTGGTCGAGCTGACCCGGCGGCTCGGGGTCCGCACTGTCGTCGGGCTCGGGGCCTTTCCGGCGCCGACCCCCCACACCAGGCCGGTCCGCCTGGCCTCGACCGTGCCGCCGGAGTCCGTCGACCTGGTGGGCAGGGTCGGCTTCGTGCAGGGCACCATCGAGGTGCCCGCCGGGGTCCAGGCGGCGCTGGAGGTGGCCCTCGGGAAGGCCGGGGTGCCGGTCATCGGCCTGTGGGCCAGGGTCCCCCACTACGTGGCGGCCATGCCGTTCCCCGAGGCCAGCGCCGCCCTCATCGAGGGCCTGTGCGCCATCACCGGCATCGTCTTCGACACGTCCGCCCTGCGGGCCGCCGGGGAGGCGTCGCGCCGCCAGGTCGACGAGCTGATCTCCGGCAGCTCCGAGCACACCGAGATGGTCCAGCGGCTCGAGTCGTCGATCGACTCCGAGGAGGGCGAGCCCGACCCCTTCGGGATCGAGCACGGGGTGCCGAGCGGTGACGAGATCGCCGCCGAGCTCGAGCAGTTCCTCAGGGGCGAGGGGACTTGACCACGGCCGCCGGCACCACCGGCGGCGAGGACCCGTTCCGCCGGTCGTGCACCAGGTGCTCGGCGAAGACGGCCAGGATCACGAAGGCCAGCACCACCACCACCACCACCAGGATGATCAGCTTCGTCCAGGGGTTGGAGCGGCGGACCCCTCCCGGGCCGGGAGGGGCGGCCAGCGGTGATCGCATGGCCTTGCCGTTGCGGTCCGGGAGGGCGAACACCGGCATCTCGGTGACGATCTGCTTCATCGCCTCGATGGTGGTGGCCTCCGACAGCTCCCGCAGCCGGACCTCGTAGTCGTAGGGACCGAGGAGGCCCCGCTCGAAAGCGCTGTCGAGCAGGCGGCGGTAGCTCTGACGGTCGTCGTCGGTGACCGGTCCGCGGGGGGTGGCGGGCCCGGACACCACCGGCCCCGCCGCCGGAGGGGGGGCCGTCGCCGCCTCCGGCGGGCCTACCGGGGCGAAGGAGTCGGGCATCCCCAGCTCCGGGATCGGTCGAGGGCCCGCGTGCTCCCCCGCCGTACCCGCCGGATCGTCGCTCACCTGCGAATTCTGCGGCATCCGCCACCCGGGTGCAACTACCGGCGGGGCGGAGCGGGCGCCGTGCGCCGCCGACCAACAGCTACCGTGTGACGGTGGACGTCGACGGGACCATCGGGCTCGACCCCGCCCACGTCATCGGTACGGCCGTACGGGCCGAGGCGGCCGGGTACGACGGGATGTGGACGGCCGAGGTGGCCCACGACCCCTTCCTCCCCCTGGCCCTCGCCGCCGAGCACACCCGGCGGATCCAGTTGGGGACCGGGATCGCCGTCGCCTTCGCCCGGAACCCGATGACCCTGGCGGTACTGGCCAACGACCTCCAGACGCTGTCCCAGGGGCGCTTCCTCCTCGGCCTGGGCTCGCAGATCAAGCCCCACATCGAGAAGCGCTTCTCCATGCCGTGGTCGCACCCCGCCCCTCGCATGCGCGAGCTGGTCCTGGCCGTGCGGGCGATCTGGGCATCGTGGGCGGACGGCAGCCGGCTGGCCTTCCGGGGCGAGTTCTACCGGCACACCCTGATGACCCCGATGTTCGATCCGGGGCCCAACCCCTACGGCAACCCGAAGGTGTTCCTGGCGGCGGTGGGCGAGAAGATGGCCGAGGTGGCCGGCGAGGTGGCCGACGGGCTGCTGGCCCACGGCTTCACCACCGAGCGGTACCTCCGGGAGGTCTCGATCCCGGCCCTCGAGCGCGGCCTGGCGGCCGGCGGCCGGTCCCGGTCGGATGTGCAGGTGTCCTACCCGGGCATGGTGGTCACCGGCGCCACCGACGCCGAGCGGGCCGGTGCCGCCCGGGCGGTCAAGGCCCAGCTCGCCTTCTACGGCTCGACGCCGGCCTACCGGCCGGTGCTGGAGCTCCACGGCTGGGGTGGCCTCCAGCCCGAGCTCCACAGCCTGTCGCGGCGCGGCTCGTGGGACGGGATGGCCGAGCTGATCAGCGACGAGATGCTGGACGCCTTCGCGGTGGTGGGGACCCTCGAGGAGCTGCCCGGCAAGATCCGGGCCCGGTACGGGGGCCTGGTCGACCGCTTCACCTTCTACGCCCCCTACCCGCTGGCACCCGAGCAGCTCGCCGCGGTCCTCGCCGCCCTCAAGGGGTAGCCCATCGCCACGTCGGGTCAGATCACGATGTTGACCAGCTTGGGCGGGCGGCTGATGACCCGCTTCGGCGTCGCCCCGTTCAGCGACTCCACCACCTTGGGCGAGGCCAGCGCCAGCCCGGCCGCCTCGGCCTCGCTGACGTCGGGGACGACCTCGAGCCGGTCCCGGACCTTGCCGTTGACCTGCACCACCAGGGTGACCGTCTCCTCGGCGGCCAGCGCCGGGTCGGCGACGGGCCAGGGGCGGAGATGGACGTGGTCGCCGTGCCGTCGCTCCCAGGCCTCGGCGGCCAGGTGGGGGGTCATCGGGGCCAGCAGCAGCAGCAGGGTGTCGACCGCCTCGGCCAGCACCTCGGCGTGGGCGTCGCCCCGGGCGTAGGGCTGGACCAAGTTGACGAACTCCATGCAGGCGGCCACCGCGGTGTTGTACGACCATCGCTCGTAGTCGCGGCTGACCCGCTCGATCAGCCGGTGGGTGGCCTGGCGGACGGCCACGTCTTCGGGCCCGAGGCCGCCGGCGCGCCCGACCGGGACCGCCTCCGGGTCGGGCACGGCCAGGCGCCAGACCCGGTCGAGGTACCGGCCGCACCCGTCGATCACGCTGTCGGTCTGTCCGGTCCAGTCCACGTCGTCGGCCGGCGGGCCCACGAACAGGTGGAAGAGGCGGAGGGCGTCCGCCCCCACCGTGGTCAGGTAGGTGGACGGGGCGACCAGGTTGCCCTTGGACTTGGACATCTTGGTGCCGTCCATCCGGATCATGCCCTGGGTGAAGAGGCGGGCGAACGGCTCCCGCAGCCCGTCGGGCCCCAGGCCCACGTCGGCCAGGGCCTTGGTGTAGAAGCGGGCGTAGAGCAGGTGGAGGATGGCGTGCTCGATCCCCCCGATGTACTGGTCGACCGGCATCCAGTGGGCGGCGATGACGGGGTCGAAGGGCTTGTCCGGGGTCCACGGGTCGGTGAAGCGCAGGAAGTACCAGGACGAGTCCACGAAGGTGTCCATGGTGTCCGTCTCGCGGGTGGCCGGGCCGCCGCACACCGGGCAGGTGGTCAGCCGGAACCCGTCGTTGGTGGCCAGGGGGGACTCGCCAGTGGGCCGGAACTCGACGTCGTCGGGGGCGAGGACCGGCAGCTGGTCCTCGGGCACCGGGACGATCCCGTGGTCCGGGCAGTACACCACCGGGATCGGGCAGCCCCAGAAGCGCTGGCGCGACACCAGCCAGTCGCGGAGCCGGTAGTTGACCGAGCGTTCGCCGAGGCCCCGGGACTCGAGCCACTCGGTGGCCCGCTCCTTGGCGGTGGGGATGTCGAGGCCGTCCAACCACTGGCTGTTGATCTTCTCGCCGGGACCGGTGTAGGCGCCCCCGGGGCCCCCGTCCGGGCCACCGTGCTCCTCCCAGCCCTCGGGGGGCTGCACGGTGCGCACGAAGGGCAGCCCGTAGGCCTGGGCGAAGTCCCAGTCCCGGTGGTCCTCGGCGGGGACGGCCATGATGGCACCGGTGCCGTAGCCCATCAGGACGTAGTCGGCCACGAAGACCGGCACCGGCTGCCCGGTGAACGGGTTGACCACCGACGACCCGGTGAACGCCCCTCGCTTGGCCAGGCTCCCCGGGCCGCTCTCCGCCATGCGCTCCACGTCGGTGCTGGCGGCGGCCCGGACCCGCAGCTCGTCGACCGCCGCCCGGTGCTCGGGGGTGGTGAGCTGGTCGACCATCGGGTGCTCGGGAGCCACCACCGCGTAGGTCATCCCGAAGGAGGTGTCGGGGCGGGTGGTGAAGACCCGGAGGGCCAGCGGCGGGCGGCCGTCCGAGCCGTCACGCCCCTCGACCACCAGGTCGTACTCGGCGCCCTCCGACCGTCCGATCCAGTTGCGCTGCATGGTCTTGACCCGCTCGGGCCAGTCGAGCCCCTCCAGGTCGGCCAGGAGCTCGTCGGCGTAGCGGGTGATGCGGAAGAACCACTGCTCGAGGTCGCGCTTGACCACCAGGTCACCCGAGCGCTCACAGGTCCCGTCGGCCAGCACCTGCTCGTTGGCCAGCACCGTCTGGCAGCCGGGACACCAGTTGACCGGGGCGTTGGCCCGGTAGGCGAGGCCGGCGGCCAGCAGCCGCTGGAAGATGACCTGGTTCCACTTGATGTACTCGGGGTCGTGGCTGCGGATCTCCCGGCGCCAGTCGTAGACGGCGCCCAGCGAGGTGATCGACTCCTTCAGCTCGGCGATGCGGGCGTCGGTGAAGATCCGGGGATGGGTACCGGTCTGGATGGCGGCGTTCTCCGCCGGCAGCCCGAAGGAGTCGAAGCCGAACGGCGACAGCACCGCGTAGCCGAGCATGGTGCGGTGCCGGACCAGCAGGTCGCCGAACGTGTAGTTCCGCACGTGGCCCATGTGGGCCGGGCCCGACGGATAGGGGTACATGGTGAGCACGTACCACGGGGGTCGCGGGTCGTCGGCGTCGACCTCGTAGGTCCCCTCGTCGGCCCAGCGCCGCTGCCACTTCTTCTCGATGTCGACGACGTCGTAGGCCCGGGCCATAGGCGACGATCGTACCGGGGGTGGGACGGGTCGCCGGCCGGGGCCGGTGGTGCGGTGGACGGCCGGTCAGCCGGTGGCGGCCATGCCGGCCGCGGCGCCGGTCAGGCGGAGCCGGTGGCGGCCGGGCTGGCGGCCGGGAGCATCGAGTGCAGCGACT
The DNA here is from genome assembly GCA_052143315.1 of Acidimicrobiales bacterium. Taxonomy (GTDB): domain Bacteria; phylum Actinomycetota; class Acidimicrobiia; order Acidimicrobiales; family RAAP-2; genus DASZIT01. The sequence goes on along the minus strand of JBKQTE010000020.1, from coordinate 26,120 downwards.
TCAGCGCCTGGCTGAGGTCGGTCACCTGGGACGCGGGGGGCGGGGTCACCGTCACCGGGAGCCCGTAGTCGGTGAAGCCGATCGTCTCCGTCACCACCGGCAGGGTCGTCGGGGTGGCGGACGAGGTCGAGGAGCCCGAACCGGTGCCCGGGTCCGGCAGCTGGGCGTGGGAGAGGTCGACCGTCACCTGCACCTGCCGGAGCCGGCCGTCGGAGCCGACCCAGACGGTGACCGGGATGGTGGTGATGCCGAGCTTCTGCAGGCCCTGGCGGTCGGCGCCCGTGAACGGGTGCCTGCCTCCGGCGGGCGCGTTGGCGGCGACCTGACTGAGGGAGATGTTCGCCTGGTACTCGGTGGTAGGCGTCCCGCCGACCACCGCCGGTCCCACGGTGGTCACCGTCCCCCCGTACTGGGAGAGCAGACCGAGGATGTTGGTGGGGTCGCCGAGCGCCCCGGACGACAGGGCCCCGGCGTTGGCGCCGGCGCTGGCGACGGCGGTGGCGATCGGCACCTCGAGCCAGGTCTTCCCACCGGTGAGGGAGGCGAGCTGCGGGATGTTCAGGAAGAGGTCGGTACCGTCCGACAGGACGATGATCGAGCCGCCGGTGGACTGCCCGAGGGCCGACGCCAGCGCCGGTGACGACAGCGACATCTGGCCCACGTCCCTGGTCAGGTCGAACGACCCGGAGCCGGCGACCAGCGTGGAGGGCGTCCCGTGGGTGACGCCGGTGGCGGTCAGTGACACGGCGACGCTGTTGGCGGCGTCCGTCTGGACGACGGCGTTCTGAAGCCGGGCCGTCACCGCCGGCACCGGCTTGGTGGTGGCGGTCCCGCCGGTGGCGCTCGCCCCGCCCGAGCAGGCGGTGGCGGCCAGCGCCAGCGCTCCGATCCCAATGGCGGCTGACCAGCCCGGTGCCTTCACCGTGCGCGCGCCCCTACCGTTCCCCCGCGATCCCCCGACCATTCTGCTGCCCCTCTCGCCCACGTCCCCGTCGTGACGGTCGTGCCGGCTCATGCTATCTGCGTCACCGACGGAATCCCGGTCGTCCAGATTTCCCCCCTGGTGAGGCTGCGATAAGGTGAGCGGGCTGGTGATCCGGCTCTCGGAGGTGATGTCCGTCTCAACGCGGACCGATCACCTCGGGAGTGGACGAGTCGATGGAGATCGCCTCTGAACAGGGATCGCCGGGCTACGGGGGCGTAGCTCAGCTGGTAGAGCGCCTGACTGGCAGTCAGGAGGTTCGAGGGTTCGAGTCCCTTCGCCTCCACCCCGCCACCCCAGGTCAGATCGGTTCTGGCCTGGGGTGGGTGAGTTCCATCAGTCGATGCACGGTCCCGGTCATGATGACCGGTGCTTCTGACCGACACCGACTGATGGAGACACCACCATGCCAGGCGCGCCGCTGTCCCTGCCTGAACGCGAGGAGATCTCCCTCGCGCTGATCGAAGATCGTGCGACGCCCTGGGCGGTGATCGGCCGGAGGGTCGAACGCCATCCGACGACGGTCATGCGGGAGGTCGAGGCCAACGGTGGTCGGAGCCGCTACCGCCCAGCCGTGGCCGAACGGGTCGCTGAGCGGGCCCGGCACCGAGTGCGTCCCTGTCGCCTGGAGGCTCCCGGCGCGCTGCGTGACCGGGTAACGGCGGAACTGAAGCTGGGACGGTCCCCGGAGGCGATCTGGGCCGATCTGGTGGCAGATGGTGCATCCGAGCGGGTGTGCGTCGAGTCGATCTACCGGGCGGTCTACGCCGGTGCGCTGGCGGTGACTGCAACCGAGTGCCTGCGCATGAGACGTCCGAGGCGACGGCGCCGCCAAGTCCGGTGCGAGTCCACGAGACCGGGCCTTCCCAACATCGCCGCCCGGCCGGTGGCCGTCAACGAGCGGGGCGAGCTCGGCCACTGGGAGGGCGATCAGATCATCGGCGCCAACAACCGCTCGTCCATGCTGTGGCTCACCGAACGGGTGACGAGGTTCTCCATCGGCGTGACGATGCCTGAGGGCTACGCCGGCGAGTCCATGCTCGCCGGGCTGTGCTGCGGCCTCGACCAGATCCCAGCCCACCTTCTGCGCTCGATCACCTTCGACCAGGGCACCGAGTGGGCCTGCTGGGAGACGATCGCTGCCACCTACGGCATCGACGTCTGGTTCTGCGATCCCCATTCGCCTTGGCAGCGTGGCCAGGTGGAGAACCTGAACCGTCAGTGGCGCTTCTGGTTCCCACGGGGAACCGACCTCGCCATCGTCGACCAGGCCGAGGCCGATCACGCCGCCTCAATCATCAACGGCCAGCGGCGGCGCAAGCTCGGATACGAGAGCCCCGCTGCGCTCTACGCTGAGGCCACCGTGCAGTGACGGGTGGAACTGGCCCACCCAGCATCAAAGAGCCGTCACCATGACCGGGAGTTGACCAAGAGGAACGGGCTACTTGGGCTGTCGGTCCATCGGTTCATTTCGAGTCGGGCGCACTGACCCAGCTCGTCAGGGGATAGCTGCCCGGAGTTTGACGAAGGCGTTGGAGAGGTCGTCCACCCACTGCCAGGTCTCGTCCAGCCGGAGGATGAGCCCCTGCTCTTGTGTGCCAGAAGAGCAGCCACGTGGAGGACCCGATAGCGCATGGTCTTCGGTTCGGCCTTGGCCAGTGCACCGTCGAAGCAGACCATCTGGCCCCAGGCCAGCAGCGCTCCGGCGATCTTCCTCGCTGGAGGTGATCCGGTGTCCAATCACATGCCAAAAGAGCATGGCCGGTACGAAACCCTACGTAACCAGACAGTCACGCAACCAACACCTGGAGCACCAGCGACCGCTATGACGCGGACCCGCCACCACGGCAGATCAAGTCGGGGCATCCTTCCCAACGGTCTCTGTCAATCGCCAAGATCAACAGATCCACGAGGCTCCCTTCACGAACTAGGTGTTCTCTCAGGCACCCTTCGACTTCGACGGCTGACTTACCTTCACCGTCGATAAGAGCAGCCATCACGATTGGCACTGTCGCACTATCTGACGTTCCCCGGTAATAGAGCTTTCGCCAATCCCAACCAGTGAAGGCGTAATCCACGAAGAGGCGCACTCCCTCCACGATCTCGCTATCCACGACAAATGAAGCGTCCACCCAGATCTGTAGCTCAGCAGTTCTTCCGCTCGGATCAGCCATCTTTAGAGCCATTACACCTAGCCGAATCCCGTTTGCCTCATCCGCAACCAGAAGGACAGACAGTGACGAATTCCAGAGGCGCTGCAAGGGATTCCCCGAATTGAGCCCTCCTCTCCCACTTATGCCCTCCGAATTCGGAGTTGAGGAACCAACCACTTGAACCACCCAACCATAGTCGTTCGGTTCGACGGGCCTGATAGCTACCAAGCCACCTCGCATCACCGCACCGTCCGTCATTCCTGATTCTCCGACTGACGCATCCGAACAACCCACACACTACAACTAATACAATTCATACCGAAGATCATTGTCCACCAAGTGGTGCGTCTTAGACATGATCTGGATAACCCTGGTATCAGTTGTGGCGTTCGTGAACTCGAGATATTCACGGCGACCCGCCAAGGTATTTCACCGACAGACCACTAGCCATTGGAGTCGTACCCTCCCAGGAATGGTGCCCAATCCTCCCTATAGAGCGCAACTGTATACCAGTCGCGAAACTCTCCTCCGAAGTATGAGTGACCTTTCAGTGTGGCCTCAAGCCGGGCCAATCGCGTTAGGGCTCGAAAGCCAATGGCGACTCCGTCCCCGTAATCGCACATCTCCCCGTACAACTTTCGCATTGAGTATTGATCAAATAGATGTACGATCATCATCCTGAGCGCATGCGCCATAATGATTCCGGAATTGATGTCCGGATCCTTAATCCAGGAGATATAGGCCGTACCATTCTCCGGTTCATGACGATATGCATAGACATGACCAATTCTTTCACCGGTTAGCTCTCTCACCACAACAAACTGCAGCAACACGTCATCTACCATCTGCCTGTAGCGTTCGAACGGAGGAATGCTTCCGCACAGCCGGTATCGAAAGATGTTTTTCGGGTGAGTTTCGACCTTAAATAGCCAGAGATAGTCATCCTCTGCTAGATCCCTCATCGTAATGCCGTGTTCAATGATCTCGGTCACGATCCATGACCAAGCAATGAGGAACGGCTTCTTGAGTGACTTATCAACGATCGACAATCTCCGCAATCGGATCGTTCGGCCCAAATACGATAAAGGCCCCTAGTCCCAAGCCGGCGAGAGCGCCCGCCACCGACCACGACCCGGAGGTGGTAGCGATGCTCACTTGCCAAGCCCAACTCTCGATTGCCCCGTTGCTCCGAACCGCTACCATTGAACCCCCTATTGCAGCAACTACAGGCACAACCCAGCCACCGCGGGCCCCGAGAAAGATTGACCCAAAGAGACCCAGACCGAGAAGGCCAAGAAAGTTTCGAACCGCCGGCTGAAATAGGCGCGCCTCCATCGTCAGGCTGAGCATGGCCAAGGCGGCGATTGCGATCCCCGCCAAGAGCAGTAGATGTATTCCCCTCATAAACGGGGTATCCCGCACCCCTACACTCTCGGTCTCTCCCAAAGTATTGCGTGTCGAAATACAGATCACCACCACGGGGACAATGACAGCGAGAAGCGGCAGCGGTTCGGAGTAGCGCCCGTGGGTGATTATCTGTGGCACCGATAGATGTTGGGTTGAGCTGATTGCCACCAAAGCACCCCATACCAGAAGGATTCCGGTGGTCTGGATTGTGTGCCTCGCTCTGAAGTACCCCGCCACGACGCTACGCGCTTAGAACCGGCAATATTGTGCATTGCTTCTGCGCAGCCATATTTCTTGTGAACCAAGTGAGTTGTCGAGATTGGCTCTGCTGAACAACAGATGACAGAACCTTCGCATCAGAGGGCGAAAGCTCCATGAATGCATCGGACACGTACCCAGCGTGGTACAGCATCCAGGCTCCAACGAGTGCCCTTACGCTCAAGCCTGGCCATGAGTAGTTGCCGCTGCCAACTTCGCCGCACTTTGGGAATGGCGGAAGCAGCAGTCCAACGAGTTGCGCCACATAGGCGGTCGTAGGTTCCCCAGGTGAAGGGGCTCCAATGACGACCTGTGAACCTGGTGTGGGTGGGTTGATTCCGTATTCCACGTAGTTGCGAGAGATTCCAGGGACACCTAGAAGTGGACTGACGATCTGATCAATTGGTGCCACGATTGTCGGAAGTTGGACAGCATCCTCAGGCCACACGCACACCGTGATATGCCCAATGTTGCAGGTGGGGTGCGACGGAGCTGCCCTCAGCACCGTTTCGCTTGAGCTTGAGTACGGGGAGACTAGTACTGCACCAAGAGCGAAAGCCATCAAGAGGATTGCAGGAACAAATAGTCCCTTCAGACTCTTAGTGTCGAGGCGTTGCCCTTCGATAAGGAAGGCAAACAATCCGATCAGACTGAGTGCGACCGCAACCTGTCCGAGAAGAAGATTCCGAGCAAAGACTTGTCCTAACGCAATATTTGATTCGGAGACCAAGGACAAGTTGCGGAGCCACGGAGTTGGTGATATCACAAGGACTATTAGCCACCCCCAGCTCACTGCGATCGCGATGAATGGAGCTGTGAATCGAGGAGCGAACCGTCCAATAACGTTTCCAAGTGCCACGTGAACTGCCAATACCAACGTTCCGAATATCAAGATGCTCGGCGCTGGAATGCCTAATGATGCGTCGAACTTGGAGACGGACGCAGCCAGGGTCACAATGTAATCGATAAGAATCAGGAGTAGCACTGCAAGGCATTGGTATAGGGCGGCCCAAAGTGGACTCCGACTTGCCGTAGCTGAGTATTCAGTAAATCCACTACGTCGCTGCCTCGCCGAGTCCCAGGCAGAGGCACCGGCGGCTATTGGACAGAGGACCACTAAGACGGTGAGCACATGCACAGCCGTCGATAGGCCGTAGTACTCCCAACCCGGCGTCCCGCCTCTCCCGATAACCCAGCAAAGCGGTACCAGAACCGGAGCAATCCAGAGGGCGACACTTCTCCGGAGATGCAGTGCTAGAAGGCGAATCATCCCTTCGATGGCACGGCATCATTGACAAGCTGCAAATAGCCGGCGTCCAATGGTGTCTCGGTGCTCGAACTATCAGATCCAATCTGGGCGAGTGCACCGACGTCACCTCGGAACAGAACTGACCCCTTGGTCATCACGGCCACACGGTCGCATGTTGCGTTAACGTCTTCCGTCAGGTGGGTACTTAGTAATACTGATGTCGTCGTACCCAGGTCCCGGATCACTTGCCTCATGCTCGCTCGCTGCTCTGGATCGAGCCCGACTGTGGGCTCGTCAAGGAGAAGAACCTCAGGGTGGTGGACAATTGCCTGTGCGATTCCCACACGTCGAACCATCCCACCCGAGAGCTTTCTGATTGCAACATCTGAGAGTGACCCAAGATCTAGAAGTTCAATCACTCTCTTCGCCGCTCGATCGCTATCCCGCGCACTGGAGCCATGAAGCCATGACGAATACGATAGGAGTTCTCGGACCGTAAAATGAGGAATGACTGGTACTTGTTGGGGCAGCCAACCAAGTCGGCCTCTGTATTGCTTGGTTGAGTGATGATCTCTCGGGACTACCCCATCGATGGCGACCGTGCCCGAAGCAGCCCGAAGTGCAGTTGCGACGATCCTCATCAAGGTCGTCTTACCTGCCCCATTGGGTCCCAGAAGAGCTGTGACACCTTGGCCGACGTCGAGGTCAACGTTGTGGAGCACATCACGTCGTCCTCGGAAGTGAAAGGTGACTCCACTAACCGCTAGCACACCACTTGTGGATTGAGAGATCGAATTGCCAGTCGAGTCAGCAGCCGCCCACCTAGTAGGTGGTGGAACCGTCCGCATTCTGGCTATCAATGGGATAGATTGGCTGCGCGTGGAACACATACGTGTTTCCAGGCTGCTGTCCATAATCGTGCGCCACGGCTTTACTTGATGGACAAGACCACTGGCCATCGCCAACCTGTGTCCACCAGAACACATCGTATTGCTGCTGGAGAGACAGATCCAATCCATCGTTCGGGTTGTCTGACGAATTGCTACAGCCGTTGACCGTGATCGACGTGTCCTCGGTACTTGACGACGAGAAACTCCACTCCCTCGAGTTGATGCCAGCCGAGAGGCCAGTAATCGACCAGGTGAACGAGGAGCTTGCCCAAGCCAAACCGGTTGGCGCCAATACGCCCCCGGTGATCAGAGCCACGCCGCCCAACTGCTTCCACCTACGCGTCATAGGTTCCCGCCTCTCCCACGTTTAGATGCGTGGATAGCGCATCGCCTCAATTGGCAAACAGCCGTAAGGCCAGTGAACTAAGATTCCAGCCTCATCCGAATTCAGCACCACTTAGCGACGCTGAACCAGCATCCCATATCGGTCCATACAATCTGTTGGAACGATCTTCGCCACTGGCCGCCCAGCCGCCTGCGAGTGTTTTAGCAGCTGCCAGCTCGGCGGTCAAGGGTTTTTCGTCCCCATTCGCCTGGTGCACCTGTGGGGCCCACCTCATCAACATCTTGCACTTGAAAACGGCGCCCGACTCTGCTTGTCTCTATGCTTGTCTCTATAACGGCCTTCTGGGCGTGTCCAGGAGCAGCGGGTATTGGGCGTGGCTCGAACCTGTTCACATCGAGGCCCTCGGCTTCGTTAAGGTTCTAGTTCGCCAGAGAGCTACTGGAGTAGAATATGGGACAGATGGCGTGGTCCTCTAGTGGACCTCTCTTCAATGGAAGCTCCCTTAGGGGGGCCGTTGTCGCGTCTATCGAAGCAGTGGTCGGTTCTGATCAATCTATTAGCGGACCCATTGATGCCGAAACTTCATTTCAGGCAGATCTTGAGATCTCCAGTATTCAATTCGTGTTGCTTGCTGAGCGGATTATTGAGATATTCGGAGAAGTCGCTGACTTGTTTGGTTGGATCACGGGACTGAATATCGAGGAGATCCTGGTTCTTACCGTTGGCGATCTGACGGATTTCCTAGAGGTTTCTGTGTCTCACTCCCGAATACTTAGACCCTAGTATTCCTGAGGCAGCCTGATCTGCATTTGTCGGCGATGGGACTCCCTAAGACGTTCTGATGCGTGGGGGCCTATGCCACCTAGTTCCGACTCGATCCACGCCACGCCCTTCGAACGCAAGGAATTGATGAGGCGTATCTGGGCTATTCGCTACCGCCGAAACCCCTACATTGCCATCCCGACGATCGGCCGGTTAAGGGGGGAACCACCCATCCACCCATCGAAGGGGGCATCACCGAAGCTGAACAGGCCGCCATCACTGGCGACCATTTGGTATCCGCCGGCGTCGGTAGCCGTGATGCCCACGATGGGCTTGTTCAGGCTCAGGGACCCCGTGGAACCGTGGAAGGCAGCGCCGCCGAAGGCGAAGGTGCCTCCGTCAGTGGCAACCAGGTATTGGCCCTGACCGTTGGTGGTGGCAGCCATACCCACGATGGGCTTGTTGAGGGACACACCCCGCATGGAACCGAAGTTCCCGGCATCACCGAAGGCGTAGACCGAACCGTCCGACCCCACCAGCCAGTAGCCCTTGCCATCCGGCGTTGCAGCCATGCCCACGATCGGACCGGGCAGCGACTGACCACCGGTCGAGCCGTAGAACCCGACGTCGCCGTAGGCGAAGATGCCACCGTCGCTGGCCACGAACCAGTAGCCCTTGTGGCCAGGCGTCACTGCCATGCCCACGATGGGCTGGTTCAGTTGGATGGAGCCGGTCGAACCGTAGAAGGGGGCACCACCGAAGGCGAAGATGCCACCGTCGGAGCCGACCAGGTAGTAGCCGTGCGAACTGGTAGGCCCGGATGAGGTTCCCCACGGTGACATCCTTCCAGCCGGCTCTCGAGTCGGCTTGTCTGGTGTCCACTTTCCGTGGGGAACCTCACGACACACCTGCTTCATCACCAACACGGTAGGGGCCGACGTCTGTGCCCTCGAGCTCCGCCACAGGGGACACGCCTGGGTGGAGGACCGGGTCCGGAACTGGAAGGACTGCGGTCTCGCCAACCTGCCCTTCGATTCCTTCGTCCGCAACGAAGCCTGGGTGACCATCAGCCTCATCGCTGGTGCACTCCTGGCCTGGAGCCAGACGATCTGCTTCGAGGGGGCGCTGGCCAAGGTCGAGCCGAAGACCATGCGCGACCGGGTACTCCACATGGCCGGCCTGCCCGTCTGCCGGGGCAGGGGACTCATCCTGCGCCTCGACAAGGCCTGGCCCTGGGCGGCCGACCTCTCCAACGCCACCGGAATCGTGCGGAGGCATAGACGGGCTCGCGTGTAAGCAACGATGTAAGCAACGGGGCCGGATCCGGCTGAACCGTCCCGAACCAGCGTGAACGGAATGCCCAGGTCAGGCGGCTTCCGGCGGTCTGCGTTGGACCCCCGTGGACCCGCCGCCCGTGGCTGGCAGTCAGGAGGTTCGAGGGTTCGAGTCCCTTCGCCTCCACCCCGTCACCCCAGGTCAGAGCAGTTCTGGCCTGGGGTGGGTCGCGTCTGGGGTTCGAACCCGGTGCGGCAGGCCCGGTGGGGCAGGCCCGGTGGGGCAGGCCCGGTGGATCGACCGTGAGGGCGTAGGGTGGAGCGAAGGGCGATCTGGCTCACATCGCGTCAGATGCGGTCCTTCCGACTCGGCGTCAGCTGCAACCGCGAGCGCCCGGTGATCGGAGGATCATGGTCCCACCCGAAGTTTCGTATGTAGGCACGCAGCTCGATGAGCATCATGCTCCTGAGACAAACGGGCGGATGTCCATCTGCCGGCGATGCGGTGCGGCGACCGACAGTCCGGTGGGAGTGCACCACGTTCCGGATGAGCGTCGGTTGGCCCGTTGCAGTGAGTGGCTCATCACGCAGTCGCGGACCAGACACGTCGATGCCGTCAGAGAGCTGCGTCGCAACTGAACCTTGCGCGGCACCATCAGCACCGCCTGGGCAGGTCGGGTCCGAATGGAGCCCGTTTCGTGGCGATGCCCTGCCGGTAGATTTGGGACGTGAAGTCCTTGCGCCGCCCACCGCGCCGACGTCGGGCGGTGGCGCCGGCCATCGGCGTGGTCGTCCTGGTAGTCAGCTGCGGCATGGCGACCACGAGCGATGTGCCGGCGTCGTCGGCCTATCCCCTGGCCGGGCACGTCGAGTCCGGCACCCCCGGCCCAGATACCGTCACCGCGTTCGGTGCCGCCGCGGCTGTGCCGGGGACGACGCTCAACGGTCTGGCCGCTCCCGTCGTGGGGACGGCGGCCACGCCGGACGGACTCGGGTACTGGGTGGTGGCCGCGGACGGCGGCATCTTCGCCTACGGGGACGCGGCCTTCGAGGGATCCACGGGCGGGACCCACCTGAACGCACCGGTGGTGGGAATGGCTGCCACGCCTGACGGCGGCGGCTACTGGCTGGTGGCCTCCGACGGGGGCGTGTTCGCCTACGGCGACGCCGTGTTCGCCGGCTCCATGGGCGGCCGTCCGCTCAACCAACCGATCGTCGGGATGGCCGCCACCCCCACCGGCCGCGGCTACTGGATGACGGCGTCGGACGGCGGGATCTTCGCCTTCGGGGACGCACCGTTCGAGGGTTCGATGGGCGGCACCCCCCTCAGCGACCCGGTGGTCGGCGTGGCCGCGTCCCCCGACGGGCGCGGCTACTGGCTGGCCGCCGCCGACGGCGGGGTCTTCGCCTTCGGGGACGCCCCGTTCGAGGGATCCGACGGGGGCACGCCGAAGCACGCTCTCGCCGTCGGTATCGCCGGTCGGCCAGGTGGATACTGGATCGCCTACGGCGCCGATCCGCTGACGCAGATGATCCCGGCGATCGCCGCCTATGTCGCCGGACGGGCCGACAACGTGACCGTGGCCGTGGAGGACCTTTCGACGGGTCAGATCTACCAGTTCCGGCCCGGAGTGGTCGAGAACACGGCGAGCACGCTGAAGGTCGACATCCTGGGCACCCTGCTGGTGCAGGCCCAGGCCGCCGGGCGCCCGCTCACGCCCGAGGAGCAGAGCCTGGCGGTCCCGATGATCGAGGAGAGCCTGGACAGCGCGGCCGACACGCTGTGGACGCGCCTCGGGCCCGGTGCCGTCGGCGCCTTCGAACAGGAAGCCGGTATGACCTCGACCGTGCCGGCCACCGATGGCGTCTGGGGAACCACGACCACCACGGCACTCGACCGGCTCGCCATGATCCGGACACTGGTGGAGCCCAACCCGCTGCTCACGGATGCGTCTCGGGCCTACGTCCTCGACCTCATGGAGCACATCGCCCCTTCCCAGGACTGGGGGGCGACGGGTGGTGTGCCACCGGGAGTGACGGTGGCGCTCAAGAACGGGTTCGCCGTCATCGACGGGTGGCAGATCAACACCACCGGCTGGGTCAGCGGTGCCGGCCGTGACTACCTGATCGCCGTGCTCACGAACGGAAACGTGTCGGAGCAGTACGGCATCGACACCGTCAACGGTGTGTCCGCGCTCGTCTGGAGCGCGTTCAGGACCTGACCGGCAAGGCGTCGGGTCCATTCGGGCCGGGCGCCGGCGGGAGCATCAACACGTGCCGGAGTAGGCGGGGGCCCCGGGGCCGGACTGGGGATCGTCCACCTCGCCACCGCTCCCCGACCGCAGGATGGCACCCAGGTGGACCACGTACCACTCCCCGCGCCACGAGATCATCGAGGCGATGCCGAAGGAGGAGGTCTGAACGCCGACGGTGTAGACGACGCGTGAGTTCGGCACCTCGTAGTAGCCGATGCCGTTGTCGCACACCCCGGGCGGCACCCAGTGGGCGTAGGAGGCGTCGACCGTGACGCCGACGAACCGGGCGGTGGTCGGATCGGCCCCCAGCAGCTGGTGGGCGGCCGTGACGTCGAGCCCGTACTCGGCGGCCAGACGGTCGGTGTAGTCCTCGGCCACCCCGGAGATCTCCTTCAGCTGGACGTAGGCGCCCTCAGGGAAGAAGGCCGGCATGGCCGTCTGGACGTCGTCGGTCACGATCCCGCTCCACAAGGCCGCCATGGAGGCGGCGAAGGCGGGGTCGGCCGTGGTCGGAAGCTGGCTCGTCTGGGGAAGCGTGCCCGGGTCGACGGTGGTCGTGGTGGTCGTCGGCGGGACGGTGGTGGTCGGTGGAGGCGCGGTGGTCGTCGGCCGGACGCCCGCCGGGATCGAGGTCGCTCCGTGGCCCGCCGCCGACGGGGTCCGTCGGTCGGAGCCACCGGACCAGGCGAACGCCCCGACCACCGCGGCCACCAGGACCGCCGCCACCGCCAGGCGACCGAGTGCGGCCCGCCGGCGGTGGCCTCGGCGCTCCGACCGTGGCGGAGCAGGGCCCGGGATCCCGGAAGGGTCGGTCATGGTGACCGCCGATGCTAAAGGCGATCGCCGGGCCCCGGCGGCGGGACGGTGGCCCTCAGTAGACGTTGGGGAGCAGGCGCATCGCCTCGTCGCTGAGCCCCCACAGGATGGCGAACAGCACCGGCGCACCAACCAGCCAGGTCTGGAGGATCCCCCAGCGGGACCAGAGCCACCAGGTGGTCGCGCTGCCGGCCGCCAACAGGAGCAGCCAGAAGCCCACCCACGGCCAGGCGGACGGGTCGTTGTGTCCGGGGAGCTCCTGGGGCGCCACGGTGGTGGGCTGGTCGTGGGGGACGACCAACGCCGTCCCCTGCAGCTTGGCGTCCACGAACACCAGGTGGTCGGAGGCCAGGCGCCCGAGCCGGCCCGAGCCGGCCGAAGTGACCAGGGTCAGCAGACCGCTGTCCCGGGGGATGGTCGGCAGGCGGCTGCCGGCGGATACCTGTCCTTGGACGGTGTAGCGGAAGTTGCCCTGGCCCGTCCGCACGGTGACGACGTCGCCCCGGTGGAGCCGGGTGATGCCGGCGAAGGGGGCGCCGGCGGTGGCGCTCTTGCCCAGCAGCACGGCGTTGCCGGCCTGGCCGGGGAGCGGTGTGTCGGGCAGGTGACCCGGACCGCTGAGCAGCGTGCCGGACGAGGTGCCCTCGACGACCACCACGTTGTGGAGACCGGCCTGGGGGGCGGTGAACAGGGCTACCGGCGTGCCGGTGGGGATCTTCCCGCCGATGCTGGGCGCCTTGGGGCTGGCCGGATCGAGGAGCCCCCGGAACTCGGCGTAGAGCTGGTGCTGGCTGCGCTGCTCCTGGAGACCGGCGAGGCCGAAGGCGAAGACGCCGAAGAAGGCGGCGATGACGCTGGCCGTCATGACCACGGCCAGCGCGATCACCACCGGGCCGAGGGCCGGTGGGCCGCTCCGGAGGCCCGGCGTCACCGGTGTATCCGCCCCGACCGGCGGCGGCGTTCGGCGGACCGCCTCGGGTGGCGCGGGTGCCGCCGTCGGGGTGGGCGAGGCCACCGGGGCGCGGAGGGCGGTAGTCACCATCGCCCGCGCCTGCGCCCCTCGAGGTACACCGCCGGGATCGCCAGCGCTCCGAGCAGCCCGAACCCGAGGAGCAGCACCAACAGGGCATCACCGGTCCACAGCATGGCGCTCATCGTGCGGCCGAGTTGGAACAGGCCCGGGGACTGCCGGCGGGGGGGCTTGCGGTCGGTCGTGTGGTCGGGCCCGGCCGACGTCTTACCGGCCGAGGTCGAGCCGGAGCCCGTCGAGCCCACCGAGTACTGGCCGCCGGCCACGGGCTCCGAGCCACCGGTGGACGACGTTGTCGAAGTCGTCGACCCCGAGCCGGTGGAGGTGCCCGGGCTCGACTGGGACGACGTGACGCCCGTCACCGACGGCACCTGGCCGTTCTGGGCGGCGACGTCGAGAGCGGCGGCCAAGGTGTAGTCGGCCAGTGCCCCCAGCCCGTTCGCCGCGGTCAGCGGGAGGTAGCCTGGTGGGAGCTGACCGACCCCGTCGCCGGGCGTCTGGCCGGTGGTGGCGATGAACTCCAGCAGCGAGGCGTAGTCCTTGGCGTCGGCGGTCGGTAGGCCGGTGGTAGGCACCGCGGCGTAGACCAGCATGGTGCCGGGATAGGCCGTCGCCCCGGTCGCCTGCTGGAACTCGTCGTAGGGGATGGGCCAGGTGCCGCTCGACGCGTCCGGCTTCAGCAGCGGGACGGTCGCCTCCAGCGAGGCGTCCGAGGGCGCCACGAAGGTGCCGCTGGTGGTCTGAAGGGCAGCCGTCTGCAGGCCGTACCGTTGGCTGTCGGCCAGCGGGGTGACACCGATCATGAAGCGGTGGCCGGCTATCTGCCGCCCGCGAGTGACCAGCTTCTCCCCTTCAGTCGAATCGGCGACCGGCTGGGAGCACTGGGTCGTCGAGTTGGGCAGAGCGTACTGGAGGTCCTCGCTGATGTCCTCGAGGGTGGCCAGCGGTGCGGCCACCAGCGGGAGATAGGGGACTGGGTCGGTGTAGAGGCAGTTGTTGCTGTTCTGGCCACTGTCCGAGTCGTACTGTGCGGTCGGCACGAAGGTCGAGAGCAGAGGCCACTGGTCGACGGGAAGCTGGATTTCCTTGTACGCCGGGTTGACCACCATGCCCCACGGGTCGGGAGTGCCGTTCAGCCAGGCTCGGGCGGTCGGGTCGTCGTTGATGTAAGTGGTGAGCGCCTCCATGACATCGGAGTCGCCGGAGAGCGCCATGAGCTCAGAGGCCGCCTCGGTGTTCCCGTTGGTGCTAGCGGTGATCCCTGGGTTCAGCGCCTGGAATTCGGGGTCCTCGGTGATGTTGATCGGGTTGTTGGCGAGGGCCGGGTCGTCCTGTTGCATGAAGAGTTCGGACGGGTATGACTCCGTCAGCAGCTTGGCCAGGAGCCTCGGGGTGAGCTTCAGGGAGGTGTAGGGCTGCCCGTTGGCACCGTCGATGGCATACGAGATGGCAAACCCGGTCAACGCCACCGGGGCGTTGACCACCGGTTTCCCATACCCCCCCGGTTGAGCAAAGCTGGTGAAGGCCGCCTCGGCGGTACCGGTGGCGACAAGATTCCGCGCCTCGGGCTCGCCGGTCTGGACGTGCACAAAGGAGAAGCCGTCCGCGCTGTCGAGGCAGAAGTTGGGTTCCCACTGCCCCGTTGCCTGGATGAGCAACTCAGATCCATAGACGTCGATGACCTGGCTTGGACCACTGGTGACCAGGCTGCAGGCGTCCGGCGGTACGCCGAAGGTGAGCGGCACGGAGATCCGATTGCGCCAGTTCGAGGGGCTCCACCACAGTGAACCGCTGACCGTCAGATCGTCTCCTCCCTGGCTCGGCATCAGCTGCCCGGGCGAGAAGGCACCGGTCTCCTCACACTGCGCGTTGTCCTTCGTCGGCGAGGTAGCCGAGGGGTCGCAGCTGATCCCCATGACCGGGACCGCCACCAGGGAGCACGGCACCGTCTGAGAGCAGCCCAGGGAGGCGTTCTCGGCCGATGTCAGCACGTCAAAGTTCGCACTTCCGGCTCCGTCGGTGCCCGTTACGCCGAATGTCTCATTGCTCGGGAGCGCCGAACCGCCGACGTCGTCCGACTCCGGTGGCTCGCCCGCACAGCCGCCGTTTCCTCCGTTGTAGGCCGTGCCATCGGCGGCCACGAAGGGCACCCAGTGCTGAGTCGGTGCCGTCTCGTAGCCGTTGCACGAGGCAGGAAGCGGGGACGGTGCACCGGCGATGGCCGCCCGGCCTGCAGGGGTCGCGTACTCGTCCAGGCGGTACGGCGGGTAGGCGTCACCGATGCTGTCCTGGTAGTGCTCGGTCCACGTCTGGGTCCAGCAGGTCTCGGGGCTCAGCTGGTCGGCGGCACCGACGCTGGTGGAGTCGATCCCCCGGCACTCCAGGAGGACGAAGGGGTACTCCTCCTCCTGGGCGTTGACCGAATTCTGGTCGGCCACGACGCCGCCAGTCGGATGGGCCCCCGACCACGACACGGCGATCTCCTGGCGACCCTTCAGCTCGGTGGTCTGGCCGACATTCAGGGTGACGGTCCGGGTGTCCACGACCTTGTCGACGCCGCCGACCACCTCGTCGCGTGTGATCGTCTCCGTCTTGGTGAAGGCCGGTGTGGCCGACGCGTGCGGGACCCCCGCAGCCGAAGCACCCGGCGCGGCGCTCGAGAGGCCGGGCAGGGCGGCCGCGGCCACGATGCCGACCGCCGCAGCCAGGGCGATGCCGAGCTTCGTCATGGCTCGCCCCGCTGGCGCAGCCTCGCCCTCCGGTACCCGATGACCACCGGCACCGCGAACGCCAGCAGCAGCAGAAGTGCCGCCCACCACAGGGTGGCCAGTCGCGCCACGAGGTCGATGCTCGAGATGGTGACGGGGTCGTAGACCGGTTGGGTCGTGGTGGTCGAGCTCGAGGAGCCGGGAGCGCCGTTCGCCGGGCCGGTAGAGGCCCCCGCCGCCGCGCCGGCCGACGTGGCTGCGCCGGCGCCGGCGGCGCCGGCGGCTCCCGAGGCTCCCGAGGCTCCGGCCGTGCCTCCTGGCCCCGACCCCGAGGCACCGGCCGTACCTCCTGACCCGTTGGCCCCTGTGGTGGTCCCCCCATAGCTGCCCGAGGTGTTCGGGGTGGTGCCGAGGCCATTGGGCGTCACACCGGCGGCGCACGGGCCGACGCCCATCTGGTCGCAGGCCGGCGGCAACGGCGCGATGGTGGCCAAGTAGTTGGCGTTCGGCTGGCCGAGCACGAAGGTGGGATTGTTGCAGGTGTCGATGTTCTCCGAGGTCAGGTCGACGCCAGGGTCGGCCAGCTGGAGCTTGTTGATCTGCCCGAAGCCGGCCTCCACCAGGTTCACCGGCAGAGGCGAGTACCCGATCGGCCCGATCTCCTTCTGGCCCTGGCAGATCGAGTAGTAGGAGAAGTCGGCGATCGCCTGGCGTTTGGCTGTCGTCTCACTGGTATCGGTCGTGGCCGTCCCCGTCGGCTCGATCATGTAGACGTACGACGACAGCGGGTAGGTGCGGGGGTCGGGGTCGGTGTAGACGTTGCTCAGGTTCTGGAGGAGGTAGTCCGCGGAGCTCGGGTCCATGTTGATCTGGGCCGCCTCCAGGGCGACCGCCACGTTGTACTGGGTAGGGAGCGTGAAGAACCCGGCCTTGTTGAGGACCTTGACCACCGGGTAGTTGACGCTCAGGGCAAACGAGTACTCGACGTAGCTGATCGACCCGTTGGCCGAGCTGGAGGCCACGTAGTTCATGGCGCCGTTGGAGCCGTTCTGGGCGATCTGGTCGCCCTGGCGGGGGAAGTACTCGGTGCCGCCCGCCTGGCCGGCGAACGCCTGCCAGATGCTCGGGTACTGGGAGGCGAAGTAGCTGGTCAGCTGCTCGGTGGCCCCCGAGCCCTCCGACTGCACCACCGGGATGATCGGCAGCGACGGCAGGGCGTGGCCGTTGTTGTCACTGGTGATCTCCGGGTCGTTCCAGTTGGTGATCTGGTTGGTGAAGATCTTCGCCAGGGTCTCCCCGGAGAGCCGGAGGTTCTCCACCTGCTCGCCGTCGAACTTGATCTGGTATGGGAACGACGTACCGCCGGCCGCGATGGGCAGGTAGGCGTACGGCCGACCCTGCGAGGTGTCGGAGACCCCGGTCACCGCGTCTGTCCCCTGGTAGCCGTCGGAGGTGACCGAGAAGTCGGAGACCTTGTTGGCGAAGTCCTGCCGGCCCTGGGCGTCGCCGTCCGGGTTGTAGACGACCTGTATCCCCTCCGAGTTGACGTCGGCCACCCACTGGTTGACCGCGTTCTCCGCCCAGCTCGACCCCGACCCGTTGATCAGGGCGTGGCTGGCCGCCCCGGCCGGCTGGGCCGACAGCAGCGGACCGAGCGCCAGCGCAGTGACCACCGCGGCGATCACCGCGGCGAGGCTGCGGGCGGATCGGCGCCTCACCGTCGCGTCCCCTTGTCGCTGACCAATAGCCGGGTGACCACGAAGAGTGCCAGCACCATGGCCAGGAGCACGCTGGCCGCCCCGAAGCCGCGGGCGATGGCGATCGGCTCATGGGTGGTGTACGCCGTATAGATGTAGAGCGGCAGCGAGTTCATGGGCTCGCTGGTCGGGTTGAAGGTGAGGAAGCTCGAAGCCCCTGAGGTGATGAGGACCACGGCGGTCTCTCCGATCCCGCGGGCGACGGCGAGGATGGTGGCGGTGGCCAGGCCGGCTCGGGCACTGGGCAGCACCACCTTGCGGACCGTGTTCCAGTGGTTGGCCCCCAGGGCGGCGCTGGCCTCACGGAGGCCGTTCGGCACCACCCGGAGCGCCACCTCGCCGGCCCGGGCGATGATCGGCACCATGGTCACCGCCATGGCCACCGAGGCGGCCAGGCCCGACTTCGGCAGCCCGAACCCGACGATCAGCACCACGTAGATGAAGAGCCCAGCCAGGATCTCCGGCAGCGCCGTCATCGACTCGACGACGGTTCGCACCAGCTGGGAGCCGCGGCCTCCGACCTCGGTCATGTAGACGGCGGTCCCGATCCCCAGTGGCACCGACACCACCACAGCGATCCCCACCTCGATGACCGTCCCCACGATGGCGGCCAGGATCCCCCCCTTGTCCAGCGACGCGGTCGGGCTCACTCCGGCCATGTCGTGGGTGAAGAAGTTCAGGTGGACGAAGGCGTGCCACCCTTCGGCGAACGTGTAGACGATGGTGCTGGCCAGGGCCACCACCACCACGGTCGCCGCCAGCCACAGCGTCACCGTGACCACGCGCTCCACCACGATGTGCCGCGGGTTGGAGATGGATACCACCGTGGCGTAGACGACCACGAACACCAGGTACCAGCAGACCGCGAAGCCGAGCGGGCCGCTGAGGTCGAGCAGGTGCTCGTAGCCGATGACCACCAGGGCCAGGGACGACAGTGTCGAGCCGACCAACGAGAACCAGTCGTCGGCGGTGAAGGTCCGGATTCTCCGGCGGGCGGGTTTGCGGCGAGGCGGCGGCGCGGGCACGCGGGCGGCGGCCGGGCCGGCCGTCCCTGGCTCCTGGAGCATCGTCATGGTCAGAGCTCCGTCGCCGCGCCGCTGCGGCTACGTCTGATGATCACGGCCGCGAAGCTGTTGACCACCAGGGTGATCAGGAACAGCACGAACCCGGCGGTCAGGAGGGCGGAGAGCTGGGACTTGGTGGCGTCCCCGAAGTTGCCGGCGATGAGCGCCGAGGTCGTCTGCGTACCCGCCTCGAGGATCCTGGGTTTGATCACGTAGGCCGGCGAGATGATGATCAGCACCGCGGCCGTCTCGCCCAGGGCCCGGCCCAGCGCCAGCATCGTCCCACCGACGATGCCGCCCTTGGCGAACGGCAGCACCACGGTCCGGGCGACACCGAAGCGGGTGCCCCCGAGGGCCATGGCCGCCTCGCGCTCCCCCAGCGGAGCCTGGTCGAACACCGCCCGCATCAGGGCGCAGGCCAGGGGGATCGCCATCATGGACACCGCCAGCCCAGCGATGAAGGCGGAGCTGGTGTAGCGCGACTGCTGCCAGACGGCGGCGTTGGGGTCGGTGTCGACGTGGAAGATGGGGATCCAGCCCAGGTACTGGCTCAACCACCTGGCCAGGTTGATGGCGTGGGGCTGCAGCAGGAAGAACCCCCAGAGGCCGTAGATGATGCTGGGCACCGCCGCCATCAGGTCGATGGCCGAGATCAGGTAGGACTTGATCCGCTTGGGGGCGTAGTCAGTGATGAAAAGTGCCATCATCAGGGCGAGTGGGAAGGCCACCACCATGGCCACCAGGGCGACTTCCACCGTCCCCACCAGCACCGCGGCGATCCCGATCTTGTCCAGCTCCGGTTGCCACTGGGTCTGGGTGAAGAAGCTGAGCCCGTAGTGCCGGAGGGTCGGGATCGACTGGTAGCCGAGGAAGATGCCGATGGCACCGGTCATGATCAGTACGAACATTCCGACTGAAGTGGCGGTGCCGTGGAAGAGGCGATCGGACGGCTCCAGGGCGGCCTTGAGCTGTCGAGGCGCCCGGGGGCCCTTCGGCACCGCCGGCGGAGCAACGGTGGTGGTCACCCGAACCGCCCGTGGACGTAGTCGGCCGTGCGGGGGTCCGACGGCCGGTTGAACAGGTCGGCGGTCGAGCCGCTCTCCACGATCCCTCCCGGACTCCCCTGCGTGGCCAGGAAGAACGCCGCCTGTTGGGACACCCGGGCCGCCTGCTGCATGTTGTGGGTGACGATCACGATCGTCACCTCGGTCCGGAGCTCGTCGATCGTCTCCTCGATCCGACGGGTCGAGGTCGGGTCGAGGGCCGAGCACGGCTCGTCCATCAGCAGCACGTTGGGGCCGACCGCCAGCGCCCGGGCGATGCACAGGCGCTGCTGCTGTCCGCCGGAGAGGGCGGAGCCGGGACGTCCGAGGCGGTCCTTGACCTCGTTCCACAGCCCCGCCCGGACCAGGCAGCGCTCCACCAGATCGCTCCGCTGCGACTTGGAGACCTTGGTGTTGGTGAGGGCCAGGCCGGCCGTGACGTTCTCGGCGATCGACATGGCTGGAAACGGGTTGGGCTTCTGGAACACCATGCCGATGTGCTTGCGAACGTCGGTGAGGCGGTGCCCCGACGCATAGATGTCGTCGCCGTTGAGGAGGACCTCACCGGCCAGCTGGGCGCCGGGCACCGACTCGTGCATCCGGTTGAGGATCCGCAGAAAGGTCGACTTGCCGCACCCCGACGGGCCGATGAGGGCGGTCACCGTGGCCGGAGGCATCGACAGGGAGACGTCGTCCAGCACCTGGGTATCGCCGAACCAGGCCGAGACCTCGACGGCGTCCAGGTGCGCCGGTCCGCGCGGCGCCGCCCGTCCCGCCGTCGCACGCGGCGCAGAGCCGCGCCGATGCCGGGCAACCCCGGGCGGTACGGCGGACTCGTCGATGGCCGTCATGGCTAGGACCCGGCCAACCCGACGATGGGCTTGGCCAACGGGGCCCCACCGCCGGACCCGTAGAAGCCGGCGTCGCCGAAGGCGAAGATGCCGCCGTCGGCCGCCACCAGCAGATACCCCTGGCCATCGGGGCTGGCCGTGATGCCCACGATGGGCTTGGTCAGCGTCAGCGACCCGGTGGAGCCGTAGAAGCCGGCGTCGCCGAAGGCGAAGATGCCGCCGTCGGCCGCCACCAGCCAGTACCCCTTGCCGTCCGGGGTCGAGGCGACGCCCACGATCGGCTGGTTGAGGGTCAGCGACCCGGTGGAGCCGTAGAAGCCGGCGTCGCCGAAGGCGAAGATGCCGCCGTCGGAGGCGACCAGCCAGTACCCCTTGGAGTCCGGCGTGGCCGCCATGCCCACGATCGGCTTGTTGAGGGTGAGCCCACCGGTAGAACCGTAGAAGCCGGCGTTCCCGAAGGCGAAGATGCCGCCGTCCGCCGCCACCAACCAGTAGCCCTTGCCCGAGCGGCCGTTGATGGTGAAGGATGCCGTGCCCGTCGATCCTGCGTACCCGTTGGCGGCGGTGGGTTCGTACACCGCGCTGAGGGAGTCGGTGCCGACCGGGAGCGAGGAGGTGGTGAGCGTGGCCTTCCCCCCGCTCACCGGAACCGGGCCGCCGAGAGCCGTGGAGCCGACCTCGAACTGGACGGCCCCCGAGGCACCGGGGGTCACCGTCGCCGTCAGCGTCACCGCAGTGCCAACGACCTGGGGACTGGCCGGTGAGGTGCTCAACGAGGTCGAGGTGGCCGTCAGCGGCTCAACGGTGAACGACGCCGTGCCGGTGGAGCCGGCGTACCCGCTGCCCGACGCCGGGGTGAACACGGCACTGAGGCTGTCGACGCCGACCGGCAGCGACGAGGAGGTGGAGGTGGCGGTCCCACCGGACACCGTCACCGGGGAGCCCAGGTCGGTCGGGCCCACCTCGAACTGAACGGTCCCGGAGGCGGCGGGGCTGACCGTGGCGGTGAGGGTCACCGGAGTACCCGCAAACCGGGGACTGGGGGGCGACGCGCTCAGGGTGGTTGCGGTCGGAATGGCGGTCACCGTGAAGGTGTCCGTACCCGTCGACCCGGCGTAGGCATCGGGCAAGGTCGGGGTGAAGGCGGCACTGAGGTCGTCGGTACCAACCGGGAGGGCGGAGGCTACGTAGGTTGCGACCCCCGCGCTGACCGTCGCCGGGCTGCCGAGGTTGGTCGAGCCCGACTTGAACTGGACGGTACCCGCCGCGGACGGGCTCACGGTGGCGGTGAGCGTCAGGGCGGTGCCGTACTCCCGCGGCGATGTCGGAGACACGGACAGCGTGGTGGCGGTCGCGGTCGTCACCGAGAACGAGGCGGTACCGGTGGAGCCGGCGTAGCCAATGCCCGAGGTCGGCGTGAAGACCGCACTGAGGGCATCGGTGCCGACCGGCAGGGTGCTGGTCGGGTAGGTGGCCACCCCGGCCGTGACCGTCACCGGGCTCCCGAGGTCGCTTCCACCGTTCTCGAACTGCACGGTGCCGGTGGCGGCAGGGCTTACGGTGGCGGTCAGGGTGAGCGCCGTGCCCGACACCTGTGGGCTGGCCGGTGAGACGGTGAGGGTGGTGGTGGTGGCGATGGCGGTCACCGTGTAGGTATCGGTGTCGGTGGAGTTGGCGAAGTTGCCGGTGGCCACGAAGTCCGCCGCCAGGTCGTCGGTGCCGACCGGGAGGGCACTGGTCACGTAGGTGGCCACACCGGAGGAGACGGCGACCGGGGAGCCGAGGTCGGTGCCGTTGTCCGTGAACTGGACGGCCCCGGTGGCAGCCGACGGGCTCAACGTGGCGGTGAGGGTCACCGAGGTGCCGAAGGGCCGGGGACTGGTCGGCAAGGCGGTGAGGGCGGTGGTAGTCGCGACACCGGTCACCGTGTAGGTATCGGTGCCGGTGGAGTTGGCGTACCCGCCGGTGCCCACGAAGTCCGCCGCCAGGTCGTCGGTGCCGACCGGGAGGGTGCTGGTCACGTAGGTGGCCACACCGGAGGAGACGGCGACCGGGGAGCCGAGGTCGGTGCCGTTGTCCGTGAACTGGACGGCACCGGTGGCAGCTGACGGACTCAGGGTGGCGGTCAGGGTCACCGAGGTGCCGTAGGGCTGGGAACCAGTCGGCGAGGCGGTGAGGGTGGTGGTGGTCGGGATGGTGGTCACCGTGTAGGGGGCGGTACCCGTCGACCCCGCATAACCGGTACCGGTCGGTGAGAACACGGCCGAGAGGTTGTCGGCACCGACCGGGAGCGCCGAGGTCACCAGCGAGGCCGTCCCCCCGCTGACGGTCTGCGGTGTGCCGACCGCCGTCGACCCGTTGTAAAATTGCACCGTCCCGGCGGCCCCCGTGGTCACGGTGGCCGTCAGCGTCACCGCGGTGCCGAACTGCTGGGGGCTGCCCGGCGACACGCCGAGGGTGGTGGTGGTCTGGAGCTGGGTGTAGTCGACGGACCAGGTGTCACCGCTGATGAGGATGTCGGCCGAGTCGTAGCTTGTTGACAGACCCTTACCCGGGGCGCTGGTGTAGAGGCGCAGCACGTAGAGACCGGCGTAACCGTCAGTCGTCGACGTGTCGTTATTCGGGAAGTCCGACACGAAGTTCGCCAGGCTGTAGTCGGTGGCCGACCCCGTCACCAGGGGGAGCGGGGAAGAAGCCAGGGAGGCGGGGGCGCTGGTGTTCGGGAAGGTGGTCGAACCGCTCACCGCCTCACCGCTCCACTGGCCGGCCGCCACGCCGTCGACCGGTGTGTAGGCGTCGAGGGTGGCGACGGTGTCGCCGGCGCGGGGGAGATTGGTGCCCTGGATGTAGGCCGCCAGCGGAGGGTCGTTCGTACTTCCGGACGTGATCTGCGCGCCGGTGGCGTTGTAGAAGGTCAGGCCCCCGACCTGCGGCGGGTTGCCCACCGGCTCCCACGGCGGGGCGGTCGCCGTCGCCACCGCGTCGGGCGCCGGAACGGCGATGACGCCGACGGCCAGCCCGCTCAAGCCGATGACGAGGGCGCCGAGTACGGCGGCCAGCGGACGGGCGCTGTGGCGGAGGACGAGGTGCATAGGAGACGGCCTTTCGTTCACGAGCCGGACGCGGAGTCCGGAGAAAGTGGATCTGGGCCCCGGCGTCGCCGGGTGATGAGGAGGGCGAGCGTCACCAGGATCGCCAGTGCGGCGATGACGATGCCGATGATGAGGGGGACGTGGCTGGTGGTGCTCGAAGCTGTCGTCGCCGGGCCGGCGGTACCCGGGCGGGCGCCCGAGCCCGACCCCTTGGAGGCCAAACCCCCGGGGCCGCTCGAGCCGGCCCCTGACCCTCCCGTGGACTTCCCCGGACCGGCGGAGCCACCTGACGTGCCGGTGCCCGAGCCGGCGCCCGAGCTGATGTCCGAGCCGCTGCCCGCCCCCTTGTCCCGGGCCGTGGTGGCCCCCGGGAGCAGAACGGTCTCGATCGACTCCGAAGTCCCGGAGTTGCAGTTCACCGGCCCGCCGCCGAATGCCTGCCACGTGTCACCGGTCACCTGGATGTCGAGGGAGGGGTAGCGGAGTGAGTAGGTCTCCTGATTGGCAGCGCCCAGGAACATTCGGAGTTGGATGAACCCGTCCCACTGTGGAGGGAAGTCCTGGATGAACGTCTCCAGCGGCACGTCCTTACTGGTGGCGGCAGCCATGGGGTTTGCCGGGTTCGAATAACGCGACGACGCTGTCAGCTGCTCGCCGCTCCAGTCCCCCGGCGGAAGTACCTGCAGCGGCAGGTATGCGGTGAGGGTGGCTGTCCGGGACGGCCCGTTGTACCCCTTAGGAGCCGCCTCTGACGACACCGCCCGCCATACGAACGGCGTGGTCGTGACGGAGCCACTGGTGATCTGTTGACCGGCCTGGTTGCACAGGCCGATGTAGCCGACTGCGCTCGGGTCGGTGTACGGGACCCCGGGGGTGGCGGCTCCCGACGCGCCTACCCAACCAACCGACCCGAGAAGGACGACGCCCGCCGCCGCGACGAGCCGAGCTGCGAGGATGGTGATCCTCACTGTCCCACCCCCACGGGCTGGGCCACTTGCGTCGGGGCGGCGACCGGAGCCACGTGCGGTCGCCGGCGCCTGCGGAACCACCAGTACCCGGCCAGGAGCACGATGACGACGACGATGATCAAGCTCCACGGGACCGCCCACACCCAGGTACTGGAGGTGGCCGTCACCAGCCCGGAGAGGTCGGTGCCGGGTTCGGCCAGCGGCTGTGCCGTCACCGTGGTGTGGAGGAGGAACTGCGGCCACAGGCCCGGGACGGTGACGTGCTCGGCCACGGACGATCCGGGGAGGAACAGGGCGATCTTCGGGAGCCGCACCGACCGGCTGTCCGCCACCAGGCCTGAGACCCCCACCGACTGGGCGACGGCGAGGTCGGTGTTGCCGGTATTGCTCACCACATAGCTGACCTGGACCTGGACCTTTCCCGCCGGGTTGAGCGTCCCGTCGTAGGAGGCGCGCAGGTCGGTCAAGGCGAGCTTCGGCGCCATGGGGCCCGACACCCGGACGAACACCCGGGTGCCGACCCGCTGGTCGAGGACGACCCGCTGGCCGCTGGCGTTGGTGCCCACCGTCTGGAGCGAGGCCACGATGCCCCCGACGTGGTCACCGGACGGGGCCTTGAACGGGACGTGGACGGCAATCGGGACGACCACCTGCCCGGCTCCGGAGGGGGTCTGGGCCGGGACCTGCACGGTGGAGCTCCCGGGCGGCAGGCTGATCCACGAGCCCACCCCGGTGGGCTTGGTGGCGGCGGGGAGCAAGCCGAAACCCCCACCGGTGGTCTCAAGAGCGTCGGTGGCGTAGAGCTGGAGCGACAGCGGCGCCGAGGAGAAGTTCAGCACGGCGACGTTGTCGTTCACGACTGCCCCAGGGGTGACGGCGAACGAGAAGTTGGAACGGACCTCGGGTGCGCCAGCAGAGACCGGCTCGATGCCGAAGGTCACCCGGTTGTCCGGCTTGGTGGCGGCGGCAACCGCGCCGGCCGGCACCACGCTGAGCACCAGCAGGACGAGGGTCGCCGCCCCCGCCGTCGCCAGACGAATCCGAGTCGACGGCCACCGTACCCCCGGGGTGGGGGAGGCACCCGTTCGGGTGTGTCGGGTCGCTCGTACGGTCCGCATACCTGATGAACTCTATCGTATTTCCTGTAATACAAGTATTTGCACGTCAAACGCTGTATTCGCCAAGCGAACGGGGGGCGGATGCCGGCCACGTGGC
>JBKQTE010000019.1:0-25417 GCA_052143315.1 Acidimicrobiales bacterium | reverse complement strand
CGTCGAGGTGGCCCCGTAAGGGCGTCAGGGCGGCAGCCACCGTCACCGGTGCCCCCACCGCCGCCACCATGACGGCGGCGGTGGTGCTGACGGCCAGGCTGCCCACCCGCACCGTGCCGGCGCGGGGAGTGGGACGCGCGGGAGGGAGGGAGGTGGTCATGTAACCACTCTCACATAGCCCTTTTCACCCGGGAAGGGTCCTTTTCCCCTCCTTTACGGGCCGGCGGTGGAGTTTCACGCCGTTGTTATGCGTCATGCCACCGCCCGTCGTCGCGAGCTCGGTCACGACACGAGCGCAGGACCGGCGGTGGCGTACGGTCTGCGGTGTGCGACTGGTGAGCTTTCGTGACGGTGCGGTACGGACCGGGGTAGTGGTGGAGGACGAGGTCGTCGACCTGACCGCGCCGGCCGTCGGGCTGCCCGGGGATATGGTCGCCCTGCTGGCCCTGGGCGCCGCCGCCACCGACGCTGTCCGCCGAGCACCGGATGGCGGCGCTCCCCGCCGGCCGCTGGCCGAGGTGGAGCTGCTGGCCCCGGTGCCGCGGCCGCCGTCGTTCCTCGCCATCGCCCGCAACTACGACGCCCACATCCGCGAGCTGGGCCATGCTCGCCCCGAGTACCAGACCTGGTTCTCCAAGCAGCCCACCTGCGTGATCGGTCCCGGCGCCGCCATTCAGGTACCGCGGGTGTCGTCGGAGGTCGACTACGAGGGCGAGCTGGCCATGGTGATCGGTCGGCGGGCCCGCCACGTCCCCGTCGACCGGGCCCTCGAGGTGGTGGCCGGGTTCACCGTCGTCAACGACGTCAGCGTCCGGGACTGGCAACGTCGCGCCCCCACCATGATGATGGGCAAGGGGTTCGACACCCACGGGCCCACCGGGCCATGGATCGTCACCACTGACGAGCTCGGCGACCCGGACGGCCTCGCCGTGCGGACCTGGGTCAACGACGAGCTCCGCCAGGACGGGACCACCGCCGACATGCTCTTCTCCTGTGCGGCGATGATCGAGCACCTGTCCACCGCCTTCACCCTCGAGCCGGGGATGGTCCTCTCCACCGGCACCCCGGCCGGGGTGGGCGCTGGCATGAAGCCGCCCGGATGGCTGGCCGCCGGGGACATCGTGCGGGTGATGGTGGAGGGGATCGGCGAGCTGGCCAACCCGGTGGTCGACGAGCCTGGCCCCGACCTCCCGCCGGTGTCGGGTCGATGACCGCCGACACCCCGCCCGGGGACCGTGTCCGGATCACGTCCTCGCTGTCGATCCCCGTCTCGGAGCTCCACTTCCGCTTCTCCCCGAGCGGAGGCCCCGGAGGCCAGCATGCCAACAAGGTGGCCACCCGGGCGGAGCTCCGATTCGACGTGGCCGGCTCCCCGTCGCTCGGACCCCGCCAGCGGGCCCGCCTTCTCGACAAGCTGGGCCCCGAGGTCAGGGTGGTGGCCGACGACGAGCGCTCCCAGGGCCGGAACCGGCAGTTGGCGGTGACCAGGTTCGCCGAGCGGCTGGGTGCCGCCCTGCGGGTGGAGACGCCCCGGCGCCCGACCCGCCCGACCAAAGGTGCCAAGGAGCGGCGCCTCACGGCCAAGCGCCACCAGGCAGAGCGGAAGCGCTTGCGCCGCCCCGATGTCGACGACTGACCGGCCGTGGAGATCGTGTCGATCGGCCCGCAGCCGCCCGGGCACCTAGCCGCCCGGCTACCTGGCTACCCGACGGAGCGCTCGTCCCCGGCGTCGGGCGACCAGGCGGCGTCGAGGAGGGCGGCGATCTCCGCCGTCAGCCGCGCTGGACGCACCCGCAGCTCGAACAACGAGTTGGCCTGCATCAGCCGCGCCTCGGGCACCCGCCGGGCCAGCTGCTCGGCATCGTGGAATGGGTGGATGCGGTCGGACCGGTGCCCGATCACCAACGTGGGCACCGCCACCGTCCGCCGCTCGTCCACGGTGGGGGCGATGGGGCCGGCCAGAACGCCGTGCAGCACGGCGGCGGTCTCCTTCGGGTCGGACGAGAGCGAGTTCATGACGCTGTCGAGGGCCCCGTAGCCGGTGCGGGGCAGCCGGCGGAAGACCTCGGCCACCAACCGGACGGCCGGGCGGGCGAAGTGGACGGCCAGCAGCAGGGGCAGGAACGTCACGGCGGCGGCCGGCACCGCCCACTCGAGCACCGGCATCTCGATGACCAGCCCCTGAATCCGTTCGGGCGCCTGGGCCGCCACCAGCAGGCTGACGTTCCCCCCGAGGGAGACGCCCCCGATCACCGCCCGGTCGATCCCGAGGTGGTCGAGCAGGTTCACCACGTGGCGGGCGTAGGTGTCCATCCGGTGGAAGGAGGCTCGGCGCGGCTTCTCCGACAGCCCGTGCCCGGGCAGGTCGAGCAGGATCACCCGGTTGCCGGCGGCGGCCAGGTCGACGGCCAGGCGCCGGTTCATGTTGGAGTCGAGCAGGATCCCGTGCGTGAACACCAGCACCCGGGGGCCCTGGCCGTGGATCTCGTAGTAGAGGCGCACGCCCCGGGACTCGAACATCCCGACCTCGAAGGGCGGCGCCGCGGTCGGGGGGGTGTCGCCGGTCGCCGCCCTCCGCTCCTGCGCCGAGGCGCCGCCGTCGGCCGGGGCTACGCCCGTCCCCCGGCTATCGGTACCGCTACTGGCTGTGCTCACCTTCGCGCTCTCAGTTACCATTCGGCCAAACGTAGGCCTCCGGGCGCCGATTTGCCAGCACCGGGAGCTCACGCCGGATCCGGCGTTGTTGGTCGGCGTCGAGGTCGGCCACCACCACCCCCGGGGTCGGCTGGCTCCGCTCGGCCAGCACGGTGCCCCACGGGTCCACCACCATCGAGTGCCCGTGGCAGGGCGGCATCCCTGGCGGGAGCGTGCCCACCTGCCCGGCGCCGATGACGAACACCTGGTTCTCCACCGCCCGCGCCCGCAGGAGCAGTTCCCAGTGGGGCGGCCCGGTGACGGCGGTGAAGGCGGCGGGTACCACCACGATGGTGGCGCCCCGGAGGGTGAGGATCCGGTAGACCTCGGGGAAGCGGAGGTCGTAGCAGATGGAGAGTCCCACCACCCCTTCGAGGGCACCGGTCAGGGGGGCCGCCTGCAGGAGCTCTCCGGGAGCCACGGTCACCGACTCGTGGGACGCCACCCCGTCAACGGTGACATCGAAGAGGTGGATCTTCCGGTACACGGCGGTGATCCGCCCGTCCGGGTCGAGCAGGCAGCTGGTGTTGTGGATCCTCCGGTCGGCACCGGCCCCGGCCGCCTCGGGGAAGCTGCCCGCCACCAGCCAGATCCCGTGCCGGCGGGCGGTGTCCGCCGCCCAGGTGGTGGTGGGGCCGTCCAGCGATTCGGCCCCCGATCTCAGCACGTCGGGGGACCCGGCCACCGAGAAGTACTCGGGCAGCACCACCAACCGGGCCCCGTCGTCGGCGGCCCGGGCGACCAGGTCCCCGGCGGCGGCGAGGTTGTCGGGGCGATCGGCGGTCGCCGTGGTCTGGACGGCGGCGACGCGCATGGCCACAGGGTAGGCCGGGGATCGGGCACAATGACCAATCGGGCCGTCGTGAGCGGCCCGGCGTCCGGTCGCACCGGCCGGCATCGAGCAGAAGCGAGCGGCAGTGTCCTTCGAAGACTCCGACATCGTCCGAAGCGCCATCAGGGTCGAGGGCTTCCGGGACGCCGAGTTCGACTACCAGCTGATCCGGGCCATGGGGGTGGCCGATTACGGCGGCTCGACGGTAGGGGAGTGCCTAGCGGTGGCGGCCGAGATCACCGATGGCAGCCCGCAGAGCTGGGCGCGAGGCTTCGACGGACTGGCCCAGCGGGTCGAGACCGCCGCCCGGGCCAGCCTGGCGGGCGGGCACCAGGTCAGCGGGCGCGACCATCTGCTTCGGGCCTCGACCTACTACCGGACCGCCGAGTACTACGCCGACCGGTCCTCAGCCCGCACGGCCACCGGCGAGCACAGCCGGGCCTGCTTCGCCGAGGCCGGGGCGCTGTGCGACCCTCCGGTGATCGAGGTGGACGTACCGTTCGAGGGCGCCGCCCTTCCCGGGTACTTCGTGCGGCCAGCGAAGGGCCCGTCCGGCCAGGCTCCCCCCACCCTGGTCTGCGTCGGTGGGTTCGACTCCAGCGCCGAGGAGCTCTACTTCCACTACGGGGCGCCCGGGGCCGAACGGGGGTGGAACGTCCTGACCTTCGACGGCCCGGGCCAGCCCGGCGCCCTGCGACGGAGCCCGGACCTCACCTTCCGTCCGGACTACGAGGTGCCGATCGCCGCCGTCCTCGATACCGTGCTGGCCCGCAACGATGTCGACCCGACCCGGGTGGCGCTGGCCGGGCAGAGCTTCGGCTCCTACTTCGCGGCACGGAGCGCGGCGGTGGACCCGAGGGTCCGGGCCCTGGTGGTCAACCCGCCCATCACCGACATGCAGCGGTACATGGAGGCGTGGGTGGGCCCGGAGGTCTTCGGCATGTCTCGAGACATCCGGCCCGAGGACGTCACCGGCGTGCCCGAGGATCTCATGCCCCGCCAGATGCAGTGGGGGATTGAGGCCATCTGCCGCCGGTTCGGGGTCCCCTCGTTCGCCGCCTGGCGCGACAGCCTGGCTGGATACCGCCTGGGCGACACGGTTGGCGCCATCACCTGCCCGGCGCTGGCCCTGGTCGGTGAGCGCGAGGGAGCGGAGCCGAGGGCCCAGTACGAGGAGTTCGTCGCCCGGGTCGGTGGTCCGGTCACCGGTCGTCGGTTCCAGGTGGCCGAGGGAGCCTCCACCCACTGCCAGGCCGACAATATCCGCCTGTCGGCCCAGGTCGCCTTCGACTGGCTCGACGAGCAGTTCCGCTGAGCCTCGTGCACATGGCGGGGTCGTCGGTGAGCCGACGACCGCCGGTGGCCCGACGCCGGATCTAGAGCAGCCCGAGCTTGGCGGCGCACTCGGGCCACTGCCCCCAGCCACTGCGTGCCTGCAACGCCTCAGCCGCCTGGTCCTGGACCGACGGTGCCGCCAGGTTGGGGTAGCCCGGATAGCCGATGCCGTGCCACGTCTGGAGCGAGAACTGGTAGGCGCCGTAGTACCCGTTGCCGGTGTCATCGCTGTAGTTGTCGCCCGACTCGCACTGGCGCAGCTCGGCCCATACGCCGCCCGCCGGGGCGACCGGGGCGATCGCCGCCAGCAATGGGGGCGCGCCGATCGGCGTTGTCACCGGAACGGTGGCCGTAGGTGGCGTCGTGGTCGTGGTCGTGGTCGTGGTGGGCGGGGACGGTGTGGTGGTGGTGGCGGCGGCGGTGGTGGTGGTCGGAGTGGGGGTGGTCGAGGCGGGGGAGCCGACAACGGGGTCCCCGGGGGTCCCGGCCGAGACGGCCGAGCCGGCCGGAAGGCGGAGCGAGGTCAGCGCCACGTTCACCCCGGCGGCGACGGTAGAGGTACCTGGCCC
The DNA here is from genome assembly GCA_052143315.1 of Acidimicrobiales bacterium. Taxonomy (GTDB): domain Bacteria; phylum Actinomycetota; class Acidimicrobiia; order Acidimicrobiales; family RAAP-2; genus DASZIT01. Next base: position 19,987 of record JBKQTE010000019.1, on the reverse strand, counting down.
GGCGGATGCCGGTGCAGGCGAGAGGCTGTCGGCGGCCAGGCGGGCGCCGACCAGTGCGGCGGCGGTTCCGGCGGCATGCTGGGAGGGGGCATCGGCCCGGTTCAGGGCCAGCCCGGTGATGCCCAGTGCGGCGATGACGAACAGATAACTGCGGTGCTTGCGCATATCGTGCGCCTCCTCACAGTCGAGGGAGCCGGGTTCTCCGTGGGTGGCATGGGTATGCGGGCAACCGTCTTGTGTGCATTCGTCTCGCAAACCGGCGCCGGGGAGGGCGGACGGCTCTGGACTGACTTCGAGGTCCGTACGAGGTGCAGACGGGATAACCCTGGTCAGGTTGGTGTGAGGCGGCTCCTCGGGCGCACGTTGCGCGGGCTGTCCATACGTTGTCGGCGTTCGTGGGCAACGGCTTGAGCCAGCGCGGGCATGTCGGGCAAGCCGCGGTGTCGGGCAAGCCGCGGTGTCGGGCTGCCGAGCGGCCCTTCGATGTTCCGCGGGCGAATAGGTATACGGGATATACCTATTTCGGATCGGGCATCGGGAGAGGACCTGGCCGGTGTGCTCTGTACCGCGAGGGCGTGCCCGTTGCCAGGACGCCCGGACCAGCCGCTCAGCCGCTCAGCCGGTGAGCCGGTGGGCCGGTGGGCCGGTGAGCCGGTCAGCCGCCGAAGCGGGCTTGGGCGGCGGCCAGTGCCGTGGCCAGGTCGGCCGATCCCGCCTCCGACCGGTTCTCGTGCACCCCGACCAGCGGGGTGAGTGACGCCCATCCGGCCTCCACCGCTCCGGCGTCGGAGTCCGGGTCGAGCTCGGACCGCTCCTCCAACCGGTCGGAGTCGCGCCCCCCGCGCAACGTGAGGGTGATGGCGCCGCCGGTCCGGTCGATGGCGCCTCCCAGCGGAGGTGCGCCCCGGCCCGGGCGGACCGAGCGGATCAGCCCGACCGCCCCGAGCCGACCATGTCGGACGCCCTTGAGCTGGTCGAGGGGGACCGCCGGAGCATTCAGGTTCAGGACGGTGGCCGGTTCCATGGAGGGCATCAGCGGGACCAGCTCGTTGACCAGGCTCACCGGCGTCTCCCAGGGGATGGGATCCTGGCCCCAGGTGATGCTGACCGCCAGCCCCCGCACGCCGAACTGGGCCCCGGTGAGGGTGGCGCCGATGGTCCCGGAGTGCAGGGCCGACCTCCCGGCATTGGTGCCGTGGTTGATGCCGGACACGATCAGGTCGGGACGCTCACCGAACCCGCCGATGCAGGCGAGGATGACCGCCAGGGCCGGGGTGCCCTCGATCCCGAAGGTGGGGATGTGCTCGATGCCATGGACCTGCACGGCCTCGTAGGCGATCGACTCGCGTTCGTAGACCGGCCCGACGGCGGCCCCGGCCCCGCTGTGGTCGACCAGCGGCGCCACCACCACCATCTCGTGCACGTCACCGAACGCCTCGGACAGTCCCCGTGCCAGCGCGGCGATCCCGGGAGCGAAGACCCCGTCGTCGTTTGTCACCAGGATGCGCAAGGTCGTCCGTCCGATCAGGGGCTGGGTCCGGTCGCCTACCATACCGGGCTACACCTTTCGCACCTCGACGGTGCTCCGATCCCCGGGACCACGACCACTATGACCCCTCCGCCTCCCAACGACGATCAACGCCCGGCGGAGACCACCGCCGCCACCGGCGATCAGTGGGTCATCGGGCACGGGCATCAGCGGGCGGTGATCACCGAGGTCGGCGCCACCATCCGCTCGTTCACCGTCGCCGACGCCCCGGTCATCGCCGGCTTCGGACCGGAGGAGTGGAGCCACGGTGGGCGGGGCCAGGTCCTGGCGCCCTGGCCCAACCGGCTCGGCGACGGCCGCTACGAGTTCGACGGCATAAGCGCCCAGGCCGCCCTCGACGAGCCCCGGACCCAGAACGCCATCCACGGCCTGGTCCGGTGGCTGCCCTGGCGCATGGCCGGCCGGGCCCAGAACCGGGTCGCCATGCAATGCGTTCTCCACCCGAGCCCCGGGTACCCGTTCACCCTGGGCCTGACCGTCGAGTACCGGTTGGGACGCGACGGGCTCACCGTGGTCACCGACGCCGAGAACCTGGGTGCCGGCTCGTTGCCGTTCGGGCTCGGGTTCCACCCGTACCTGACGGTGGGGACGCCCACCGTGGACACCATCCGGCTGACCGTCCCGGCCGAGCGCCGGCTGGTGATGGACGACCGCGGGTTGCCGACCGGCGACGCGCCGGTGGCCGGCACCGAGTTCGACTTCACCGAGGGGCGGCTGCTTGGCACCACCCGGCTGGACACCGCTTTCACCTCGGTCCGGCGCCACGGCGACGGTCGCCTCCGGGTGGAGCTCGACCGCCCCGACGGGAGCGGGGGCGCCACCCTGTGGGCGGACGAACGGTTCGACCACGTCATGGTCTTCTCGGGCGACACCCTCGAGCCCGGCGCCCGGCGCCAGGCCCTGGCCGTCGAGCCGATGACCTGTCCCCCCGACAGCCTCCGCTCCGGTCATGGTGTGATCGTGCTCCGCCCCGGGGCGCGGTGGACCGCGTCGTGGGGGATCACCCCCCGCATGACCGGCTAGGTCAGCGCCCCGGGTCGCTCGGTATCCACCGTGCGTAGCAGCAGGTCGGTGGCCTCCACGTCCAAGGGCCTGGAGAAGTAGAAGCCCTGGGCGAACCGGCACCCCAGGTCGACCAACCGGTCGCGTTGCTGCTCGATCTCGATGCCCTCGGCCACCACGTCGAGACCGAAGGCATCGCCCATCGTCACCACGGCGGTGACCACGGCGTCGTACCGGGTGCCCAGGCCGTCGATGAACGCCTTGTCGATCTTGACGATGTCCACCGGCAGCCTCGACAGCGAGAAGAGGGAGGAGAAGCCGGTGCCGAAGTCGTCGATGGCCAGGCGGACGCCGAACTCCTTTAGGGCGTGGAGCCGGCGCACCGCGGCCTGGAAGTCCCGGATGAAGAAGCTCTCGGTGATCTCGAGGATCAGCAGGCGGGGTGGGATACCGGTGTCGGCCAGCACCTCGGCCACGTCGGTGACGAAGTGGTCGTGCTCGAGTTGGCGGCTCGAGACGTTGACGCTGACGGAGAAGTCAGGACGGCTCGGGTACCGCTTCCGCCACGAGCCCAGCTGGCGGCAGGCCTCATGGAGGACCCACCGACCGATGGGGACGATGAGGCCGGTGTCCTCGGCCGTCGGGATGAACTGGTCCGGCTGCACGGTGCCCCGGACCGGATGGTGCCACCGCACCAGAGCCTCCACCCCCACCAGCCGGTCGTCGGACAGGCCCACCACCGGCTGGTAGGCCAGGGTGAACTCGCCCCGGTCCAGGGCCAGGTGGAGCTGGGCCTCGGTGGCGACCCGGTCGGCCGCCTCGATGGTCAGGGCCTCGTCGAAGAGCTCGATCCGATCCCGTCCGTTGTGCTTGGCCAGGTTGACAGCGGCGTCGGCGTTGCTCAGCACCACCTCGGCCCGGTCGGAGGACCGGCCGAAGGCGATGCCGATGCTGGCGGAGACGTAGCAGTCGATGCTGTCGACCTCGAACGGCTGGGAGAAGGCGGCCAGGAGCCGGTTGCCGAACGCAGTCGCCTCGTTGACGGAGGCGGGTCCCTCCACCAGCAGACCGAACTCGTCGCCCCCGACCCGGGCGATGAAGTTCCCGTCGAGGAGCCGGCCGATGCGCTCGGCCACCCCCACCACCAGCAGGTCGCCCACCCGGTGACCGCGGCTGTCGTTCAGGTACTTGAAGTGGTCGAGATCGAGCAGGCAGACGGTCACCGGCGGGTCGACGGTGAGCCGCCCGTGCAGCGACCGGGCCAGCCGTTGCGTGAACAGCTCGCGGTTGGGCAGCCCGGTCAGGCGATCGTGGGTGGCCTGGTGGGCGAGCCGGCGCTCGAACTCGCGCCGCTCGGTGATGTCCCGGATGGCCGCCGAGATCACCAGCCCCTGGGGTGTGTCGAGGGAGCTGAAGGTGACCTCCACCGGGATCTCCGTCCCGTCCTTGTGGAGGGCGAACACGGTCCGGTCCACCCCGATCACCGAGTCGCCACCTCCGGCGAGCCAGTGGTCGATCAGCGAAAGCTGCTCGGTGCGGACCCGCTCGGGCATCAGGATCTTTCCCGGACGACCGACCAGCTCGTCGGCCGTGTACCCGAATAGGCTCTCGGCCTGATTGCTCACTTCCACGATGAGCCCGGTGGCGGCGTCGGCCACCACCACGGCGTCCGGGGCCGACTCGAGGAGCTGCCGGAAGTGGTCCCGGTCGGTCCGCTGGCGCTCGAGGAGGTGGGCGTTCTCCAGGGCGTGGCCGGCCTGGGCGGCCAGCATCTCGAAGGCGGCGATCTCCTCGGTGAGCAGGGCCCGGTACTCGCACGTCCCCGCCTCGAGGATGGCGGCCAGCTCGCCGTCCACCCAGACCGGGCCGCCGATGACCGTCGCGAACCCGATGCTCCGGAGGTCGTCCACCCCGCCGACCAGCTCGGCGTAGTCGTCGACCACCACCGTGCTGCGTCGGGACAGCACCATCCCCACCATGCCGCCCGAGGCATCGTGATGGCGCGAGGTGTACTCGGCATTGAGATTGCGGGCGTGCAGCACCCGGTAGGTGGCCCCGCCGGGGTCGATGGCACAGATGTCGGACGACTCGAAGCCGAGCGACTCGAGGGCCCCGACCACGGCCACCAGGACGCGGTCGACGTCCGGGGCATCGATCTCCCGGACCACCGCCGCCATCCGGCTCCACAGGGCCACCCGGTTCTCCGACGCCGCGTGTTCGAGAGTCTGGAGCCGGAAGGCCCGACCGAGCTCGTGGTTGAGCACGCCCACGGCCAGGGCGCAGGCGATGATCATGCCGACCCGCAGCGCCAGGGAGGCGCTGGAGATCCCCCACCCGGTGACGACCAGGGTGAGGATGTAGCCGAACACGGTCACGGCGGTGAGCCCGATCTCGAGGAAGAGCGGATAGGCGGGCCCGGCCAGGAACACGGTGACCACGATGAGCACCAGGTAGAGCTCGGACTGCGCCCCGCCGGTGAAGGCGATGGCCAGGTCGAGGATGCCGACCATGACCATGGCCCACGCGTAGATGGCCCAGTCGCCGACCGGGTGGTCCATCATCCGCTGCCACGGCAGGAAGGCGATGGCGGCGGTGAGGGCGGTGGCGACCAGGACGAGGGTGAGGGACCCCGCCCTGTTGATGTTGGCGTGTCCGGGCAGTACCAGGTACAGGGTGACCACGAAGATGATGAACGCGGAGGTGACCAACCCGCCGCGTACGGATCGGAGGGTGTAACGCAGCCAGGGGTCGTCGACCGCCACGTCCGACGGGTGGTCGCCAGCCGGCTTGTCCCGAGTCGGGATGCGCTGTTCTGCTCTCGCCCTAATGGTCACCGAATCGAGACCCCCCTCGACCATCCACGCTCATCTCACGATCGGCGGTCGGCCCACATGACCACCCCCGCCCCGCGCCGTGGATCCACCTGGCGTCATCGTAGCGGGGCGAATTCGGTGATGCACGGGCCACACCCCATATGACCTCGGAATTCTCAGCCGTCGAGCTCGGCCAGACGCCGGGTGAGGAAGTCGCGCTCCACCAGGTTTCCGGTGCGGGCCAGCGCTTCCTGGTCCGACCGGGTGGGGGCCCGCTATCGGTCCAACGGTAGACCGCGCCCGGCGGGCACCTCGATGTCGCCGGCGGCCACCCCGATGAAGACGGTCAGCATGGCGAGCAGCGCATCGAAGTCGAGGTCGAGCTCGAGTCTCGAATGGCGACGGAACCGGCCGGCCACCTCGGAGGTGGCGAACCCGAGGATGGCCGTGCTGACCAGCCGCTCGGTCCGCTCCACCTGGTCGTTGTCGATGCCGGCCTCCCGCAGGGCGCGGTAGATGCTGTCCCGGGTGCGCCAGGCCTGACGGGTGAGAATCGGCCGTTGGAGGAGGAGCGGGAAGACCCCGGGGTGTCGCCTGGCCACCCCCCGGATCTGCCAGGCCATGTCCGAGAGCCGCTCGGGCCAAGGGAGCTCGGCGGGGGCCAGGGGGAATTCGGTGAGGAGCCGCTCCACCACCAGGTCGAGCAGGGCGTCCTTGTTCTTCACGTGCCGGTAGAGGGCCATGGCGGTCACACCGAGCCGGCCGGCCACCGCGCCCATGGTCATCGCCTCCAGCCCGTGCTCGTCCGCCACGTGGACGGCCGCGTCGACGATGGCCGGGCGGTGGATGCGGGGTGCACGTCCCATTCCGCATAAGTATACGATGCATACTTATGCGGATCCTGCTGACCGATGGGTCGGGGCTCACCGCCCGCCAATCGGCCACCCGCCTGGCCGCCGCCGGCCACACCGTCGAGGCGCTGTCGCCAGACCCGATCTGCCTGTGCCGCTTCACCCGCCACGTCCACCGGATCCGGAAGGTGCCCGCCTACGGCGCCGATCCCCTGGGATGGCTCGATGTGGCCCTGACCACCTACCGGACCGGCCGGTTCGACGTGCTGTTCCCCACGCAAGAGCAGGTGGCCGTCCTCGCCGCGGCCCCCGATCGGCTCGCCGCCGAGGGCGTGGCCACCGCGGTGCCGCCGTTCGCGGCGCTGGCATCGGTGCAGGACAAGGTCTCGGCCTTCCGCACCATGGGCCGGCTGGGGATGCCCCGACCGGAGTCCGCCGTCGGGCCCGAGGGGTGGACCCGGTTCCCCGCCTTCGTCAAGGAGCCGATCGGCACCGCCTCGGCCGGCGTCCGCCGGGTCGCCTCGCCGAAGGAGCTCGACAAGGCGACGGTCGCCGGCCGGCCGGTGCTGGTGGAGGCGGCGGTCGACGGACCCCTGGCCATGTGCCAGTCGGTGTTCGACCACGGCTCTCTGGTCGCCTTCCACGCCAACCAGCGATTGGGTGAGGGGGCCAACGGCGGTGCCAGCCACAAGCGGAGCATCGACCTCCCCGAGGCGAGGGCATGGCTGGAGGTGCTGGGAGCCGACCTGGCATGGCACGGCGGACTGTCGGCCGATGTGATCCTCACCGAGGACGGCCCGCTCTTCATCGATGTCAACCCGCGCCTGGTGGAGCCGGAGAACGCCTGGCGGTCCGGCGTCGACCTGGTGGGAGCCCTTCTGGCGGTGGCCCGGGGGTCCCACCCGGGACCGCAGCTGCACGGGTCGGTGGGGGTGGCCACCCATCAGCTGCTCCTGGCCGTGCTCGGCGTCGCCCAGCAGGGGGAAGGGCGGCGCGGGGTGGCTCGTGAGCTGGTGGCGGCCTGGCGGCGGAGCGGCCCCTACGCCGGCAGCGTTGAGGAGCTGACGCCGACCGCCGGAGACTGCCTGGCCGCCGCCCCCCTGGTGGCGGCGGCGGTGGCCACCCTGGCGCGGCCCGCCACCTGGTCGGCGTTCACGTCGAGCACCGTCGCCAACTACGCCCTCACCGCCCAGGGATGGGACCGGATCGTCCGGGAGCTCCCCGCCGGTCCCGGGACGGCAGCCGGTCGTTAGCCTTCGCCCATGGGAGCTCACCGGTGGCGAGGGGCCGCACTCCCGGGGCTTCGACGACGACCGCAGGGACGCCGGAGACACACACTGAGCTGCTGCGCCAGCTCGGCTATCGACAGGCACGCACCCTCCACGACTGCCTCGTCAGCCACACCGCCAACGACGAGATAACCGCCTCGGGACACCGAGCAGCGATTGAACTCGCTCAAGCGGCTCGACGGGTTACGGACCGTGGGATAGGTAGACCGGCGATGACCTGTTTGTTACCTTGAACCACGTTGTTGGTGGCGGCAGAAGGGGGAGGTGGTATCAAATGTCCCGACGCGGTGTGCTGGCCCTGCTCGTGGTGACGGCGGTTGCTCTGGGCTCGCTCGTCGTTCCGTGGGCCTCGAGCTCGAGCGGTGCCACGACCATCTCGGCCTTCTACACGCCGCCTGCACCACTGCCGCCGGGAAATCACGGTGCTCTGATCTCGTACCAGACCACCACCGTCAATCTTGGTTCGGGCGCACCAAGCGTGAACGCGTGGGACGTCATGTACTACACAGAGGATGCGCTCGGAGTCCGGGACATCGCCACCGGAACCGTTCTCGTCCCCGCGGCGGCGTGGACGGGCTTCGGATCACGTCCGGTCATCGACTACGCGCCCGGCACCCAGGGGCTCGCGCAGTCGTGCGCGCCCTCCGTGCAGCTCACGGTGGGCACCGAATACGAGGCGGCGAACCTGGTGGCGCTGCTCAACAAGGGCTGGGCGGTCGTCCTCACCGACTACCAGGGTTACACGACCGGCTCGAAGCTGCTCTTCACGGTGGGCGAGGCCGAGGGACACGCCGTGCTCGACATGGTCACCGCGGCCGACCAGGTTCCCGGCGTCGGGCTGAGCTCGTCGGCTCCGACGGCGATCTGGGGGTACTCCCAAGGTGGCCAGGCAGCCAGCTGGGCAGGTCAGCTCCAGCCCACCTACGACCCGTCGCTCAACCTCGTCGGCGTCGCCGCCGGCGGCATCCCGGCCAACCTGGCGGCGACGGCGACCTACCTCAACGGCGGACCGACGGCGGCATTCGGAGCGATGTCGGTCATCGGCCTGAACAACCAGTACCCATCGGCGATCGACCTCTCGTCGAGGGTGAACGCCAAGGGAGCCGCGGCGATCGCTGCGATCGAGAACCAGTGCGTCTTCGGCTCGCTGCTGCAGTTCGAGCACGCCGACCTGGGGACCTACACGAAGAACGGCGAGACCGAGGCCCAGCTGCTCGCAACGCCGGCGATCTCCTCGGTCGTCTCCGCCCAGCAGCTCGGTACCACGAAGATCGACGTTCCCGTCTACCAGTACCATGGCCAGGCCGACGAGGCGATCCCGCTCGCTCAGGACATCGCGCTGAAACAGCAGTACTGCTCGGAAGGCGTCACCGACGAGTTCGTGCTCTACCCCGGCGAGCACGTCACGACCCAGTTCCAAGCGGCACCGGATGTCGTCAGCTGGATCGCCGACCGCCTCGTCCCGTTCATCGGGGAGTACGACGCACCGAACGACTGCAACGACACGGCCGCCGCCCCGACGTCGACGGCGACACCGGCCAGTGGCGACTGGCTGATCAACCTGAACAACTGGCCGGTCAACGCGTGGGTGCACATGAACTCGCTCGACGCCACGGTGAACCTGCCGTCGACCACGACATTCAGTGGTGCCACGGACCTCAGCAGTATGCAGCTGCAGAACGGGGAGATCTCGGCGCCGACCTTCACGACGACGATCTCCGCGTTCGGGCTGATCCCGCTGAGTGTGACGTTCGGCCTCGTGCAGCCAGGACCGGCGACCGGATCGGCGTCGATCGACGCAAATGGGGACCTGCACATCAACGCGTCGGCGAGCGCCACGCTCCAGCTGTTCTCCCTGAGCTTCCTCGGCATCAACTTCGTGGACTCGACCTGCCAGACGGCCTCACCGGTCAACTTCCCGCTCTCGTACAACGGGCCCGTCTCCTCGCTCGGAGACGGTCAGCTGACACTGAGCGGGAGCACGACGTTTCCCGATCTCACCGGGTGCGGGGCACTCACCGGAGCCTTGAACCTCCTGTTCCCCGGCGCGGGCCAGACCTTCTCCTTCACGCTGTCACCGCCTGCGCCGACCGCCTACTGACACGCACCGATGCTTGGCGGACGGGCGTCGGCGGTCGAACGGCTATTGGCGCGCCTGGCGCACCACCGTCCACCCTCGAAGGGAGCGGGGCTGCGTGGCTGGTGCGCCCCCTGGGATTCGAACCCAGAACCTGCGGATTAAGAGTCCGTTGCTCTGCCATTGAGCTAGAGGCGCCCGACGTGGTGAAGCTGTTCCCGATGGGCACGGGCACTGCCGTGCGCATCCGTCCGGGTGAGGGTGACCGACGGGGCTCGAACCCGCGACCTCCGGGGCCACATCCCGGCGCTCTGACCAACTGAGCTACGGCCACCAAGGAGCAACCATTCTTGCACACCCCGCAGATGGCCCGGGTCACGGCTGTAACCTCGTACGCCGAGCCCCTGTAGCTCAACTGGATAGAGCGGGTGGCTTCTACCCACCAGGTTGCGGGTTCGAGTCCTGCCGGGGGCACACGGTGACCTCGCGAGAGATAGGAAACGTCCGAACCCTCGCGCATCACGATCTCTTGGGCCGGGTGGGCCCCCCGGTGCGCCGGTGGGTCGGCAGTGGACAGCGGGCGACGGGCCGCCTTGGAGCTGACCACCGGTGTCAGTGATCCCGGCACCGGACCCCGGAGGTCCCGGTCTCAGGCGGACCCGTTCGACCGTCCCTCCACCTCGTCGCCGAGGTGGTCGAGCAGGGCCTCGGTGCCGGCTTGGCGGTCGCCCACGTTGTCGTTGCCGTCGAGGAAGGCCGCCTGCTCGGTGAAGAGCAGGCGGCTGCCGTCGCCGACCGCCTCGAGCTCGATGGTGGCCAGCGAGACCGACAGCCGGGTCTCACCGACATGCATCTGGTAGGCGTAGACGATGCGCCGGTCAGGGACGATGTCGTGGTACGTGGCGTCGAAGACGTGCGCATCGCCGTCGACGGAGAGGATGCGCAGGTGCTCAGCGCCCCCGACCCGGAAGTCGATGTCGTGCTCGGCCTTGACCCAGGCCTCGGGCCCGATGAACCATCGGGCCTTGGCCACCGGGTCGGCGAATGCCCGGAAGACCCGTTCGGGCGTCGCCAGATAGTGGCGCTGGATGGTGAAGGTGGCGTGGACGGTGGATCGCTCGGTCATGCTGTGCTCCTGTCGTCGGGCCGGTCGGGTCCCGGCCGATGGTCTTCCTGCCGGTCCGCGGTTGGGTGGTGGTCGTCCCCCAGGTACTCGCCGAGGCGGTCGAAGCGGCGCTCCCACACCTTCTGACGGTCGGCGACCCACCGCTCGACGGTCTGCAGCGCCGCCGGATCCACGCGGCAGACGCGGACCCTGCCGACCTTTTCGGACCGCACCAGCCCGCTGGCCTCGAGCACCTGCACGTGCTGCAACGCTCCGGCCAGCGACATCGCCAGCGGCTCGGCGAGCTCGCTCACCGACGCCGGCCCCCCGCTCAGGCGTTCCACCATCCGCCGACGGGTCGGGTCCGACAGGGCGCCGAACACCCGGTCGAGTGTGGGGGTTTGGTCAACCATCTACTTGAGTATATCGGGCTCGGGAGAGACAGTAAAGACTTTACTTGAGCGATACATTGCCCCTTCCCAACCGGGGGACCCGCGTCCTAGCCTCGCGTGGACATGCCGATCCCCCCACGTCTCACCACCTCTCCATCGGCACGTACCGGCACCCGGGCGATCCGTGCCGTCGCCGTGGCCGCCGTGCTGAGCTCGTCGTTGACCGGCATGGCCGTGCTGGCTCCACGGGCGGCGGCCGCCACGGTGGGTCACACCGCCCCCACGCTGAGCCTGCAGGAGACGTGGTCGTCCGGCTACCTGCAGGACCTCGGATCGCCCATCGCCGAGTCCTCGCCCACCGTCGCCGACCTCGACGGTGCCGCCGACGACGTGGTGGTCGGCGACCGGCGCGGATTCGTGTACGGCTACAACCTGGGCACCGGGGCGGCCGTTCCCGGGTGGCCAACCACCGACGAGGATGGCCCGATCGACTCCTCGCCGTCGGTCAGTCCGGCCCCCGGCCTCTCCACGGTCTTCATCGGCTCCGGTGACGACGCCGATCCAACCGGGGGCTACCAGGCGTTCGCCGCCTCGGGTAGTCAGAACTGGTTCACGCCGGTGGTCAACCCGCCGTCCGACACCGTCCCGGCCACCGCGGTGATCGCCGGGATGACCGTGACCACGCTGCAAGCGGGCGGTACCGACGTCTACGCCGGCACCGCCGGCCAGGTGTCGTACGCCCTCAACGGCGGGAACGGTTCGGCCCTTACCGGCTGGCCGTACTTCAACTCCGACAGCACCCACTCGACGGCGGCCAGCGCCGATCTCTACGGCACCGGCCAGAACGAGATCGTCGACGGGGGAGACCAGACGGCCGGGGTCGGCCGGGGCCAGGAGTACACCGGCGGTGGCCACCTGCGGATCCTCACCGCCCAGGGCAACCTCGTCTGCCAGGCGATCACCAACCAGGTGATCGACTCGTCTCCGGCGGTGGGTGGGTTCCTTCCCGGCGGCGCCACCGGCATCGTGACCGGCACCGGCTACGAGGCCGGCTACCTCACCGGCGCCTCGGACACCGACACGGTGAAGGCGTACGACACCCACTGCCAGCAGCAGTGGTCCACCAAGCTCGACGGCAGCACCGAGTCGTCGCCGGCCCTGGCCGACGTGCTGGGCAACGGGTCGCTGCAGGTGGTCGAGGAGACGGCGGTGGGTTCGGGGCCGGGGACGGTGTGGGTGCTGGACGCCGCCACCGGCCAGCCCCTCTGGCATGCCCAACTCTCCAGCCCGGTGGTGGACGGCTCGGTGGTTACCGCCGACCTCACCGGCAGCGGGTACCAGGACGTGATCGTTCCCACCATCAACGGGGTCGATATCTTCGACGGGAAGACCGGCGATCCGGTGAGCCTGAGCGTGACCCCCGTCGGAGGCGGCCCCCCTGCCGCTGCCGCCGTCCTCGACCCCAGCCTGGGCCTCCAGAACGCCCCCCTCGTCACCGACGACCCCAATGGCACCATCGGGATCACCCTGGCCGGCTACGAGGTGCCGTCCTGCGCACATTCGGTGCAGTGCGGCTACGGCCAGATCGACCACTTCGAGATCCCCAGTTCGGACGGGGCAGCCGTCGTGGAGCCTGGCTCCTGGCCCGAGTTCCACCACGACCCCCAGCTGACCGGCGATGCCGGGGGAACCACCCCCCAGGGGTCGATCCCCGCCTGCGACGTGCCGGCGGCCGTCTACACCGGGTACAACCTGACCGCCACCGACGGCGGGGTCTTCTCCTTCGGCGGGACGCCCTTCTGCGGCTCGACCGGGGGCCAGCCGCTGAACGAGCCGATCGTGGGGTCGGCCATGGCCCCGAACACCGGTGGCTACTGGGAAGTGGCCTCCGACGGCGGCGTCTTCGCCTTCGGGCAAGCCCAGTTCTACGGATCCATGGGTGGCCGGCCACTGAACGATCCGATCGTGGGCATGGCCGCCACCCCGGACGGCAAGGGCTACTGGCTGGTCGCCTCCGACGGCGGCATCTTCGCCTTCGGCGACGCCGGCTTCTTCGGCTCCATGGGCGGCCGGCCGCTGAACAAGCCCATCGTGGGGATCTCCTCGTCGACCGACGGCAACGGCTACCGCCTGGTCGCCTCCGACGGCGGCATCTTCTCCTTCGGGGACGCTCCGTTCTTCGGCTCCATGGGCGGCCAACCCCTGAACCAACCGATCGTGGGCACCGTCAACGACACCAACACCGGCGGCTACTGGGAGGTCGCCGCCGATGGCGGCGTGTTCGCCTTCGGCGGGGCGCCGTTCTACGGCTCCACCGGCTCGATACCCCTCAACGCCCCCATCGTGGGCATGGCCGAGACCTCCAACGGCAGCGGCTACCGGTTCGTGGCCGCCGACGGCGGCGTGTTCAGCTTCGACGCCCCCTTCGACGGCTCCATGGGCGGTGCTCATCTGAACAAGCCGATCACGGGAACGGCGGGGTTCTGACCCTCGTGGGTGGCGGCCGTCACCGGACGTAGACTTCTCGGGTGACCGAGGTTCTCGCCATTGCCAACCAGAAGGGCGGGGTGGCCAAGACGACCACCGTCCAGTCGCTGGGCGTGGCCTCGGGGGAGCTGGGGCGACGGACGCTGGTGGTCGACCTCGACCCGCAGTCGTGTCTCACCTTTTCGCTGGGGTTCGACCCCGACTCGCTGGAGCACTCGGTCCACGACGTGTTCGTCCGGAAGGCCAAGGTGGAGGAGGTGCGCATACCCGTCCCCGGGGTGGCCGGCCTGGACCTGCTCCCGGCCACCATCGATCTGGCCGGCTCCGAGGTCCACCTGCTCACCCGGACCGGGCGCGAGCACGTGCTGGAGCGGGCCCTCGAACCGGTCCTCGACGACTACGACCTGATCATGATCGACTGCCCGCCGTCGCTCGGTGTGCTGACCATCAACGGGCTGACCGCCGCCGACGCCGTGCTGATCCCCCTGCAGTGCGAGGCGCTGTCCAACCGGGGCGTCGGCCAGCTGCTCGAGACCATCGCCGACGTCCGGGCTTTCGCCAATGAGTCTCTGGTGGTGCGGGGTGTGATCGCCACCATGTACGACGACCGCACCAAGCACGCTCGGCACGTGCTGGAGGAGGTCGAGGCCCGCTACGGCATCCCGGTGCTCCAGCCGCCGGTGCGTAAGTCGATCCGCTTCGCCGAGGCCCCTGCCCGTGGGAAGTCCATCCTCCAGCACGCCCCCACCTCGCCGGGCGCCGAGGCCTACCGTCAGCTGGCCCGGGTGCTCCTCGACACCGCCCCGGCCGCCGGGGCCCGCGCCTGATGGGCGGGACCCTCGACCCGCTGGGAAAGCGGGCGCTGTTCTGGATGCCGGTGGACGCCCAGGTGGCGGTGGCCCCCGACGCCTCCCCCGGGTCCCACGTCTCGCGGGGGAGCGGCCAACCGGCCCCCACGAGCGGGGCCCGCCGGGCTCGGCCGTCCGGTCGCCACGCCCTCTTCTCGGCGGCCACCCCGTCTGCCGACGACGAGACCGCCGCTTCGGCGCTGACCGACCCCATGCCCGAGCGGGGGATCCTGACCGTCGACTGCTCGGCCTGCGGGTCGGTCACCCGGATCGGGCTGCTCGACTTCGCCCTGCTGCAGCTCCCCTTCGGCGTCTGGATCCCGGGACGGACCTTCGACCACCGCATGCGGTGCCCGGCGTGCCGCCGCCGGGCCTGGACAGGCGTGACCATCTCTACGTGATCCCCACCACGATGAGGGGGCTGACGGCGGCCTCCTCCTCCGGTGGCCAGGGGCTCCCGGGCGGGTACGTGGGGTCGTTGCTCCACTTCCACGGCCCTGCCGCCTATGCCCTGGTCGGCCTGCTGGCCTTCGCCGAGGCGGCGCTGCTGCTCGGGTTCTTCATCCCCGGAGAGACGGCGGTGGTGATCGGGGGGGTCCTGGCCGGCCTCCACCAGGTGAACCTGGGCGTGATGATGGTGGTGGTGGTGGTGTGTGCCATCGTCGGAGACTCGGTCGGCTTCGAGGTGGGTAGATGGGCCGGACCCTGGCTGCTCGGCCACCGCCCGATGAAGGACAGCGCCGCGGTGGCCAGGACCATGGCCCTGCTCGAGCGCCACGGGGGACCGGCGGTCTTCCTGGGGCGGTTCCTGGCCTTCGCCCGGGCTATCATCCCCGGTCTGGCCGGCTTCAGCGGACTCCGCTACCGCACCTTCCTCCTCTACAACGCAGCCGGCGGCCTGCTGTGGGGCGTCGGCTACACGCTCCTCGGCTACGTGGTCGGGGTCTCCTTCGAACGGGTCCTGAAGCAGGTCGGCCTGTGGTCGGCCGTGGGGGTGGTCGCCGTGATCATGGTCGCCGTGGTGGTGGGGCTGGCCGTGGCGCGGCGGCGGGAAGCCGGTCCGCCGTCGGTCGGAGCGATCGACGGCGGCTCCAGTGACAGCCAGGTACCCGAGCCGGAGGTGCCGCCCCACCTCCGGGACGACGCCGGCTGACGCTTACCCCTCCACCAGCGAGAAGCGGATCGGCCCGGTGCCCTGCCGGCGTACCCGGTCGTGGAGCTCGAGCAGCACGCAGTGGGCCAGCGTCTCGCCGTTGGCCTGGCGCTGCATGAACGACTCGATCTGGTCCCACGGTCGTGACCAGTGGAGCCGGACGGTGATGTCCCAGGCCGTCGAGCCCGGCCGGTCCCGGAGCACCTGCTCGATCTCGTCGAGCCGGTCAGCGTGGTGCCGGATGATCTCCTCCAGTCGGGCACCCAGATCGGCGAAGCGGTACTCGTGGGCGGGGAGGACCTCCTCGGTACCGAGGTTCTGGACCTTCAGGAGCGACTCGAGGTAGTCGCCCAACGGGTTGGGGAACTGCTGGGTGTGCACCGAGATGTTCGGGGTGATGCGGGGGAGCACGTGGTCGCCCGACAGCAGCAGGCGCTGGTCCGCGCTGTAGAAGCAGACATGGCCCGGTGAGTGGCCCGGGGTCCAGATGGTCCGTAGGTTCCAGCCGGGGAGCTCGATCTCCTTGCCGTCCTCGAACAGCATGTCGGGCTCGGCCATGGTCACCATCGACTTCACCACCATGGAGGCGAAGGCGAGGTCGGGGAGCTTGTCGGCGGGGACCCCGGAGTCGGCCAGGAAGTGGGTCATCTCGGCCAGCAGCTGGTCGGTGTTGCCGTAGCGGGACTCCAGCATCACGGCGTCCGCCGGGTGGAGGCCGATCCACGCCCCCGACGCCTCCCGTACCCTCCCGGCCAGCCCGTAGTGGTCGGGATGGATGTGGGTGACCAGCACCGCCCGGACGTCGTCGATGCTGCCACCGGCCACGGCCAGTCCGTCGGTGAGGCTGGTCCAGGCCTCGTCGGTGTCCCACCCGGCGTCGACCAGCGCCACACCGCCGCCCTCGAGCTCGAGGGCGTAGACAAGCACGTAGCGGAGCGGGTTGTCGGGGATGGGCACCGGGATCGACCACAGGCCCGGGCGGACCTGCTCGACGGGAGGGAGGACCTTCTGGTCCCACGCCGCCTTCTGGAGCGTCCCGGTGACCACGACCATGGGGGGCACGGTACACGGAGGCGCGGCCGTGGCGCCCCAGGGATGGCCGTGTATGGCGCTGGCGGGAAGCTGACAATGGCACTTGTCGGATCCGACTCCATGCCGTCCGGCGTAGCCAAGCGGGTTGGTTCGGGGCCATGTCGTTGCCTCTTCAGTGAAAAATCTGTTGACCTGCACCGACGGGTTGCCTACGATAACCCCATACCGAGGGGCCATTGCCCCTCATCGCATTGCATTGGCTGTCAGGTCAAATATCTCGGAGTCAGTATTTCCGCGAAATTTTGACACACACCGTAGTGATCCGGGTTTGGCGGCCCGGGTGGAACACGACAGGAGTGTCATGGTTGTCAGTCGTACGGATGATGTGGTTTCGCCACATGACGACGAGCTCATTCGACGCGCCCGCCCATCGGAGGTGCCGTCCCTGTCGCTCGAGCCCCCGGCGGGCCGTGGCCCCCTGGCGCTGGCGCCCGAACTGGTCGAGTTCGAGGCGTGGCGCTACCGCTTCGAGCAGGTCGTCTCGGAGTCGCGTGACGCGTTCATCGAGGTCGACGGCCGGGGGATGATCACCGAGTGGAACACCCGGGCCGAGGAGATCCTGGGGTGGGAGCGCCACGAGGTGGTGGGCCGCCCGATCACCGACTCCATCGTGAGCATCGACTACGTGCGGGCCGTGTTCGGGGAGTCCGACGACTTCTACCACGACATGCTCCACCGCACCGGGCGAGTCGCACTTTGGCAGGAGCTCGAGCTCCGCCACAAGGACGGGCACCCGGTGGTGGCGTCGGGGACCATGTTCCTCACCGCCTGCGGGGACGACTACCGGATCGGCGGGTTCATCCACGATCTGGCCGACGAGAAGAAGGCCGAAGAGGCCCTGGCCCACGCCTACCTGCACGACCCCCTCACCGGACTGCCCAACCGGGCGCTCTTCAGCTATCAGCTGGCCTATGCGGCGGCCCGGTTCCGGTCGGCGCCCGGATCGGTGTCCGTGGTGCTCCTCGACTTCAACCGGTTCAAGGCGATCAACGACAGTCTGGGCCACGAGGTGGGGGACGGGATCCTGGTGGCCGCGGCCCAGCGCCTGACCGAGGCCGACGGCGGAGCCGACCTGGTGGCCCGCTTCGGCGGTGACGAGTTCCTGGCCCTGTTCGAACGCCCCGCCGGCGGCGCCCACGCTGCCGCCATGCATTTCGTGGAACGGGCGTTCTCCTCCCTCGACGAGCCCTTCGTGGTGGACGGCACCGAGGTCTTCCTGACCGCCTCGGTCGGTGTGTCGGTGACCACGACGGACACCAACGAGGCCAGCGTCCTGCTGTCGAACGCCGAGGCGGCCATGTACCAGGCCAAGCAGAGCGGCGGGTGCAGCGTCGAGACGTTCGGCGAGTCGATGCGCATCGAGGTCCGGGATCGGATGAGCACCGAGCACTCGCTCCACCGGGCCCTCGAGCGGAGCGAGCTGATGCTGCACTACCAGCCGGTGGTGGAGGTCGACGGCGCCCGCACGGTGGGCGTGGAGGCCCTCGTCCGCTGGAGCCACCCCGAGCTCGGGCTGATCGCCCCCTACCGGTTCATCCCGGTGGCCGAGGACAGTGGGCTGATCATCCCCATCGGCGCCTGGGTCATCGAGGAGGCGTGCCGCCAGCTCCGCGACTGGCAGCAGGTCGGCCGGACCGGTCCCTATGGGACGGTCGACGTCAACCTCTCCGCCCGGCAGATCGACCACCCCGAGATCGTCGAGACGGTGGAGCGGATCCTCGCCACCACCGGCCTACCGCCGGAGAACCTCACCCTCGAGATCACCGAGAGCGCCCTGATGAGGGATGGCGCTGCGGCCCTCCAGGTACTGAAGGCGTTGAAGGGGCTGGGTGTGTCGCTGGCCATCGACGACTTCGGCACCGGTTACTCCTCGCTCAGCTACCTCCAGCGGTTCCCCCTCGATGTCCTCAAGGTGGACAAGTCGTTCGTGGACGAGCTGGGGGTCTCCCCCGAGGGCGAGGAGATCGTCCTGGCGGTGATCAACCTGGCGCACGCCCTCGGGTTGGAGGTGGTGGCCGAGGGCGTGGAGACCGAGCGCCAGCTCGAGGTGCTCCAGCGGCTGCACTGCGACTTCGCCCAGGGCTATCTCTTCTCCAAGCCGGTATCGGCCGCCGACCTCATCGACACCTTCGGCATGGCCGTCGGCGCCTGAGCCGGGGACCCGCCGGCGCGTCGGGCTGACAGGATTTGAACCTGCGGCCTCTTCGTCCCAAACGAAGCGCGCTACCAAACTGCGCCACAGCCCGTGGTCCCCGCATCGTAGCGGACCGTTCCCCTGATACCCCGGTGCCGGCGGGCGTCGGTCGGGTACCCGCATCGGCCACCGGGGCGGGTTAGCGTCACGCCGTGCCGACCGTACGTGTTGCCGTCTACGATCTCGGGAGCAGCTCCTTTCACCTGATGGTGGTGGACGCCTCCCGCAACGGCGTGCTCGAGCCGGTGCTCCGGCGGCGTTCGTTCCTCCACCTGGGCACCGAGGTGGCCAGGACCGGCGGAGTGCCGGTCGATCGGGCGGCGTCCGCCGTGCGCGCTGTCCACCGACTGCGCACCGCCGCCGACGAGTCGGGCGCCGACCTGGTGGTGGCCATGGCCACCGCCGCCCTGCGGGACGCCGCCAACGGGCCCGCCCTCCTGGCCCGCCTCGAGCGGGTACTGGGCTGCCCCATCACGCTGCTGACCGGTGAGGAGGAGGCCAGGCTCTGCTTTCTCGGCCAACGGGCCGGGGTGTGGGTCGGCGGCGACAAGGTGCTCGGACTGGACCTCGGCGGAGGCAGCCTCGAGGCGGGGATCGGCGACGCCCACCACGTGTACGCGGTGGGAAGCGTGGCACTGGGCACCGCCCGGCTCCGGGGCGAGCTCGACAGTGGCGAGCACCTGACCATGGACGACCGGACCCGGCTGGCCGACCTGGCGGTGGAGCGGGCCAAGCCGATCAAGACCATGCTCGCCACCCATCCCGAGGCGGGGGCCCGGACCATCGCCAGTGGCGGGACCGTCCGGGCCCTGGCTCGGCTGGCCATGGTCCTCCACCGAGCGGTACCGCCGTCGGGATCGGTCTCGTCGCTACAGGTGAACCAGGTGGAGCTCCCGGCCGGCCAACTCCACGAACTGGCCGAGCGGCTGGCCACCCTCGACCTCGACGCCCGCCTGGCCCTGCCCGGGGTGCAGGCCCGACGGGCGCCGCTGCTCCCCATCGGCGCCATCGTGCTGGCCACGCTGGTCGACTGCCTGGGTCTCCAGCGCCTGGTGGTCAGCGATTGGGGCCTGCGGGAGGGCGCCGTCTTCGGGGCACTCGCCCTCGGGGACGACCGCCTTCCGTCGTGGGGGGG
>JBKQTE010000018.1:0-6933 GCA_052143315.1 Acidimicrobiales bacterium | reverse complement strand
CCCGACGACGACGCATCTGCTCGAGCGGACCGGCGACGGCGTGGAGCTCACCTACAACGTGTGCGAGCCCCGCAACCACTCCTACGTCGTCGACGGGATGGTCGTCGCCAATTGCTCCGAGTACCTTCACCTCGACAACTCCGCGTGCAATCTGGCGAGTTTGAATTTGCTGAAGTACCTGAACGATGACGACACCTTCGACGTCGACGCCTTCAAGTCGGCGGTGGAGGTCGTGTTCACCGCTCAGGAGATCCTCGTGGGCAACGCCGACTACCCGACGGAGAAGATCACCGAGAACTCGCGGCGCTTCCGCCAGCTGGGCATCGGCTACGCCAACATCGGCGCCCTGCTGATGGCCCAAGGCCTGCCGTACGACTCCGACGAGGGTCGGGCGTGGGCCGCCGCCATCACGGCGCTGATGACTGGCCACGCCTACTCCACCTCGGCCCGAACCGCCGCCCGGATGGGCCCCTTCGCCGGCTATCACGACAACGCCGGGCCCATGCTCGACGTCCTGCGCATGCACCGCGACGCGGTGGCGGTCATCGACGAGGAGAAGGTGCCGACCGAGCTGCTGTCCGCCGCCCAGGAGGCGTGGGACACCGCCGTGGAGCTGGGCGAGCAGTTCGGGGTGCGCAACTCGCAGGCCAGCGTGCTGGCGCCCACCGGCACCATCGGCCTGCTGATGGACTGCGACACCACCGGCGTCGAGCCCGACCTCGGCCTGGTCAAGACGAAGAAGCTGGTCGGCGGGGGCACCATGTCGATCGTCAACCAGACGGTGCCGCGGGCCCTCACCCGGCTGGGCTACTCGCCCGACCAGGTCGACGAGATCGTCGTCTACATCGACGAGCACAAGTCGATCATCGGCGCCCCGTACCTGAGCCCCGAGCACCTGCAGGTGTTCGCCTGCTCGATGGGCGACAACACCATCCACTACCTCGGCCACGTCCGGATGATGGGGGCGGTGCAGCCGTTCATCTCCGGTGCCATCTCCAAGACGGTCAACCTGCCCGAGGATGTCACCGTGGAGGACGTCGAGCAGCTGCACATCGACGCCTGGCGGATGGGGATCAAGGCGGTGGCCATTTACCGCGACAACTGCAAGGTGGCTCAGCCGCTGTCGACCACCAAGAAGGCGGGCGAGGAGTACGACAACGCCGCCCCCGCCGGGTCCGATGCCGAGGCGCACGCCCGGGAGCTCAACGCCAAGATCGCCGGCCTCGAGGAGGCCCTGGTCCACGAGCAGGCGCGGGCCAGCAACACCCTGGTGCTGCCGCCGGTGCGGGAGCGCCTGCCCCGCCGCCGGAAGTCCTCCACCTTCTCGTTCCGGGTGGCCGACTGCGAGGGCTACGTCACCGTCGGGGAGTACGAGGACGGCCGTCCGGGTGAGGTGTTCATGAAGGTGTCGAAGCAGGGGTCGACGCTGGCCGGCATCATGGACGCCTTCTCCATCTCGGTGAGCCTGGGCCTGCAGCACGGCGTGCCGCTGGCCACCTATGTCCGCAAGTACGGGAACATGCGGTTCGAGCCGGCCGGGATCACCGACGACCCCGAGCTCCGGATCGCCACCAGCCTGGTCGACTACATCTTCCGCCGGCTGGCTGTCGACTACCTGCCGCTGGAGGAGCGGGCCGAGCTCGGCGTGCTGTCCACTACCGAGCGCATGCAGCCCACCCTCCCCGGGGTGGAGGAGACGGCCACCGAGTCCAAGGGCGTCAACGAGGTCGACAACGTGGACCCGGTGACCGCCACCGTGGTGGAGGGGAGCGCACCGGCCCCGGCTGTCGCCCCGGCATCCCTGCTGGCACCGTCGGCGGCAGCAGCCGCATCGGGCCCGATCGCCCGCTCCGAGCCCAAGGACGCCCCGTACTGCTACCAGTGCGGGAACGCCATGCAGCGGGCCGGGTCGTGCTACGTGTGCGGGACTTGCGGAGCCACCAGCGGGTGCTCGTAGTGAGACACTGTCGCCGAGTGAGAGCGAACTCGTCGACCCCCGGTTGTGATCGTCGTTGTCAGGTCGGCCAGCGGATGGTGAGGTCCGCCGGCGCCCAGCCAGGCCACTCGGAGCTCCCGACCACAAGGCCGTCGATGAACATCGCCGCCTGCCGGGGCCCGGCATGCTGCGAGTTGTCCCAGAAGGTCGCCGAGTTCGCCTTGGGGACGGCCTTGGCCACATGCGCCCACAGGCGTCGGTAGCGCTGGCGGATCTTACCGACCGGCACCCCGTGCCCTCCGCCGGCCTTCCGGTAGGCCACCCGGGCCACCGCGAGGTCTTCGGAAACCATGAGAACGTGGAGCGCAACGTAGTAGCCCGCCATGGCCGCTTCGTCGATCAAGTCGAGCTTGGACGGGTGGGAGAACACGGTCTCGGCGATCAGGGGCCGACGCAGCTCGATCAGCCGTGATCGGGTGGCGGCGGCGAGCGCCGCCGCCTCGTAGGCGTGCTGTTCCAGATCGTCGGGCCAATTCCGAGCAGCGATCTGGTCGGCGTTGACGAAGGCCGCCGTCGGCCAGGTAGGGGCAAGGACCAGGCGGACGAAGGTCGACTTTCCGGCGCCGTTGGGTCCGACAACGAGGTCGAGGCGGCTCACTCGGCGCCGGTCGGCCCCGCGATGACCGTGACCGAGCCGTCAGGGCGGTGCTCGACCAGCGTGCCGTCATCGGCGAGCGCGACGGTCGTCACACCTTCTGCGGCGAGACGCTCCCCGAACGAGGTGGCCTCGGCCCGCAGCTGGATCGCCACGTCCAGCTCCGCGTTGGCGACCAGACGCTCGCTCTCGTCGAGCTCGCTCAAGGCCAACTCCCCGGCGAGTGCCGCCTCCACGCGGCGCCGAGCAGCACTCTCGTGCATGGAGACGGCCCGGCCCACCCTGGCCCAGTGGTCGAGCTGCTGCTTGGCCGAGCGGCTCTCGCGCCGGCCCTGCACTGCAGCGGACTCGAGGAGGTCTGCGGCGAAGCGGGTCGGTCTGTCTGCGGCCATTGCTGCCTCCATCCATCTGTCTCATACTGCTCCCAGCGTAGCATACTGATACGACGGGGCGCCCGGCAGGGGCACACGTCCGTGAGGTGGGTTGCACAGTCGCCGTGGACGAGCGTCCCTCGGGGCCTCCTCCCGCACCGACCAGCAGAGTCCTGCGATCCCCCAGGACGGCCGCCGCGGTCTCGTCGACGGCCTCCCGAACGCCTACACCGAGCGCAGGCGATGTCGTCAACAGTGAGGAACCGGGGATATCCGTCACCCTGGCATCCAGAAACCACCCTGGTCTTTGGCCAAGAGCCCGGATACGACCGACCGCGGCCAGCGAGGCTGATCCCACCGAACGGTGCAAATTGCACCCTTGATGCGTGTTACTCACCCAGCGTGGTCACGACACCGATGCTGGTGGCGAGATTTTGCAAGGGGTTGCCCCCGTGTTTCAGTACCGTCGTAGCTTCACCCATAGTGCATTCATTGACATGGCCCGCACGGATTTGCGAGCCGAATACATCCGAATTGATAACGGAGGACGTTCCCTTGTACCGCAGATCGGCTGTGTCTCTTGTCGCCGTGCTCCTCGCGCTCGCCAGCTCACTGGCCCTGTCGCCGCTCCTCAGCGGGCAGGCCGCCGCCTCAACGGTCAGCACCTGGCAGACGACCGCCTGCGGTCAGCTCCAGTCGGTGGTGGCACCGGCCGGCGCCAACTCGGTGACCATTGTGGCCACCGGTGGATCGGGCGGGGCCGGCGGTTCTGCCGGCTCTTCGGCCGGCTCCGGTGGGGCCGCCGGCGGTGCCTCCAAGCAGACCGTGTCCTACGGCATCCACCCAGGGCAGCAGATCTCAGCAGAGGCCGGGTGCGCAGGAGCTCCGGGCTCCGCCAGCTCGGCCGGCACCGGCGGCGCCGGGTGGTCGACCGGCGGCACCGGGGGCAGTGGCTACTCCTGCTCCGTCGTCAGCGTCCTCGGCTACTGCATCTTCTCCGGCCAGACCTACGGTGGCGCCGGCGGTGGTGGTGGGTCCACCGCCGTCTGCCTGGGTCCGACATGCGCCGCCAGCGGCACCCCGGCGGTGGTGGCCGGCGGCGGCGGTGGCGGCGGTGAGGCCATCCAGACGACCGGTGGCGGCGGTGGCGCCGGCGGCGGCGGCACGGTCACCACATCTGCAAATTCGACGGGAACCGGACCGAGCGGCTCGGCGGGCCTTGACTCGGACAACGACAGCGACGTGGCCCCCGGCGGAGTGAACTCCGCCGGGGGACTCGCTGACGGTGCCACCGGCACCAGCGGCAACGGCCAGGTGCTGATCGGGGTTCTCTACCATTCGGCTGGCGACGGCGGCGGCGGTGCCGGCTACGTCGGCGGCGACACTGTTACTACCCGGACCTGCGGCGACAGCGACGACCCCGGCAGTGGCGGTGGCGGTGGTTCCTCCTACGCCTACACCAACGCCGGCTCGACCCGTACCTCGAGCTCGGCCACTGGCAACGGCACGGTCACCATCACCTTCGACACCGACTCCCTTCCCATTCCTCCGATCGCCGTCACCCCGCCGGTCACGCCTCCCGGCACCCCGGTGGTCGGCACCGTCACCCCGGGCAACGGCACCGCCCTGGTCACCTGGACGGTCCCGGCCAACGGCGGCGATCCCATCACCGGGTTCGTCATCACCCCGTTCCAGAACGGCGTGGCCAAGACCCCCATCGACCTGACGGCCGGTGCGGTCGGCTCTGCCCTGGACCCGACCCCGGGAGCCCACGACAGCTACCTGGTCACCGGCCTCATCGATGGCGACGCCTACACCTTCACGGTGGCTGCGGTCAGCGCCGCCGGCACCGGCACGCCGTCCTCGCCCACCACGCCGGTCACCCCGGTGGCCACGGTGCCGGGCACCCCGGTGGTCGGCACAGTCACTCCCGGCAACGGCTCCGCCCTGGTCACCTGGACGGTCCCGGCCAACGGCGGCGATCCCATCACCGGGTTCGTCATCACCCCCTACGCCGACGGCGTGGCCCAGACGCCCATCGACCTGACGGCCGGTGCGGTCGGCTCTGCCCTGGACCCGACCCCGGGAGCCCACGACAGCTACCTGGTCACCGGCCTCATCGATGGCGACACCTACACCTTCACGGTGGCTGCGGTCAGCTCGGCTGGAGCCGGCACGCCGTCCTCGCCCACCACGCCGGTGACCCCGACGGCCACGGTGCCCGGCGCCCCGGTGGTCGGCACGGTCACCCCCGGCAACGGCACCGCCCTGGTCACCTGGACGGTCCCGGCCAACGGCGGCGATCGCATCACCGGCTTCGTCATCACCCCCTACGCCGACGGTGTGGCCCAGACGCCCATCGACCTGACGGCCGGTTCGGTCGGCTCCGCCCTGGACCCGACCCCGGGTGCCCACGACAGCTACCTGGTCACCGGCCTCATCAACGGCGACACCTACACCTTCACGGTGGCGGCGGTCAGCGCCGCCGGCACCGGCACGCCGTCTGCGCCGAGCAGGTCGGTCACCCCGGTGGTGCCCACGCCCCCCAGCTCCCCCACCGGCACCAGTCCCGGTCCCGGAGCGGGCAACAAGGGACAGGGCTACTGGTTGGACGCCTCCGACGGCGGCATCTTCACCTTCGGCGACCTGAAGTTCTACGGCTCCACCGGCAGTATGCACCTCAACAAGCCGATCGTCGGCATGGCGGCCACCCCGGACGACGGGGGCTACTGGCTGGTGGCCACCGACGGCGGCATCTTCGCCTTCGGTGACGCCGGCTTCTACGGCTCCACCGGCTCGCAGGTCCTCAACCAGCCCATCGTGGGCATGGCCGCCACGCCCGACGGCAAGGGCTACTGGCTGGTGGCCTCCGACGGTGGCATCTTCGCCTACGGCGACGCCGGTTTCTTCGGTTCCATGGGCGGCAAGCCCCTCAACCAGCCGATCGTGGGCATGACTCCCACGGCCGACGGTCAGGGGTACTGGATGGTGGCCTCCGACGGCGGAATCTTCTCCTTCGGGGATGCCGGGTTCTACGGCTCGACCGGCTCGCTGCACCTCAACAAGCCGATCGTGGGCATGGCCGCCAGCCCGACCGGCAAGGGCTACTGGCTCGACGCCTCCGACGGCGGCATCTTCGCCTTCGGCGACGCCGTCTTCCACGGCTCCATGGGTGGACACCCGCTCAACGAGCCCATGGTCGGAATGTCCATCTGACCTGGGAGGGGGCTCGCCCCCGCACCCTCGCGACGACCGAAGGACCGGCGCTCTGCGCCGGTCCTTCGACGTGACGACCGGAGGGCGGCGCCCGCCGCGGCGCGCTCAAGTTATGTCCGGATGACTCCGATGTCGCGAGAGTGCATGAGCAGCTATCAGCGAGGAGGGCCGGCGCCTCTGGCCCGGCTCCCGCCAGACGCCGCATCGTCTGGCTCGGTGCCCTGGTGGTACTGGCCGCCACAAGCCTCGGCTCGGCGGGCTCGGCGGGCTCGGCGGGCTCGGCGGTCTCGGCCGCCTCGACGGCCGCCCCGGCCCACGCCCCGGCGGTGAGCACCCCGCCCCAGGCCGCCACCGCCGGCACCTCGGCGGTGGACCAGATCGTCCCGACCGCGGACGACCTCGGCTACTGGCTGCTGGCCTCCGACGGCGGGGTCGCCCCCTTCGGCGACGCGGTCAGCTACGGCTCGGCGGAGTCACTGTCGCTGGGCGCCGCCATCGTGGGCATGGCCGCGACCGCCGACAGCCGCGGCTACTGGCTGGTCGGTGCCGACGGCGGCATCTTCGCCTATGGCGACGCCGGCTTCTACGGCTCCACCGGCAGCCTGAGCCTCAACAAGCCGATCGTGGGCATGGCATCCACCGCCGACGGCAAGGGCTACTGGCTGGTGGCCTCCGACGGCGGCATCTTCGCCTTCGGCGACGCCCCCTTCCACGGATCGACCGGCAGCATGGTCCTCAACCAGCCGGTGACCGGG
>JBKQTE010000017.1:0-44059 GCA_052143315.1 Acidimicrobiales bacterium | reverse complement strand
CGACCCGGAGTCCCGACCCGGAGTCCCGACCCGGAGTCCCGACCCGGAGTCCCGACCCGGAGTCCCGACCCGGAGTCCCGACCCGGAGTCCCGACCCGGAGTCCCGGGCGGGGACCTACGAGAGGCGCTCGACGATCATGGCCATGCCCTGGCCACCGCCGACGCACATGGACTCCAATCCGATGGTCTTATCGGTGTCCTCGAGGGCGTTGAGCAGCGTGGTCATGATGCGGGCACCGGTCTGGCCGAACGGGTGGCCGAGGGCGATGGCCCCGCCCCTGACGTTCAGCTTGTCGTAGCTGATCCCGAGCTCGGCGGCCGACGGGACGACCTGGGCGGCGAACGCCTCGTTGATCTCCACCAGATCGATGTCGTCGATGGTCAGGTTGGCCCGCTTCAGCACCTGGCGGATGGCCTCTACCGGGCCGAGGCCCATGATCTCCGGGTTGAGCCCGGTCACGCCGCTGGCCACGATGCGGGCCAGCGGCGTGATGCCGAGGTCGCGGGCCCGGGTGTCGCTCATGACGATGACGGCGGCCGCCCCGTCGTTGAGCGGGCAGGCATTGCCGGCGGTGACGGTGCCGCCCTCCCGGAAGACCGGCTGCAGGCCGGCCAGCCCCTCGAGGGTGGTGCCGGGCCGGGGGCCGTCGTCCTTGGTCACCACCGTGCCGTCCGGCGTGGTCACCGGGATGATCTCACGGTCGAAGAAGCCGGACTCCTGGGCGGCCACGGCTCGCAGCTGCGACTGCAGGGCGAACTCGTCCTGTACCTGGCGGCTCACACCCTTGAACTCGGCGACGTTCTCGGCCGTCTGGCCCATGGCGATGTAGACGTCAGGCAGGCCGGGCTGGGGCGTCCACGGCTCGGTGACGGCGGAGCCCCGGGCCACGGTACGGGCCTCGGCCTCGGCGAACAGGGGGTTGTGCGGGCCGGTGTCGGCCGCGCCGTGGCGGTAGCTGCTGACCGCCTCTACACCGGCGGCGACGAACACGTCGCCCTCGCCGGCCCGGATGGCGTGGGCGGCCATGCGGATGGCCTGCAGCGACGAGGAGCAGTAGCGGTTGACGGTCACGCCGGGCACGTTGGGCAGGCCGGCCAGCAGGCCGGCGACCCGGGCCACGTTGTAGCCGGCCTCGCCGCCGGGCTGCCCAGACCCCATGATGACGTCCTCGACGGTCTGCGGGTCGAGCTCGGGCACCTTGGCCAGGACCTCCCTGACGGCCAGGGCGGCGAGATCGTCCGGACGGCAGTCCTTCAGGGAGCCCTTGACGGCCCGCCCGATGGGGGTACGGCCGGTGGCGACGATGACGGCTTCGGGCATTGCGTGCTCCTCGGGATATCGGCGGCGCGTGCCGCTCATAGCTGTCCGGGGTCCGACCGGACCTCGGTGGTTCCGATCCGGATTGAACGTACCGGTCGGTAACAGTAGGCCGGTCCATCGCTGGGCGGAGTCCCGACGCGAGGCGTCAGGCTAGCGGGTCCGCCGTACGGTGCCCGTTCCCGGGCGGGCCGGGCAAGTTCCAGGCCCGCCACCAACCCGCTGCACCTCGCCCGACAGGGAGGTTCTCGTCGCCTCGCTCTCACGAAGAGTGGGCAAGTTCGCCATGCTCCGTCACTTATTACACACTGAATGCAGTCGTACTGTCGACATGCTCAAGTCCCGCCGGCAATCGTGGGCTCACCGACCGGCACCACATGGACCAGCCGCTGACGGCATCGGGAGGACACGGCCGGCCGGCGCTGGCGTGGCGCCCGCCGATCCGGCAGAATAGAACGCGTTCCGCTTTTTCGGGACCGGAATCGCCCGTCCCGGGCGCGACGAACGACCGAACCAGCGCACTGTTCCGGTGGGGCGTGCAGTGCGCGGGCCATGGTGGGGATGCAGGGAGGGGACCCTATGGAGATCGGCTACACCGAGGAGCAGCAGGCGCTCCAGCGAGAGCTGCGCGACTACTACGCCAAGCTGCTCACCCCCGAGGTGGAGGCCAAGCTCGTCGCCGGGGCCGGCATCGGCCCGGACATGCGCACGGTGGTCAAGCAGATGGCCACTGACGGCTGGCTGGGGATCGGCTGGCCCAAGGAGTACGGGGGCCAGGGCCGCTCGGCCGTGGAGCAGTTCATCTTCTTCGATGAGTCCATGCGGGCCGGTGCCCCGGTGCCCATGCTGACCATCAACACCGTGGGCCCGACCATCATGGAGTTCGGGACCGACCAGCAGAAGACGTTCTTCCTCCCGAAGATCCTGGCCGGCGACATCCACTTCTGCATCGGCTACACCGAGCCCAGTGCCGGCACCGACCTGGCCGCCCTGAAGACTCGGGCGGTGCGCGACGGTGACGAGTACGTGATCAACGGCCAGAAGATCTTCACCTCCCTGGCCGGGGACGCCGACTACATCTGGCTGGCCACCCGTACCGACCCCGAGGTCTCCAAGCACAAGGGGATCTCGATGTTCATCGTGCCGATGGACACCCCGGGCATCAAGGTGGTGCCGATGAAGCTGCTCGGCGGCCACAACATCAACTACACCTTCTTCGAGGACGTCCGGGTCCCGGCCGCCAACCTGGTGGGTGGCGAGAACAACGGGTGGACGCTGATCACCAACCAGCTGAACCACGAGCGGGTGACGCTCTGCTCGCCGGGCATCATCGAGCGGGCCCTGGCCGACGTCCGGTCCTGGGCCCAGAACACCAAGCTGGCCGACGGTCGCCGGGTGATCGACCAGGAGTGGGCACGGGTCCACCTGGCCCGTGTCCATTCGAGGCTCGAGTTCCTGAAGCTCATCAACTGGAAGGTGGCGTGGACCGCCACCCAGGGGCACCTCGACGTGGCCGACGCCTCCACCATCAAGGTGTTCGGCACCGAGTTCTACCTCGAGGCGTTCAGGCTGCTGATGGAGGTGGTCGGCCAGGCCGCCTACCTCACCCGCGGCTCCCCCGAGGCGGTGCTGGCCGGTCGCCTCGAGATGTACGCCCGCAGCCTGGTCATCCTGACCTTCGGCGGGGGCACCAACGAGATCCAACGAGACCTGATCGCCATCTTCGGCCTGGGCCTGCCCCGGTCGCTCCGATAGAACACCGAGGACACCGCACGATGGACTTCTCCTTCAACGAATCGCAAGAGGCCGTTCGGGAGCTGGCCGACCGGATCTTCTCCGACCTGTGCACCCACGAGCGCCTGCGAGAGCTCGAGTCCGATCCCGATGGTGACCGGTTCGACCGGAAGCTGTGGGCCGAGCTGGCCGCCGCCGGCCTGCTGGGCCTGTCCCTCCCCGAGGAGGTGGGGGGAGCGGGGCTCGGGTTCGTCGAGACCGCGCTCATCGTCGAGGCGGCCGGACGCACCGCCGCCTACGTCCCGGTGGTCGAGACGCTGGCCAGTGCGGCCCCGGCCATCGCCGCCTTCGGCACCGAGGCCCAGCGCCGGCAGTGGTTGCCGGCCGTGGTGGCCGGGGACTCCATCGTCACCACCGCCCTGGTGGAGCTGGGCGGGAGCCCGTCCTCGCCGGCCGCCGGGGCCACCACCGCCGGCTCGGGATGGACGCTGTCGGGCGCCAAGTCGTGTGTCCCGTCCGGGCTGGTGGCCGACCTGGCCCTGGTACCGGCCCGGGTCGACGGCGACACCGTCTCGGTCTTCGTGGTCGACCTGTCGCTGGCCGGGGTGTCCCGCCAGCGTCAGGTGGCCAACACCGGGCGCCCCGAAGCCGTCCTCACCTTCGACGACGTCCGGCTGGACGAGGGCGACCGTCTGGGTTCGGTGGAGGACGGGCCGGCCATCGTCGAGTGGCTGGTGCTCCGGGCCACCGCCGCCCTGTCGGTCGCCGAGGCCGGCGTGGCCGCCGCCGCACTGGCCCTGGTGGCGGAGTACACCAAGACCCGGGAGCAGTTCGGGAAGCCCATCGCCACCTTCCAGGCGGTGGGTCAACGGGCCGCCGACGCCTATGTCGACACCGAGGCCGTCCGGCTCACCGCCTGGCAGGCCGCCTGGCGGATCGCCGAGGGCCTCCCGGCCGAGGACGCGGTGGCGGTGGCCAAGTTCTGGGCCGCCGACGGCGGCCAGCGGGTGGTCCACGCCGCCGTCCACCTCCACGGTGGGGTCGGGGTCGACCGCGACTACCCACTGCATCGGTACTTCCTCCTGACCAAGCAGATCGAGCTCACCCTGGGCGGCGCCACCGACCAGCTGCTCCGTCTGGGATCCTCCCTGGCCACCGAGCCGGTCTGACTCCGTCCGGGCCGGATGCTGACGGCTGCCCGGGGATGGCGTACGTTGAGCCGATGCGTCCGGTGAGCCAGCCGTGGTGATGGGCCGCCGCCCGGGGGTGGCGACGTCACCGTGGCCGATCGCCGCCATCGACCTGGCCGGGCTGGCCGGCCTGCTGGGGGTGGCCATGGACCGGGTGCCCTTCCGGAGCCCGTGGGCCGGTGAGGGGACGCCGGCTCACAACCTGATGGTGGCGGTGACCCGCGAGACGATCCGGTCGTTCATGGGCTACTGCTCGTCGCTCCCCATCGACGAGTACCGCTCGGTCGAGCTGGTCCTCGACGATCTGTGCAAGTACGTGATGCCGCCGGTGGTGCGGGCCATCGGTGCGGACGGCCGTTCCGAGGTCATCGCCGGGGTGCCCGGCGTCCGGTACCGGCCGCGCGGGGTCGAGCCGGTGGGGACCATCCTGTACCTCCACGGGGGCGGCTACGTGGGGACCTCGCCGAGGATGTACGCGGCCTTCACCTCCTGGCTGTGCCGTCACACCGGCTGCGAGGTCTTCGTGGCCGACTACCGGCTGGCGCCGGAGTTCCCGTTCCCGGCCGGCCTGGAAGATGCCACCTTGGTACTTGAGGCGTTGCTGCACGACGGCGCCGACCCGGCCAGGGTCTTCGTGGCCGGGGACTCGGGTGGCGGGGGGCTGGCCTCGACCCTGCTCTACGTGATGGAGGACATCGGCCACCGCCCCCTGGCCGGCGTCCTGTTGTTCTCACCCGAGGTGGACCTCCGGCTCAACGAGCCGTCGGTGTCGGACAACGCCGGCAAGGACATCCTCCCCTGGAACATCCCCACTGCCGCCTACCTCCACGGGAGGGATCCGGGCGCTGGCTACGTGTCAGCGGTCGATCAGGACGTCACCGGCTGGCCGCCGACCCTGGTGGCCTACGGCGACGACGAGATGTTCCGTGACCCGATTCGCCGGTTCGTGGCCCATCTGGAGGCGTCCGGGGTGGAGACGGTGGCGCTGGAGGAGGCGGGCATGTTCCACGTGTTCCCCATCTTGATGCCGTGGGCGGAGGCCAGCCGGCGGGTCTTCCGGGCGGTGTCGGCCTTCGTGGCCGACCGGCTGGCCGAGGCCGACCGCCAGGTGACGACCGATGCGGAGGCCCCTCCCCGGGCGGGCTGAGACGGGGTCAGAGGGTCTCGGGGAAGTGGATGAACGGGGACGGCGGGATGCTCGGTCCAGGACGGCGCAACCCCCACCCGCACCGGACCGTCGCCGGGTCCGCCGGTGAAACGGTGGCGTGGAAGCATGTCGGGGCCGGAGACCATCGGCACCGACCGTCGGAGGGGCCATGACCGTCTCGTTCTCCCATCTGGGCATCTGCGTAGCCGACCTCGACCGCTCGCTGCGGTTCTACTGCGAGGGACTGGGGTTCGAACTGGCCGACTCCCACCACGTCGGCGAGGAGTTCGGCGCCCTCATGGAGGTGGAGGGGGTATCACTCGAGTCCAGGATGATCCGGCGGGACGGGGTGACCGTCGAGCTTCTGTCCTTCACCCGGCCCGGCCACACCGGCGACCCGGTCCGCCGCCCCATGAACCAGCTGGGTCTGACCCACCTCTCGTTGCGGGTGGACGACGTCGACGGGGTGGCGGCCTCCATCGAGGCGCTGGGAGGTGACGTGGTCCGGTCCACCCGCACCACTTTCGACCTCGGCTCCGCCCGCCTCGACTTCGTCTACTGCACCGATCCCGACGGGGTCCGGATCGAGCTGATGGACCTCCCCGGTTGACCGGGGATGCCGGCGCCGGGGCGCACCCGGTACCGTGATGCCGTGAGCACCCCGCCGACACCCATCCCGGAGATCACCGCCGAGGAGGCCGACCAGCTGCTGGCCTCGGGAGCGTTCCTGCTCGACGTCCGTGAGGACGAGGAGTGGGCCGCCGGGCACGCCCCCGCCGCCGTGCACATCCCGATGGGTGCGGTGGCCGAGCGCACCGGGGAGATCCCCGGCGGCCAGGTGGTCGTCTGCATCTGCCGGGCCGGCGGCCGGTCACTGACAGTGGCCAACGTCCTGGCCGAGCTCGGCTTCGAGGTGCGGAACCTGACCGGCGGGATGCAGGCCTGGGAGTCCACCGGCCGTCCGGTGGTCACCGTGGCCGGCGACGCCGGCCGGGTCGTCTGACCCGGACGCCGGCGCCCGGTAGCCGGATGCCCGACGGGAGCGGCGCGTCTGCCCTGGACCCGAGGACGCCGGTACTGGTCGGTGTCGGGGTGAGCACCGGCGACGCCGAGCCTTCCGAGCTGATGACGGCGGCGCTGCGGGCGGCGGTGGAGGATGCCGGTGCCCCGGCGCTGCTCGGTGCCGTCGACCGGGTGGCCGTCCCCCAGGGCAGCTGGTCGTACCTCGATCCGGGGCGGTTGGTGACCGCCGCCGTGGGTGCCGGCCGGGCCCGCACCCACCTGGTGGAGCTGGGGGTCCCCCAGCAGAGCCTCATCAACGACGCCCTGGCTGCCATCGTGGGCGGGAAGTCCGAGGTAGCCGTGGTGGTGGGGGGCGAGGCCCGGCGCTGGGCCCGCCGGCCCGGATCGGTGGAGACCGAGCAGCCCGGGGCCGCCCCCGACGTGCTCCACCGCCGCCCGGGGCCCCTGCTCGAACCGGTCGAGATGGCCACCCGCCTGTGGGAGCCGGTGCAGCAGTACGCCATGATCGACAACGCCCTGCGGTCGGCCGAGGGGCGGTCCCTCGCCGAGCACCGCCGGGAGGTCTCGGAGCTGTGGGAGCGGTTCAACCGGGTGGCGGGGGCCAATCCGCACGCCGCCTTCCCGGCGCCGATGTCGGCGGTGGCGATCGACACGCCCGGAGTCGGCAACCGACCGCTGGCCTTCCCCTACAACAAGTGGCACTCGACCCAGTGGACGGTCGACCAGGCGGCGGCACTGGTGCTGTGCTCGGTGGAGGCGGCCCGCCGGTCCGGGGTCCCGGCTGACCGGTGGCTGTTCCCCCTGGTCGGGCTGGAGTCGAGCCATGCGGTGTCGCTGCTGGCGCGAGCGGAACCCCATACCTGGCCGGCCATGGGAGTGCTCGGGCGGGCCGCCGCCCAGCGGATCGGCCGTCCGGTCGCCGAGGTGGAGGTGGTGGAGGCCTACAGCTGCTTTCCGGCGGCCGTCCGGGTGCAACAGCGCGAGCTGGGGATCGACCACCACGGGACGCCGACCATCACCGGTGGCATGGCCTTCGCCGGCGGACCGTTCAACAACTTCGTCCTCCAGGCCACCGTGGCGGTGGCGGAGGCGTTGCGTGGGGCTCCGGGGTCGTTGGGGGCGGTGACTACCGTGAGCGGGCTGTTGACCAAGCCCGGGCTGGGGATCTGGTCGACCCGTCCGGCCGGCACGGGGCCGCTGATCGCCGACCTGGCCGCCGAGGCGGCGTCGGCCACCGGGACGGTCGAGGTGGTCGGGACACTCGAGGGGTACGCCGGTCAGGCCACCGTGGTCACCTACACCGTGACCCCGGACGGCCTGGAGCCGGCCCGGACGGTGGTGCTGTGCGACACCGCCGACGGGCGCCGTTGCGTGGCCTTCTCCGACGACCGGGAGGTGGCTGCCCACGCCGAGACGACCGAGCTCATCGGATCGGCGGTGACGGTCGATCGGGGCTCGTTCCGGCCGGCGTGAGTCCCTTCCGGATATGGCCGACACCGATGCCGGCTAGCGGCGTGCCGCGCTCACCGCGGCGACAATCCGCCCAGCGGCCGTGTGCGCAGTCCAGAACGTGATGCGCTCACCGTCGAGAAGGTGCATCACGAGCATCGAGGTCGCATCCTGTCGTTTCGTGACCTCTGCGGACTCGAAGGCGTCGAGTTCAAGGTCCAAGATGACGCCCGAGTGGTTCGAGGTGAACGTCAGGCCACTACCGGTCAGCTCCAACGACCCCTCGGAGTCCTCAGGGGATGTGGCGTAGGGGTAGTCCCGCCAGATGGCCGAACCGGCATCGATGATCGCTTCGTCAGCCACTGTGCCCTGCCTTCCGGGTTCAAGCCACGGTAACCCGATGTGGTTCGGTCCGCCGGCGTGGTCAGCGGTCGAGGCGGCGCCGAAGCTCGCCGTAGACCTCGGAGCCCGTGATCGCCTCCAGCTCCTCGGCCATCGACTCGATCACCGGTCGGTCGCCGACGTACGCTAAGGCACCCTCGGTGCAGCACCACGCCATGGTGTCGCCCTCGGGGCCCCAGTCGCTTCTCGTCCACCCGCGGACCGTGGCCACCTCGGTCCCATGGTCGCCTGCTTCCCAGTCCACCTTGATCGGCAGCTGCCAGCAGACCGACGGCTTGAAGTCGATGGGTGACTCATCGGAATCGAGGGCTGCCAGGTGCAGTGCACAGCCAGCACCCCCGTCAAAGCCGGGACGGTTGAGGAAGATACAGGCCCCGTCGACCACCCGGGTGCAGGTGCGGGTGACGTCGCCGAAGACACCACCTTCGGCCGCCGTGGCGTGGTACTCGAAACGTGAGGGCTCCAAGGTGGCTGCCAGGGCGTCGATCCGACGCGCTTCGTCGTCGCCGTCGAGGTCGGCTCCGATCGAGCAACACCCATGGCCGAGCTCTGCCGCTGGCTGCGGCAGGATCCCCAGGCAGCCGCGGCCCCAGATGCAGGTCCAGTTCGAGGTGAGGAACGAGCGGTCGAAGCGCCACGTCGTGTCGCCGTCGGAGATCTCGGTGATCGCTGGGTCCATGGGCACTCAGCGTAAGGGTGGTACCGGACACCGCGTGAACCGCCGGGCTTCCGCACGCCACAGCTGCCCGTCGCCCGTAGGAGCGTCCCGTGCTCAAGCGCACCTCCCTCCCGGGGCCGGACGCCGTGAGCCGTGACGTGCGAAGATACGGCGACCGCCGCCCATCACCGGTGAGCCGCCGCCGGCGGTGTCGCCGGGGAGCGGTCGGGTGACGAGGGGGAGGAAGGACCGCCGCCGGCGGTCCCTGCCGACCCGGGGCCGGCATCGATAAGGAGCTCCATGGCCATCGACTTCACGCTCGCCCCCGAGCACGAGGAGATACGCGCCCGGGTGCGCGACTTCGTCCAGGGCACGGTGGTGCCCGCCCTGGGCGGGTCCGACGACGAGGAGAGGGCCCTCACTCGCCAGGAGTACGTCCGGACCATCCTCGACCTCCGTGAGCAGGCCAAGGAGCGTGGCCTCTGGCTGCCGCACATGCCGCCCGAGTGGGGTGGGATGGGGCTGGGCCACGTCGAGCTGGCCATGGTCCAGGCCGAGGCGGGCAAGACCCGACTCGGCCCGTGGGTGCTCAACTGCATGGCCCCGGACGAGGGCAACATGCATACCCTGCTCCACTGGGGCACCGAAGAGCAGAAGGACAACTACCTCCGGAGGCTGTGCGACGGCACCGCCATGTCGTGCTTCGCCATGACCGAGCCCGAAGTGGCCGGGTCCGACCCCACCCTCATGCGCTCCCACGCCGAGCCGGACGGCGACGAGTGGATCATCAACGGTCACAAGTGGTTCATCTCCAACGCCCGGCGCGCCCAGTTCGCCATCCTCATCGTCCGGACCGAGATGGAGGTGCCGGAGGGCTCCTCGGGGGCCACCACCGCCTTCATTGTCGACATCCCGTCCGAGGGCTGGAACGACGTCCGGGAGGTCGAGACCATGCACGGGTCTACCGGGCACAGTGAGATCGTCATCGAGGACCTCCGGGTGCATACCTCGCAGATCCTGGGTGGCCGGGGCAACGGCCACCGGTTGGGACAGTCCCGGCTCGGGCCGGCCCGGCTGGCCCACTGCATGCGGTGGATCGCCCAGGCCGAGACCGCCCTCGACATGATGGTCGACCGGGCCCTCCACCGGTACTCACACGGCTCCCTGCTGGCCGAGAAGCAGGGCGTCCAGTGGCTGATCGCCGACTCCGCCATGGAGCTCTACCAGTGCAAGCTGATGGTGCTCCATGCCGCGTACAAGATCGACCGCGGCGACGACTTCCGCACCGAGGTGTCGATGGCCAAGCACTTCGCGGCCAACAGCCTCAACCGCATCATCGATCGGGCCGTGCAGGTCCACGGTGCGTTGGGCTACTCCACCGACACGCCGCTGGCCTCCATGCTCCAGCACGCCAGGTGGGCGCGCTTCGCCGACGGGGCGGACGAGATCCACCAGATGCGGATCGCCGAGCGGACCATCGCCGCCTACCAGGACCACGGGTCGACCAGGGCGGCCACCGGTGGGCTCCCGGTCTGAATCGATGAAGAGCACCGAACTGGACGGCAAGGTCGCCCTGGTCACCGGCGCGTCCAACGGCATCGGGGCGGCGGTGTCCCGCCGACTGGCCGCACTGGGGACCCGGGTGGTGGTGGCCGACGTCGACGACGCCCCGGGGTCCGCCCTGGCCAAGGAGATCGACGGCTTCTACGTCCACTGCGACGTCCGCCGGCTCGACGACAACGTCGCGGCGGTGGTCGCCGCCGCCGAGCGCTTCGGGGGCCTGGACCTGGTCCACCTCAACGCCGGAGTGACCAGCGGCGGGGGAGTCGGCGACGACTTCGACCTGGACGCCTACCGGCGAGCCATGGCCATCAACCTCGACGGGGTGGTGTTCGGCGTCCACGCCGCCCTGCCGGCCCTGCAGGCCCGGGGCGGTGGAGCGGTCATCGCCACCTCCAGCATGGCCGGCCTGGTGCCGGTGTCCCTCGACCCGGTCTACAGCGCCAACAAGCACGCGGTGGCGGCGCTGATGCGGTCGCTCGGCCAGGCCTACGTCGACTCGGGGATCTCCTTCAACGCCCTGTGCCCGTCGTTCGCCCACACCGGCATCATCGAGGACGTCAAGGCCCTCCTCGACGAGTGGCACTTTCCGATCCTGGAGGTGGACGCGGTGGTCGACACCTTCGTGGCCATACTCGACGCCGGGGGCACCGGGGAGTGCTGGTACGTCGTGCCCGGGCGCCAGAGCGAGCCGTTCCGTTTCCGCAACGTGCCCGGGCCGCGCTGAACCGCCACCGGAGCAGAGGGAGGGATCCATGAGCCCGACCACCGTCCAGACGGTGCGGGGACCGGTCGACGTCGACGACCTGGGACGCACGTACATGCACGAGCACGTCTTCGTCCTTACCCCCGACGTGCAGCAGAACTACCCGGCGGAGTGGGGCAGCGAGGACGACCGGGTGGCGGACGCCGTCACCAAGCTCGGTGCCCTGGCCGACTCGGGGGTCCGCACCATCGTCGACCCCACCGTCATCGGGCTCGGCCGGTACATCCCCCGGATCGTCCGGATCGCCGACCAGGTGCCGGCCCTCAACATCGTGGTGGCCACCGGTTGCTACACGTACGACAGCGTGCCGTTCTACTTCCACCACCGGGGGCCGGCCCTGAACGCGGCCCTGGGCATGGAGGTGCCCGACCCGATGGTCGACCTGTTCACCGGCGACATCACCGACGGCATCGCCGGCACCGGGGTGCGCGCCGGCCTCCTCAAATGCGCCATCGATGTCCAGGGGCTCACCGACGGGGTCGAGCGGGTCATGCGGGCGGTGTCCAGAACCCACCTCGCCACCGGGACCCCGATCACCGTCCACACCCATCCGGGGACCCGCAACGGACTGGAGGTCCGCCGGGTGATGGTCGATGAGGAGGGGGTCGACCCCTGCCGGATCGTACTGGGCCACAGCGGTGACACCGGTGACGCCGACCACCTGACCGAACTGGCCGAGGCCGGGTTCGTGCTGGGCATGGACCGGTTCGGCATCCACGCGTTCGCCAGCTTCGAGCAGCGGTGCGACGTGGTGGTCGAGCTGTGTCGCCGGGGCCTGGCCGGCCAGATGGTGCTGTCCCACGACGCCGCCTGCTACATCGACTGGATCGACCCCGACCTGCTGGCCTTCATGCCCCAGTGGCACTACCTCCACATCGAGCAGGACGTGCTGCCCTACCTCCGCCTCCACGGGGTGACCGACGACCAGATCACCGCCATGCTGGTGGACAACCCCCGGCGCTATTTCGCAGGTCCGGCCGCCACCTGAGGCCTGCCGGACCCGGTCGGCAGGTGCCAGGATGGTCGGACCCATAGCAGCCGTCGTGGAACGGAGGTTCACCATGGACGAGGCCAAGCCGGTCGAGGGGAGCCCGGTCCCGGACCGGCCCACCGACGACGAGCTCGATGCCGAGGTGGACGAGGCCGAGGTCGAGTCCTTCCCCTCCAGCGATCCCCAGTCCTCGTGGGCCGGCCCTGACCGGCCGCCGGGTACCGGGCGGAGGGTTGAGCGTCCGGTCGAGCCGACGCAGGGCTAACGTCGGCGGCCATGGTCCTCGAACATGCGGTGATCACCGTCCGCCCGGGCACCAATCGCCAGTTCGAGGCGGCGATGGGCGAGGCACGTCGCATCATCGGCGCCGCCCACGGGTTCCGGTCGCTGGCGCTCCACCGCGGGGTGGAAACGGAGACCGAGTACGTGCTGCTGGTCGAGTGGGACACCCTCGAGGACCACATGGAGGGGTTTCGGCAGTCCGAGGCGTTCACACGGTGGCGGGCCCTGATCGGCCCGTTCTTCGAGGGCCAGCCGGCGGTCACCCACCTCACCGCCGTCGAGTGGTCAACCTGATGGCCCTCCTGGACGGTCACCGTGCCCTGGTCACCGGGGCCGGTTCGGGGATCGGGCGGGCGGTGGCCCTCCGGCTCCGGGAGGAGGGCGCCACCGTGGCAGTGCTCGACGTGGACGGCGACGCCGCCCGGGCGGTAGCCGACGAGACCGGCGGCGGGCCGGTCCTGGTCGCCGACGTGGGTGACGGCGGGGCCGTCGACGAGGCGGTGCGTCGTGCCCGGCGCCAGCTCGGTGGCCTGACCATCCTGGTCAACAACGCCGGGGTCGGGGCGGTGAAGTACCTGCACCGGTACCGCGACAGCGAGTACGACCGGATCGTCGACGCCAGCATGCGGGGCACGTTCAACGGCCTGCGGTCGGCGGTCCCCATCATGCTCGAGGCCGGCGGGGGCTCGATCGTCAACATGTCCTCGGTCAGCGGGATGCGACCCACCCGGGGGGAGGCGCCCTACGCGGCGGCCAAGGCGGCGGTGATTGCCCTCACCATGTCGGCGGCTCTCGAGTACGGCCCCACGCTCCGGGTGAACTGTGTGTCGCCCGGCCTGATCGAGACACCGCTGACCGATCCGCTGCTCGGGGACGAGAAGGTCCGGGCCGGCCTGTCCCGACGGACCCCCCTCGGCCGCACCGGGAAGGCGGGGGAGGTGGCCTCGGTGGTGGCCTTCCTCTGCTCGGATATGGCCTCCTACATCACCGGCGTGAACCTGCCGGTCGACGGCGGGAGCCTGCTGCCCAGCTCGCAGGTGGAGGGGTTGCTGGCCACCGTGCTGGCGCAGTCGGGGTGACCGGCGTCGGCCCGGGGGCTCAGCTCCCGCCGTGCTCCCCGTGCTCGAAGACTTCGGACACCGGGCCGACGATCAGCGGGTCGGGGGCCATGGCGATCTCGGGGTCTCTGTACGGGTAGTCGACCAGGCTGAGAACGTGACGCATGGCGTTCAGCCGTGCCCTCCGCTTGTCGTTGCTCCGGACGACGGTCCACGGGGCCCACTCCGTGTCGGTGCCCAGGAACATCGCCTCCTTCGCCGCCGTGTAGTCGTCCCAACGTTCCAGCGACTCGAGGTCGGTGGGGGAGAGCTTCCACCGTCGGACCACGTCGATGTGACGGACCATGAACCGGGTGCGCTGCTCGCTCTGGGACACCGAGAACCACAGCTTCACGATGTCGATGCCGTCCCGGACCAGAAGCCGCTCGAACTCCGGTGCCTGCTCGATGAACTCGGCGTACTGGTCGTCGGTGCAGTAGCCCATCACCCGTTCGACACCGGCGCGGTTGTACCACGAGCGGTCGAACAGGACGATCTCCCCCCCGGACGGGAGGTGGGGGACGTAACGCTGGAAGTACCACTGGGTGAGCTCCCGCTCATCGGGCTTCTCCAGCGCCACCACCCGCGCCCCCCGGGGATTGAGGTGCTCGGTGAACCGCTTGATGGTGCCGCCCTTGCCGGCGGCGTCCCTGCCCTCGAAGATCACCAGCATGCGCCGGCCGCTGTCCTTGACGAAGTTCTGCAGCTTCAGCAGCTCGATCTGCAGCAGTCGCTTGGTCCGGTCGTACTCGCCCTGGTCGAAGCGTTGATCGTACGGGTAGCCCTCGCGCCAGGTGTCGACCTCCCGCCCGTCCTTCCAGCACAGGATGGGCTCGTCGTCACCGTCGTCGACAACGACGAAGGCGTCGAGCCCGTCGGGTAGCGATGTCACTGCACTCTCTCCTCGATCGTGCAGAAACCTACCGTGTCCTCCCCCGCCGTGCGGATCGGGCTGCCGAGCCGCCTTCGGCTTCCGCCACCGCCTCCCGCAGATGGTCGGTCAGCTCGGTGAGGGACGTCCGGGCGTTCAGTCCGCTGGTGGAAGGCATCACGTAGACAGGCCTCCCACCGAGGAGCG
Organism: Acidimicrobiales bacterium; assembly: GCA_052143315.1. Lineage (GTDB taxonomy): Bacteria > Actinomycetota > Acidimicrobiia > Acidimicrobiales > RAAP-2 > DASZIT01. The sequence continues at coordinate 29,364 of JBKQTE010000017.1, read as the reverse complement.
CCTCCTGCCGCCCGGCCGTGGCCTTCCGGCCGGTGGCCGCCCGCCATCCGGCCAGTCCCACGAAGCACACCGCTCCCGGCTCGAGCCACTCCACCAGCCGGGTCAGTCTCCCGAGGCCGGCACGGTACTCGCCGACGGTCAGCTCATCGGCGGCCCGGGTGGCCCGCTTCACCTGGTCGGTCATGCCGATGCCGTCGGTGCGCAGCGCGTGGAGCGGGTCGCGCTCGCGGGTCACCACCCCCGCCGCCAGGGCGGCCTTCCAGAACCGGTTGCCGGGCCGGGCGAAGCCGACCCCGGCGTCGGCAGCGAACAGGCTGGGGTTCAGGCCGCACACCAGCAAGCGCATCCCCGGGCCGACGGTGTCGGCCAGGGTCCGGGCCCGGACGGCCCGGAGCCGGAGCTCGTCCCCGGACACCTCCACCGAGTCGGGCTCCACCTCGAACCCGGCGCCGGTGACCACGTCGACCAGCGGGGCGGGCTCCCAGCCGGCGAAGAACCGGCCGCCGACATCGTCACCGTCCAGCGCGTCGCCCTCGTAGGTGCCGGCGAGGACCTGCAGCTCGAACGGCGCCCCCACCGCCAGCACCCGGTGGAGATCCCACAGGGCCGACGGGAGCCGCAGCTTGGGCACGTGGAGGTGGGTCATCCACGACCACGCCCCGGCCAGCGATCCCCGGGCGAACGGGAGTGCCTCCACGTCCCCCAGCACGTAGTGCCCGTCTGGGACGAGCGCACGGCAGGCCGCCAGCATCGATCGCGACGCGTCGAGACCGATCACCGGGGACCCGAGCAGCCCGGTGTAGCGGCCGGCACCGCAACCGACGTCCAGGCGGGGCCCAGCCCGTTCCACCCGCCCGGCGAACGCCTCGGCCAGGGAGCCTTGTCCCGGGGTGCGGTGGGACGCCGCCCACGCCAGGCCCCGGTCGTCGTAGATGGCGACCGTCGGCTCTTCCATGGAGGTCGATGGTAGCGAGGCGCGGGATCGGGCCGGCTACGTCGACCGGCTCGGCACCGTCGGCGAACCGGACCAGGGCCCGCTCCGCATGACACTTCCCGGGAGTCGGCGCCCGATCAGCGTCTCGACGTCCAGGGCGATGCCGATCAGGGTGTCGAGGTCGACGCCGGTGGCGGCACCGAGGGAGTCGAGCAGGTGGACGACGTCCTCGGTGGCCACGTTGCCGGTCGCACCCGGCGAGAAGTTGCAGCCGCCCAGCCCACCGATCGATGCATCGAAGCGACGGACGCCACGTTGGGCCGCCACCACGATGTTGGCCAGTCCCGCCCCGCGGGTGTCGTGGAAGTGGAGGGCGATGTCCTCGGCCGACCAGCCGGCGCCCTCCAGGGCGTCGATCAGCGCGGTGACCTTGGGAGGGGTGGCGCTGCCGACGGTGTCGGCGAAGGAGAAGGTGGCGACGCCGCCGTCGCGGACTCGCCCGGCCAGGGCGGCCACATCGACCGGTGGGACGTCGCCCTGGTAGGCGCAGCCGAAGGCGGTGGCCACGATGACCTCCACGGGGACGTGCCCCTCCGACGCCAGTTCGACGATGCGGCCGATCTGGTCGACGGAGTCGGCCACCGTCATGTTCAGGTTGCGTGCGTTGTGCGTCTCGCTGACGCTCACCACCAACTCGAGCTCGTCGACGCCGGCCTCGAGGGCCTGGTCGGCCCCCCGCACATTGGGGACCAGGGCCCGGAAACGGACACCGGGGCGCCGGGTGATCCCGGCCAGCACCCGGTCGGTGCCGGCCATGGCCGGCACCAGATCCGGGCGGATGAAGGATCCGACCTCGATGGCCCGGAGACCGGTGGCCGAGAGGGCGTCGATGAGCTCGATGCGGGCCCCGACAGGTTGGGGCAGCTCGTCCTGGAGCCCGTCCCTGGGCCCCACCTCCCGGACCTCGCTCGAGGTCGGGAACCCGTCAGCGGGCACCGGTCCGCCCCCTCGGAGTGGACGGCCGGCCGGCGCGGTGCATCCAGGCCGGTGAACGGGAGCAACGAGTACCCTGCCTCGTGTGACCCAACCCAGCGCCGCCACGGCCTATCACCAGATCAGGCGATGGATCGTCGAGGGCTACTTCCGTCCCGGCGAGCGCCTCATCGAACAGCGCATCGCCAAGGAGCTCGACCTGTCCCGGACGCCGGTCCGCGAGGCACTCCGGATGCTGCAGTCGGAGGGCCTGGTGCGTTTCGAGGCCAACCGCGGCGCCACGGTCCGCTCGCTCACCATCGGCGACATCGCCGATCTCTACGAGCTGCGGGCCCGTCTGGAGTCCATGGCCGCCGAGCTGGCGGCGGAGCGGGCCACGCCCGACCAGCTCGAACGGCTGGAGGCGGCCGGGATCGAGTTCGCCGAGGCCGCGGCCGAGGCCCGGAACGGGGACCTGGAGGCGACGCGCCGGGTCTTCCATCAGAACGACGTGTTCCATCTGACCTTCCTCGAGGCGGCCCATCACGACCGGCTGACGCAGACCCTGATCCGAACCGTCGACCATACGCTGGTGTTCCAGGCGTTCCGCCACTACCGGCCGTCGGACCTGGAGCGATCGGTGCTCTTCCACCACCTGATCAACAGGGCCATCCAACAGAACGAGGGGACTCGGGCGGGCGGGCTCGTCTACGAGCACGTCATCCAGGGCCGGGACCAGCTGCTGGCCGTGGTCGGCGACGACACCTCGGTCGACGCCCTCTACGAGGAGCTCCCCGACGACGGGAAGGGCGAGAAGGACTGACACGTCAGGCGATGACGCCATCGGAACGTAGCTGCCCGAGCTGCTCAGCCGGCAGGCTAGCCACATCCTCGAGGACATCGCCGGTATCGGCACCCAGCCCGGGCCCGGCGGTGCGCACCGAGCCAGGCGTACGGGAGAACCGGGGCACCACGCCGGGGACGGGCATCGATACCCCACCGGCCGACGTCAGGCGGTGGACCATGCCGCGCGCCAGGTAGTGCGGGTCGGCCAGGGCGTCGGCGGCGGTGTAGACCCGGCCGCTCGGCACCGCGTGGTCCGCCAGCCGCGCCAGCAGGTCGTCGGCGGTCTTGGTGGCCGTCCACCCGCCGATGAGCTGGTCGAGCTCGGCGGCATGGGCGCCCCGGGACAGGTGGGTGGCGTACCGCTCGTCGGAAGCCAGCTCGCCCCGGTCCATGGCATCGCAGAGGCGGGCGAACACCGCATCGGCGTTGGCGGCGATCAACACCTCGGCCCCGTCGAGCGTCGGGTAGGCGTTCGACGGGGCCACACCGGGAAGGACGCCGCCGCTCCGACCCCGCACGACCCCGCCGACCTCGGCGTCGGCCAGTGATGACTCCATCAGGGCGGCAACGGCCTCGTAGAGGGCGACGTCGACCTCCTGGCCCTTGCCGCTGTGGTGGCGCTCCTCGACGGCGGCCAAGGCGCCGATGACGGCGAACATCCCGGCCAGCGAGTCACCCAGACTGATGCCGGAACGCGACGACGGACCGTCGGCCGATCCGGTGGTGTGGCGGATGCCGCCCATCGCCTCGCCGATACTCCCGAAGCCGGCCTCGGTCGAACGGGGGCCGGTCCTCCCGTATCCGGACACATGGACCATCACCAGCCCCGGGTTGTCGCCCACCAGGTCGTCGTAGCCGAGGCCCCACCGTTCGACCTGGCCGGGCCGGAAGTTCTCGATCACCACGTCGGCGGTGACGGCCAGCCGGCGGGCCAGCCCGGCGCCGGCCTCGGTCCGGAGGTCGAGGGCCACCGACCGCTTGTTCCTGGCGATGCTGGTCCACCACAGGCCCTCGCCCTGGCGGGTCACGCCCCAGCGACGCATGGGGTCGCCCTCGGGCGGCTCGACCTTGATCACCTCGGCCCCGTAGTCTCCGAGAAGCTGGCCGGCGAACGGTCCGGCGATCAGGCTCCCGAGCTCGACCACCCGGAGTCTGGCCAGTGGACCTGGCGTTGAAGTCATGCCATGATTGTATGCAATAAGGCGGAGCCACGCAGACCGGCCGCGGCGGTAACGGCGAAATCAGCCGATGTTGCGCACAAAGCCGGTCAGCCAGCGATGAAGGGGGTTTCGATGACGGACACGGAAAAGCCGATTGAGCTAGGAGGCGTGCACCACCTGGCGCTGGTGTGCAGCGACATGGCCCGCACCGTGGAGTTCTACCAGCGGGTGCTGGGCCTGCGCCTGATCAAGACGGTCGAGCTGCCGGCGGGGATGGGCCAGCACTTCTTCTTCGACATCGGCAGCGGTGACACGCTGGCGTTCTTCTGGTTCACCGACGGCCCCGGCCCTGCCCCCGGTCTGGCCTCGCCGAAGGCCCGACCGGACAACGGGGAGAGCACCTCGGCGGTGGCGTCGATGAACCACGTCGCCTTTCAGGTGGCTCCCGAACGCTTGGAGGAGTACCGACAGCGGCTGATGGCCAGCGGCGTCGAGTGCTCGGTGGTCGTCCACCACGACGACAGCGAGTGGACGGTGACCGACGACATGCATCCCGGCGTGTTCCTGAGCTCGGTCTACTTCCAGGACCCGGACGGCATCCTGTTGGAGATGGCCGCCTGGACGAAGGTGCTCGACGAGAGCGACGTCCGGCACCAGCCGGCCACCGCCGTGCGCCGCCCGGTGACTGCCGGATCCAAGGGGGCGTGATGCCACGACTGCGCCAGGTGTCCCGGTCGGAGACGTCGGACCCGATCGTCCAGGGCATGTACGACCTGGTCTTCGGCAAGGGTGTCGACCCGCTGGCCGAACCGGAGCGGGCCACGTCCACCGGGAGCGACGGTAGCTGGTGGACCACCTATGCGCTGGTGCCCGACATCATGGAGCACGCCGTCGCCGGCTTCGTCCTCTACCGGAGCCCCGACCGGAAGCTCGACGGCGTGCTCCGCGAGCTGGCCCAGGCCCGGATCGGCTGGACGGCGGGGAGCCAGTTCGTCTACTCCCAGCACATCCAGTCGCTGCGCGGCCTGGGCGCCGACGAGGCCAAGATCGAGGGCATCCCCGCCTGGCAGACCTCCGAGGCGTACACCCGGGTGGAGCGGGCGGTGCTCGGGTACGCCGACGCCATCACCTACGACCACGGGCGGGTGAGCGACGACCTGTTCGCGGTGTTGCGCGCCGAGCTCTCCGACGAGGAGCTCCTCGAGCTCACCTACGTGAGCGCCATGTACCTCCAGCACGCGGTGATCACCCGGGCGCTCCGACTCGAGTGGGACGACCGGCCGGACCCCGTCGAGGAGGTCCGGCCACCCGAGGAGTTCGACGCCGAGCACTACATGGCCGTCGGCTCCACCGCCGACGCCAAGCAGCAGCTGCGCGACCTTCGGGGATGACCACCGGCACCCTACCGTTCCGGTCGGCGGCGGCGGTGACGGCCGACGGTCTCGACGACCTGCTCCGTACCGTCGGGGCGCTCGCCTCCGGCCGGGTCCTCCACGTGGAGGCGACTCCCATCGGGACGGGCCAGATGGCCCAGTCGGTGCGCCTGGCCATCAGCTACGACGGACCGTCGGACGGACCGTCGTCGCTGGTCGGCAAGTTCCCGTCCACCGATGCCAACAGCCGGAGGATCGGGCGCTCCTTGCGCGCCTACGAGATCGAGGTTGGCTTCTACCGCCAGCTGGCGACGACCGTCGACGTCCGGTCACCGCACTGTCTGTTCGTGGCGTTCGATCCCGACACCCACGACTTCGTCCTGCTTCTGGAGGACCTGGCGCCGGCCGAGGCCGGCGATCAGCTCGAAGGGTGCACCCCCGACTTCGCCGCCCGCCTCCTCGACGAGGCCATCGCCTTCCACGCCCCCCGCTGGGGTGACCCGGCCCTCGAGGACATCGCCTGGCTCAACCGCTCCTCGCCCCGGACGGCGACCAACATGGCAGGGCTGGTGGGCTCCCTGCTGCCGGGGTTCATCGAACGTTTCGGGCCGCAGCTGGACGCCACCGTCCTGAGCGGTCTGGAGCTCGGCATGGAGCACATCGAGCGTTGGTGGCAAGGACCCGGGGGACCGCGCACGCTCTTCCACGGTGATCTCCGCCTCGACAACCTCCTCGTCGACCGGGACCGCGCCGAGGTGTGGGTGGTCGATTGGCAGACGTTGTCGCTGGGCAACGGGGTGGCCGACGTCAGCTACTTCATCGGGGGGAACATCCTCCTCGAGGAGCGGCGGGCCACCGAGGTGGAGCTGGTCCGCGGCTACTACGAGGGGCTCCGGGCCGCAGGTGTCGCCGACTTCTCGTGGGACGAGTGCTGGCGCCTGTACCGCCACGGCTCGTGGTACGGGGCCTTCCTCACCGTCGCCGCCTCCATGCTGGTCGAGCGGACCGAGCGCGGCGACCGCATGTTCCTCACCGACCTGGACCGTCACGTGCGCCACGCCCTCGACCTCGAGGCCGTCGAGGTGATCGGCAGCGGCGGTGGCTGACGTCGCCAATCCCGACCCGCCGGTGGTGTCACCCGGCGACGAGGGGCGTCACGCCCCCGGGGCCGAAGAGCTGTGGAACGAGTCGTGGTACTTCGATGTCGCCGATCCGGCCGCCGAGGTGGGCGCCTATCTCCGTTTCGGCCTGTATCCCAATCGAAGCCAGACGTGGTTCCAGATCGTGGTGGCCGGTCGGGATCGTCCGCTCACCATGCTGGTCGACGAGAGCGCCCCGTTGGCGGTGGGGGACGGGCTCGAGCTCGACGCCGGCCGGTGGTCGGCACACCTGGAAGCCGTCACCCCCCTCGAGATATGGCGGGTGACGGCCCGGGCCCAGGCGCAGCAGTTCAGCGACCCGACGGCGGTGGTTCGACAGGAGCAGGGGTCGCCGGTCGAGGTCGAGGTGGATCTCACCTGGACCACGGTGGGGCCGCCGTACCACTACGGGCGAGGCTCCCGGTACGAGGTGTCGTCCCGGGTGGTCGGCACCGTCCGGGTCGGCGACGAGACCATCGAGCTCGACGCCCCGGGCCAACGGGACCACTCGTGGGGGGTCAGGGACTGGTGGGCGTTCGGATGGTGCTGGTCCGCCGGCGCCCTTGGCGACGGCACCGCCTTCCACGCCGCCGACATCCGGTTCGGCGGCAGCTCGGTCGGGTTCGGCTACGTGGTTGACGCCCACGGCCGGTCGACCCCGGCGACCCGGATCTGCGTGACCGAGGAGCTCGACCGGGACCTGGTGCCCACCGATGCCCGCATCGCTATCGAACCCGGGGCGCTGGAGGTCTCCATGGTGCCGATCGCCGTCAGCCCGATCGTCTTCGTCTCCGACGACGGGCGGGTCAGCCGGATGACCCGGGTGCTGTGCCGGTACTCGACGCCCGACGGGCGGACGGGGAGCGGTTGGACCGAATGGAACCTTCTGCAGGAGCAACCTTCATGACCAAAGGAGCAACCCTCATGACCGATGACGACAGCCGGGCGGCAGGTCGCTCGACCGATCGGGGGTCGATCGGATCGGCCGAGACGCTGGCCCGCAGCCACAAGATGGTGGACGGGTTGACCACCCGGGCCGCCGAGGCCGAGCATCTCCGACGCCTCCCCGATGCCACCATGGCCGAGGCGGTCGATGCCGACCTGTTCCGGATGGTGGTGCCCACGTCGCTCGGGGGGCTGGGGCTCGGTCTCGACACCCTGGCCAACAGCACCAGGGTCCTGGCCACCGGCTGCCCGGCGTCGGCATGGACCCTGTCGTTCCTCATCATGCACAACTGGCTCCTGACCCGGTTCGGGGCCGAGTTCCGGGACGAGCTGTTCTCGCGACAGCCGTGGGCGCTGGCCCCGGCCCCCCTCAACCCCACCGGCACCGCCACCCCCGCCGACGGCGGCTACGTGGTCCGGGGCAGGTGGGAGTGGGCCACCGGCGTCGAGCACGCCGACTGGGTGATCCTCCACGCCGTCGTCGCTCGCCAGGATGCCCTCGAGACGCGCTTCGTGGTCCTCCCCCGGGGCGACGTCGAGGTGGACGACGTGTGGCACACCTCGGGCATGCGAGCCACCGGCAGCAACGTCATCAGGGTGGCCGACACCCTTGTGCCCGCCTACCGCACCGTGTCCGCCGAACAGATGATGCGCCCGTCCTCGGATCCGGCGGCCGGAGACGCCATGGCGCCGTACCCGGTGGTACCGGTCCTGGCCCTGATGGCCGCCGCCCCGGCCGTCGGCGCCGCCGAGTCCTGCGTGGAACTGTTCCGCCGCCGCCTCTCCGAGCGCGTCCTGGCCTACACCCTCGGCACCAAGCAGGCGGACGAGCCGGCGTCCCGGGTGCGCCTGGCCACGGCGTTGGCGGAGGTGCGCGCCGCCCGATCGGTGTGGGACGACGCCCTGGCCAAGCTGGCCGGGACGGCGGCGGACGGGGAGCCGACGGTGTCCGACCGGATGGACGCCCGCCTGGCCGCCGCCTCCACCGTGCGCCTGGCCCGCCAGGCCATCTCGACGGTGTGCGAGGGTTCGGGAGCCAGTGTGTACGCCACCACGTCGCCGCTGCAGCGGCTGCAGCGGGATGTGGAAGTCCTCAAGGGGCATGTCATCTTCGATTGGGACCGCTGTGCGGAGCTGGCCGGCCGGATCCAGCTGGGTTTGGCTGTAGCTCCCACGGACATGGTGTAAGGGGTGCCACTCGCCACCGACATCGTCTTCGCCGGGCTCGTCGGATGAGGCCACCTGGTGGCGTCCGACCGGAGTTCCTCACCGGTTGTGGGCATGTATGTACGCAATGTGGCGATCATCGCACTATTGGCAGAGGTCTGGTAGGCACGAGATCAGCCAGAGTGCATACAATCGATGGCACAACACCTCCGGGGGGAGCGTGAAGTCGGGGGGTGGCCGGTCGTCCGTGTCGGGCGGTCCGTGCCAGCCGACACGCGAGGCCCTCGGTGGTCCCATCACCGAGACGACAGGAGGCTGCTGATGCGGTTGGACTCAAGGGGTAGGGCCGGCCGGATCGGAACGGTCTGTGTCACGGCGCTGGTGGCGCTGACCATGGCCGCGTGCACCACCCAGGCGGCGAAGACCGGTGGCTCCGACCAGTCGGCGACCACGTCGGTCCCGACCACGGTGCCCGGCCAGAAGGCCAGCGGCTCGCCGGTGAAGATCGGCTTCGTCAACAGTGACACCGGTGCCTCCGCCACCCCGCAGATCTCCCAGGGAGCCGTGGTGGCCGCCAACCGGGTGAACGAGTACGAGAACGGCATGAACGGGCACGTCCTCGATCTGATCCCGTGCTCCACCGACGGCACACCGGAGGCGTCGGCGGCCTGCGCCAACACGTTCGTGTCCGACGGCGTGGTGGCCGTCATCGGGGGTGCCGACCTCGGGACCGACGCCATGATCCCGATCCTCAGCGGGGCGGGCATCGCCACCATCGGGACCTCAACCCTGGGAACCAGCCAGTCGCTCAACAGCGACGCCTTCTTCTACGCGCCACCGGCCACCACCTACCCGGAAGAGGAGGTCGACCTGGCCGCCAAGGAGGGGGTGAAGCACCTGACGTTGGTGCTCCCCGACGTGGCCCAGGTGCCCATCGTCACCAGTCTCGGTGCCAAGCAGGCCACCCTGGACGGCATCGGCTTCACCGTGGTGACCTTCGACCCGGCGGCCCCGGACTTCGCCTCGGTGATGGCCTCGGTGACGTCCAACGGCTCCGACGGCATCGCCACCATCGCCACCGACGGCTGGTGCGACAGCCTGATCCGGGCGGCCACCTCGGCCGGCTTCCACGGCAAGATCATCGCCGGAGAGTGCAGCGCCTTCGTCGCCGACCTCGGGGCGGCCGAGACGGCGGGCATCTACACGTTGAGTGCCGGCTGGGGACCGACCTCGATCGGCTACGCCCCGAAGGCGGCCCAGACGGTCGTCGACCAGTACGAGGCGGCCATGGCCGCCGCCGGCAACACCCAGGGCGTCATCGGGCTGGCCTGGGTCGGCTACGCCGACGTCGAACAGTCGGCCGGTGTCCTGAGGACCATCTCCGGCGACCTGTCGGCTCCGACCGTCATGGCCGCCATGCGGAACCTGAAGGACGCCCCCAACCCGATCGGGCAGCCCATCACCTGCTCACCGCGCCCGTTCCCGGGCTACTCGGGCTGCACCCCCGGATGGCTGACGTTCGTCCAACAGGCCGATGGGACGGCCAAACCGGTGAGCAACGGCTTCGTCGAGACCCGGACCTGAGTCGGGGCCGGACCGGTGTCGCAGTTCGTGCTCTTCCTCGGGCTGGGCCTGGCCGCCGGGGTGCTCTACACCGGGGTCGGTCTCGGGGTGGTCACCACCTTCAGGGCCACCGGCGTGGTCAACCTGGCCCAGGTCGGCTTCGGTATGTGGGGGGCCTTCACCTTCGGCCAGCTCACCCAGAACGGCCAGCTGGTGCTGCCGATCCCGGGGCTCCCGACGCCGAGCCTGGGCGGGCCGGCCACCGCCCTGACCGCCCTCGCCATCTCGGTGGCGATGACCGCCCTGCTGGGTGGGCTCTCCTACCTGCTCATCTTCCGCCCTCTCCGCCGGGCCTCCACCGTCACCAATCTGGTGGCGTCGACAGGCCTTCTGGCCGTGCTGCAGTCGTTGATCATCCTGCAGTTCGGCGACGTGGCGGTGCCGGTCAACCCGTTCCTGTCGCAGGGCACGGTCAGCGTGGCCGGGGCGGCGATCCCGGCCGACCGCCTGTGGGCCGCCGCCATCGCCGTGGTCGTCACCGCCGCGATGGCGGCCTGGTTCCGGTGGGCCCGCACCGGTCTGGCCATGCGGGGGGCGTCGGAGAGCCACCTCCACGTGGCGTTGGCCCGGTGGTCTCCGGACCGGCTGGCCCTGATGGGGTGGGTGCTGGGTCCAGTCATCGGCGCCGGCCTGACCATCGTGGTCGCCCCGTCGGTGAGCCTCAGCCCGGTGGCGTTCGGGCTGTTGATCGTGCCCGGCCTGGCCGCCGCCCTGGTCGGGAGGCTCTCGTCGGTGGTGGCCACCTGTGTCGGGGGGCTGCTGCTCGGCATGATCCAGTCCGAGATCGGCAACTGGAGCACCAAGGCGTGGTGGCCCGGATGGGCCCGGGTGGGCGTCTCCGAGCTGGTCCCCCTGTTGGCGGTGGTGGCGGTCCTGATCCTGCGGGGCTCGTCCCTGCCGTTCCGCGGCGAGCCGATGGGATCGAGGCTGCCGAAGGTGTCGTCGCTCCGCCCCCGTCCGTCGACCGTGGCGGTCGGAGCCGCCATCGGGGTGGTGCTGCTGGTGACCACCACCGGCAGCTACCGGTTCGGCGTCATCACCAGCATGGTGCTGGCCATCCTGTTCCTGTCGGTGGTGGTGCTGACCGGGTTCACGGGCCAGCTGTCGCTGGCCCAGGCGGCGGTGGCCGGTGTCGGGGGGTTCGCCCTGGCCAAACTGGGTACCGGTGTGCCGTTCCCGATCAACCTGGTGCTGGCCGCCCTCATCGCCACGGTGGCCGGCGTGGTGATCGGGGCGCCGGCCCTCCGTATCCGGGGCGCCCAGCTGGCCATCGTCAGCATGGCCGGGGCGCTGGTGCTGGAACAGCTGGTCTTCGACAACCCGTCGTTCGCCCCCCAGGGGGGCGAACCGATCCCTCCGGCCCATCTCTTCGGCCTCGACCTGGCCGTCCGGAGCGGCGACGACATCGCCCGGCTGTCCTTCGGCCTGACGGTGCTGGTGGTGCTGGTGGTGGTGAGCTGGGCGGTGGCCTGCGTGGCGGCGGGTCGGACGGGTCGACGCTTCACGGCCATCCGGAGCAACGAGCGGGCGGCCGCCGCCGCCGGGGTGTCGGTGGCCCAGACCAAGCTGGTGGCGGTGGCCACCGCCTCGTTCCTGGCCGGACTGTCCGGTGGGCTGCTCGGCCTGGTGCGGGGCGAGCTCACCGCCGACTCGTTCACCCTCTTCGTGGGGATCACGGCGGTGGCGTTCACCGTCATCGGTGGGATCACCCGCGTGTCCGGGGCGATGGTGGCGGGGGCCCTGGGGTCACTCGGGATCCTCTACGTCATCCTCGACCAACAGCTGTCGTTCGGGAAGTGGTACGGGTTGGGGGCGGGGCTGGCGTTGGTGGTGACCGTCGTCCTCAACCCCGAAGGGATAGCCGGCAGCGTCGCCGGCTGGTTCGGGAAGGTCCGCCTCCGATGGGGGCGGACCGTCGGGCGTCCGGGAAGAGCGACGGCGCCGGCCCTGGCCACCGCACCCGGGGTGGGATGGTCGGGTGACGCCACCCCCACGGCCCCGGCGCCGACCTTCCCGGCTGCGGAACGCCCCTGTGTGCTGACGGTCACCGGGCTCCACGTGGCCTACGGCGGCGTGGTCGCCGTCGACGACGTCTCCTTCGAGGCGCGTGGTGGCCGGATCGTGGGCCTGATCGGGCCCAACGGAGCGGGCAAGACGTCGCTGCTCGACGCCGTCTGCGGGTTCACCCCCTCGGGTGGCACGGTGACGTTGGACGGCGTCGATCTGGTGGGTCGGTCGCCACACCAGCGCCAGCGGGCGGGTCTGGGTCGGACCTGGCAGGACGGCGGGCTCTTCGACGACCTTTCGGTGATCGACAACCTGGCCGTGTCGGCGGAGCCGGCCCGCCTGGGCGATCTCGGTCGGGACCTGTTCTCCCTCCCCGTCGCCGAGCGGCGTCGCCTGGCGGAGGTGCTCGAGGCGTGGGGGATCGCCGACCTGGCCCATCGACGGCCCGGCGAGCTCTCCATCGGGCAGCGGAAGATGGTCGGCATCGCCCGGGCGGCAGCCAGCGATCCGGCCGTGCTGCTGGCCGATGAACCGGCCGCCGGCCTCGACCGCCGGGAGGGCGACGACCTGGGTCGCCGGTTGCGGGCCTATGCCGAGTCCGGTCGGGCGGTGGTGCTCATCGAGCACGACCTCTCGCTGGTCCGGAGCGTCTGCGACCACCTGGTGGTGCTCGACTTCGGAGCCGTCATCGCCGAGGGAGCTCCCGAAGAGGTCCTGGCCGATCCCCTCGTCATCTCGGTCTACCTCGGGGTGTCGCCGGAGGAGGTAGGGCCGGTCGAACCGGCTCGGTTGCCGGGCGCCGGTCTCCTGCCCCGGCTGGCGCCCGAGGAGGTGTCGTCGTGAGCGGCCCGCCGCCGGACGACGACGTCCTCTTGGAGATCGAAGGGCTTCAGGCCGGCTATGGCGAGCTCACCGTGCTCCAAGGCATCGACCTGTCCGTCCGGCGCGGCGAGGTGGTGGCCGTGCTCGGCCCGAACGGCGCCGGCAAGAGCACTCTGCTCCTGGCCATCGCCGGGGTGCTGCCGCTCCAGGCGGGCCGGCTCCGGCTGCTCGACGTGACCGGCCGCCGCTCCGTCCACGGCCGGGCCCGGGCCGGGCTGAGCTTCGTCCCCTCCGAGCGGGGGCTGTTCGAGGGCCTGACGGTCGGGGAGAACATCCGGATCCGCACCCGTGAGCGGAACGCCATGGATCGGGCCGTCTCGTACTTCCCCGCCCTGGCCGACCTCGTCGATCGCCGGGCCGGCCTGCTGTCCGGCGGCGAGCAGCAGATGCTCGCCCTGGCCGGCGCCCTGGTGGTGCGCCCGCGCTTGCTGCTCATCGACGAGATGAGCATGGGGTTGGCGCCGACGGTGGTGCGATCGCTGCTTCCGGTGATCCGCGGTGTGGCCGACCACCAGGGCGTCGGTGTGGTGCTGGTCGAGCAGCATGCCCCGGCGGCGGTCGACGTGTCCGACCGGGTGGTGGTCCTCAATCGTGGCCTGGTGGTCCACCAGGCGCCGTCCGCACAGGTGCGGGGCAACCTCGATCAGCTCACCGACCTCTACCTGACCGGGGCGTCGGTGGTCGGCTGATCGCCGCGGTCCGGTGGCTACGGCTCTGCGGCCAGCGCGGCCAGGGCGTCACCGGTGAGCCGGTGGACGGTCCACTCGTCCATCGGGACGGCCCCGAGCGACCGGTAGAAGCCGATGGCCGGCTCGTTCCAGTCCAGCACCGACCACTCCACCCGGCGGTAGCCGGCGGCGACCGCCAGCTTGGCCAGGGTCACCAGCAGACCCCTGCCGAGGCCGTGCCCGCGCGCCTCGGGGCGGACGAACAGGTCCTCGAGGAAGATGCCGTGCCGGCCCGTCCACGTCGAGAAGTTGAGGAACCAGACGGCCATGCCGACCACCTCACCGCCCTGCTCGGCCACGTGGGCGAAGACGGCGGGTGCGTCACCGAACAGGGCCTCCCTGAGCCCGTCGGGGTCCAGCTCCAGCCGGTCGGTCGACCGCTCGTACTCGGCCAGGTCGTGCACCATCCCCACCAGGGCGTCGACGTCGTCCTCGGTGGCGCGGCGGATCACCCCGTCAGGCTAGCCAGCTGGGGTGGCGCCGATCAGGACGAAGGCGATCCGGGCCGGGCGGTCGGTGCGGTTCCTCCATCCGTGGCGGGTGCCGCGCTGGACGACCACCGTCCCCGGCCCGACCGTGGTGGTGGCCCCGTCGTCGAGCTCCAGCTCGAGCCGGCCGTCGAGCACGACGGCGTAGTCGACCGAGTCGGTGGTGTGCATCCCCGGGCTGTCGGGCTCCAGTCGGGCCACCAGGTCCGGCACCTTGGCCTGGGCCTCGTCCAGGGCGGCCGTGAAGTCGAAGCCGGGGGCCAGCTCGCCCCGAGCCTCCGGGGGGAAGGTCACCACTCGGAAGACCGAGCCCCCGGGCGGGGGGAAGTAGTGGGGCACGCCGGCCTCGCCCAGGTCCTCGGGCATCGCCGGGGTGGTGTCGGTGTGCCACAGCTCGATGGTCTCGAACCCGGGCAGCAGGCCGAGGGTGATCGGCTCCACGGGAGCGTCGTCCACCACCGTGGCACGGCCCCGGCCATCGTGACCGGTGACGACGAGTCGGATGGGCTCCATAACTGGCTCCTTCGGACGGGGGTCTCTCCCGGTGAGTCTGGCGCAACGGGACGCCGGGCGGCACCCCGACCGTGGCGCCCGGCTACGACGCCGGCCCCACCACCGTGACCAGCGTGCCGATCGGGGTCAGCGGCCAGACGATGGCGGCGGTGGCCACCGGCATCTCCACGCAGCCGTTGGACTGGTACGACCCGTAGGTGGCCCGCACGAACCCGTGGAGGGCGTCCCCGCCGTTGAAGTAGCTGGCCCACGGCACGGCCGGATCGTCGTAGGTGGAGCCGTCGGGGTTGGTCCCCTGCATGCGCGAGGAGGTCACGTGCTCGAACACCGGGTAGGTACCGTCGACGGTGTCGGCCCCCGGCACCCCGGTGTTGACTGCGATGTTGGTCAGCTGGGGGTCGGGCGACCCGTTGCTGAACAGGGTCATGGACACGGGGAGCTGCTTGGACACGAACACATAGTCGTAGGGGTCGGCGTCGAGCTTGCCGGCGGCCACGTCACTCAGCAGCGTCGACCAGACCTCCTTGCCGGCCACGCCGTCGACCGCCAGTCCCGACTGGTTCTCGAAGTTCATGACCGCCCCCTTGGTGATCACGTTCTCCGCTCCCTCGTTCCACAGGGAGCTCAGCGACGTCGGTGTGTTCGGCCACCGCCAGGCGAACGTCCCCGCCTGGGCGGTGAACGCCTCCACCGGTGCGCTGAGCGGGCCTGCCGGGGTGAAGGACAACGGCAGGTAGCCGAGCTGGGCCAGCAGCTGCTGGAGCCGCTCGGTGCTCGCCTGGGCCACGGTGAAGGTGACGGTCGAGGGAGCCGACAGCAGCGCCCCGCCGGTGGACTCGAGGCCGGCGGAGCCCGACGGGATGGTCAGGGTCTCCGAGGTGGTGGGGATGAACGGTGCGGCGGCCACGAACGACAACGTGCTGGGACCGGTGGTCTTCCAGGTCCCGGCCACCGGCGGGCTCCAGGTGGGCATGGCCGACTGGGCGGGGGACGCCACCGGCGCCGACAGCCCTATGGAGACGGCCTGGTCGGAGGGGACGTCGGTCGCCCCGGTGGCCGGGGTGGTCGACACGACCTTGAGGGCGGGGATGGCCGGGGTGGTCGACCCGGTGGCGCTCCCGCCCCCGCCGGTGGCCGAGCCGGTGTGCCGACCGGCCACGAACGCACCCACCCCCACCAGGGCCACCACGACCACCGCCACCAGGGCGAGCCACGCCTTCCGGTGCCGTCTCGGGGGCGGTACGAGGATCTTGTAGTCGGTCATGGGTCCTGGGGCTCCGGGCTCGGGACACCCGTGGGTCGATGCCGGCCCTCAGGCCGCCGTCGTGACGGGTGTCCGGAGGAGCGTACCCACCCCGGTGCGGGTGCAGGCATCGCTCGGTCGGGCGTGGTGGTGGTGGCCGTCGAAGGCGGCGGACCCGTCAGGGCTCGAACCGGTAGCCCATGCCGGGCTCGGTCCGGAAGTGCAGCGGGTGTGAGGGGTCGGCCTCGAGCTTGCGCCGGACCCGCCCCATCAGCACCCGGAGGTACTCCGTCTCGGTCTCGTAGGCGGGGCCCCACACGTCGTGGAGGAGCTGGCGATGGGAGACCAGCCGGCCGGGATTGCGGACCAGCACCTCCACGATGTCCCACTCCTTGGGGGTGAGGTGTACGTCGTCGCCGTCCCGGCGGACCCGGCGGTCGACCAGGTCGATGGTGAACGACTCGGTCACCACCTGGGGCTGGTCGTCGTGGGGGGTCACCCGGCGGAGTGCCGCCCGGATCCGGGCCAGCAGCTCGTCCATCCCGAACGGCTTGGTCAGGTAGTCGTCGGCCCCGGCGTCGAGGGCCTCCACCTTGCTCACGCTCTGGTGCCGGGCCGACAGCACGATGATCGGGACGTTGCTCCACCCCCGCAGGCCGTGGACCACCTCCACGCCGTCGATGCCAGGAAGCCCGAGGTCGAGGAGGATGAGGTCGGGACGGCGGTGGGCGGCGACGTCGAGTGCCTCCTCGCCGGAGTGCGCCAGCATCACCTCGTAGCCACGTGCATGCAGGCTGATGGACAGGGCTCGGAGCAACGAGGCGTCGTCGTCGACGACCAGCACGGTGCCGTCGGTGGCAGCACCGCCCGGCGCCGCGGCAGCACTCATGCCGCATCCTCCGGCAGCAGCGCGGGACGTTCGTCGGCCACCAGCTCCGGTTCGGCGGCATCCGGCGCCGGTAGCCTGATGACGACGGTGCACCCCCCGCCCGGGGTGTCCTCGATGTCCAGCTCCCCTCCGATGATCTCGGTGAATCCCCGAGCCACCGCCAGGCCGAGCCCCACCCCCACCCGTTGCTGGGTGTCACCGAGCCTCTGGAACGGCTGGAAGACCAGCGCCCGGTCCTTGGGGGAGATGCCCGGTCCCCGGTCGACCACCCGGATGTCCACCCGGCCGGCGATATGACCGGCCTCCACCACCAGTCCGGAGCCACCGGCATGGACCAGGGCGTTGTCGATCAGGTTGGCCACCACCCGCTCGAGGAGGACCTCGTCCGTGTGGATCCTCGGGATCGAGTCGGGCACGACGGAGACGACCCCGGCGCCGCGGGGGCCCAGGCTGTCGATGGCGGCGGCAATCACCTCGCCCACCGCCACCGTGCTGTGCTCGATCTCCATCGTGCCGGTCTGGATCCTGCTCATGTCGAGCAGGTTCTCCACCAGGATGCTCAGCCGGTCCGACTCTTCGTCGATGGTCCGTAGGAGGATCGCCGTCTCCTCCGGGCCGAAGGAGAGCTGCTCGGAGAGCAGGCTCGAGGAGGCGGCCTTGATCGAGGCCAACGGGGTACGCAGGTCGTGACTGACGGCGGCCAGCAGCGCCGAGCGGAGCTCGTCGGCCCGCTTGAGCGCGTCGGCCTCGGACCGCTCGACATGGAGGCGCTCGCTCCCGAGGGCGGTGGCCAGCTGGGCGGCGAACCCGGCCATGATGTCCCGGTCCTCGGCGGAGAGCCCGGGTCCCCGCAGGGCCAACACCTCGTGGCCGGTGAGGGGCAGTGTCAGCGAGGCCTCCTCGGGGGTGCAGGGTGGCCGGGGCCCGGCCGACGCCACCACCGCCCACTGGTGGGCGTTTGCCCCTCCCGTCCCGATGGCAGGCGCGGACTCGGCGTCGGAGCGCAGCACGCTGGTGGCCTCCAGGCGGAACGCCACCAGCAGGTCGTCGAGCAGCTCGGGCAGTGGATTGCCCTGGGGGGAGACCAGGCGACCGGCCATCCGGGCGAGCATGTGGGCATCAGCTCTGGCCCGGACGGCGGCGGCCGATCGTCGCGCCGACAGGTCGACCAGGGTGCTCACCACCCCGGCCGCCACCAAGAAGACGACCAGCGCCAGGATGTCCCGGGCGTTGGCGATCGTGAACGTGTGGAGCGGGGGGGCGAAGTAGTAGTTGGAGAGGAGGAAGCCGACCACCGCGGCCAGGGCGGCAGGCCACACCCCGCCGATGGCCGCCACCGCCACCACCAGTACCAGGTACGAGCTGAGGGCGGTGGACAGGTCGACGTGGCTCCGGTAGGCGGTGAGCACGAGGGTGAGCAACGGGAATCCCACCACCGTCAGCACGACGGCGGCCACCCGGCGCCGGAGGGGCAGCGGGGAGAACAGCGTCCGGCGGGACCGCTGGTCGTGGCGCTGGCGTCCCGACGGCCGGCCGCCCGTGTCGCCGCCGGCGGGCGGCTCCGGCCCTTCCTCGATGTCGGTGGCGATGACGTGGATGTCGAGTGCCCCGCTCGCCCCCCGGATCACCGAATTGATGACCGATCCCCGGACGAACTCGGTGAGGCGGCTCCGGTGGGTGGCCCCCATCACCAGCTGGGTGGCGTTCTCGGCCAGGGCTACTTGGACGAGCGCCGACGCCACGTTGGACCCCACCACCTCCACGTACCGGCCCCCCAGCTCGTCGAGGAGCGCCTGGTTGCGGACCAGGCCGCCCGACGAGGCTCCGGTGAGCACATCGTCGGTCTTCACGTGGACGCCCACCAGCTCCGCCTTGGTGCGCATGGCCATGCGCGCCGCCCGCCGGATGAGCACCGCCCCACCGGGGGCACCGGTGAGGGAGACCACCACCCGCTCCTTGGTCTGCCACGTCCCGGCGATGCCGTGGCGTTCCCGGTAGTCGTTGAGCTCCTCGTCGACCCGGTCGGCCACCCACAGGAGGGCCAGTTCGCGAAGGGCGGTGAGGTTGCCGACGCGAAAGTAGTTCCCGAGGGCGGCATCGATGCGTTCAGGTGGGTAGACGTTGCCGTGGGCCAGCCGTCTGCGCAGTGCCTCGGGGGCCATGTCGACCAGCTCGATCTGGTCGGCGGCCCGTACCACGGGATCGGGCACCGTCTCCTGCTGGGTGACCCCGGTGATCCGCTCCACCACGTCGTTGACCGACTCGAGATGCTGGAGGTTGATCGTCGAGATGACGTTGATGCCGGCATCGAGGAGATCCTCGACGTCCTGCCACCGTTTGGCATGCTTGGAGCCGGGCACGTTGGAGTGGGCCAGCTCGTCCACCAGGGCGAGCTCGGGCTTGCGCTCGATCAGCCCGTCGAGGTCCATCTCCTCGAACGTCTGACCCCGGTACTCGCTGACGCGGCGGGGGAGGATCTCCAGGTCGCGGATCTGGGCGTCGGTCTGAGGCCGGCCGTGGTCCTGCACCCAGCCGATCACCACATCGGTGCCACGCTCCTTCCTCCGCCACCCCTCGTTGAGCATGGCGTAGGTCTTTCCGACCCCGGGGGCAGCGCCGAGATACAGCCGCAGCTTTCCTCGTGCCACTGTCGATGGCCTCCTGACCCTACGATCGAGCCGTTGTGTACGGGTGTGCCGGATGGTGACGTACGGCAGGCCGCGCCACATCGCCGGCGCTCGTCTCGCCGGCCGGACACAGGCTACGCCCCACGGCGTCACCCATGGCCCGGTCCATCGGCGCACCGAGCGGTGGCATCAGGTCGTGCCCCCCGGACCGGGGCTGAGGCTGTAGCCGACACCCGGAGCGGTCCGGATCAGCGTGCCCGAGCTGTCGTCGAGCTTCTGACGCAACCGGTGGACGTAGGCGTGCAGGTACCGCGCCTCCCGTCCGTAGCCGGTGCCCCAAACTGCCGAGAGGATCATCTGGTGGGTGCACGTCCTCCCGGCGTGACGCGCCAGGAAGGACAGCACTTCGAACTCCTTGGCCGTCAGTTCGACGGATGCGCCCTCGAGGTGGACCTCGTGGTGCACGAGGTCGAGATCGAGCGAACCGATGGTGATCGTCTTCGGCACCGACTCGCGGGGCTCGGACGTTCGATGGCGGATGGCGGTGCGAATGCGGGCCTCCAGCTCGGCCATGCCGAAGGGTTTCGTGACGTAGTCGTCCGCCCCCCCGTCGAGGGCGGCGACCTTGCGGTCCTCGGTGCCGCTGGCCGACAGGATGATGATCGGCACGTCGCTCCACTGGCGGATCCTCCTGCACACCGCCTGCCCGTCGATGTCAGGGAGCCCGAGGTCGAGCACGACGATGTCGGGTGAGGTCAGAGCCGTCTGGGAGATCCCCTGTTCGCCATTGACCGCCGTGACGACGTCGTGACCACCGGCCTGCAGGCCGAGACGGAGCGCACGCAGAAGCGAGGGGTCGTCGTCGATCACCAGCACCTTAGGCATGGTGGCTACCGACCAACGCCGTTGCCGGCTCCCAGTGGAAGGGTGAAGACGAACCGGGCGCCTCCCCCGAGCACGTCCTCGACCCAGATCCGCTCACCGTGAGCTTCGACGAACGTCTTGGCGATCGTCAGGCCGAGACCCGTGCGCCCCCCGGTGTCGAATCGCACGAACCGGTCGAACACGGCGTCGTGCTCGTGCGCCGGCACGCCCGGACCCCGGTCGGTGACGGACACCGCCACTCGACCACTGTGGACTTCGCCGGCCACGGTGATCAGGCTCTCCGGTGGCGCGTGGCGATTGGCATTGTCCAAGAGGTTAGCCAGTACCTGGCCGATCAGGAGATGGTCGATGTCGACGGCGGGCAGGTCGTCCGGTATCGCCATGTCGACCGGACGATCCCCCAGCATCGATCGGAGGGCGGTCACGGACTCACGCACCAGGTCGAGGACGGATGTCGGGCCCCGCCGGACTTCGAGGACGCCGGCGTTGATGCGGGTCATATCGAGAAGGCTGGTGACCAGGCGGGTCAACCGGTCGGTCTCGACGTCGATCAGGCCGTGCAGCTCGTCCGTGTCGGTATCGGAGAGCGGCTTGGCGGGATGCAACAGTGTCGAGGACGCCACTTTCATGGTGGCGAGCGGGGTGCGCAGGTCGTGCGAGACCGCCCCGACCAGGGCGTGTCGCAATCGGTCCACTTCCTCCAACAGTTCCGAACGCACGGCCTGTTCTCGGAGCTGGGCGCGTTCCAGGGCCAGGGCGGCATGGTTGGCGAAGATGCGGAGCAGGGCCCTGTCCGCTTCGGAGGCCGGCATCCCCCGCAGGGCCAGCATGCCGACCGGCCGGCCCGACGCGTTCAGCACCACGGTTCCTATCTCGCCCGGCACCCCTGGCCCCGTGCCGAGGCTGACCGGAACGCCGGACAGCGGCTCGAGCCCTTGGAGCTCGTCCCGGGACAGCACCTCTCCGGCAAAGGCGGCGATCTCCAGTCGATCGCCCTCCGGGACGAGGAGTGCCACCCCTGGCACCCCGAACACCGTCCTGACGGCACCGACGATGGTCTTCAACAGATCCTCCACCGACCGATCCTCCACCAGAAGGTCCGACAGACTGAAGAGGCGTTGTGCGTCGGCGGCCCGTCTCTGGGCATCGGAGCGGGCGGACTCGAGACGGGCGACCACCCTGGACACCAGCATCATCACCACCGCATAGACGGCCAGAGCCACCCAGTCCTGAGCGTGCTCCACCCTCAGCCTGTTGTAGGGCGGGACGAATCCGTAGTCGTAGGCGATGAACCCGGCCACGACGCTCGCCACTCCGGCCGGGAACCCACCGGTGATCACCCCGGCCACGACGGGCAGGACGAACACCAGCGCCGCCGTGGCGATGCTCAAGTGCGATCGGAACGGCACCATGGCGGCAGCCAAGCCGACCGAGAGGGCGATCCCCACGATCGAACCGACGAGAGCTCTGCGCACGGCCCCCATTGTCGTACCAATCCCGGCGAGCGGTCGAAAGAGAGGGCACCAAGGAGTGCTGACGGGCCAGATCCTCGGGCAATTCCGGCGAGGTATGCTGCCACCGGAGCGCCGGGAAGTCTGGTCGGCATCGGGCAGCCGTGGGCGGCAGTCCGCGCGGAGGAGAGCGGTGACCGAACCACAGACGACGAGCCCGTCCCATCGGGCGCCGGACGATCGCAGCCACCGTCAGCTGCGTCTGCCCAGCTGGCGTTGGGAGGCCCTGCGGACCACGTTCTGGGTGGTGCCCACCGTCCTCATCGTGGTGGCCTGCATCTTGTTCGTCATCACCTACGAGCTCGACCTGGCCGCGTTCCACCATCACCTGACCCTGCCCTGGTGGGTGCGGACCGGCAGCGCCGACGCCGGTCGCCAGGTGCTGATCGCCATTGCGGCGGCCATCATCACCACCGTCGGGGTGGTGTTCTCCATCACCATCTTGGCCCTCACGCTGGCATCGCAGCAGTTCGGGCCCCGGATGATGCGGAACTTCGTGCGGGACCTGGGCAATCAGATGACCCTCGGGGTCTTTGTGGCCACCTTCGTCTACTCGGTGCTGGCCCTGGGTTCGATCACCGGCCTCCCGTCGGGAGATTTCGTCCCTCACCTCTCGATCACCGTCGCCGAGGGCTTCCTGCTGCTGGACCTGGGTGTGCTCATCTACTTCATCCACCACATCGCCAAGTCGATCCAGCTTCCGGAGGTCATCGCCGGTATCGCCCGGGACCTCAACCGGGCCATCGAGGCCGAGTTCCCCGAGCATCAACGGGCCCGTGACCAGAGTGCCGACGGATCGTCGGCGGTGACCGCCGAGCTGATCGAGAAGCTGAGCAGTCGGGGTGCCGAGGTCACCGCCAAGCACAGCGGCTATCTCCAGTTCGTCGGTTTCAGCCAGTTGATCGACATCGCCGAGACCTTGGACGCGGTGATCCGTCTGGCCCACCGGCCCGGGCACTTCGTGGTGGCCAACCGCCGGCTGGCCACCGTCTGGCCGGCGGGTGCGGCAGGCCAGGTGGCTGCCGCCCTGGACAAGGCCCACGTGACCGGACCCCATCGCACCCTCACCCAGGACCCCGTGTTCGCCATCGACCAGCTGGTGGAGATCGCCATCCGGGCGCTCTCGCCGGCGGTCAACGACACGTTCACGGCGCTCACCTGCATCGACTGGCTCTCCGGCGGGCTGTCGGAGATCTCGGCCAGGGTGCTCGAAGAGGGCGCCTATCGGGGCAGGAGCGGGAAGGTCCGGCTGATCGAGTTCGACCCGAGCTACGAGCGGATGGTGAACCGGGCCTTCGACAAGGTCCGCCAAGCAGGCCGGGGCATGCCCGCCGTGATCATCAGGATGATCGATGCCCTCACCCACATCACGGAGAACACCACCAGCAGCCGGCAGCGCGCGGTCCTGTTGCGGCAGGCCGAGATGATCATGCGGGGCGCCGAGGAGGAGGTGCCGGAGCAGAACGACCTGGCCGACATCCGCGTCCGTTTCGATAAGCTGGCGCAGACGTCGGCCGCCATGGATCACACCTCCGGGTCGGCTCTTGGAGCTCAGGTATGACCTGCCCTCCGACCTGACCTCCGCGGTGGCCAAGCCGGGACCCGGCGAGAGCCACCGGCGTCAACGGGCCGTGGGCGGGGCGCTTCATCGGATCGGGTTCTCAGGGCGTCGGGAACCCTCCGCCTCGGTGGTTCTCGTTCTCCAGTGACCCGAGGAGGGCCCGTTCCCGTGCGAACCGGAGCTGATCGAGGAACGTGTGCAACAACACGGCGTTCTTGTCGGTGAGGGGGCTCCCTGCCAGCGCCAGGACGCGGCCGCCGGTGATCTCGATGCCGTGGGGGGCGCCTTCGGGGCTCTCCCACCCGGTGCTCCCATCGGTCGCTTCGACCCGCCACCCGTCGCCATCCCGATGCAGCACCGTCACGCCGTCCAGGTCGAAGGTGCGCCGAAGCGACCCGAGGGTCTCGACGAGCTGCTCGGAACCGACCAGGCTGTCCGCTGCCAGCCGGGCAAGGTTCTCCGCCTCGGCATTCGCCCGGGCCACCCGCACACCCTGCCGGGTGAGCAGGTCGACCAGGACGCCGACCGCCACCGCCACGACCACGAAGGTGATCAGCGCGATCAGGTCCACGGCGCGTCCCACTCGCAGGCTGTAGAAGGGCGGCGCGTAGAGGAAGTCCGAGGCGACGAACGCCACGCCGGTCGCCAGGGCCGCCGGGCGCATCCCGCCCAAGAGCGCGACACCCACCACCGCCAGGAGATTGCACAGCAACACGCCGGAAAGCCCCAGCGATGAACGGACCGGGATCAATCCGAAGGTGATCGCAGGCGGTAGGAGCACGGCAAGGATCCACGCAGCCACTCGCCGCGGCCCCGGTAGCAGGACACGCGGGGGTCGTGACGGCGCCGACCCCCTAGCCGGCTCCGCGTGCTCGGGTCGCTGAGGGGCTGGGATCACGTGCACCTCGATCGGACCGGCGGCCCGAACGGCCTTGTTGATGACCGATCCGTGCAGCAGCTCCTCGCGACGGGAGCGGCGAGTGGCACCCAGCACCAGCTGGCGGGCACCTTCGGTGCGGGCGAAGTCCAACACCATGGTGGCGACGTCGATACCGGCCAGCTCGGTGTACCGCCCACCCAGCTCCCTCAGTAGCCGGCGCTGGCCGGCCAGCCAGGGAGGTTCGGCCTCGACGGTGTCACTGGGCACCCGCACGTACACCCCGAGCAGCTCTCCACGAGTGGAGGAAGCGATACGCGAGGCGCGTCGCAGGACGTGCTCCGCCTCCGGCGCCCCGGTCAGCGCCACGACCACCCGTTCGCTGGAGCTGGTCGGCCGATCCGCGTGCTCCATCGCTGCTCGCTGCCTCGGCTCGAGCAGGTGGTGCTCCTCCAACCAGCCCAGCCCCAACCGGCGCAGCGCGGCGATGCGGTCTTCGGTGAAGAACCCCCCCAACGCCGTCTGCGCCGACTCGGTGTCCATGATGTCGGCGCGGGCGATACGGGCACGCAGCCGCTCGGGGGTGATGTCGACGAACTCGATCCGATCAGCCGCCGCCACCACGGCGTCCGGAACGGTCTCCCGCTGGGCAACCCCGGTGATCACCTCCACCTCGTCGTTGAGACCGTCGAGGTGCTGCACATTGAGCGACGTCACCACGTCGATACCGGCGTCGAGCAGCTCTTCGACGTCTTCCCATCGTTTTTCGTGTCGGCTGCCAGGCATGCACCGGTGAGCGAGCTCGTCCACCAGCGCCGCCGCAGGATGCCGGTCGAGCAGCGCATCGACATCGAGCTCTTCGAACTTCGTTCCGTGGTAGTCGACCTGCCGCGGAGGGACGCTCTCCAGCGCTTGCAGCATCGACTCGGTGTCGGTCCGCCCGTGGGTCTCTGCCAGTCCCACCGCCACATCGACGCCACTGTCGGCGAGGCGGCGTCCCTCGGCCAGCATGGCGAAGGTCTTGCCGGCGCCAGGGGCCGCTCCGAGGAAGACGTGCAGCCGGCCTCTGGTCGGCGGCCGCGGAGAAGCGCACGCGTCCGACCGCTGTCCCTCGGCCAGATCCTCGTCTGTCGCAGCAGCACACTGGCCCTGCATGATCCATCACCTCATGGCAGATCAGGTCATTCCTGACGGTACCCCGCAATGGACCGGCAGCAGGAGAGGCGACGGTCCACGACCACCAGCTCTCCGCCACGTTCCCCGTCCACGGCCTTCGCCATCATCTACCCGTCCGTCTTGAACCGGTGGTCTGTTGAGATTCTATTGAGAGCCATCGGCGCCAATTGAGACTCTGTGAAGAGGGACCGGGAGATACTCGATCCATGGCAGACTTCCTCGCAGTGCTCGGCATCATCGGCTTCGCCCTGGTGATGCTCGGTCTCATCTGGGCTCTGGACCGGGTATGACGGTCACCCAGGGCATCCTCCTCGGCGTCGCCTTCGTGATGTTCATCTACCTGGGCGTCGCCATGTTCAAGCCCGAGAAGTTCTGACGTGGGCTTCACCTGGACCATCATCATCCTGGTCATCGCCCTAGGCCTCACCTGGCGGTACCTGGGTTCCTACATGGCGGCTGTCTTCGAGGGCCGTGTGCACTTCTTCGGCTGGGCCGAGCGCCCTTTCTACCGGCTGCTCGGGACAGGTCCCGATCCGGAGCAGGAGCAGACCTGGAAGCGCTACGCCAGTGCAGCCGTGATCTTTTCCGCCGCGTTCGTTGGCGTCGGATATCTCCTGCTGAGGATCCAAGGTTCTCTGCCGCTCAACCCGCAGCACTTCGGGGCGGTGGGATCGGCGCTCAGCTTCAATACGTCGGTGTCGTTCTTGACCAACACCAACTGGCAGAACTACGGCGGCGAGACGAGCATGTCCTACTTCTCGCAGATCGGCGTGCTCACCGTGCAGCAGTTCGTGAGTGCGGCCGTCGGGATCGCCGTAGCGATCGCTGTGGTGCGGGGCTTCTCTCGCCGGAACTCTCCCACAATCGGCAACTTCTGGGTCGATATCACCCGGTGCATGCTCTACATCCTCTTGCCGATCGCATTTCTCACCGGCATCATCGTCGTCGGTCAGGGTGCAGTGCAGACCCTGGCCGGGCCGGTCTCGATCCATGATTCGCTGAACGGCGTCAGGCAGACCGTCGCCCTTGGTCCCGCCGGCTTCATGGGCCCCATCATGCAGCTCGGGACGAACGGCGGCGGGTTCTTCAACGTGGACCTGGCCCATCCCCTCGAGAACCCGACGGGGTTGACAAATCTGCTTTACATCTGGCTTACCCTCTCCATCCCGTTCGCGCTCACCTACACCTTCGGGAAGATGGTGAAGAGCATCCGCCACGGGGTCGCCCTGCTGGCCGCCATGGTGATCATCTTCGGGGTGTGGGTGAGCTTCTCCAGCTACGCCGAACACCAGCAGAACCCGGCGGTGGCCGCCGCCGGCGTGTACTCGACGGTCGGCAACACCGAGGGTAAGGAGGTGCGCTTCGGTGATACGAGCAGCGCGCTCTTCAACGTTTCGATGACGCAGACCTCCGACGGTGCTGTCGACAGCGCAACCGACTCCTACACCCCCATCGGCGGGATGGGCCCGCTCACCGGCATGATGCTGGGCGAGGTCACGCCTGGGGGGACGGGAAGCGGGCTCTACACGATCCTCATCTACGCCATCATCGCCGTGTTCATCGGCGGCCTGATGATCGGGCGAACGCCGGAGTACCTGGGGAAGAAGATCCAGGCCAAGGAGGTGAAGCTCGCCGGGCTGGGTGCCCTGGTCATGCCGATCATCGTGCTCGTCCTCACGGCGATCGCCGTGTCGATCCACGCCGGACGTGTCGGTCCCCTGAACGCCGGCCCCCACGGGTTCTCAGAGATCCTCTATGCGCTCACCTCGCAGGCGAACAACAACGGCTCGGCTATGGCTGGTCTGACCGGCAACACCGCCTTCTACAACGTCATCGGAGGGATTGACATGCTGGTCGGCAGGTTCGGCGTCATGATCCCGGCCCTTGCCCTCGGGGGCACGCTTGCCGCCAAGAACGTGGTGCCCACCTCGCTCGGCACCTTCCGCACCGACAACGGGATGTTCGTCGGCCTGACCATCGGAGTAATTGTGATCATCGGTGGCCTCACCTTCTTCCCCGCCCTTGCCCTCGGCCCGATCGTCGAGCAGCTCAGCCACGGAAAGTTCTTCTGATGACCATGACCACCACCCAGCCGGGTCAGCCGGGGCCGGGAACCGAGGCCCACGGAGTGGCCGAGTCCCGGGGCTTGTTCGATGGCCCGATCCTCCGGCAGGCCCTGATCGACTCCGTCAAGAAGCTGAACCCGGCACTGGAGATTCGCAACCCGGTGATGTTCGTGGTGCTGGTGGGAACGGTAGTCACCTTCATCGAGGCCATCGCCCACCCCGGCATCTTCACCTGGTCCATCACCATCTGGCTCTTCCTGACGGTCATCTTCGCCAACTTCGCCGAAGGCATGGCCGAAGGCCGGGGCAAGGCCCAGGCCGACACGCTCCGGCGGATGCGCTCGGAGACCGAGGCCCGGCGCCTCAAGGCCGACGGGACGGAGGAGATGGTGCCGGCGGCGTCGCTGGCCAAGGGGGACTTGGTTGTCTGCGAGGCGGGCGACCTCATCCCCTCCGACGGGGAGATCACCGAGGGCATCGCCTCGGTCGACGAGTCGGCCATCACCGGCGAGTCGGCCCCGGTCATCCGCGAGTCCGGGGGCGACCGCTCGGCCGTCACCGGCGGGACCAAGGTCCTGTCCGACCGCATCGTGGTCCGGATCACCGCCGAGCGCGGTCAGACCTTCCTCGACCGGATGATCACCCTGGTGGAAGGGGCCAACCGCCAGAAGACCCCCAATGAGATCGCCCTGACCATCCTGTTGGCCGTGCTCACTATCGTCTTCCTCCCGGTGGTCGTGTCGCTTCAGATGTTCGGCCACTACTCGGGAGCGGCCGTCTCGGTGGTCGTCCTGGTGGCGCTGCTGGTCTGCCTGATCCCGACCACCATCGGGGCACTGCTCTCCGCCATCGGCATCGCCGGTATGGACCGGCTCGTCCAGCGCAACGTGCTGGCCATGAGCGGCCGGGCGGTGGAGGCGGCCGGCGACGTGCAGACCCTGCTGCTGGACAAGACCGGCACCATCACCCTCGGCAACCGGATGGCGTCCGACTTCTATCCGGTCAGCGGCCACACCGAGCAGGACGTCGCCGACGTCGCCCAGCTGGCCTCGCTGGCCGACGAGACCCCGGAAGGCCGCTCCATCGTCGTGCTGGCCAAGGAGCGCTTCAATATCAGAGAGCGCGAGCTCGAAGGCGAGCACGCCTTCGTCCCATTCACCGCCCAGACCCGCATGTCCGGCCTCGACCTGGACCAGCGCCAGATCCGCAAGGGTGCGGCCGACTCGGTCAAGCGCTGGGTGAGCGAGCAGGGTGGGACCGTTCCCGCCGACCTCGATACCATCGTCGAGCGGGTCTCGCGCGCCGGGTCCACCCCGTTGGCCGTGGCCGACGGTCCGGACATCCTCGGGGTCATCGAGCTCAAGGATGTGGTGAAGCAGGGGATCCGCGAGAAGTTCGACGAGATGCGCCAGATGGGCATCCGCACCGTGATGATCACCGGCGACAACCCTCTCACGGCCGCGGCCATCGCCCAGGAGGCGGGTGTCGACGACTACCTGGCCGAGGCCACCCCCGAGGCCAAGATGGCGCTCATCCGGACCGAGCAGGAGGGGGGGAAGCTCGTGGCCATGACCGGGGACGGCACCAACGACGCCCCCGCCCTGGCCCAGGCCGACGTGGGCGTGGCCATGAACACCGGGACGACGGCGGCCAAGGAGGCCGGCAATATGGTCGACCTCGACTCCAACCCCACCAAGCTGATCGACGTCGTGGAGATCGGCAAGCAGTTGCTCATCACCCGGGGATCGCTCA
>JBKQTE010000016.1:0-23126 GCA_052143315.1 Acidimicrobiales bacterium | reverse complement strand
TCGAGGTTGTCGTCACCTTCGGTGCTGAAACTCCGGTCGAAGGCGGATCGTGGTGGGGAGGCGTCATCACCGGCCTCTCGGAGTCTGACCTGATCGAGCTGATCGCCGAGGCGCTCGAACTGAGGTTCCCGGACGGTCGGGTGGGCAAAGGCCGGCTCGAGGGGACAGCGGGCAAGTTCGTGGGTTGGGCCGAGGCCCCCTTCGACTGAACAGAAATGACTGCTGATCCCACAACGACGGCGGACTGGCTCACGGCGTTCGGCACTGTTGGCGCCGTGCTCGTGGCCCTAGGGTTGTCAATTGTCCCCGGGATTAGGCGAAGGCTTAGACGACCGAAGCTCCAATTCGAATTCGGAAACACTGAACCCCTCACGAGGATCGACCTCTCACCCACGGAGCGGGCGGTCATAGGCGGAGGGTTCAACGGAGACCTCCTCGTGCGGGCCATGGTCAGAAACGGCGGACGTAGTGAGGCTCGTCGGGTCCGAGTTCAGGTTCAAGCGTGGTGGGTCGCTGTTCAAGACCATTGGGGAGAGTTCGATCTCGACCCAGTGCTGTTGCGGTGGGTCAGTGAACCGTCCGAAACGGAAGTGGACATCGCCCCGCAGCTCCACGACCTTGTGGAGGTTGTCAGCAAGGACCGGAGCGGTCGACATCGGCTCGCAATCCCATTGGATCCGTTGCCACACTTCGACTGGCAATCGTCCCAGCCCTACCAGCGACACCGGATCGAGCTGGTCGCGTACGGAGATGGTGCAGAGAGCTCCCGAGTGGTCATCGAGTACGGATTCAACGAGCACGGAGGCATCGACCTCAAAGAGTCCCAACGGCCGTCGGCGGATGAGATTCAGAAGCTGGGGTTCATGTCTTTGGTTGGCGGTCTCAGATTCGGTGATGAAGCCCTGGAGGCTGGGGGAGTGCTCCCAACCGATGAGCTAGACGAGTGAGTGAGCTGCAGATAACTTCTCCGATCGTGGTGGAGCACGACCAGGCCAGATGGCCATTTGGATAGCGCTACGACTGGGATACCTGGGGGTCAAGAGGTCCCGGGTTCAAATCCCGGCAGCCCGACTATTGGAGGTGTGATTGGTGGGGGAGGAGTGGCCGAACATTTCCGAGACCACCTTCACCGGCACCCCCTGGGCCAGCATGAGGCTGGCGGCAGTATGTCGAGTGTCATGGAGCCGGATGCGGGGCAGCTTGGCCTTCTCTACCGCAGCCTCGAACCAGCCCGAAAGCGTCTCTGGATGGCACGGTGCGCCCAGCTCGTCAGCCAGGTGTAGACCGTGGCCGCACCCACGGGGGCTGCGAGGCACCCGATGGCGATACCTGCGGCCACCAGGACCGCCGCCACTGGCGACCACCTGGTCCGGGTCTCGTCCGGCCTGTTGGTTTGTTCCTGTTCGATGGTCATGGTTGCTCCCTTCGAGGATGCGGTAGCCCTACCGCAACAACCATTGGAGAACGGCCGCTCAACTAGATTTCGGCCGTGGGAAGGAAGTTCGACGTGGACGACCTTGCAGGCGCCGCAGAGATTGCCGATCGCCTAGGTGTCGGGAAATCGACCGTGGTCCACGGCTGACACTACCGGCACCCCGACTTCCCAGAGCCGGTGGCGAAGCTCAAGTCGGCGCTGGTATGGGCCTGGCCCGACGTGGTGGCGTGGGCCAAGGCGACGGGCCGACTCAAGTGAGGCGGGCTCCATTGGCCGGGCTGGTGGCCGCGGCGATCCTCCGCGCAGGATGCACGACCCGAGTGGTGGTCGTCGCTCCGTCCACGTCGACCACTTCGCCCCTTGTGGTCGTTCCATACCAGTGGGACACGACCACGGAAAGCGCTCCGACAGTCTTCGGCGAGGAGGCGCAGCTCGAGGCGCTTGGCCTCGGCTACACGGTCCAGCAGGTGAATCCTGCTGACTATGCCCTCAATCAGTGCGAAGCGGGCGACCTCGTTGTCGGGCTGTCGCCCGGCGTCGGATCCCACGTGCCCCGAGGCACCGTGGTGACGATCCAGACCTGCAACCTTCAGTCCGGCACCTGACCATCGAGCGCGCCGGTAGGTCCACCCAGCCGGCCCGTCGAGTTGGGGTTCCGCCTCCCTTACTCGGGGCCGGACACCCGAGGCGTACGATGGCCGGCATGCCTCGTAAGAAGAGTCTCAGGTCCCAGCTCTACCGAGCCGCCCGGGACCTTGGCAACGTCCAAGCCGCCGAGCGTGGTCCCGCGTCGTACGGCAAGCGGGTCGCCCGGAGAGATGTGTACCGGTCGATCAACAAGCCGTTGGGCAAGACGCTCAGGGGTTTCGGGCTGTAGACCAGCAGATCATCCGCACCTGAAGCCAGGATCGAGCCGGTGTTGCTCCCATGGCCGCGAATGCACCGGATCGGCGTGGCCCAGTAGTGTTGTAGAGCCATGCCAGATCCTGACCCAACTCAGGCGGACCACGATCTGCCCCGGATGCACCCGAGTTCCCTGCACCTAGCATCCGGGCCGTTCGCCGTGACGATTACTTGGCTCGACGCCGATCCAACCGAACTGCCAGAAGGTCAACTCGGGCCTCATGGCTCACCAATCCGGGCCATTGGGCAGACAGTGATCCCTCTTGGGATGGCAAAAGCGATGATCCCCCTGCTCGTGAAGATGATCGCCGAATACGAAACCAAGTTTGGCCAGATTCCTTCGCCCGGCTTCGACGAACTGTCAAAGGACTAGGGATGCAAACTCTGAACCAGATCAGTGGCGAGACCGGTGGGACTGCCGAGCAGGCGGCTCCGATCGTCTCGAGCGCCGTTCAGATGCCGTACCGCGAGGACGAGACTAGGCCAACGCCTGCGATTGCTGACTGGATCCCGAGGGCCAACGAATTAGCCGGCTACGACGTGACGGTAGCGGCCATCCATCCCTTTCCGGGTTCGCGCGAGCGACTCGAATCCATGATCGCGAGAGTCCGTGGCCCCGTGTTGACGGCAGACTTGCTCGAGCCTTGGGTCGACGTCGCGAAGGAGGATCTCATCGCTTTCGAGGTGACCGTGTCCGAGCAATGGCCGGAACAGTAGCCCCCGAACCGGATGCCCTATCCGGAAACCACACCGCAGCCCGGTGAGATCTATCGGGTCAATCTCGATCCTGTAGTTGGATCGGAGCAGGGTCGAAGGCGACCTGTCGTTGTCGTCTCTCCAGAGGTGATTCAGGGCACACTTCCAATAGTCTTGATCGCACCCATCACCAGCAAGATCAAGGGGCGCGGCAATCCCATTTCTCCGATCCTTTCGGCCGGGGAGCCCTTGCCACAGGAATCGGCAGTGCTCACATTCCAGGTGAGGACGCTTGACCAGACTCGGCTCGAGAAGTACCTGGGTTCGCTCACCGACGACCAAATGGGAGCCGTCAGGCGAGGACTGGCAGTCTCGTTCGGGCTTGTTGGCCCTTCTGCACCGGCAAGTTCCTAGCTGAGCGTTGGTGTCCCACCAAGCAAGCCGGCCGCAGCGTCCTTCCGTCGCCGTGACGACTGGTCGAAGCGTAGCCAGGGCTCAAGCGGGTCGCTCGACGGCAGCTCTACCGCTTGACGAACCGGACGCTGGGGAAGTCACTCAAGGGGTTCGGGCTGTAGTCACCCGACCTGGCAGTACCGACCCTTCACGCGCTTCCAGCCCGAGCCGTACAGCGCCTTCTCGAGCTCGGCGTACAACTTCCGGCGTCGTGCTTCCGTCGTGCTCGAGCCGAGTGCGGTCGTGGAACTGACATCGGCGCAGAGGGTGCCGGCGGCCTCTTCCCACGTGATCCGGGGATCCTTCTTCACCGCCACGATGGCCCGGGCCACCTCATGGGCGATCATGGCGACTTCTGGCGTCTCTGGCATGATCCAAGCGTACGAGCGTGCTGCATCGGGTGGTGGGACTGTCCAATCACCTTCCGAAGGTGACGGATACGCTTCTGCGATGGCGGATGAGCGCAGTCAGGATGAAAAGGCCGCCGAGTTCCACCGGTGTTTGAGCGAACTGACCGTGGCAATTAACAGTCTGAACGCAGCTCCGCCGGAAGCGCGTAGCGATCCGGAGAGCACGGTGCGAAGGGTGGCCGTCGCGGCTCGAAGGTCGCTCGACAATGCTCTCGACGCGATCGGGATCCACCGGATTTGAGCTGCACTTAAGTTGGCGGCTTCCGCTCACGGTCCACCTGGCCAGACGTCGCTCCGCACAGCGCTTGGACCCAGATACCCGGGGGGTCAAGAGATCCCGGGTTCAAATCCCGGCAGCCCGACTTGCAGGCACACCCCACCGAGTTATGTGGGGTGTGCCTGGGAGCAGCGCCACAGCGCGCTTGACGTCTCTAGTGGCGTAGGCGCAAGTACCGGCGGGTTCAGGACGATCTCGAACCAGACACATCTGTACATCGCTACCTGATTCTGGAGCTGGCCGAAGACATGGCCGACATCCGCGCAGCCGAGGATGCGCGCCAGGAGATAGAGGCGACCGGCGCGGCTCCGATCCCCTGGGAGCAGGTCATGGTGGATTTCGGCCTGGTATGAGCTATTCGGTCCAGTTGTCACCTGCTGCAAGCCGCCAGCTCAGCGAGTTCGATCCTGACGCCAGACGACGTCTCCAGGCGGTCATCGAACTCCTTGCCGAGAACCCACGCCCTCCTGCGGCGACTCGGCTGGTTGGTGGCACAGGCGAATGGCGAGTGCGGACTGGCGACTACCGCGTCATCTACGAGATCCACGATGAAGGGTTGCTGGTGCTCGTCCTGAGAACGGCCCACCGCCGAGAGATTCTCGAGCGCTGACGTCGACGACAAAGGAAGCGGCGAGTTAATGAATTGAGCCAGGACACGTCCTGGACGACTGTGGAAAGCTCTCGTCGAGGGGGCGACGGGCTGGGCGGAGAGGCGGATACTTGAGCACGCAACAAGCAGGTTTCTGGCGCTACACAATCATCGTGACTGCGGGGCTGACCTTGGCAGCCTGCGCCTCTTCGACCTCAACCAAGGCAGTCGGATCGTCGACCACGAATTTACGATCGCCGACTACGACCAAGGCGCCGGCTCCGACGACTACATCACCACCCACCACTTCCGCGCCGACGACAACAGCTGCTCCAACAACAACGGTCGCACCGCCCACAACCGAGCCGTCGACGGCGACACCCACCACAACCGCAGCCGCCGGCTGCACCATCGACCCCGAGGGGAACTGCTACCGGGTTGGCGAGTACTGCCCAACTGCCGACGAGGGCCAGACGATCCAAGGCGAGAACGGTCCGCTGACGTGTGAGGACAACAACGGATGGCGGTGGGAGAACGGATGATGAGCACTTCGGCCGGAGAACGGACCGCCGGCTCAGGGGCTGTCCGCGGGAACGGGGATCGTCACTGAGTTCGAGCTTCCGTTCTCGCTCCGGCCATCGGCCGGTGATCGATCACCCGTTCGCCCAGTCAGCTCCAGAAGCAGCGATTCCATCCTCACAAGCCGTTCTTCGAGCTTGTCGGTCTTCTGGTCAACGAAGAAGCTTGCAACGGTCGCCGTCAGGACCCCGATCAACCCGATGCCGACCAGCATCAACACCACCGCCACGCCCTGCCCAAACGGCGTGACTGGGTAGCGGTCCCCGTAACCCACGGTCGTGACGGTGACGATCGCCCACCAGAGACCCTGCCCGAAATCGTGGATATTGGCGCCCTTGGCGGATCGTTCGGCGATCGTCACCAGACCGGCCGAGGCGAACACGATGACGGCGACGGCCAGGAGGACGAACTGGAGCCCCTGGTGGGTCATGATCTTCTTGGCCCGGGCGAGCACATCGGCAGCGACGATGCCGACACGTCCCAGCCTGGCCAGGTTGATCAGGCGACCCAGGCGAGCCGGCCTGAAGAACGGCACGGCCACGATGACGAGGTCGAGAACGTGCGTACGGACGTACTGCTTCCTGTTGGGAGCCAGCATCAGCTTGGCCAGGTATTCGACGGCGAAGAGCGCCCACACCGTGTAATCGACGGTGGCGAACGTGCTGGCGACCGTCCCGTGGACTGGGGTCAGCAGCGGGATGATGAGCACCGGCAGCCAGAGGATGGTGATGACCATCATGGGTCCGTCGACCGCCGCAGAAAACCGCTCGTACGCCGCTTCAGATCTCGCCATCGCCCGCTCCGATCTCCTACGACCATCATTGGGTCGTGCCCGGACCTGGCTCCGATCATATTTCTGGTTTCGAGCTCAAGCGTCCAACTCAGGTTGCCCGCCGCCCGTCACTGCTTCCTCGGAGAAAGCCTCCGGGTCAGGTCGGACGGGGTAGGGGAGGCCGTGTGTCGGAGAAGCCAAGAGGGCTGGGTGGATCGAGCGCACGTTCCACGCTCGGGCCGCGGAGATCGCATGCTGTCAGCCGCTGGCGGCGATGCCGTACATCGGACGCCTGAGGGACTGACCGCCCATGGAGCCGAGGAACGGCGCACCGCCGAAGGCGAAGACGCCCCCATCCTGGGCGACGGTCCAGTAGCCGGGTCCGTCCGGGTTGGCCGCGATCCCGATCATGAGGGCGTTGAGCGGCTTGCCTCCCATCGAGCCGGAGAACCTGGCGTCGCCGAACGCGAAGACGCCGCCGTCCCACGACACCAACCAGTAGCCGTGACCGTCGTCGGTGCGGGCGATCCCCGCGATGGGGGCGTTGGGCCGGTCACCTCCCATCGAGCCGTAGAAGGCGGCATCCCCATAGGCGAACACGCCCCCGTCCACTCCCACCAGCCAGTACCCACCCCCGTCCGGAGTGGACGCGATGCCCGCGAAGTAGTCGATGGCGCTGCCGTACGGCGGCCACGTGCCACAGCAGTGGGCGAGCCCTGAACCGTCGCCGTACCACTTGGCGTCACCGAAGGGCACCACGGTTCCGCTGCGGCCGAAGAGAATCCACCCACCCTGGCTCGAAGGAGTCGAGGCAACGGCGGTGGCGTCGTCACCCGGGTTGGGCACCTGCACGTCGAAGGCGCTGCCAAACCCGTAGAGCTCGGACGTCTCGGGGCTCGCGGCGGGGAAGAAGTCCACCACCCAGTAGCCCTTTCCGTCAGCGGTCGCACCGAAGCCGAAGCACTCCATCGTGCACTGGTGGGTTGCGGACCCCAGGAACGGCGCACCTCCGAAGGCGAACACGCCACCGTCACCGGCTTCGAGCCAGTAGCCCGGCCCGGTGGGCACCGAAGCCGAAGCAGGACCGGCGACGACGGCGCCGCTCACCAGCAGCATCGAGATAAGTAGCAGCGTGCTGCCCGCTCGTACGAGGGTTCTCACTGCGTCGCTCCCGTCTATCCGATCGCTGCCGGTGCGGCGCGGATGGCGAACACCGGATCGTTGAGTCGTTGCCCACCCAGGGATCCCAGGAACGGGGCGCCGTCGAGCGCGAACACGCCGCCGTCGGAGCCTGCCAACCAGTACCCGGGACCCGACGGGTCGGCGGCGATGCCGATCACCGGATCGGCCAGCACGGTGCCAGCCACGGACCCGCCGAACGCGGCGTCGCCGAAGCCGAACACGCCGCCGTCGGAGCCCGCCAGCCAGTAACCCTTGCCGTCGGACGTGGTGGCCATGCCGACCACCGGACCGTTGAGCCGACTGCCGCCCATCGACCCGAAGAAGGTGGCGTCCCCGAAGCTGAACACGCCGCCGTCGCTGTCGACGATCCAGTAGCCCTTGCCGTCGGGCGTTGCGGCCATGGCCACCGGGGTGCCGACGTGCCCCGCCGCGTGGGCGATGGTGGCCTCGTCGCCGTAGGAGGCGGCATCGCCGAATGGCTGGACCGAGCCAAGTCCACTGAGCCCTTCTTCCAACACCCAGTAGCCCTTTCCGTCGGGCGTTGCGACGATGCCAATGC
The DNA here is from genome assembly GCA_052143315.1 of Acidimicrobiales bacterium. Lineage (GTDB taxonomy): Bacteria > Actinomycetota > Acidimicrobiia > Acidimicrobiales > RAAP-2 > DASZIT01. The sequence goes on along the minus strand of JBKQTE010000016.1, from coordinate 15,271 downwards.
CGGTGGGCCACAGATCAGCCCCTCCGCCGTATGCGGCGGTGTCGGCGGGCTGCCCGTAGGAGACGGCGTCACCGTAGGTGTAGATGGTCCCGCTGTAGGCGTTCAGGATCCAGTACCCACCGCCGTCAGAGGTTGGGGCCACGGACCAGCACGAGCCGTTCGGCATGGACCGCGCCGGCGGGTTGGACGGGCAGCGAGTGGCGTCCGAGGCGGCCGAACCGTGGAACGGTGCCCCGAAGGCGAACACGCCACCGTCCCCGCCCAATAGCCAGTAGCCGGCACGGGCGGGGGAGGCCGACGCCGGGCCCAAGCCGATTGGGCAGCAGAGGACCAGCATGACGGTCAACCCCAACAGACCTCCGAGCCGAAGCAGTCGGTTCACCTTCCACCTCCTACACATGGCCGCACGGACAGGACGACCGAGTTGCAACCTCGATGAGCAGCCTTGACGATCAGAGGACCGCCTCCCAGAGTCGAAAGTCCTCATCGCCGTGGACTCCCACCACCACCTGGTACTTGACCGGTCGCTCATGCCGGCGCTGGATCCAAGCCGACGCCGGCAATGGCGTGGGAAGCCCCGATACCCCAGTCCGAATACTGGACATCAACTGGAACGCGTTCTACTATTGTCCCGGACAGGGACACAGCGAGACCTCCGTTGATGCGGGGGCGGGGGAGATCACGATGATGGTGCCGACGACCACACGACCGACATGTGACATCGACGTTCTCGAACGCACCTTCTATCTCGATCCCCACCCCGGCTACGCCTGGCTTCGGGCCCACCGGCCGATCGTCTGGGACGAGGCCCACGAGCTCTGGGTCCTATCCCGGCACGCCGACGTCGCCCACGTCTCCACCCACGCCGACCTGTTCTGCTCGGGCCGGGGAATCCGCCCCACCCAGTCGGTCGATCTCTCCCTGGTCGGGCTGGACGGCGAACGTCACGTCCGGCAGCGTCGCCTGCTGAACAAGGGGTTCTCCCCCCGGATGATCCGCACCATGGAGGACCGGGTCCGCCAGGTGGTGACGGAAGTGCTCGACGGCATCGCCCACCGGTCGTCGTGCGAGTTCGTGGACGACATCGCCGTCCCGGTCCCACTGGTGGTCATCGCCGAGCTGATGGGGCTGCCCGTCGAGGACCGGGTCCGCCTGGGACACTGGTCCGACCGGATGATGGGTGGCGAAGGGCGGAGCGACCCCGACGACCCCATGCTGGCCGACGCCGCCGCGGCATTCGGTGAGTACGTGGGCTACCTGTCCGCACTGATCGAGGAGCGCCGGCAGGACCATCGCGCCGGCCGGACGATGCCCGAGGACGTCATCAGCATCCTGGTCGGGGCGGACGAGGAGGGCGTGCTCGAGTCGAACGACGAGCTGACCCTCGACGAGCTGACCATGTTTCTGGTGGTGCTGCTGGTGGCCGGTAACGAAACGACCCGCAACGCCATCTCCGGGGGCATGGTCGCCTTCCAACGCTTCCCCGACCAGTGGCGACGTCTCCACGACGAACCCGGCCTGTTGTCCACCATGCCCGACGAGATCTGCCGGTACGTGAGCCCGGTGATCAGCTTCGTCCGGACGGCCACCGAGCCGACGGTCGTCCGCGGCCAGGAGATCGCCGAGGGAGAGCGGCTCCTCCTCCTCTACCAGTCGGCCAATCGCGACGAGGAGGTCTTCGACCGCCCCGACGACCTCCGCATCGACCGGAACCCCAACCCCCACCTGGCCTTCGGCATGGGCCCGCACGTCTGCATGGGGATCAACCTGGCCCGGCTGGAGATCCGGGTCCTCTTCGAGGAGCTGGTGCGCCGGTTCCCCGACATGGTGGTCCCGGCCGGCGTCACCCCCACCTACGGCGAGCACGCCCTGGTCCATGCCATCGAGTCGCTGCCGGTCGAGTACACCCCCGAGCAGTCCTAGTGGACCCGGCACCGGCGTCGCGCCGGTACCGGCCCGACAGCTGAATCAGTACTCGCCGTTGCGCCGGAGGTCGGCCTGGTGGTCGAGGAACCAGGCGTAGGTGTCGGCGATCCCCCGGTCCAGGGGGGTCGACGCTTTCCAACCGAGCTGGTGGAGGCGGGTCACATCCAGCACCTTGCGGGGCATGCCGTCCGGCTTGGAGTCGTCGTAGACGATGGACGCCTCGGGGTACACGATGCGGCGGACGATGTCGGCGAGGTCGGCGATCGATAGCTCCTGGCCGGTACCGACGTTGATGTGGCCCGCCCCGTCGTAGTGGCGCATCAGGAACAGGCAGCAGTCGGCCAGGTCCTCGACGTGGAGGAACTCACGCATCGGCGTACCGGATCCCCAGATCGTCACCGTCCGGTCGCCTCGCTGGCGTGCCTCGTAGAACTTCCGGATCATCGCCGGGAGGACGTGGCTGCTCTCGAGCCCGAAGTTGTCGCGCGGCCCGTACAGGTTGGTGGGCATGGCCGAGATGAAGTCGCACCCGTACTGGGTGCGATAGGTCTCGCACAGGCGGATACCGGCGATCTTGGCGATGGCGTAGGCCTCGTTGGTCGGCTCCAGCGGGCCGGTGAGGAGCGCCTCCTCCCGGATGGGCTGGGTGGCACCCCGCGGGTAGATGCAGGAGCTGCCGAGGTACAGGAGCCTGCGCACGCCCACCAGCCGGCTGGCCTCGATGACGCTGGCGTGGATCATCATGTTGTCGAAGAGGAACTCCGCCGGCCGGGTGGAGTTGGCCATGATCCCCCCGACCGTTCCGGCCACCAGGAACACCATCTCTGGTCGATTCGCCTCCATCCAGGCAGTGACCGCCGAGGCATCGCGGAGGTCGAGCTCCCGACGGGTGGCGAGGAGGAGATTGGTGAAGCCCTCGCGCTCCAACCTCGCCACCAGGGCGGAGCCGACCAGGCCGCGATGCCCGGCGACGAAGATCGGGGACTCGAGGGGTATCTCGACAGACACGATCGGCTCTCTCTGTACGTACGACAACGGCGACAGGGCTCGCAGTCGCGGCCCCTCCAACGGACGACGGGTCGCCCGAGCTCCGTCGGTGCTAGGTGCGACTCTATCTCTGGCACAATTCCGGCGTGCTCACCTACCGGCTGCTCGGCCGCAACGGTCGGCTCGGCAACCAGCTGTGGCAGATCGCCTCGACCCTGGGGATCGCGGAGGCACGGGGCGTCCGGGCGGGCTTCCCCTACTGGCGCTACCGGCCCTACTTCTCGGTCCCCGACGAGTACTTCCCCGATCTCTCCTGGCCGGCCGGCGACGACGAGGACCTCGGCTACGACTGGCTGCAGGAGGTGGGCTACTTCGCCGACATCGAGCCCCTGATCCGCCGGATCTTCGCCCCCAGCCCCGATGCCTGGGAGCCGATCGCCCGCTACCACCGGCGGCTGCTCGAGCTTCCCCACCGGACGGCGGTCCACGTCCGCCGGTCCGACTACCTGGCCCTGGCGGACACCTATCTCCCCCTCGGACGCCGCTACTACGAGGAGGCGATGTCCCTCACCTCGCCGCCGTACGTGGTCTTCTCGGACGACATCGACTGGTGCCGCCGGAACCTCCCGTCGGAGTGCGTGTTCATGCGGCACAATCGGGACTATGAGGACCTCTTCCTGATGGCGTCGTGCGACGAGGTCATCTCCGCCAACTCCACCTTTTCGTGGTGGGGTGCCTGGCTGAGCACCGGTCGTGGCATCTACCCCCGCCGGTGGTTCGGCCCGGCCATGGCCGAGGGCGACCCCCTGGCGGCCAAGCTGGACCCCGAGCTGATGTTCCCCGCCGGCGCCATCGTGCTCGATTCGTGACCGCCGGTCCGAAGGCATGGGCGGCGAAGCGGCTGCGCTCGGTGATCGATGGGTCGGTCACCTCGGCGCTCGAGGGCGTGCGCGACGACCTCCGCCAGGTCGGTCTCCGGGTGGGGAGCGCCACCGCCGCCCTGGACGAGCAGCGGGCGGCCGTGGCCAGGCTCCAGACCCGACTGGAGGTACTCGAGCACCTGGCCCGGAGTATCGAGTCCGAGGAGCGGGCCAACCACCAGCAGATCGAGGACGCCCTCGACTTCCTGCGCCTCCAGCACTTCGCGGTGCGCGAGGCGCTCGACCACCTGCCCGGGAATGAACCGTCCGGGCCGGTCACCGCCGAGGGCGCGTAGCGCTCAGGTGGGTCGGAGGGTGATCAGCTCCCGGACGTTGTCGTTGAGGATCTTCCTCCGCTCCTCGGGCTCGAAGTCCTTCAGCTCCCGGATGTAGTCACGCGGCTCGGGGAGGGCCTCGATGTGCGGCCAGTCGGAGCCGAAGACCACCCGGTCGGCTCCCATGCACTCCACCACCGTGTGAACGTCGTCCTCCCAGAACGGGTTGATCCACACGTGGCGCCGGAAGGTCTCGATCGGGTCGTCGGTCCAGTAGCCGGGCATCTTGTTGGAGGTCGAGCGGACCTTTTTGATCAGGTCGGGCAGGTACTCCGCCCCGTTCTCGATGGAGGCGATCCGGAGGTTGGGGAACCGGTCGAGGTGGCGCTCGAAGATCAGGGTGAGCAGGTAGTCGCGGACGGCCTGCTCGATGGCGAACGACCTGATGGAGGGCTTCCAACCGCCGGAGAAGGTGGCGGCGAACCCGTCGACGGCGTACCCGTTGGACGATCCGCCACTGTCGCCGGCATGGACGACCACCGCGATCCCCGCCTCGTTGGCCAGCCCCCAGAAGGCGTCGAAGACCGGGTCGAACGGGTTCTTGCGGCCCTCGACGGTGGTCGGTGCCGCCGGGCGCATGACCACCGAACGGGCCCCGTTGTCGAGGGCCCAACGGAGCTCCTCGGCGGCCCACGCCGGGTCGGCCAGCGTGAGGTACGGCGCCGAGAAGATCCGGTCGGCGTAGGCGAACGGCCAGTCCTCGGCCAACCACCGGTTGAAGGCGCGGAAGAGCAGGCAGACCGCCTCGGGGTCGTGGGCCAGTGGCTCCTCGTAGATCATCCCGAGGGTGGGGAAGAGGAGGCAGCCGTCCAGGCCCTGCTCGTCGAGGGCGGCCAGCCGGGCCGCCGGGTCACGGTAGGCGGCGCGGATCGGCTCCCGGCCGGCCAGGAACTCCATCGGGTTGCGACCCTCGGGGTTCCCCCTGAAGTACTCGTACATCGCCCCCGGCAGGGCCACCGGGTCGAAGGTGGGGTTGGTGACCGCCCGGCACACCCGACCCCCGATCACGTGGTACCGGCGCCCGCCGATCTCGCACCACTCGATGACCCGGGGCCCGAGGGCCGGGGCGAGGTGGCGGGTGAAGGCGTCGAGTGCCTCGTAGTAGTGGTTGTCCCCGTCGAACACCGGGTGACCGAGATCATCGAATCCGCTCATGGCCGTCTCCTCGCTGCGTGGTCCCCACCAGAACAGGTTCTATCTTCCCACGCCGGCCCGGCCGCCCGGCGCTCGGCGCGGGGTGGGCGAGGGTCGGGGCCGACCGGCGCTGGCCGTTCGCCGTTCGCCTAGGGTCACCCAATGACCATCTACCGCCTGGGCGAGCTCGTCCCCAGCATCCACTCCGAGGCCTTCGTCCACCCCGATGCGGTGGTCATCGGCGACGTCACCATCGGGCCGGAGTCGACCGTGTGGCCGGGTACGGTGCTGCGGGGCGACTTCGGCACCATCACCATCGGGGCCAGGTCGTCGGTCCAGGACGGGACCGTCATCCACGCCGGCCCCGGATTCCCCACCATCGTCGGGGACGGCTGCGTCATCGGGCACCTGGCCCATCTGGAGGGGTGCACCATGCAGGACGAGTCGCTGGTCGGCTCGGGCTCGGTGGTGCTGCACCACGCGGTGGTGGAGACCGGCGCCACCGTCGGCGCCAACGCCGTCGTCCCCAACCGCATGGTGGTGCCGGCCGGCGCCCTGGCGGTCGGTGTTCCGGCGGTGATCAAGACCGGTCGGTCGAGCCCGGAGGTGATCCGGCTCTCGGCCATCGAGTACGTGGCCAACGGCCACCGGTATCGCCAGGAGCTGGCCCGGGTCGAGTGACCGTGGCGGTCGCGACCTACGACCAGCCGATGGCCCTCCCCATCCCCACCCGCCGCAGCCTCCGGCGCCAGAATCAGGGGATGCAGGGACTGATCACCCACCAGGGCACCACCGTCACCGCCACCGCCGAGCTCCTCAAGCAGAGCCTGGACTCGGGCTCCTTCTTCTGGTTCGACCTCGACGGGGTCGACGACGAGGCACGCGACCTGTTGCTCGACACGTTCCACCTCCACCAGCTGGCGGTGGAGGACGCCCAGCACTTCGGGCAGCGACCCAAGCTCGACGACTACGACACCTTCACCTACATGGTGGTCCACGGGGCCAGCGCCGACGGCAAGGGGACGACCGAGGTCCACTTCTTCATCGCCGAGGCCTACGTGATCACCGTCCACCGGGGCGACTGCCCGGCCCTCACCGACGTGCGCGTCCGGGTCGGCCACCACCGCCCCTCGGAGCTGGAGACGCCACAGATCGCCCTGCTCTACCTGATCATCGACCAGCTGGTCGACACCTTCTTCCCCTTCCTCAACACCTTCGACAACGCCATCGACGAGCTGGAGGACGCCATCCTGGTCAACCCGACCAACCAGCAGCTGGGGACCCTCTTCGAGATGAAGCGGACCCTGGTGTCGATCCGGAAGGTGGTCACCCCCCAGCGCGACATGTTCGCCAGCATCATCTCCGGCGTCAACGTCATCCCCGGGGTCAACGACGAGGGCCAGCGCTACATGCGCGACCTCTACGACCACCTGATCCGGATCAGCGACATGGTCGACAGCTACCGCGACCTGCTCAGCGGCACGCTCGACACCCACCTGTCGACCGTCTCCAACAAGCTGAACGTGGTCATGAAGCAGCTGACCATCATCGCCACCATCTTCCTGCCGCTGTCCTTCCTGACCGGCTTCTTCGGCCAGAACTTCTCGTGGCTGGTGGCCCACATCATCGGCGGCAGGCCCTTCCTCATCTACGGGATCGGGCTGGAGGTGGTGTGCGCCCTCGGCCTCCTCGTCTACTTCCAGAAGAAGGGGTGGTTGGGCAAGGAGGCCACCTGAGCCGCCCTACGGGGTCTTGATGACGGTGCCCTCGGCGTTCAGCACATACCACCGCCCGCCCAGGTTGGTCAGCGCCTGGCCGGTGGCCTCGCCCGCGGCGGTGTCCTGGGGCCACGTGTACAGCGGCCATCCGTCGTAGGTGATCTGAACGGTGCCGTCGGCCCGGCGGGCCGTGCCCAGCAGGGACGACCGGATCCCCGGTCCGGCGAGGGGACGCATGGTGCCCGGAGTGAGCGTGAGCGGTGGCCACCCCACCGCGCACAGGCCGACGCAGGTGGACGGGAGACCCTGGTGGTCGGCCGCGAACATGTAGACGGTCAGGCCTTCACCATCCACCAGCACCTCGCCCAGGCCGGCCACCGGTCCCGTCATGATCTCGTCGGACGGTCCGTGCTCGAGCTTCGGCGTGGTGGTGCTGGCGTAGGGGGTGCGGACGGCCACGCCCGGCGCCGCGCTGCAGCCGGTCAGGAGCACCAGCCCCACCACCGCTACGGTGCCAGCCAGCAACCGGCACCGGGCCGGGGTGGGTGGCCGGTCCCTCCCCGTCCTCATCCGGAAGGGGTTGCCGTCGACTCGAACGTCGCCACCGGCGGGCTCGGGTACGGCCCGATCCCCGGTCGCCAACCGGCGGCCAGCTTCCGGTCGGCGACCCCACCCTCGGCCCAGACGTGACAGGTGTTGCGGGCCCAGGGGCTCCCGGCGTCGGTGATCAGGTCCTCGGCCTCGCCGCGGGCGACCGCCAGGGCCCGCTTCGACGTCATCGCCTGGATCACCACCGGCCCCAGCGAACGGGCCAGGTGCTCGAGATGGGTGCAGCCCCGCGGCCCACCGAAGAGGCCCTGCACCTGCCGGGTGAAGCCCCGGCCGATGTCGATACCGGCCAGGGCACGGAACGCCGGCACGATCCCCGGGCACTCGGTATGGGGGAAAGCGTGCATGACGGCGTCGGACTCGGTGATGGTGAGGTCCGCGACGGCCACCGTCACCCGGAGCTCCATGTCGTGGACCTGTTCGACGGCGCTCCCGTCGACCGCCCACGGGCGCGAGTCGCGCAGCCGGCCGACGATGGACAGGGCGTCCCCGGCGTCGAACGCCTGGTACTCGATGGAGCGGACGTGGAGCGGCACCGCCCCGGTGCCGTCGGGCCCGGACTGCGTCATTCCGGCTTGGGGAGCTCGACCAAGTCGTAGGACCAGAGCTCACTGTGGACGCCGACCGGTGGGGGAGTGGGCTCGGCGTCGCCGTGCGGGGCGCCTGCAGGCTGTTCGCCGCGGTGGCCGTGGGCGAAGGCGGGCGAGCTGACCCAGGCGTCGAACGAGTCCTCGTCCCGCCAGCGGGTGACCACCAGCCAGGTGTCACGGTCGTCGTTCGGCTGCAGCAGGTCGAACCCCTCGAACCCCTCGGCGTCGTCGACCGCCCCGGCCCGCTTGGCGAACCTCCGGGCCAGCTCGTCGCCCGAGCCCTCTCGCACGGTGATGGCGTTGATCTTCACGACTGTCATGCTCCGATCATTGCCTCCGGTGGCAGTGGCTCCAAATCCGGCCGGTGGGGCTCCTCACACCTACGTAACTACGTCGGTGTGGTACCTTTGGAGTGCAGGTTTGACTATGAACCTCGGGTTCACGGTCGATCTCTCGTCGAGGTGGAGGTGTGGCGATGGCGTCGAACAGTCAAGGGAGCGAGGCCAATGAAGGCTTCCGCGGGCCCCAGGTGTGCGCCCTGGTGGGCATCACCTACCGCCAGCTCGACTACTGGGCCCGCACCGGGCTGTTGCGGCCGTCGATCACCGACGCCAAGGGCAGCGGCACCCAGCGCCGGTACTCCTACCGCGACGTCCTCGAGCTCAAGGTGATCAAGCAGCTGCTCGACGCCGGGCTCAAGCTGAAGCAGGCCCGCCAGGCGGTGGAGTGCCTCCGGGGCGACCTGGGCGTCGATCTGGCCTCGGCCCAGCTGGTCCTGGCCGGCTCGCGATCGGTCCTGGCCCACTCCAACGGCGAGGTGGTCGACCTGCTAGCCGGCGGGCAGGGCGTCTTCAACGTCCTCTCGCTGTCGGGCGTGGTGGAAGAGCTCGAGGCTGCCATCGTCGAGATCGGGGAGCCTCCGCCCGAGCACACCGCCAGCGACCACCCTGCCGCCCGCTACCTGGCGCCGCCCGAGGCCGCTGAGCGTTGACCGTCCGGGTGTCCGACCTCGACATCAGGCCCGTGGTCGACAGCACCCGCTTCGCCCACGAGTCGGAAGGTCGGTTCGCCCGGATCCTCGACTTCTACGGGGTCCCGTGGGAGTACGAGCCGGTCGAATTCGCCCTCCAGTGGGACGTCGAGGGGCGGCCCACCGCCGGGTTCCGTCCCGACTTCTGGCTTCCCGAGCAGCGCCTGTTCGTCGAGCTGACCACCCTCAACCAGCGATTGGTCACCAAAAAGAACGGCAAGGTACGGCGGCTCCAGCAGCTCTACCCGGACGTCCGGATCAAGCTCCTCTACCAGCGGGACACCCTCGGACTGCTGGCCAAGTACGGGCTGGGCGGGGACGCCGCCGGGCGGCTCCCGGCCGCCCGTTCGGCGTGATCGTGGCCCATCCCGGCACCGGTATCCTTTCGGCGTGAGCGACGTTGCCTCCGGTCCCGCCGACCTCGTTCGGGGGATCGAGGCCGGGCCGTTGCGCCGCACCCCGCTGATCGACGCCCACCGGCGGCTGGGGGCCAAGCTGGTGGAGTTCGGTGGGTGGGAGATGCCCCTGGCCTACGGGTCCGGCACCCTGTCGGAGCACCGGGCGTGCCGAACCGCCGCCGTCGCCTTCGACGTCAGCCACCTCGGTACCGTCCGGATCAGCGGTCCGGGTGCCTTCGACCGCCTGCAGGCGACCCTCTCCAACGATCTTCGGCGGGTGGCCCCGGGTCGGGCCCAGTACACGCACCTGCTCGACGAGGACGACGCCTCGGTGGTGGACGACATCATCGTGTGGTGGATCGCCGACGACGCCTTCGACGTGATGCCCAACGCCTCCAACACCGACCGGGTGGTGGGGGCCATCGGTGGCGAGGACACCACGGCCGCCCGGGCCGTCATCGCCGTGCAGGGGCCCGAGGCGCGGGCCCGGCTGTCGACCATCGCCCCCGACGCCACCGACGTCCCCCGGTTCGGCGTGGCCGAGTTCGGGTGGGAGGGCACCACCTGCCTGGTGGCCGGCACCGGCTACACCGGCGAGGACGGCGTCGAGTGCGCGGTGCCGGCCGTCGCGGCCGAGTCCTTCTGGACGGCCGTGCTCGGGACCGGCGTGCTCCCCGCCGGGCTGGGGGCCCGGGACACCCTCCGTCTCGAGGCCGCCCTGCCCCTGCACGGCCACGAGCTGGGGCCGGGCATCACCCCGCTGCAGGCCGGGCTGGGCTGGGTGGTCGGGTGGGACAAGCCCGCCTTCCGGGGCCGCTCCGCCCTTCTGGCCGAACGGCAGGCGGGCCCCCGCCGACGACTGATCGGCCTGGCCACCGAGGGCCGGCAGCCGCCGCGGGAGGGTGCGACGGTGGTGGATGGCGGTCGCCGGCTGGGCACGGTGACCAGTGGCAACTTCTCGCCCATGCTCGGCCACGGCATCGCCCTGGCCCTGGTAACCACCGACGGCGACACCCCGGCGACCCTCGAGCTCGAACAACGGGGCCGGAGCCTGCCGGCCACCGTCGTCCCCACCCCGTTCGTCCACCCCGGTCAGTGGGCCACCGCCGACTGACCCGTTCCGACACCCGACTCCGACCGAACAGCCGAGGCACGCCGTGGGCACCTACATCCCCCATACCGACGACGAGGTGGCGAGCATGCTCGCCTTCCTCGGACTGGACAGCATCGACCAGCTCTTCGACGCCGTCCCCCAGGCGATCCGGCTCCACCGCCGGCTGGAGCTGGCCGACGGGGCCGGCGAGCCCGACGTGCTGTCCCACCTCGACGCCTACGCGTCGGCCAACCGGGCCCGGAACGACCGTCTGGTGTGCTTCGCCGGTGCCGGCGCCTACGACCACGAGGTGCCGGCCGTCACCCGGGCCCTCGCCGGACGGTCGGAGTTCGTCACCTCCTACACCCCCTACCAGCCGGAGGTCGCCCAGGGGGTGCTGCAGGCGGTGTTCGAGTTCCAGACCATGGTGGCCCGGCTCTCGGGGCTGCCGGTGGCCAACGCCTCCCTGTACGACGGGGCCAGCGCGGTGGTCGAGGCGGTGAACCTCGGGGTGGCCGCCTCCCGGCGCCACACCGTCTGGCTGTCCCAGGGCATCCACCCCCACTGGCGTCAGGTGCTGGCCACCTGCGCGGCGGGGACCCGGCACCGGGTCCGGACCATCGGGCTGACCGATGGGCGCACCGTCTGGCCGGACGCCGCCTCGGCGGCCGACGACCCGCCGGGCGTGCTCGTCGTCGGGTACCCGAACTTCCTCGGCTGCCTGGAGGACATCGCCGCCGCCCGGGCGGTCTGCGACCAGACCGGCGCCCTGCTGGTGGTGGCGGCCGACCCGGTCGCCGCCGGCGTCCTCCGGTCGCCCGGTGCCTGGGGAGCCGACGTGGTGGTGGGGGAGGGGCAGGCCTTCGGGACCGCCCTCGGCTTCGGCGGACCGTACCTGGGGCTGTTCGCCTGCGCCCAGGAGCTCGTCCGCCGGCTGCCCGGACGGCTGGTGGGGGAGACCGTCGACGTGGAGGGCCACCGCGCCTACGTCACCACCCTCCGGGCCCGCGAGCAGGACATCCGCCGCGAAAAGGCCACCTCCAACGTGTGCACCAACCAGACCCTGATGGCGGTGACCGCCGCCGTGCAGCTGGGGTGGCTGGGGACGTCCGGGCTGGCCGAGGTGGCCCTCCGGTGCGCCCGGGCCACCCGGTACACCCGGGACGCCCTGCTGTCTCTGGACGGGGTGGCGTCGTATGCGGACGCCCCCGTCCTCCGGGAGTTCGCCGTGACCACCCCGGTGCCGGCCGACGTGCTGGTCGAGCGCATAGCCGACGCCGGCTTCCTGGCCGGCGTCGCCCTCGGGGAGGAGTTCGACGAAGCAGGTCGGTCCCTGCTGATCGCGGTGACGGAGCGGCGCACCCGGGACGAGATCGACGCCTACGTGGACGCCTTCGCCAAGGCGGTGGCGGCGTGAGGCCCCCCGAGTACGACCACCCGGCAGCACCCGGTGGCAAGGCCACCAGCGCCCCGCTGCTGGGGCGCGACGCCGAGCCCACCCTCTTCGAACTGTCCTACCCCGGTCGCCGGGCCTGGTCCCTCCGGAGCACCGGCATCCCCGACACCCCCCTGGAGGAGCTGGTCCCGGCCGAGCACCGCCGGTCGGAGCCGGTACCGCTGGCCGAGGTGTCCGAGCGCGACCTGGTGGCCCACTTCACCCGGCTGTCCCACCGGCAGTTCTCTGTCGACCTGGGCGCCTACCCGCTGGGGTCGTGCACCATGAAGTACAACCCGAAGGTCTGCGACGAGGTGGCCGGCCTGGCCGGCCTGGCCGGTGTCCACCCGGCCGCCCCCGCCTCCCTGGTGCAGGGATGGCTGGGCCTGCTGGTGGAGCTGGAGGAGGTGCTGTGCGAGATCACTGGCATGGCCGCCGCCACCCTCCAGCCGGCCGCCGGGGCGGCCGGCGAGCTCACCGGGCTCCTCCTCATGCGGGCCTGGCACCAGGCCCAGGGTGCCCCTCGGCACAAGGTCATCATCCCCGACTCGGCCCACGGCACCAATCCTGCCTCGGTGACCCTGGGCGGCTACGAGGTGGTGACCGTCCCGAGCGACGCCCGGGGGTGTGTGGACATGGACGCTCTGGCCACCGTGCTCGACGAGGACGTGGCCGGCATCATGCTGACCAATCCGAACACGCTGGGGCTCTTTGAGGAGGACATCGCCGCCATCGCCGCCGCCGTCCACGGGGTGGGTGGGCTGCTCTACTACGACGGCGCCAACCTCAACGCCATCCTCGGGCTGGTCCGCCCGGGCGACATGGGGTTCGACATCGTGCACATGAACCTGCACAAGACGTTCGCCACCCCCCATGGCGGCGGAGGGCCCGGGGCCGGACCGGTGGCGGTCTCCGAGCGCCTGGTGCCCTTCCTGCCCGGCCCCCGGCCGGTGCGGACCGGCGACGCGGCTGGGGGCTCGGCGGTGTTCGGGTGGTCGACCCCGGAGCACTCGATCGGCCGGATGCACTCGTGGCACGGCAACACCCTGGTGCTGGCCCGGGCGCTGGCCTACATCCTCCTCAACGGAGGGGACGGGCTCAAGCAGGTGGCGGAGATCGCCGTCCTCAACGCCAACTGGATCCGCCAGCGCCTGTCGGGCACCTACGACGTCCCCTACGATCGTCCGTGTATGCACGAGGTGGTGCTGTCGTCGAGGAACCTCAAACAGGCCCACGGGGTCCGGGCCCTGGACGTGGCCAAGCGCCTGCTCGAGGAGGGGTTCCACTCGCCGACCGTCTACTTCCCCCTCATCGTGGAGGAGGCGCTGATGATCGAGCCGACCGAGACCGAGAGCCCGCAGACCCTCGAGGCCCTGGCCCAGGCGTTGGAGCTGATCGCCTACGAGGCCAACACCCTCCCGTCGGGCTCGATGACCGAGGCCCCCCGTCACACACCGGTCCGGCGGGTGGACGAGGCCCGCGCCGCCCGCACCCTGATCCCCACCTTCGACGCCCGGTGACGGTGCCGGGGCGGGAGCGATCGTGAAGAACGGTATCTTCTCCACCCGGTTCGTGGACCCGTACCTGCGGGCCCACCTCTGGATCTACGAGCGCTCCGATGGCCGGATCGGCAAGCACTCGGGCCGGGTGCCCGCCCTGTTGCTGACTACCACCGGCCGCCGGTCGGGGCTGGCCCGGACCATCGGGCTGACCTACTGCCGTGACCGGGGCGACCTCATCGTGGCGGCGTCCAACGGGGGGAGCCACCGGCCCCCGGCCTGGCTGTTGAACCTCGAGGCCGAGCCACGGGTCACCGTGCGGGTCGGTCGCCGTGTCACCGGCGCCACCGCCCGGGTGGCCACCCCGGAGGAGCGGGTCTACCTCTGGCCGCTGGTCAACCGGACCAACCGGGGGCTGTCCAGGCTCCTCCATCCCGGGGTCACCGGCCGCTACGACGTCTACCAGCGGCACACGTCGCGCCAGATCCCGGTGGTGATCATCTCCCCCGACCGGGACGGGCCGCCCACCACCGGCTGAACGGATCAGGAGGCGGTCGGGATGGCCTGGTGGGCCACCCAGCCGACCACCGACAGGGCCTGGGCCACCGTCCAGGTCTGGCCGTTGATCGACGGGTCGTTCAGGTACTGCTGTCCCTGGACGTCGAGCAGCCGGTCGAGGGCGGCCGGCAGGGTGTGGCCGGTGACCTCGGGCTCGGCCGAGGTGGCGAAGCGCTCGTGACCGGAGGGATCGATGACGATGTAGCCGTCGGTGTGGACCACGTCGTAGGTCAGCGGTTGGTGGGTCCACCAGTCGACCTGGGGCGGTGAGCCCTCGGGCGCCGGCTGCGCCGACACGTAGAAGAACGAGTTCATGGCGTCGACGTTCGACTGGGTGCCGGTGAGCAGCGTCCAGGGCACACCGGTGAGCTTGGCGTAGGCGGTGAGGCGGGCGGGGGTGTCGCGCCCGGGGTCGACCGAGTACTCGACGACCACCACGTGGCGGGACAGCCCGGCCCCGTCGATGGCGCGCTGTATCTGCAGGAGGTTCTCGGTGGTGAGCGGGCACTCTTCGGCGCACAGCGTCAGCATCGGGGCCAGCACCACCGTCCTGCCCCGGAACGACGCCAGGGTGGTAGGGGTCCCGTACTGATCGACCAGGGGGATCGAGGGGACCGCCCGGTCCTGGACGACGCCCAGTGATGGTGATGGTGGCCCCGGAACGGCCGCCCCCGAGCTGCAGGCGCTCAAGGCGGCACCGCCGGCCAGCACCGCCACCACCAGGGCGCGCACCACTGGGTTCGACGGCCCGAAGCGAGGGGAGCGCGGCACGGCGGGTCAGGCTAGACAACCGCCGAGGCGGTGTCAGGTCGCCCGGGCGGGGCCAGGGCGGCCCAACCTCTTCTTGAGGTGGGGACGCGTGCATGCCTTGTCGCTGATGATTCCTCGTACTGTCGTCGATCGTGCCCATCGGGCGCTGCCGTGTCTTGACCAGGACTGTTACGGCGCGGTCCGGTGGTTTGGGTTAGGGGGTGGTGAGGGACATATCGTCCCAATAGATGATGGTGCCCTTGGTAGCTTTGGCGAAGTTGGGTTCCAT
>JBKQTE010000015.1:0-32807 GCA_052143315.1 Acidimicrobiales bacterium | reverse complement strand
AAGGGGTCAGAGGTTCGAGTCCTCTACGGCCCACCAGGTCTGTGACCTCCAGGTTCGAGATGCCGATTGGGACAGTGCGCGAACCGTTGACGATGGTATGTACAAGGTGCGATTGCTCTTGTACAATAGATCTCATGGCAAAGATGGCGGTGAGTGAAGCTCGTGAACGGCTCTCCGAGGCGGTGGAGACGGCCCATACCGAGGCGGTGTTCCTGGAGCGCTACGGACGCCCGGCGGCGGTGCTGGTCAGCCCGGAACGGTACGAGGAGCTGATCGAGGCACTCGAGGATGCGGAGGACGCCCAGGCCTTCGACGCGGCAATGGCGGAGGAAGGCCCCAACATCCCCTGGGATGAGGTGAAGGCAGACCTGGGCTGGAAGTGACGCCGTACCGCATCGAGCTGCGTCCCGCGGCGGCCATGGCGCTTCGGAAACTCGACCCGGCAATTCGCTTCCGAATCCAAGGAGCCATCGCTCTCCTTGCCGACGATCCGCGGCCCCCGGCGTCCCGACCCCTCCGAGGGCGACCCGGCTATCGGGTGCGGGTGGGCGACTACCGCATCATCTACACCATTGCCGATGACGTGCTCCTGATCGTGGTCGTGGCCCTTGGGCATCGTCGGGAGGTCTACGACCGGTAGACGCCACCTGACGACCTGAGCGTCGACGGATGGAATTTGCTGTCATCAGATGCGGAGGTCTGGACCGGCCGCTGAACGCGCCCGGTTCGTATTGTGTGACCCAGGGTCCACCAAGAAAACCCAGGTCAAGACAGTGCTTGGTCTGGGGTTCGTCGCGTCTAGGCTCCGAAAACCCCGGATGTAGCAACGGGGTCGATGAGGTCCGAAGATGGCTGGGAAGCGACTGAACGGCGAAGTCGATCACAACCAGAAGGAGGGCTCCTTGAAGGTGCACGATTGTCGCGCCACTCGGTCGATGAGGGTGACCGCCGACGGAAAGAATCCCGTGTCTGCGCCTCAGGCCACCGTGATGCCGAGCCGTCCAATTGGCGATTCGCCCGAGCGAGGTCCCTTGTTGTCGGCGGTGCTCGATTGCGGCAGGCTCTCTAGGTGATCCTCGCCAGCGCGTCGCCCATTCAAGTCTGGACCTTGATCGTCGCTGGGTTGGCCGTGGTTGCGAGCGTCGCGGGCATCCTGGTGAGCGCGTTCCTCTCGCGTCAGTCCGAGCAAAAGGTCTGGCGACGCGATCTGCGAGTGCGCCTTTATAGCGATTTGATCACAACTGGGTATACGGTCCTCGAACTACTGCAACAAGCAACGATCCTTGACAAAGATGTGAGCGAAGAATTTCTCAAGAATGGCTTGGACCTGCGTCGACGTTGCCAAGACGTCGCCACCTTCGGAAGCGGCGATCTCTTGGACAGCGCCCTGCAGGTCATGGGGACCGCCAGTGATGCCGCCCAGGTCGTGAGTGGTGGTGAAACCCCAGGGCGTGAGGCTCTGCGGGATACCTATGCGAATGCGTTGGCCAAATTTCAGGTAGCGGTGCGTGCGTCCTTGGACATGGATAAGGACTAGGCCTATTTCCGAATACCGGGATCATGGAGTCGACCCAGCCGAAGGCCAGGGGGCCCCGGGATACCGACTCTCGGTGCCGCCAGCCGGTCACGTACGCAGCTGGCGTGAAGGCGGATACGGATCTGGCTGCGGGCATGATCGTTTGGGTGGGGCGAGTCGCCGTTGAGCGGCGACTTGGCCGGGCCACACCGCCACGCCATCCAGTGAGATGATCGGCTACGTGGCAAGCGGAGAACGACCCGGAGCCGGATTCGGTTGTCTCAGCATGCTCATTGGCGTGGTTGCGCTGGTAGCGGTCGTCGTTCTGGACTTCTTCGTCGGGTTCATTGCCCTCGGCGTCTTCGCTGCTCTGTCAGTCGTTGGACTCCTCGTTCTGGCCGTAGACCGCGTCCTACTGGCGTTGAGCCCCAAGCGCCGGGAGCGCCGGGCCAACCAGACGGGGATGTTCGTCTGGCGGTTCGGGCAGTTCAGTGAGGGACAGGTGGTTGACACCAAGGTGATCGACGCGACGGCGACCACGGACAAGCCACGGTCGGACCGACCCGGGTTGGACAAGTTGGAACCGGAGTGATCGGGAAGCGGATGAAACACGCGTCGCCAATCAGGTGTGATTCGCCCTGGTATCCGCGGAGGCTTTCGACACACCATCCTCGTTCCGCAGTGCCTCGAACGCGTGGTCCTAACTTCACGGCAATGTGAACGTTGCGCGACAAATCGCCATAGATGGCGCCATGGTGCGCACAGTCCGAGTGGCGAACGACTTGCTCACCGTGAACTCGGTTGCCTTGAGCAGGAGCAGGTGTTAGAACCCGTTTTCATGAGCGAGATGGGTTTCCCAGGATCAAAGCTGAGCGGCCTTGTGCACAAGTTGGCTGTGAGGGTCGACAAGCCGCATTCCCGGGTCCTTCGACCTCGCGGACCTGCACTGCGGCGGGGGCTCAAGCGGTGGAGTGTTGCTGCGCTGCCGGCACTGTTCATCCTGGGTGCGATGCCGTTGATCGCGCCCGCAGCACAGGCGGGTGCCGCGGTACCCAGCTTGGTGATCAGCGGGTACAGCGCCGCTCGTGTGGGTACCCCTTGGGGAATCACAGGGTCCTACTTGAGCGAAACAAGGGGATACGTGACCGACCCCACGAGTTTCGGTCCGTCGGGCACCGTTCCGACGACCTACACGGTCGATCCCAACGGGGTCAATGTGGTCACGCCAACAGATCTCTCGGGTGTCAGCGTCTTCTTCACCGGCTGGGTACCTACCACGTCTTATACGCCGACCGAGGATACCGCCCTGTACAACTACGTCCTCGGCGGCGGCGCTCTCATCGCGACCACCGACGACCAGGAACACACCATGGTCAGCGTCTTTGGCCTCACCCAGGGATCAGACGAGGGCGGCAGCCCGACGAACAACACGATCACGGACGCTTCCAGTCCGCTCGCCGACGGCCCATTCGGTACGGTGTCGAACTATCAGCAGTGGGGCGACACGGGGTACTACTCGTCGCTCGGACCGTACGCAGTCGCCGTCGGCAGCAACCAATGGGGGGTCTCGCTGGCGGTTATCCCGCCGGGCGCGCTTGGTCCGGGCTCGGGCCCGGTCATCCTCTCCGCCGACGTCGACGTGTTCTCCAACGCATACCCTGGCGGGGCCTACAACGAGACGCTGATCAAGAACATCTTCGCCTACGTCGCGAAGGTCGAGACAGCGGCGACGACGCAGACCAGCGTCTACGACGCCACCGATAACTCGGCTTGGGGCGGGACCGAGGCGACCGGGGCCTCCGCCTACGACACGGCGACGGTGACCGGCATCAACGGCATCACGCCAACGGGGAGCGTCACCTACAACCTCTTCACCAACGGTGCGTGCACGGGCACGCCCACCAGCGACACCGTGACCCTGAACCCCGACGGCACGGTGCCGAACTCGGTTTCGACCGGGCCCCTCGGCGCCGGCGGCTACAGCTTCGACGCGAGCTACTCGGGCGGCGGAACCTACCAAAGCTCGTCCAGCGGCTGCGAACCCTTCAGCGTGGCTGAGGGCTCGGCCTCGGTCGGCACGGTTGTCGACGACACGGCCAGCAACGGCGGCTGGGTCGGGAACGAGGCGACCGGGGCGTCCGCCTACGACACCGCAACGGTGACCGGTGCCGGCGCCATCGCCCCAACGGGATCGGTCACCTACAACTTCTTCAGCAACGGCACCTGCAGCCTCCCGGCGTCCACGACCGACACCGTGACCCTGAGCGGAGGCGTGGCGCCGAACTCGGGTCCGACCGCCCCCCTCGGCGCAGGCAACTACAGCTTCGACGCGAGCTACTCGGGCGACGCCAACTACACCGCGTCGACGAGCGAGTGCGAGGACTTCAGCGTGGCCACGGCTTCGGCCTCGCCTGGGACAGCCGTCGACGACGCGGCCACCAACCAGGCCTGGGGCGCGACCGAGGCGACCGGAGCGTCCGCCTACGACACCGCGACGGTAATCGGCGTCGCCGGCTTCACCCCGACGGGCACGGTCACCTACAACTTCTTCACCAACGGCACGTGTGCCGGCACGCCCTCCACCACCGACCCGGTGACCCTCGTCGCCGGCGCCGTGGCGAACTCGGGGCCGACCGGCCCGCTCGGCGCAGGTAACTACAGCTTCGATGCGAGCTACTCGGGCGACGCCAACTACAGCGGCTCGGCCAGCGGCTGCGAACCCTTCGGCGTGGCGAAGACGTCGGCCTCGCCAGGGACGATCGTCAACGACGCGGCCAGCAACGGCCCCTGGGGCGAGAACGAGGTGACCGGGGCGTCCGCCTACGACACCGCCACGGTGACCGCCACCGGTGGCATCGCGCCGACGGGCACGGTCACCTACAACTTCTTCGCCAACAGCACGTGTGCCGGCACGCCCTCCACCACCGACCCGGTGACCCTCGTCGCCGGTGCGGTGGCGAACTCGGGCACGACCGGCGCCCTCGGCGCCGGCAACTACACCTTCGATGCGAGCTACTCGGGCGACGCCAACTACGCCGCCTCGACAAGCGAGTGCGAGGCCTTCAGCGTGGCCAAGACCTCGGCCTCGCCCGGGACGGCCGTGGATGACTCCACCACCAGCGCCGCGTGGGACTGGACCGAGGGGACCGGAGCGAGCGCCTACGACACCTCGACGGTGACCGGAGTCGCTAGCTTCACGCCAACGGGAACGGTCACCTACAACTTCTTCGCCAACGGCACGTGCGCCGGCACGCCCTCCACCGCCGACCCGGTGACCCTCGTCGCCGGCGCGGTGGCGAACTCGGGGCCGACCGGCGCCCTCGGCGCAGGAAACTACAGCTTCGATGCAAGCTACTCGGGCGACGCCAACTACACCGCCTCGACGAGTGACTGCGAGCCCTTCGGCGTGGCCAAGGGTTCGTCCTCGGTCGGGACGGTGGTCGATGACGCCGCTAGTAACGGCGCCTGGGGCGGGACCGAGGCGACCGGGGCGTCCGCCTACGACAGCGCGACGGTGAGCGGCGTCGCCGGCTTCACCGCGACGGGCACCGTCACCTACAACTTCTTCACCAACGGCACGTGCACCTTCCCGGCCACCGCCACCCAGGTGACCTTGAACGGCGGCGCGGTGCCGAGCTCGAGCCCGACCGGCGCCCTCGGCGCAGGAAACTACAGCTTCGATGCGAGCTACTCGGGCGACTCGAACTACACCTCCTCGACGAGCGGCTGCGAGACCTTTGACGTGGCTAAGACTTCGTCTTCGGTGTTGACGGCCGTTGACGACGCCACGGCGGGCGCCTTGTGGACCGGGACCGAGGCGACCGGGGCGTCCGCCTACGACACCTCGACGCTGTCGGGCGTCGCCGGCATCACGCCGGCCGGAACGGTCACTTATAGCTTCTTCACCAACGGCACCTGCACCCTCCCGGCCGCCACGACCGACTCCGTCGCCATGAACGGCGGAGCGGCGCCCAACTCGGGCCCGACCGGCGCCCTCGGCGCGGGCTCGTACAGCTACGATGCGAGCTACTCGGGCGACGGCAACTACAGCGGCTCGACCAGCTCATGCGAGCCCTTCAGCGTGGCCAAGACCTCGGCGTCGCCTGGGACGGTCGTTTTCGATGCGGGCACCAACAAGGCCTGGAACGGGACCGAGGCGACCGGGGCGTCCGCCTACGACACCTCGACGCTGTCGGGCGTCGCCGGCATCACGCCGACGGGAACGGTCACTTATAGCTTCTTCCACAACAGCACCTGCACCCTCCCGGCTGCCACGACCGACTCTGTGGCCCTGAACGGCGGCACGGTGCCCAACTCGGGCCCGACCGGTGCCCTCGGGGCGGGCCCCTACAGCTTCCAGGCCTCGTACTCGGGCGACGGCAACTACAGCGGCTCCCCCAGCTCCTGCGAAGCCTTCGGCGTGGCTACGGCCCCGGCGTCGCCTGGAACGGTTGTCGATGACGCGGCCAGTAATGCCCCTTGGGGCGGCAACGAGGTCATCGGGGCGTCCGCCTACGATACCGCCACGGTGACCAGCACCGGGGGCATCACGCCGACGGGGACGGTCACCTACAACTTCTTCAACAACGGCACGTGCACCTTCCCGGCCACCGCGACCCAGGTGACCCTGAGCGGCGGCGCGGTGCCGAACTCGAGCCCGACCGGTGCGCTCGACGTGGGCAGCTACAGTTTCGACGCCAGCTACTCGGGCGACTCGAACTACGCCTCCTCGACGAGCGGCTGCGAGTCCTTCAGCGTGGCCAAGGCTTCGGCCTCGCCTGGGACGGCCGTCGACGACGCCACCACCACCGCCGCCTGGGGCGGGACCGAAACGACCGGGGCGTCCGCCTACGACACCTCGACTATCTCGGGCATCGCCGGCTTCACGCCGACAGGGACGGTCACCTACAACTTCTTCACCAACGGCACCTGCACTCTCCCTGCCTCGGCGACCGACCCGGTCACCCTCAGCAGCGGCACGGTGCCGAATTCGACCAAGACCCCTGCGCTCGATGCGGGCTCCTACAGCTTCCAGGCGTCGTACTCGGGCGACAGCAACTACAACGGCTCGTCCAGCTCCTGCGAGCCCTTCAACGTGGCTGCGGCTCCGGCCTCGGTCGGCACCGTCGTCGACGACAGTGCCACCAACGCCGCCTGGCGAGGGACCGAGGTGACCGGGGCGTCCGCCTATGACACCTCGACAATCTCGGGTGTCGCCGGCTTCACGCCGACGGGGACGGTCACCTACAGCCTCTTCACCAACGACACCTGCACCCTCCCGGCCTCCGCCACCGACACGGTGACCGTCAGCGGCGGCACAGTGCCGAAATCGAGCCTGAGCCCGGGGCTCAATGCGGGCTCCTACAGCTTCCAGGCGTCGTACTCGGGCGATCCGAACTACAGGCCATCGGTAAGCCCCTGCGAGCCCTTCTCGGTAGCCAAGGACACCACGACCACCACGGTTTCGGAGTCAAAGACGAGCGTCACCTACGGCAACGAGTCGGTGGCGGTCTTCAGCGTGACCGTCACGACCAAACATGGCGAGGCGGTGCCCAACGGCGAGACGGTGAGCGTCGACGTCGGTAATGCGACCTGTACCGCCACGCTGACCGCCGGCAAGGGGACCTGCGCGATCGCAGAGACCGCCCTCCCGGTCGGCTCGTACTCGGTATCTGCCACCTATGGCGGTGACGCCAACCTCGCTGGATCCAGTGTCACCTGCGGCGGGAAGCTGACCGTGTCCAAGGACACCACGGCTGCCACGGTCTCGGTGGCACCGACAAGCGTCACCTACGGCAACGAGTCGGCGGCACTCTTCAGTGTGACTGTCACGACCCACTACGGCGAGGCGGTGCCCAACGGCGATACGGTGACCGTTGATGTCGGCAGTGCGAGCTGTGCTGCCACGCTGACCGCCGGTAAGGGGACCTGCGCGATCGCCGAGACCGCCCTCCCGGTCGGCTCGTACTCGGCGTCCTCGGTGTCGGCCACCTACGGCGGTGACGCCAACCTGAGCAGATCGAGTGCCTCGGGAGCCACGAAGCTGAGCGTGACCAAGGACACCACCACCACCGCGGTCTCGGTGTCACCGACAAGCGTCGCCCCGGGCAACGAGTCGACCGCGGTCTTCAGCGTGACCGTCACAACCCACGACGGCGAGGCCGTGCCCAGAGGCGAGACGGTGACGGTGACGGTCGGTTCCGCGTCGTGCACCGTGACGCTCAACGCCGGCAAAGGGACGTGCGAGATCACCAAGTCCGCCCTCAAGGCCGGCTCGTACTCGGTGACGGCAACCTACGGCGGTGATGTCAACCTCAACGGCTCGAGCGCCACCGGTGCCGCGAAGCTAACCGTGACCTAGCGGAAGCTTCCGGGACAGCGCATGATGGCCCGGTGTTCGTTCAGGTGAACGATGGCATGTGAGCCTTCGGGCTGTACTACGCGCCAGCTCTCGTCGTCAGGTTGGTCTACCGCGCTTTAAGGCCATCGGGGCCTGTGGTTGCGGCCGTGCACATCGAGGTCCACTCACCCTGATCGGCGGCGGGTGACACTCCAAAGCCCCTGGCTCCGACGCTTGGGACTCCAACGTCAGAGGCCGCCGAGCGCGTGGAAGGCGAGAGCGGCGGCGGTTGCCACGTTCAGCGAGTCGACCCCGTCCGCCATCGGGATGGGGACCACCACGTCGGACGCTGCCAGGGCCGTATCCGTCAGGCCCGGCCCCTCTGCACCGAGGAGCAGGGCCACACCAACGGGGTGGTCTGAGCCGGACATCGAGGCCTTCAGCTCGGCGAGACTGACGGCAGGGACCCCGCTGTCGGCAGCCGGGCGCGGTGCCAATGCGGCAACGACGAAGCCGGCGGCTCGCACCTGGTGGAGCCCGGTCGGCCACGGCACCAGCCGGGCGAACGGCATCTGGAGGACATGTCCAACGGACACCCGGATCGACCGGCGGTAGAGCGGGTCGGCGCACGTCGGGTCGAGGAGGACGCCTGCCACCCCGAAGGCGGCGGCGTTGCGGAACAGGGCCCCGATGTTCTCATGGTCGTTGAGGCCCTCGAGGACGGCGACCACCGGAGGAGCTCCTTCCGCATCGGATCTTCCAGCTGCGTCGGCCAGTAGCCGTTCTGCACCGGCGGGCGACGGGCGGTTGGCGACCGCAACCACACCCCGGTGCAGGGCGAAGCCCACCGTGCCGGCCACCACGGCACGAGACCCCACGAACACCGGAGCCCCCCGGGCCCGTGCGGCCGTCACCAGGTCACCGGCCGCCGTCATCTGGTGATCATCGACGAGCAGCGAACGCACCGTGTACCCGGACGTGAGGAGCCGGTCGACGGCGAGCCTCCCCTCGACCACGAAGACCGATTGGTCGGTGTCCAGCCGGATCCGGACGGCCGGGTTGTTGAGATCCCGGTAGAGGTCGAGTCGCGGATCGTCGGGGTCGTCCACCTCGACGAGTGGGCCTGGAGTGACGACAGCAGGGTCCTTGGGTGGGTCCGACACCCCACCAGCCTCGCGTAACACATGTGGGACGATGCCCCGAACGTTGGCAGACGCATTGCTGACCCGTGGGTTCGAGTGAAGGCCCTCCTGCTCGCTCAAGACTGGGCCGCTCAGGCAGGCTCGTACTCGGGGCTCCATTGCGACCGTGTGACTCGCGTTCGTAGCTCGTACTCGTTGGCGTCGGGCGCGACGCCATCATGCACGGCGGCGGTTGCAACGGCGAAAGCGATCTGGGCGGCCGTCTCTCGCAGGCGACTGATGTGGGGGAGCAGTGGGGCGTGCTCTTGACTCAACGCCGGTGACAGTTCGCCAAGCGCGGTTGCGGCGGCTCGCATCATCGCGTCCGTGACTCGCGTCGCTCGCGAAGCGACGACCCCGAGACCGATGGCAGGGAAGATGAAGATGTTATTGCACTGCGCAATGGGAACCTGCGTGCCGTTGATCTCCAAAGCTGGGAACGGCGAGCCGGTGGCGAGGAGGGCTCGTCCGTTCGTCCACCGAGCGAGATCGGCGGGGTCGGCCTCGGAGCGCGACGTCGGGTTCGACAGCGGGAAGATAATGGGCCTTTCGGTCTTCTTCGCCATTTCGCGCACGATGGGCTCGCTGAAGGCGCCGGCCGCGGTGGAGAGTCCGATGAGGATCGTGGCGTCCACGTTGGCAATGACGTCGGTGAGCCCAGGTGCGCCATCGCTCGTACGGACCCAACTGGCAAACAGGCCTTCCGGCTGCGCGTACACCTGCTGGTCCCGGCTGAGATCAGTTCTGTGAGCCGTCAGTAGCCCGCCCGTGTTGACCACGAAGATTCGACTGCGCGCCTCGGCATCGGAGCTGCCGTCGGAGATCATCTGCCCACGCAGCATGTCAGCAACGCCGATTGCCGCCGAGCCGGCGCCAAGCATGACGACTTGCTGATCACGCATGCGAGACCCGCTTGCGTGCACCGCGCCCGTGAGCGCGCCGACGGCGGCAGCCGCGGTTCCTTGGATGTCGTCATTGAAGGTGAGCAGCCGGTCGCGGTAGCGGTCGAGGATCGGCCGGGCGTGAGGTTTGGCGAAGTCCTCCCACTGCAGCAGGGTCCCAGGCAGTTCCTGCTCGACCGCCTGCACGAACCTGTCGACGAAATCGAAGTAGCCGTCGCCGTCGATGCGTTCGTTACGCCATCCGATGTACTCGGGATCGTTGAGCCGTTCCGGATTGTTTGTGCCGACATCGAGCACGATCGGCAATGTGCGAGCGGGGTGAATGCCGCCGATCGCCGTGTACAGGGAGAGTTTGCCGATCGGTATTCCCAGTCCGCCTGCGCCTTGGTCGCCGAGTCCGAGGATCCGCTCACCGTCGGTGACGACGATGGCGTCCACCTCCCGATGAGGCCGGTTGCGGAGCAGCTCGACCAGGCGATGGCGGTGTGGGTAGGACAAGAAGAGGCCCCGGTGGCGACGGTACATGTGGCTGAACCGCTGGCAGGCGAGCCCGACGGTCGGCGTGTAGACAATCGGGAGGGTCTCTTCGAGGTGCCCGACGATGAGCTTGTAGAAGAGCACCTCGTTGGTATCCTGCAGCGCACGCAGGTAGACGTGTTTCGCCAGATCACTTGGGTAGTCGCTGAATGTCTCGTAGGCGCGTGCCGCCTGCTGATCAAGCGTTTCGATAGTCGGGGGAAGCAGGCCGTCGAGCCCGAATTCGAGGCGCTCACGTTCCGAGAACGCGGTTCCCTTGTTCGCCATCGGATCCTCCAACAGCGTTGACCCGCGTTTGAGAGCCGTCCACTCTGGTGCCGTCATCAGAAGCTCATTTCTTCACACATGGGCATATCGAGACCTCGTAGCCCTCGATGCGGATCGTCCCTGGCCGGATCCCAAGTCCCTGAGGGTTGTCCCATGCTCAGAATCGTGCCACGGAACGTCCCTATCGGTTGACGAACCATCCGCTCCGATCAATCGGCCACTGCACTGGAAGCGGTCCCTCGCACGGCCAGCGCCACCACCCCACATGGAAGTTCCGTCCATCCGGGGACGGCGTCCCTGGTCACGGCAGTACGGATCCGACGTTGGGTCACCCTGTGGCTCAAGGTGAGGGACCAATCCGTCGAAGCCTAGTGATGGACCGCTCCGAGGACCGCAAGGAGCGTGACCGGTGGCACCGCGCATCGAACGACGCTCGGCCGTCACGGAAGAGGCTCGAGACGGCGGCGGCGTGCTCGCCTTCGGCGGCGCCGGCTTCAACGGCTCAATGGGAGGCAAAGCGATGAACGCACCGGTGGTCGGTATGGCCGCCACGCCCGACGGCCAGGGCTACTGGCTGGTGGCCTCCGACGGTGGCATCTTCTCCTTCGGCGATGCGCCGTTCTACGGATCGGCGTCAGGTGCCTTCTCGAGCACGACCGCGATTGGAATGTCCGTCGACCCCTTCACCGGCGGCTACTGGATCCTCACCGCCGCCAGGGGGGTGTACAACTACCGCGCTCAGCGCCCCAGTGGTACCCGTCACCACGGCGCCCTGCCACGATGGTCGACTCGCGGACGCATGACTAGCCGATGACGTAGTGAAGCCCCACCGACGTCTCGAGCGTGGCGGACGCCGCCCGGAGCGACACCGCCCAGGTCTGGTCGCCGACGATCCCGTCCACCTGGACCTGACCCCAATCCTGGAACGCCTCGACGGCCGCCTTTGTGTTCGGACCGAAGTCCCCATCGATCCCCTGAGGCGTGACACCGCCCCACTCCGAGGCACCGTTGGTGAGAATCGTCTGCAAGCTGCTGACGACGGCCCCGGTCGAACCGACCTGCAGCGTGGGCATCGGTCCACCGTCTGGTAGTGCGTTCCATGTGTTGGGGCCCACGATGCCGTCGACGGCCAGCCCAGATCCCTGCTGGAACTCCTTCACCGCCGTTTCGGTGGCCGGACCGAAGATGCCGTCCAGCGCCAGACCCAGATCAGGCGTGCGGCGAAGTGCGCGCTGGAGGCGCATCACCACGTCGCCAGTTGTTCCTTGACTGATGGTGGGCTGTCCGGGATTGGGCATGGAAACTCCCTCCTTCGTGTCGGTGCGTGGATACTCGGTCAGCAGGATCGCGCTGCATGGAAGCAGACGGCCTCGCTGCCACATGGATGAGCGCCACAACCGTAGTCGGGCGTTGGACGACGAGGTAGGTCGAATGGCGAGTACGACGCCGAGATATCGACACGCCTTTCGGGGCGCGGCGGGAAGTCGAATGACCCCGTGAGTCCCTCCCGAGTGTAGGGTCGTTCCTACCCCGGTTTGACGTAGGGAACGCCGGCGGCAGGGACGGAGCAATGCGGATGGTTCGTAGATCCACCGGATCCTTCGGCATCGGTCTGGTTGGTTCAGTCCTGGCGGCAGCCGTACTCGGTGCAGGGTGCGCGGCGACACCCACGGTCACCCGTCCCGTGTCGACCAAGCTGGTGACACTCACCAACTCCAGCAACGGGTCGTCGGTGGTCGCCTCCAAGGGAGAGCTGGTCGTCGTGCAGCTGTCAGAAGGCCCGTTGCAGTGGTCGGAAGCCCAGGCGGTCCAGTCCACCCCCGTCCTCGTCCGGGTGTCGGGCAGCACTTCGACCACTGGTTCGTCGATGACCACGTTCCGGGTCGCCAATCACGGCAGGGTAGAGCTCAAGGCAACGGGGCGTCCGATCTGCGGTTCGGGTGGGGCCTGTCCGCAGTACGTCCTCTTGTGGCACGTCACGGTCGTCGTCCCGGCCGGGGGCTAGGTCACACCCAGTGCCGGGACCGGGCTGAGGGTCCCACATGTGCTGTCACTCGGGAGACCGGCGAAGCGCTGTTGGAACCAGGTGAAGGCGAACGGCGCCCCGGCCTTTCCCGCCTCGAAATGGCCGAGGTTCCCGATGAAGTCCCCAGTGACCTGGGAGCCTGCGGCACAGGCTTCGTCCAGGTACGTGACGTTCGAACCGGGTAGGACCACGGTGTCCTGGGTCCCCTGCACGAGCAGGGTCGGAACGGTCGGAGGCGGCGGTGAGTTCGCCTCGAACTGCCGGGTCCACGCGGCCGAGGTGAGGGGATCCTTGTCGAAGAACGGCTCGCCTCCCAGCTTGCTCTTGACGAGCAGGTCCTCGCCACCTTGCTTGATGCACTGGTCGGCGGTCCCTTGAAGGGTCCCGACCGATGCGCGGCTGATCCCCGAGGTGGAAAGGCCGGGATAGGTCGCCGGCCAAGACAGCAGCACCTCGGACCCGATGAGCGAGCCGACCAGCGTGTTCCACTGGTGTGAGAAGAGGATCGGCAGCTCTGCAGCAGGTGCGGCGACGGCGGCCGCCACGATGTGGATCTCCGGCGCGTAGGTCGGGGCGTAGTGGATGGTCCACAGCACGCTTTGGCCACCTTGGGAGTGCCCCCAGAGGGCCACGTCGCTCCCGGCGTCGACCTCGGGCATGCGCTGGGCGGCGCGGACCGAGTTCAGGACATCGTTCGCCTCGGCCTTGCCGATCAGGTACTGCTCGATACCGGGGGTCCCGAGCCCGGCGTAGTCGGTTGCGGTCACCACCCATCCCGCCTGGAGAAACGAGCCCAATCCCTGCACGTCCGATTCCACATCGGCGGTGCGCGAGGGCGCGCACTGGTCTCCGAGCCCTGTCGTCGGGTGCGCCCAGGCAACCACGTCGCGCCCCGTCGGGGGCGCTACGGGTGCGCCGGGTCCCGGGACGAACACCATTCCGCTGCTCACTGCGGCTGCGCCGTTCGCCCGCTGGGTCCGGTAGAGAACCCGCCAGCCCCGCCCTCCCGAGGGGACGCCGGCGAGGGGCTGGGTGCGGAACACGGTGCCCGGCGAGGCGGCCTGCCAGCCCGCCGGGGGCACGTAGAAGGGGGCGAGCGAGGCCTGGAGCCGGTTCGAGGTCACCGCCCTTTCGCGGTGGTGCAGAGCGATGTAGGTCACGACCACCACGACGATGACCAGCAGCGTCGCTGCCAGCCCGATCAGGTAGTTCCGGAATCGGTGGACGCGCGGCGTGGACGGATTGGGGACTTGCGGACTCGCTCGATTCGGCACGGACGCCTCACCCTAGCGGGACTGGGTGCTGCTGACTGAGGCCCAACCGACCACGGCGTCCTTGACCGGTGCGTCGTCAGATGCTTCCTCGGGCCCGGTGGATGGCAATTCATCTCATCCCCTTCGACCCTGAGCCGGTGTGGCGTCACAGAGAGTCGTCACGTGACTTTCACTCAACGTCCTGAGGCAATGAGCCGATACAAGTAGATGAGGCCAATGGCCGATGCTTATACATATTGAGTTACATCTATTTGTAGTGAAGGGGCAAGGCACCGGCATGAGTGCTGCGACTGGACTGCAAAGGAAAGGGTATGAACGCCAAACGCGTGCCCAACGATGTGACTCTTCAAACCGTCAGACCTCGATCTGCACGGGTGGCGGCAACCGTCCTGATCATGTGCGGCTTCGTGGCCGGGGGCCTGGTCATGACCATGCCCTCTCCGGCTGGAGCCGACGCCCTCGGCCCGATGGTCCGTATGTCGGCCAATCTGTCGGCCCCCCCGGCCGGCTCCACTGACTCCGGGAGCGTCTCGAGCTCGCAGGGGATGAGCGGCGAGGTGGCGCTGACCCCGCCGGACCCGGCCTCCCTGACGTCCTTTGTCACCGCCGTCTCGACACCGTCGTCGCCGTCCTATCGCCACTACCTCTCGGCCGGGCAGTTCGGCTCGCAGTTCGGAGCCAGTTCGACGACGGTAGCGGCCGTGTCGTCCTGGTTGGAATCGGGTGGTCTTCACGTGACCGGCGTGTCGTCCGACAACCTCTTCGTGCGGTTCAGCGGAACCGCCGGTCAGGTCGAGTCCACCATGGGTACGCAACTGCGCCACTTCAGCGCTCCGGGAGGCCGGACGGGGTTCGCGACGGCTTCGCCGCTGGCGCTGCCGCAGGCGCTCGGCGATTCGGTGACCGGTGTGCTCGGACTCGACACGGTGACAAAGGTTCGGAGCAACCTGGTCATCTCGAAGGATGCCGCCAAGCCGGCCGTCGCCTCCCACGCCACCTCGATCGCCGATGTCTGCGGCGTTCCGGCGTGGGGCGCACAGATCTCCATGTCTCAGCTCGCCGACGCCTACGGGCTCGAGAACCTGTACTCCGGCGGTCGAACCGGGGCCGGGGTCACCATCGGCATCTATGAGCTGGAGCCCTACAGCCCGACCGACATCGAGGCGGGCCTGTCGTGCGGTGGGTCGAATGCCTCGGTGACCAACGTTCCGGTCGACGGTGGGGCCGGTGCCGGCAACGGCAGTGGTGAGGCCGCACTCGACATCGAGATGGCCGGCGACGAGGCACCGGACTCCAACATCCTCGTCTACACCGGTCAGAACGGCAGCGATGCGCAGGACCTCGATCCCTACATCGCCATGGCCGATGCGGACAAGGCCCAGGTGGTCTCGTCGAGCTGGGGGATCTGCGAGCCTGACGCTGACGCCTCGCTCGTCGAGGCGGAGAACGTCGTGTTCGAGCAGATGGCCGCCCAGGGGCAGACCGTCCTGGTGGCCTCCGGCGACAGTGGATCGAGCGGCTGCTACGAGCAGGACGGGACGACCCGGCTGGCGGTGGACGATCCTGCGTCGCAGCCCTACGTGACCGCTGTCGGGGGTACCACCCTGCTCACCTCGGAGGTGTCCCCCGGCTCACCTCCGGACGAGGTCGCCTGGAACAACTGCTGGAACCAGCCAGGGCTGGCTTGCGCCGAGTACGGCGATGGCGGGGCCGGGACCGGCGGGGTCTCGGAGAACTGGGCCATGCCGGCCTGGCAGCAGACCGAGCTGACCGCCGCCGACCGCTCCGCGCCGTCGCCCTGCGGAAGTGCATCCGGACTGTGCCGCGAGGTCCCCGACGTGTCGGCGAGCGCCAATCCCGAACAGAGCAACGACGAGGTCTTCTACGGCGGCGGCTGGTTGGGCGTAGGCGGTACCAGCGCCGCCGCGCCCCTGTGGGCAGCTGCCGTCGCCCTGGTCGACCAGGGGTGCGCGAACCCGGTGGGCTTCATCGACCCGCTGCTCTACCAGTCCGGCTCGGTCCTCACCAACAACGTGCAGGGCATGAACAACGACTTCACCGGTCTGCCTGACGACGTCTACGTGGCAGGGCAGGGATTCAACATGGCCACCGGCCTCGGCTCGCCGACCGGGGCCGACCTTCTCACCATGCAGCCGGTCGATGGCTGCCCGTCGGTGACCTCGGTCAGCCCCGTGTCAGGGCAGGCCGGTTCGAGCGTCACCATCGGCGGCCCGGGCCACGAAGGCGCATCGAGCGTCCACTTCGGCTCCGTGGCTGCCACCGACGTCGCCTACGACGCCGCCAACGGCACGGTGACCGCCACGGCTCCGGCTGGGGTCTCGGGCACCGTGGATGTGACCATCACCAACCCGAACGGCACCAGCGCCGTCGTCACCGCCGACCGGTTCAGCTTCGGCGCCCCACGTCCGGCGCCCACCGTCAGCTCGGTGACCCCCGCCTACGGCTGGCTGGCCGGTGGCACCCACGTGACGATCACCGGGTCCGGATTCGATGGATCGACCTCCGTGCTGTTCGGCGGCGTGCCTGCCAGCTCGTTCACCGTGCAGAGCAGCACCTCCATCGCCGCCGTGGCGCCGGCCGCCCCGGACGGGCCGAACGTGGTCCACGTCAGTGTGGTGACTCCCGAAGGCACCTCGGCCAGCCAGGCCGTGAGCCTCTTTGCCTGGGACGACCAGTCGGCCGGTGAGGAGTACTTCCACGGCTTCTGGGTGGCTGCGGCCGACGGGGGGGTGTTCGCCTACGGTGATGCCCAGTTCTTCGGGTCCGCCGGCGGGCTCCATCTGAACAAGCCGGTCGTGGGCATGGCCGTGACGCCGGACCAGGGCGGCTACTGGCTGGTGGCCAGCGACGGAGGCATCTTCGCCTACGGTGACGCCGGCTTCTACGGCTCGACCGGGAGCCTGCACCTGAACAAGCCCATCGTGGGCATGGCGGCGACGTCGACCGGCAACGGCTACTGGCTGGTGGCCAGCGACGGAGGCGTGTTCGCCTTCGGGGCGGCTCCGTTCTACGGCTCCATGGGTGGCCACCCCCTCAACCAGCCGATCGCGGGCATCGTGGCGTCCACCTATCCGACCCCGGACTCCGGCTACTGGATGTACGCCGGCGACGGCGGAGTGTTCGCCTTCGGCGGCGCATGGTTCGGCGGACCCTTCGTTCTCTCGGCTCTCGGAAGCGTCGTGGCGGCGTCGCCCATCCCCGGCGGCAGCGGGCTGCTCGGTCTCTACTCGTCAGGCGCCGGTGTGATCGACGGACCCGCCATCGCCACCACCTGCCATTGGGGAACCGCCCCCAGCAACGCACCGGTGGTGGGCATCGCAGCCGAGGGGAGCCCTTGGGCCGACGGCTAGAGCGGCAACCGACGGCATGCAACCCCCAGTCGGCGCGGGGCGCCTGGCCAGCTGCCGAGAGCCTGGCCAGCTGCTGAGAGTCTGGCGAGGCTCGGCGCACCGGTCCACCGTTCTCACAGCTGGCCCACAGCCACCGCACAGCCGATGTGGAACCATCTGGGTCACGCTGTGTCGGAGGAGGTGGTCACGTGGCCCCGGACCAGGAGGTGCAACGGGTGTTGGTGGTGGACGACGAGCCGTCGATCGTCGACGCCGTGGCCACCTCGCTCCGGTACGAGGGGTTCGAGGTGGAGGAGGCGACCACCGGCCGGTCGGCCCTGGCCATCGCCCAGGAGCGCACCCCCGACCTGATCGTGCTGGACGTCATGCTGCCCGACCTCGACGGCCTGGAGGTGACCCGCCGGCTCCGGACCGACGGGATCCGCGTGCCCATCCTCTTCCTCACCGCCAGGGACTCGCTGGAGGACAAGCTCACCGGGCTCACCATCGGCGGCGACGACTACGTCACCAAGCCGTTCGCCCTGGCCGAGATCATCGCCCGGGTCCGGGTGATCCTGCTGCGCACCTGCGGCGGCCCCGAGGACGATGGCGTGCTCCGCTTCGCCGACGTGGAGCTGGACGAGGGTGCCCACGAGGTGAGGCGGGCAGGCGCTCTCGTCCAGCTCACCGCCACCGAGTTCAGCCTCCTCCGCTACTTCATGCTCAATCCCCGGCAGGTGCTGTCGAAGACCCAGATCCTCGATCACGTCTGGCACTACGACTTCGGCGGGGAGGCGAACGTGGTCGAGACCTACGTCAGCTACCTCCGCAAGAAGCTCGAGCGCCACGGCCCTCCGCTGCTGCACACCGTGCGGCTGGTCGGGTACGTCCTGCGCGAGCCCGAAGCGCGCTAGGAAGTGTCGCTCCGCGCCCGCCTGCTGCTGGCCGTCGGGATCGCCGCCTTCGTCGCCCTCGTCGTGGCCGACCTGGTGACCTACTCGTCGCTCCAGTCGTTCGAGCTGAACCGGGTCGACCAGACCCTGCAGACCATCCTCCACCCGGTCGGTCTCAACGGCCCCGCCCCGATCCCGGGCACCGGCGGTGCCAACGACAACGGATCACAGCCATCGAATGATGGAGACGGCGGCGGCGGCCTGTCGGGTACCCCGGCCTGCACCCTGTTGACCAACGCCACGGTCACCTTCGCGGAGATTCGTGGCGGCAGCGGCAACGTGAGCTGCTCATCGCGGGCCAGGGAGGCCGGCAACGACAACCTCTACTCGCCGGTCCTACCCACCCATCTCACGGTGCCTCCGGTCGGGCAGCTCGGCTACTTCACCACCGGCTCCGTCTCCACCGGCGGGCCCCGGTTCCGGGTGCAGGTGTTGAAGACCCCAACGGGCGAGGTGCTGCTCCTCGGGGCGCCGCTCGACACCGTCGACGCCACCCTCCGGCGGCTGCTCTTCATCGAGCTGGCGGTCACCCTGGCCGCCCTGGTGGCCGCCGTGGGTCTGGGGTGGTGGCTGGTGCGGGTCGGCCTCCGGCCGCTGGTGGAGGTGGAGGTCACCGCCGACGCCATCGCCGACGGCGAGCTCGACCGGCGGGTCCCCGGCGAGGACGGCCGGACCGAGGTCGGCCGCCTGGCCCGGGCCCTCAATGTCATGCTGACCCGCATCCAGCAGGCCTTCGCCGAGCGCGACCGGACCGAGTCGGAGCTCCGGGCCTCGGAGGACCGCCTGCGCCGGTTCGTGGCCGACGCCTCCCACGAGCTCCGCACCCCGCTGGCGGCGGTGTCGGCCTACGCCGAGCTCTTCTCGCGGGGGGCGAGCACCCGTCCGGAGGACCTCGAGCGGGTGATGAACGGCATCCGCAGCGAAAGCGCCCGGATGGCCAGCCTGGTCGAGGACCTGGTGCTGCTGGCTCGTCTGGACGAGGGTCGCGGGCTCGAGCGCCAGCCGGTGGAGCTGGTGGAGCTGGCGGCCGAGGCGAGGGACGCGGCCGAGGCCGTTGGCCCCCGTTGGCCGGTCACCCTGGACGCCGCCCGCCCGGTGGAGGTCATCGGCGACCGGCTCCGCCTTCGCCAGGTGATCGACAACCTGCTGGCCAACGTCCGGGCCCACACCCCTCCGGGCACCACCACCGCCGTCCGGGTCGAACGGGAGGGAGACGAGGCGGTACTGCAGGTGACCGACGACGGGCCCGGGCTGTCCGACGAGCAGGCGGCGCTGGCCTTCGAGCGCTTCTACCGGGCCGATCCCTCCCGGTCGCGTGACAGTGGCGGCAGCGGTCTCGGGCTCTCCATCGTGACCGCCATCGTGTCGTCGGCGGGGGGGACCGCATCGGCAGGGCGGGGACCCCAGGGCGGCGCCGAGTTCACCATCCGCTTGCCGGTGTCGCCCGGCTGAACAGCGGCCGGGCGGTCCGATCGCCGCCTGACCGGGCGGGATGTCGACCGGGATGCGTCGCCGTCCCGTAGCCTCGTCCGATGGACACCGAGCCGTACACCGTCGATCCACGGGACGAGCGACGCCACCCCCCCGATGGCGAGCTGCTGTGGAACGAGTCGTACTACCTCGACTTCGTGGCCGACGACGGGTCGGTCGGTGGGTACGCCCGCATCGGGATGTACCCGAACCTGGGCGTCACCTGGTGGACGACCATGGTGGTCGGGCCGGACCGGCCCATGGTGTCGTCGGTGGCCTTCGACCTGCCCCCGCCGGCCGGCGACCGGGTCGCCATCGAGTCGGACCACCACCTCGTCACCTGCCAGGCCGAGCTGCCGCTGGAGCTGATGCGGCTGCAGGCCACCGCTCCCGCCGTGGTCAACCACGACCCGACGTCGTCGTACCGCGGGGGGTCGGGGACGGCCACCACCGTCTCCATCGACCTGGCGTGGCGCACCGACGGCCGGCCCTACCACTACGGCGTGACCACCCGCTACGAGATCCCCTGCCTGGTCGAGGGGGAGGTGTCGGTCGGCGATGAGAGGATCGGCATCCGGGGCCAGGGCCAACGCGACCACTCGTGGGGGGTGCGGGACTGGTGGGCCTTCGGATGGTGCTGGGCGGCGCTGCGGCTCGACGACGGTACCCGGATCCACTTCGCCGACATCCGGATCCCCGGCATGCCGGTGGCCCTCGGCTACCTGCAGTCGCCCGGAGCCCCGGTCAGGGCGGTGGCATCACTGGAGGTGGTGGACCGGTTGGGGTCCGAGGGACTGCCCACCGCCGCCACCGTCACGGTCGGGCCCGGCCCCGTCGAGCTGGTGATCGAGCCGGTGGCGTTCGGCCCCGTCCTGCTCACTGCGCCGGACGGCCGCACCAGCCGCTTCCCTCGGGCCATGGCCCGGTGCACCGCGGCGGACGGCCGGCGCGGCACC
The DNA here is from genome assembly GCA_052143315.1 of Acidimicrobiales bacterium. Lineage (GTDB taxonomy): Bacteria > Actinomycetota > Acidimicrobiia > Acidimicrobiales > RAAP-2 > DASZIT01. Next base: position 12,035 of record JBKQTE010000015.1, on the reverse strand, counting down.
GGCTGGATCGAGTGGAACCAGCCCGACGGCGCCGCACCTGGCCGGTAGCGTCGCCGGCATGCGCCTGGCCCTGGTCCCGTCCACCGACCCGTCCTCGTACCGGTACGTGCACCGGCTCCGCACCCGCTTCGCCGAGACGGACGCCATGGGGATCATCCACCACGCCGCCTACCTGCCGTACCTCGAGGAAGCCCGGGTGGCCTACCTCCGCCACGCCGGCCATCCCTACGGCGAGCTGCGGTCCACCGGGGTGGACCTGGTGGTGCTCGAGGTCTTCGTCCGGTACCGGGTCCCGCTGCGCTTCGACGACGAGGTGGAGGTCCACCTGGTGACCGGCCAGGTCACCCGCACCACCTTCCAGATCGCCTACCTCCTCCAGGTGGAGCGGGAGGCACGGGCCACGGCGGTGACCGTGCACGGTGCCATCGACGGCGCCGGGCGACCGCGCCGCCTCCCGGAGTGGTTCACCGGGCCGCAATTCATCGTGCCGTAACCGCCCGGCCCGGCCCGGGACGGCAATCGGCCGTAGGATCCAGGTAGTCGCCGACCCGGCAGGCAGGACACGGGCGGGACGCACTCGGAGAGGGGCAGGTCCAACGATGCGATCGACAAGCGCTCGACCCTTCGACACGCTCGGTGCCGGGCGGTGAGCGCCGTCCCCGCCGGTGGGCCCGGTGGTCCCGTCTACGCCGACGGCAGTCCCGTCTACGCCGACGGAAGCCCCATCGGCCTGGACGAGGAGGAGTTCGACCGCGGCGAGTTCGCCACCCGGTCGAAGGTCATCCACGGCTACAAGCGGGCCTACCGGATGGCCGGCAGCGGGCCCGCCCTGCTCATGATCCACGGCATCGGCGACAGCTCCGCCACCTGGCGCACGGTCATGCCTGACCTGGCCCGTGACCACACGGTCATCGCCCCCGACCTCCTCGGCCACGGTGCCTCGGACAAGCCCCGGGGCGACTACTCCGTGGCGGGGTACGCCAACGCCATGCGGGACCTCCTCACCGTGCTCGACATCGACCAGGTGACGGTGATCGGCCACTCACTGGGCGGCGGGGTGGCCGCCCAGTTCGCTTACGAGTACCCCGACCGGTTCGAGCGCCTGGTGCTGGTGTCGACCGGCGGCGTCTCCCGCACGGTGAGCCCGCTGCTCCGACTGGCGGCGGCACCCGGGGTGGACCTGCTGATGCCGGTGCTCAGCGCCAGCCCGATGCGGACGGGCGGCCGGATCGTCGGCGAGGTGCTGCGCTTCTTCGGTGCCGGGCTGGGCATCGACATCGAGGAGATCCTGCGGGTCTTCGGCTCGCTCCCCGACAGCGAGTCCCGCCAGGCCATCGTGCGCACCCTGCGGGCCAGCATCGACTGGCACGGCCAGGTGATCACCATGCTCGACCGGGCCTACCTGGTGCAGGACGTCCCGACCCTCCTGATCTGGGGGGCCAAGGACGCCATCATCCCCGTCCAGCACGGCACCGAGGCCCACCACGCCATGCCCGGCAGCCGCCTGGAGATCTTCGAGGATGCCGCCCACTTCCCCCACCACACCGACCCGGCCCGGTTCCTGCGGGTGCTACGCGAGTTCCTGACCACCACCGCCCCGGTCGAGTACACCCCGGAGAAGTGGCGCGACCTCCTCCGGGCCGGTCGGCCCGAGCCCGAGGCCGCCGCCATCTGACCCGACGGGGTCGGGCCGCCGGTGCACGACGACGACGAAGACGGAGGGGATACTGTCGTCGGCGACCGACCCTGTGACACAATGCCCACCTCATGACGTCGACCACCGACAACTCACCGACGATCCACCGCTGCGGTAGGTGCGGCGGCCTCGTCCACCCGAGCGGCCGGTCGGTGTCGGCGGCCTGGTGCCGGCGATGCGGGCGGATCGTGGACTCCACGGTCGACGGCGGGGTCTCGTGACCACCGCGTGAGCGGACGGTACCGGAGGAGGGCGTGAAGGTCTCCTACGGCCTCCCGACCCACCGTGTCGACTGTGGGGAGGAGTTCCTGGCGCCCGGCGCCGTCGGGGAGCTTGCGGCGGCGGCGGAGGTCGCCGGCTTCGCGGCGGTGTACACCACCGAGCACCCGTTCCCCGGAGACCGGTGGCTGGCCCACGGGGGTCACCATGCGCTCGACCCGATGGTCGCCCTGTCGTTCGCGGCGGCGGCCACCACCCGCATCGGGCTGCACACCAACCTGTTCATCCCCGCCTATCGCAATCCCTTCCTGGCCGCCAAGGGCGTCGCCAGCCTCGACGTGCTCAGTGGGGGACGGGTGATCCTGGGGATCGGCGCCGGCTACCTCGAAGAGGAGTTCGACGCCCTCGGCGCGTCGTTCGCCGACCGCAACGACCGGACCGACGAGGCGATCGTGGCCATGCGGTCGGCGTGGACCGGGGACAGCGTCGCCCAGGAGGGGAGCGGGTTCCGGGCCCCGGGGAACACCATGCTGCCCCGGCCCCGCCAACGGCCGGGCCCTCCGGTCTGGATCGGCGGTAACAGTCGCCGGGCCATCCGGCGGGCGGTCGAGCTGGGCGACGGGTGGTCCCCGTTCCCCAGTCCGGCCCGGGTGGCGACCCGGACCCGGACGGCGGCGCTGGAGTCGCCGGCCGACCTGGCCCGGGCGCTGGCCTACGCCGCCGACCACGCCGAGGCCGTCGGCAGGACCGAGCCCCTGACGGTGGTCTTCATCCCGGACGGGCTGGCCATCACCGATCAACGGGGCATCGACGAGGGTCGGGTGACCGAGTCCATCCACCAGCTGGCCGAGGTGGGGGTCGGCTGGGTGACCGTGGCCCTCCCCGGGGAGACCCGCCGCCAGCAGCGGGTCGCCATCGACCGGTTCGCCGACATCGCCTCCGCCGTCGCCGACGTCTGACCCACCGCCCCGGTGGGGGCCGACCGCCGCTCCCCATCCTCGGACGGGTCCGGCGGCCCGGACCGTATGCTGTCGACGCGGCCGCCCACCACCGTGGGCCCGGGTGCCGTGACCGTGATCGAGCAGGAGGAGACAGACCATGACCATCGCCGTCGGTGACCGGATCCCTGATGTGAGGGTGATGACGTTCGGGCCGGATGGGCCCACCCACGTGCAGACGGCCGACGTGCTGGGCACCGGCAAGGTGGTGCTGTTCGCGGTGCCGGGGGCCTTCACTCCCACCTGCTCGGACTTCCACCTCCCCAGCTATCTGGTCCGCAACGACGAGCTGCGGGCCAAGGGCGTCGACTCCATCGTGTGCATCTCGGTCAACGACCCGTTCGTGATGGGCGCCTGGGGGGAGGCGCAGCACGTGGGCGACCAGGTGGTCCTGCTGGCCGACGGCAACGGCGAATTCACCGAGGCCGTCGGGCTGGAGATGGACGGGAGCGGTTTCGGCCTCGGCACCCGCTCCCAGCGGTACGCCATGGTGATCGAGGACGGGGTGGTGACCACCCTGCAGGTGGAGCCGGGCCCCGGACTCACCGTCAGCGCCGCCGATGCCATCCTCGAGGTCCTCTAAGGCCGCACGCACGGCTGCCGCTGCCACTACGGTCGGAAGGGTGGAACTGACCGACGCCCTCCGTACCACCGGTGCCGTCCGCGACTACGAGCCCGTGGCCGTCGACGACGAGTCGGTACGCCGGATCCTCGACACCGCCCGCTTCGCCCCCAACGGGGGGAACCGCCAGGCCTGGAGGGTGGTGGTGGTCAAGGACCCCGGCGTCCGTCGGGCGCTGCGCGACGCTTACCTCCCGGCCTGGTACGACTACCTGGCCCTGGTGAGCAACGGGCTGACCCCGTGGGGGGCGGTCAGCGACCGTGACGCCGAGGCCCGGGCCCTGGCCGGCGCCGGCGACATCGCCCGGGCCGCCGCCGACGGGCCCGGGGGGTTCGCCGAGCACTTCGACGCGGTACCGGTGATGCTGGTGCTCCTCGGCGACCTCACCCGCCTGGCCGCCGTCGACCGGGACGTCGGTCACTACACGGTGGTCGGCGGGGCGTCCCTCTACCCGTTCGCCTGGAGCATCCTGCTGGCGGCGCGGGAGGAGGGTTTGGCCGGCGTCATGACCACCATGGCGGTGCGGAACGAGCCGGCGGTGAAGCAGGCGCTGGCCGTGCCTGATCACGTCGTGGTGGCGGGGATCATCACCCTGGGTCACCCGGTGCACCAGCCCACCCGACTGACGCGGGCGCCGGTGGGGGAGTTCGCCACGGTGGACCGGTTCGACGGCCCCGGGTTCGGTGCCCCGTGAAGGTCCGGATCGGGGTGGGGGTCGGCGCCCTCGCCCTCCCCGACCATCAGGGCTTCGCTCAGCTGGTCGACGACCTCGACGAGCTCGGCTTCGACTCCATCTGGATGCCGGAGATCCTCACCGCCCCGACCGTCGACCCGTTGGCCGCCCTGGCCTTCGCCGCCGCCCACAATCCCCGCCTGAAGCTGGGCACCACCCTGCTGCTGCCCGGGCGGAACCCGATCCGGCTGGCCAAGGGGCTGGCCACCCTCGACGTCCTGTCCGGAGGACGGCTCCTCACCACCTTCGTCCCCGGCATCCCCCGGGTACCGGAGTCGGACGCCGTCGGGGTGGCGCCGGGCGACCGCGGCCGCCTGATGGACGAGCTGCTGCCGCTCATGCGCCGGTTGTGGTCGGGCGAGACCGTCTCCCACCACGGCGAGGCGGCCGACTTCGACGACGTGACGGTGACTCCGATCCCGATGCAGCAGCCGCTCGAGTTCTGGACGGGCGGCATGGCTCCCGCCGCCCTCCGCCGCTGCGGACGCTTCGCCGACGGCTGGCTCCCCTCGGCGTGCACCCCTGACGAGGTGGCCGAGGCGAAGGAGGTGATCGACGAGGCGGCCGACGAGGTCGGTCGGGCGGTCAGCCCCGAGCACTTCGGGGTGGCCATCGGCTACTCGCACCACCCGCTCACGCCGAAGGCCGCCCAGGCCATGGCCCGCAGCCGCCAGGGCGTCGATCCGGCGGAGGTGGTGCCGGTGGGCATCGACGGCCTGCGCGACCAGCTCGAGCGGTTCCTCGACGTCGGCTTCTCCAAGTTCGTGGTCCGGCCGCTCGAGACCCCCCACTCCTGGCGGGCCGAGCTGGAGCTGCTGGCCGACGGCGTCGCCGACCTCCAGACGTGACGCGCGTCCGACCGGAACAGGTCGAGTTCGTCCCCGGCCAGTACGACGAGCTACTGGCCCGGATGTCCGCCATGGCCGCCACCGGGGCGGGATGGGTGAACCTGCGGCCGATCGTCGAGCACCAGCACCAGCCCGATCCGCCGGGCCCGTTCGCCATCTTCGGCGGCTCCGCCCACAAGATCCCCACCGTCACCTGGGTGCCGGGGAAGCGCAGCGCCGACGGCACGGTGAAACGGACCACCGTCGGGCTGCAGCACAGCTCGGGGCCCCAGGTGGTGGCGAGGCTGCGCGAGCTCGGCCTGGCGATGCCCGACGGCTGGCGGGTGACCCAGGACCATCCCCGTCGTGGGCTGGTGGCCCTGGTCCCCGCCGACGCCGACGACGCGGTGACGGTGGACTGGTTGGTCCGTGCGGCCACGGTGGTGTGCGCGGTGCCGGTCACCGGCCGGTGGTCGGGGTCGTTCCACGGGGGCTCGGGAGGGGGGCGGTGAGCCGCCGGGACGTCGGGGCACCCGGCGGTCCCCTGGCATCATCCGGCGCTGTCGCCGGTGTGGCGGACGGCGTCGACCACCGTCCCGGTCACGGTGCGCCACGCCACGGCGATGACCACCACGACCATCATCCCGGCCGACGCCATGACCACGAACGGGGCCCAGGTGGCCAGGCCGAACAGGGCTCCGCCGGCCGCCGCCGACACCGCGGTGGCCGCCGTCTGGCTGGTGGAGAACAGTCCCTGGACGCGACCGAACTCGGACGGACCCGACGTCTGCACCAGCATGGACTGGGCGGCCGGCAGCACCAGGGCGACGGCCACCGCCTCCAGGCCCCCCAGGGTCATCAGGGCGGGGACGCTGCGGATGAACGGGTAGGCGGCGCACATGGAGGCGGAGACGGTCAGCCCGCCGACCACCAGGCGGCGCCGGTCCACGTGGTCGGTCAGCCAGCCACTGGGCTTGGTCATCAGGACGAACGGGACGGCGAAGAACGTCCACGACAGCCCGATCTCCCAGCCCGAGGCACCCCGTAACCGGAGGAGCAGGGTCCAGCAGATCTCGTAGACCCCGAAGGTCAGGCCGAGGGCCACCGCGCTCAGCAACGACCCGGTCAGGGCGGGCCGGAGGCGGATCCGCCCGAGCGGCTCCCGGACGGCCCCGGCCGGCCGGGCCACCGCCCCCTGGTTCTCGGTCACCACGTAGGCCGGGATGCAGGCCGCGAACGAGGCGACCCCGGCGGCGAGGAAGACGATCCACATCAGGTCGACGCCGAGGATGCTGCCGACCAGCGGGCCGACCGCCATCCCGGCCAGCTGGCCGCCGTAGATGGAGGCGAAGGCCTTGCCCCGCCGGCCGGCCGCCACCGCCCCGGACACCATGGCCAGGGCCGCCACCTCGGCCGCCCCCGCCCCGACGCCCTGCACGGCCCGCAGGCCGATGTCGGCCACCGGTCCCACCGGGGCCAGGAAGGCCAAGCTGGCGATGCCGTAGAGGAAGAGGCCACCGAGGAGCACCGGCCGCCGGCCGATCCGGTCGGCCAGGCGGCCGACCGGGTACTGGGAGAGCACGCCGGCGGCGAAGAAGGCGGCCATGACCACCCCGGCCAGCCCGTCGGAGCCGCCCCGTTGGCGGATGTACTCGGGCAGCATGGGGATGATGGCGCTGGCGCCGAACCACTGGAGGAACACCGTGGTGCTCAAGCTCCGCACCAGGCGGTCGGCCTGGGCCGGGGTGGGCCCGGCCGGGGTGGGCCCGGCGGTGGAGGTGGTGTGCTCGGCCGTCACCGCCCGTTCACCATCCGCTCGAGCTCGGCGCCCAGCCTGGCGCGCAGGTCCGCCGGGGGAGCGGCCAGGCCGAACAGCTGGCTCAGCCACAGGCCGTCGGCGGCCAGCCGCAGCAGGGTGGCCCGGGCCGGGTCGATCCCGTCGGCCTCGATGCGAGCCTGCCACCGGTCGAAGGCCCGCTGGAGCGGCCGGATCAGCTCGGGCTGGGCCGCCACTGCGGCGATGAGGGCGGCCCCCAGGCGGTCCTCACGGGTGCGCTCGGCCCGGCCGGGCTCCAGCGTCGAGCGGATGTAGGCACGGGTGAACGCCCCCGGGGAGGTGGCGTCGCCCATCTTTTCGGCCAGGTCGCCATCGAACTCGTCGACGATCCGGTCGACCATGCCGGCCACCAGGGCGTCCCGGGAGGCGAAGTGGTAGAGCACCCCACCCTTGCTGAGGCCGGCCTCGGCGGCGGCGGCATCGAGGGTGAGCCGGCCCACCCCGTCCCGGAGCACGACCTCCTCGGCGGCATCGATGATGCGACGTCTGGTGTCGGAGCCCTTGGACATCCCATAACTATACCGTCTGGACGGTATAGTTCGAGGCTCGTAGCGGTCAACGTCGCCGGTTGCCCAGGTGCCAGCCACCGCAGTACTCGCACGGGTAGGGGTCGAGGTCGGCGCCCTCCTCCAGCCGGAGGCGGAGCGAGGCCCGGTTGGCGTCGTCGGCCCGGGCGAAACGGGTCTTGGGCATGCCGTCGGCGCGCCAGTGCTCCCTTCTCGCCCCGCCGTCCGGGAGCCCGGTCGACGACCCCGGACGCTTCCGGCCTCTCCGGGCCTTGGCCATCGCTGTCCCTACTCGGTGTAGACCGGCGGCCGCTTCTGGCGGAAGGCCGCCGAGGCCTCGGTCAGGTTCCCGGTGTGCCCGGCCAGCAGCTGGGTGCGGTTCTCCAGGGCCACCGCCGCCTGCAGGCTGCCCACCTCCAGCGAGGCCCAGATCGTCTCCTTGGTCAGCGCCACCCCGAAGGGGCTGAAGGCGCAGATGCCCTCGGCCATGGCCACCGCCTCGTCGACCACCCGGTCATCGGCGACCACACGCGAGACCAGCCCGATCCGCAGGGCCTCGTGGGCATCGACCTTCTTGCCGGTCAGGAGGATCTCGGACGAGTTGGAGGTGCCCACCGCCCGGGGGAGCAGCCAGGTGACGCCCAGCTCCGCCCCGGTCAGCCCGTTGTTGATGCCGGCGGCACAGAAGACCGCCGACGTCCCGGCCAGGCGGATGTCGGCCCCCAGCGACAGGCACATGCCGCCGCCGTAGGCGGGTCCCCTGACGGCGGCGATGATCGGCTGGGGGATGGCCCGCATGGCCGGCACGATGCCTCCCATGAACTCCATGGCTCGCAGTCCCAGGCGGTGGCGACCGAGCCCGTCGGTGCCGGGTGGCAGCCCGGCGTGCTCGAGCTCGAGGCCCGAGCAGAACGCCCGGCCGGCGCCGGCCAGCACCACCACCCGGCACCCGTTGTCGGTGGACACCTCCTCCAGGGCGGCGTACAACTCGGTCACCAGGGCGAAGGACATCGAGTTCAATCGCTCCGGATGGTTGAGGGTGACGGTGCGGACCGCGGCTCCGGCCGGGTCGACGGTGACGAGTGGCATCCGCCCAGCCTCACCGAACCGGCCGTCCGGCGCCACTCCCGTCCGGTGCTGCGCCATGATCAGGGGGTGGTGTTCGACCCGCACCAGACGCCCGACCCCTTCGGAGGGGCGCCGCCCCCCGACGTCCTGACCGCCCACCTGCTGGTGGCCAACCCGCGCCTGGCGGATCCCAACTTCGTCCGACGGACCGTCCTCGTCCTCGACCACGGCGACCACGGTGCCCTCGGGGTGGTGTTGGACCACCCCGGCGGCGTGCCCGTCGACGAGGTCCTCCCCCAGTGGCACGCTCTGGCCACCCCGCCCGCCGAGCTCTTCACCGGGGGGCCGGTGGCCCGCAACGCGGTGATCGGCCTGGCCCGCTTGCGGGCCGGCACCGCGGTCGACGGCGAGCCCGGCTCGACCCTTCCGGCCGGGTGGACCCTCCTCATCGACGACGCCCAGCCGGTCGGGACCCTCGACCTCGCCGCCGGCCCGGCCCCGGTGGCCGACCCGGTCATCGGCCTCCGGCTCTTCTCGGGCTACGCCGGATGGGGCCCCGGTCAGCTCGAGGGCGAGATCGACGAGGGGTCGTGGTTCGTGGTGCCGGCCGAGGCCCGCGACCCGGTGTCCGCCGATCCGGAGGGGCTGTGGCGTCGGGTCCTCCGGCGCCAGGGGGGCTCCCTGGCCGTGATGTCCGGCTACCCGCTCGACCCGGGCGCCAACTGATCCCGGCCGGCGGGCACGGCTACCATCCCCTTGTGAAGGGCACCCCGACTCCACCGGTGGTCAGGCCGCTGGTGGCCGCGGATCTCCCGGCCGCCGCCGACCTGCTGGTGCGGGCGTTCGACGACGACCCGATCTCCAACTTCGTCTTCGGTGGCGACCGGCGACGTCGATGGGGGCTGCACTCCTTCTTCACCGCCCAGATCCGTCACCAGTACCTGCCGCTCGGCGAGGTGTACACCACCGAGGGGCTGGGCGGGGTGGCGGTATGGGCACCGCCGAGCCGGCGGCGCCACCCGGCGAAGGAGCTCCTCGAGCTGCTGCCGACGGCGCCGTTCCTGGTGGGGCGGAACATGGTCCGTGCCATGCAGCTCCTGGTGGAGATCGACTCGCTCCACCCCAGGGAGCCCCACTGGTACCTGGCCACGCTGGGGACCGATCCCCGCTTCCAGGGCACCGGGGTCGGCTCGGCCCTGCTGGCCTCCACGCTCGCCCGGGTGGACGAGGAGGGCACGCCGGCGTACCTGGAGTCGTCCAAGGCCCGAAACGTGCCGCTGTACGCCCGCTTCGGCTTCGAGGTGATCGAGGAGCTCCGCTCCAAGGCGGGCAGACCGCCGATGTGGCGTATGTGGCGCGAGCCGCGGGTCCCCGAGCACTGACGGTGTCACCGCCGGCGGGTCCGCCAGGCCTCCGAACGGAACGCCACCTCGACGGTCACATCGCCCTCGACTCCGAGGAGCTCCCGGAGGAGCCGGCGGGCCTCGGCGAGCACGAGGGCACGTGTCTCGTCGGGCATGGTGATGATCCAGCTGAAGGTCCCCAGCAGCCCGATCAGGTCGTCGGCGTCGAGGGCGACGTCCCAGGTGAACACCTCGTGCTCCGGCTGGTCGAAGCGGGCTCCGGGGGGGATCTCGAGGGTCGACGTGGGGCGATCGGCGTCGCCCATGATGAGGCCGGCGAGATCGCCCTCGTCGGAGCCGCCCCCGCCCTGGCGATGCTCGGCCCCGGCCCGGCGGTGAGCCTGCTCGTCCAGGAGGGCCCGGGCCTGCACGAGGAACCGACCCTCGGGGTCGGGGCCGGACCACAGGACGGCCAGGGTCCCGCCCGGTACGAGGACCCGGCTCACCTCGTCAAGGGTCGGGATCGGGTCCATCCAGTGCCACGACGACGAGGCCAGCACGGCGTCGACGCAGCCGTCGGGGAGGGGCATCGAGTCGCCCCGGCCCGCCACGGCCCGGACGCCCGGGAGCTCCTCGGTGAGCACCGACCGCATCCGGTCGTCGGGCTCCACCGCCACCACCTCCTCGGCCCTGTCGACCAGGAGCCTGGTGAGCGCCCCGGTCCCGGCCCCGAGGTCGACGACCCTGGCGACACGCGTCGGCAGGATCCAGTCGATGGCCGCCGGGGGTGGTCCGGGGCGGTAGCGATCGTAGTGTGAGGCGACCTCGCCGAAGCTGGCCGCACGCCTCGCCTTCTCCTCGGGCGGGAGGTCCGAGAGCGGTACGTCACGGTCCATCGGGCCAGGGTCGGTCACGGCCAGACCCTAACGGATACGGGCCTCCGGAGCTCGGCCTGCACGCCGGGAGGACCGGCGCCGGTCGTCAGTCCCGCCAGAGCCGCCAGAGCCGCCATGACCTGTCGTCCTAGGTGAGATGACCGCACCGACAATGCAGAGGTCGCTGGATCGATTCCAGCTATCCCCACCACCGCTCCCCGCGCCAGAAGTCCCAGATTCGGCGGCATCTCGATTCCTCGGAGGCCTTTGGATTGGGGTGGACACCGGAGCGAGCTTGTCCGCAATCAAACATGAGGACACGTCGTGCACGGCACGGGACGCTCCAGGATCGTCGACTTGATGTCGGTCCCGGTGTCGAGTGCCTGGAGCAGATTGCTCAGCCGATGGCCGGCCCGAGGTGCTGAATGCCGACCATGGGACCGTTCAGCTTTATCCCTCCCATCGACCCGAGGAACGGTGCGTCGCCATACGTGAACACGCCTCCGTCGGCGCCGACCAGCCAGTACCCCTGGCCCGAGTTGGTCTCGGCGATGCCCACAATCGGGGCGTTCAGGTCCAGGTTGGCCGCCGAGCCGTGGAAGAGCGAATTGGGGAAGGCGAAGACCCCGCCGTCGGCCGCGACCAGCACGTAGCCCGTGCCGTTCGGTGCCGACGCGATCCCCACGATCGGTGCGTTGAGGCGCGTGCCGCCGAGCGAGCCGAGGAACGGTGCGCCCTTGCCGAGCGTGAAGACCCCGCCGTCGGCGGCCACCAGCCAGGCCCCCTGGCCGCTCGGGTCCGTGGCGATACCGACGATCGGCGCGTTGAGGTTGCTCACCGAGCCGAGGGCCGGGGCGTCACCGAAGCTGTAGGTGGTGCCCGACTTGCTCACCAGCCAGTAGCCCAAGCCGCTGGGCGTGGTGGCGATCCCCACGATGGGCGAGGCCAGGTACTGGCCCCCGAGCGAGCCGTAGAAGTGGGCTCCCCCGAAGCTGAAGACCCCGCCGTCGGCGCCCACCAGCAGGTACCCGTAGGGTCCTGGCTCGTTGGCCAGCCCCACGATGGGGGCGTTGAGCTTCAGGTTGGCCGTTGAGCCCCCGAACTGGATCCCGAAGTCGAAGACCCCGCCATCGGTGGCCGTCAGCCGGTAGCCGTTGGGGTTGAAGCCCGGGCCAACGGTGGACGCGGTGATGTTGAAGGAGTTGGCGTTGGTGGGCGCCGTCAGGGTCGGGTTGGAGGATGCGGCCAGGGTGTAGCCGGTGCCGGCCTTGGTGATGGCACAGCCGGTGAAGTTGGCCACCCCGGCGACAG
>JBKQTE010000014.1:0-15373 GCA_052143315.1 Acidimicrobiales bacterium | reverse complement strand
CGTGCCGATGTTGCCGGTGGCCCACTGGACCACGCGGAGCGGGGAGACCTCCTCGTGCGGCATTACCGTCCCTTCTCGATCGGTTCGTCACCGGCCGGGGCGCCACCGTCGGCGAGTGATGCCTTGTACAACACGTTCTCGGCCAGCCGCATGTGCGCAGCGTCGACGAGCTTGCCGTCCCGGCCGATGGCTCCCACGCCGTCGGCCTCGGAGCGGCGGTACGTCTCGATGGACTCCCGGGCCTCGGCGATCTCCTCGGCCGTGGGGGCGAACACCTCGTGGGCGATGGCGATCTGGTCGGGGTGGATGGCCCACTTGCCGTCGAATCCCAACAGGCTGGCGTGGACGGCGGACCGCCGGAAACCCTCGGGATCCCGGTACGCCGGATGCGGCGCGTCGATGGCATCGATGCCGGCACCACGGGCCGCCGTCAGGACCTGGACCCGGGCGAAGTGCCAGAAGTCACCGGGGTACTCGCCGACCGGGTCGAAGTTGCCGTCCACCCGCGCCCGCAGCGAGGCCGACAGGTCGCCGGCCCCGAAGATGACGGCCTCCAGCCGGTCGCTGGCGCGGGCGATCTCCGGCGCACGGGCCAGCCCCTCGGCCTCCTCGATGAGGACCTCGAGGCCGATGCGCTTGGTCAGGCGCAATTTGGTCTCGAGCTGGGTCACGAGGACGTCGACCACCAGACGTCGCGTGGGGACCGGGCTTTGGGCACGATGAGCACGTCCAGGGACTCTCGCGCCCCGGTCACCACCTCGATGATGTCGTCGTGGCACCAGGGTGTCTCGAGCCCGTTGACCCGCACGGCGCGCACGGTGCGGCCCCAGTCCAAGCCGATGAGCGCGGCGACGGCCGTGCCACGCGCCGCCTCCTTGGCCACCGGGGCACAGGCGTCCTCGAGGTCCAAGAAGACGAGGTCGGCCCCGGAACCGGCCGCCTTCTCGCACATCCGCTCGCTGCTGGCCGGAGTGGCGAGCTCGGATCGACGGGCACGGAGTCCTCGCACAGCAGCCTCCTTCGGTCGCGGTCAGATCACGCCCGCCGCCCGCAGGGCGGCGAGGCGGTCGGGTTCGATGCCGAGCAGGTCGCCGAAGACGGCGTCGCTGTCGGCGCCCAGTCGGCGGCCCAGATGGGTGATCCGCCCCGGCGTGCCGGTCAGGACGGCCACCGGGGCCTGCACGGTCATGGGGCCGAGGTCGGGGTCGTCGACCCGCACGAAGGTGCCCCGGGCCCGGAGGTGCTCGTCGGCCAACAGCTGCTCGGCGTCGTAGACGGGTGCCGCGGCCACCGACGCCTGATCGAAGACCGCCATGGCCTCGGCCAACGTGCGCCGGGCGACCCAGTCGGCCACCAGCCGGTCGACCTCGGCCGCCCGGTGCCGACGGTTGAAGGGGTCGACGTAGCTGGGGTCGTCGGCGAGGTCCGGCCGGTCGATGGCCCGGTAGACCCGCGCGACGATGTTCGGGGAGGCGCTGGAGATGGCCAGCCACCGGTCGTCGGAGGTCCGGTAGGCGTTGCGCGGTGCACTGGCGTCGAACCGGTTGCCGACCCGGCCGGCGACGGTCCCCAACTGGTCGTAGGCCAGGGTGGCCGACTCGATGAGCCGGGCCAGCGGTTCGATGAGGTTGACGTCGACCAGCTGACCGCCGCCGCCGTGCACATCGCGGTGGTAGAGGGCCATCATGACGGCGTACGTCGCCGCCAGGGCGGCCACGCCGTCGGCGAGCATGAACGGGGGGAGTGTCGGGGGCCCGTCGGGCTGCCCGGTCAGGTGGGCGAAACCGCTCATGGCCTCGGCCAGCGTGCCGAAGCCGGGCCTGTCGCTCTTCGGTCCGCCCCGGCCGTACCCGCTGACGTGGAGCATCACCAACTGCGGATGCCGCCCGTGCACCGATTCGTAGTCGATCCCCCAGCGGGCCATGGCGCTCGGCCGGTTGTTGACGATCAACACGTCGCTGGCGTCGAGCAGTCCGTGGAGGAGATCCTGGCCGTCGGGCTGACGGAGGTCCAGGGTCACGCAGCGCTTGTTGCGGCTCATGCTCTTCCACACCAGCCCGACCTCGTCCTTTCGGTCACCCCAGGTGCGCATGGGGTCGCCCACCCCGGGCTGCTCCACCTTGATCACGTCGGCCCCGAACTCGCCCATGGCGGTGGCCACCAGCGGTCCGGCCGCCAGCGTCGCCGCGTCCACGACCCGGACGCCGCGGAGCGGTCCGTCCGCCTCAGGCATGGCGCACCACCTCGGGACGCTCCAGCCCGAGCGTGTCGCGCAACGTCTCCCCGGTGTAGCAGCGGCGGAACACCCCGCGGCGCTGGAGCTCGGGCACGACCAGCCGCACCACGTCCTCGTAGGCACCGGGTGAGTGGGTGGCGGCCACGGTGAACCCGTCGCACGCCTCGGCCTCGATCCACTCCTCCATCTGGTCGGCCACCTCGGGTCCCGTCCCGACGAAGCGCGGTCCCTGCAGCAGCGTGGCCCGGTGGCCGGCGAGGTCGGCGAGGGTGACCGTGTCCCCGCCGATGTGCGCCCTCAGGTTCTGGACCAGCCCACGGATGCCCGAGACCGACCCGATGAGCTCATCGGTGATCGGCGCGTCGAGCGCCAGGCCCGAGAAGTCGTAGTTCATGAGCTCGGACAACAGCGTCAACGAGGCCTGCGGATCGACCAGCGAGTTGAGGAAGAGGTCCTCGCGCTCCTCGGCGTGGGCGTGCGACTCTCCCACGACGGTGTACACCATGGGCAGCATCTTGACCGAGTGCGGATCCCGCCCCGCCGCGGCGATGGCGTCCTTCTGATCACGGTAGTGGGCGCAGGCGATGTCCATCCCGGGGTCACCGGTGAAGATCAGCTCGGCCCAGCGCGCGGCGAAGTCGCGGCCCCGGCCGGACGAGCCGGCCTGGAGCAGGACCGGCCGTCCCTGTGGGGACCGGGGGACGGTCAGCGGCCCCCGGGCCCTGAACCACTTGCCCTGATGGTCGAGTTCGTGGACCTTGTCGGGGTCGGCGAAGACGCCGTTGGCCCGGTCGAGCACCAGGGCGTCGTCCTCCCAGGTGTCCCAGAGGCCTGTCGCCACGTCGAGGAACTCGTCGGCCCGGTCGTAGCGGGCGTCATGGTCGAGGTGCTCCTCGAACCCGTAGTTCTGTGCCTCGCTGTCGTTGACCGACGTGACGATGTTCCAGGCGGCCCGTCCACCGGAGAGGTGATCGAGGGTGGCGAAGGTGCGGGCCACATGGAACGGTGAGTAGTAGGTGGTGGAGTACGTCGCGCCCAGCCCGATGCGCTCGGTGGCGGCGGCGACGATGCCGAGCACCACGCTGAGGTCCAGCTTCACCGGTCGGGCCCCCAGCCTGACGGCGTCGGCGACGGAGCCGCCGTAGATCCCGGGCATGGCCAGCCGGTCGTCGAAGAACATCATGTCGAAGCAGCCCTCTTCGAGGGTGCGTCCGAGCTTCTCGTAGTAGCTCGCCTGCAGGAACCCGTGCTCGGTGGCCGGATGGCGCCACGACCCGGCGTAGACGGTGGCGTTCCCCGCCTGCATGAACCCCACGAGCGACATCTGCTTCATCGGAACCACCACTGCTCTCGTTGACCGGTCGTTGACGGAGGACGGCCATTGAAATATAGAATGTGATATGTCAGATATCAAGTCGATCGGCGGGACCGTCCGCTCCCGCGCCGCCCGGGAGCTGCGGGACCGCGTGCTGACCGGTCGGCTCCATCCCGGCGACCGCCTCGACCTCGACGAGATCACCGAGGAGTTCGGCATCAGCCGGACCCCGGTGCGCGAGGCGCTGCTCGAGCTCTCCTACGAGGGCCTGGTGACCGTCGCCCCGCGGAGCGGCATCACGGTCATCGGGATCACCCCCGAGGACGCCGTGGACAACTTCGCCGTCCTGGCCGCCCTTGCCGGCAAGGCCGCCGAATGGGCCTCCAGCCGGATCACCGGGCCACAGCTGGACGAGCTGGACCGGCTGGCCGCCGCCGTGACCGAGGACGGGGATGTGGTCGACGCCAACCGGAGGTTCCACCGTGCCGTCAACCTCGCCGCCGGCTCCCCCCGCCTCCTGACGTACCTCCGCCAGGCCGTGCGCGTGGTCCCGGTCAGCTACTTCACCCTCGTCCCGGAGCAGGGCCGGCGGAGCCGGGCCGACCACGCCGAGCTGCTCGACGCCATCGGCCGGGGTGACACCGCGGCGGCCCGCACGATCGCCGAGACGCACGTGCTCGACGCCGGTGCCGCCCTGGGTGACTGGATGCGGGCGAACGCCGTGGACGGGTCGCCGATCACCCGTTGACCCCGGGCGACCCGGGATGCCGGTCCGCGTCAGCGGCCCTCAGCCGCCATCGCCCGCTCCGCCCGCTTGCGGAAGCCCTCGAGCTTTTCGTCCGGTGTCCGTACCCGGGTGCTGCGGGACATCACCGACACGTCGTGACCCGCGGCCCGCTTTCGCAGGGCGCCCACCGTCGACTCGGCCTTGGGCATGTGGGCGAAGGGATCGAAGGAGTACCACCGCATGGCGTTCTCGTTCGTCATCTTGGCGATATCGGCATCGGACACGTCGTTGGCCACGAACACCGCGTGCAGCTCCTCGGGCGCGGTGGGCCACATGGAGTCGCTGTGCGGGTAGTCCGCCTCCCACGCCATGTTGTCGACGCCGATCCGGTCGCGGAGCTCCACCCCCACCGGGTCGCTGATGAAGCAGGTGAGGAAGTGCTCCCGGAACACCTCCGACGGCAGGCGGCCGCCGAAGTCCTGCAGGGTCCACGCGTGGTGCATCTCGAAGGTCCGGTCGATCCGGTCGAGGAAGTACGGGACCCATCCGGTACCGCCCTCGGACAGGGCCACGCGGAGCGAGGGGAAGTTCTTCAGGACCCGGGACCACAGCAGGTCGGCTGCCGCGGACTGGATGTTCATGGGCTGGAGGGTGATCATCACGTCGGGCGGGGAGTCGATCGCCGGGATCGACAGGCGCCCCGAGGACCCCAGGTGGATGGAGAGGACGGTACCGGTGTCGCAGCATGCCCTCCACACCGGGTCCCAGTACTCGTCGTGGAAGCTGGGATAGCCGAGCGCGGCCGGGTTCTCGGTGAAGCTGAGCGAGTGGCAGCCCTTCGCCGCCGTCCGCCGGACCTCCTCGGCCGTCAGCTCCGGGTCCCAGATGACCGGCACGGCCATCGGGATGAACCGGCCCGGGTGGGCGCCGCACCACTCGTCGATGTGCCAGTCGTTGTAGGCCCGCACCAGCGCCAGCGACAGGTCCGGGTCGTCCGAGGCGAACACGCGGGCCGTAAACGTCGGGAACGACGGGAAGTTCATCGACGCCAGCACACCGCCGGCGTCCATGTCCCGGATCCGCTCGTCGACGTCGTAACAGCCGGGCCGCACCTCGTCGAGGCTCTGAGGCTCGAGGCCGTACTCCTCCTTGGGGCGGCCGGCGACCGCATTGAGGGCGGCGGTCTCCATCACGACCTGCCCGAACGTCCACACGTCGGACCCCTCGTCGTTGCGCACCAGCTTGGGCGCCCGGTCAAGGTACTTGGCGTCGAGATGGTGGACGAAGAGGTCCGGGGGCTCGATGATGTGGTCGTCGACGCTGATCAGGATTAGATCGTTGATACCGAGCATGACACCCTCCGAGAATGTGGTTATCGCTTGTGTAGAACCTACCCCGCCCCAGCCGGCGCCGCGACCCGGTCGGGGTCGCCCGGTCAGAGCTGCTCGTACTCGATCCGGACCGAGGGGCTCGTGGGTACGGACTGGCAGGTGAGGACCCATCCCTCCGCCAGCTCGTCCGGGGTCAGGGCGCTGTTCGCCCGCATGGCGACCGACCCCTCGTGGAGCAGGGCCATGCAGGTGGCACAGCTCCCCGACTCACACGAGTACGGGGCGGCCAGGCCGGCCCGGCGAGCGGTCTCGAGGACCGTATCGCCCGGGTGGTAGGCGATCTCGTGGCGCCGCCCCTGGAGGTGCAGCACGATCGTCGCCGGCGCCGGGCCGTCGGTGACCACGACGGGGCCGGCGGCGGCGTCCGGAGTCTCGAAGCGCTCGATGCGGATGTCCTCGGGATCCACCCCGGCTCCGAGCAGGACGCGCTCGACCAGCTCCATGAACGGTCCGGGCCCGCAGACGAGGAACTCGGCGGAGACGTCGCCCCCGACGAACGCCAGGACTGCCTCCGGCGCCGGGTACCCGCTCACCGAGTCGACGTGCCTCCGCACGGTGCACCGCTGCGGCGCCCGGGACTCGAGCCCGGTTAGCACCTCGTCGAAGATGACCGAGCCCGGGTCCCGGTTGGCGTAGAACAGCCGGACCGGTCGGCCAGTCGAGGACAGTGCACACTTGGCGATCGACAGCACCGGGGTGATGCCGCTGCCCCCGCAGAAGGCGATGACCGGACGTTTGTCGTCCTCCCGCAGGCAGAACGCCCCCGAGGGTGGCGACGTGTGGACCAGGTCACCGACCGACACTGTGTCGTTGAACCAGTTGGACACTGCGCCCCCCGGCACCCGCTTGACCGTGACAGCCAGGTCGGGGTCCGTCTCCGGGGCGCTCGACATCGAGTAGCAGCGGAACAGCTCGTCGGCACCGATCCTCACCCGGAACGTGCAGAACTGCCCCGGCCGGTAGCGGTACGTCTCGACGAGGTCGGGCGGGACGTCCAGCACGAAAGACCGGGTGTCGTCGGTCTCCTGGACGATCTGCTTGACGCGGAGCGGGTGGAAGGCGTGACGGCGCGCCACCCCGTCGAGCTCAGTCATGGAGCCCGCTCGGACCTGGCGGGCCAGGCTCGGGGAGGGGCGTGACCTTCACCCGCCCGACCCTACCAGTCAGTCTGAGAACTACGTTCTCAACTCCTGTGGGGGTGAGGGCCGAGGCAGGGCCCGCAGGAGGGGTCGGCCACCGTCCCCATGGGGCGACCTACGGTAACGTCGGTCACGAATTCCGGATATCCCGTAGCGCGACGGCGGGAAGGCACCGGACGCCCCGAAGGAGCAGCCATGGTCCGCAGCCGTACCCCCCAGCCACCCGTCCACCTGACCGGCGCCCGGATGCTCGACGCGTCCGGCGACGGTCTGGTTGAGCCGGGCAGCCTGCTCGTCCACGAGGGTTGCATCACGGGGGTCTCCCCCGCCTCGGTCCCGGCCGACGCCACGACGGTCGACCTCGGCGACGTCACCCTGCTCCCTGGCCTCATGGACATGGAGGTGAACCTGGCGATGGGCGGTTCCCACCACGCCAGCCCCCTCGTTCCGGTCCAGGAGGACCCGGCCCTGAAGACGCTCCGTGGGGCGGCCAATGCCAGGAGGACGCTGCGTGCCGGGTTCACCACCGTGCGGAACCTGGGGCTCTTCGTCCAGACGGGCGGCCTGCTCCTCGACGTGGCCCTGATGACGGCCATCGACCGCGGGTGGGTCGATGGCCCGCGCATCGTCCCGGCCGGCCACGCCATCAGCCCCACCGGAGGGCACCTCGACCCGACCATGTTCCAGGCCTACGCCCCCCACGTGCTGCCGCTCACCGTCGAGGAGGGGATCGCCGACGGGGTCGCCGAGGTGCGCAAGGCGGTCCGCTACCAGATCAAGTACGGGGCACGGGTCATCAAGGTCAGCGCGTCGGGCGGGGTCATGTCCCACACCGGGCCCGCCGGCGCCCGCCAGTACTCCACGGAGGAGCTCGAGGCGATCGTCGACGAGGCCCACCGGGCCGGCCTGAAGGTGGCGGCGCACTGCCACGGCGACGAGGCCGTCCGGACCGCCATCGAGTGCGGGATCGACTGCATCGAGCACGGGTCGCTGATGAGCGACGACACCGTGGACCTGATGGTCGGACGCGGGACGTTCCTCGTGGCCACCACCTATCTGGCCGACGGCATGGACACGTCCCATGCCGCACCCGAGCTCCAGGCCAAGGCAGCCGAGGTCTTCCCCCGGGCGAGGCAGACCATCTCCAATGCCATCCGGCGTGGCGCCCGGATCGCCTGCGGGTCCGACGCCCCCGCCATCCCTCACGGGCGCAACGCCAAGGAGCTCGTGGCCCTGGTCGAACGGGGCATG
This sequence comes from Acidimicrobiales bacterium, assembly GCA_052143315.1. Lineage (GTDB taxonomy): Bacteria > Actinomycetota > Acidimicrobiia > Acidimicrobiales > RAAP-2 > DASZIT01. The sequence goes on along the minus strand of JBKQTE010000014.1, from coordinate 7,314 downwards.
AGCCCGGCCAAGGCCATCCACGCCGCCACCACGGTGGCCGCCGAGCTCATCGATGTCGACGACCGCGGCCGCCTGGCCGAGGGGCTGCTGGCCGACATCATTGCCGTCTCCGGCAATCCTCTGGCCGACATCACGATGACCGAGTCGGTCTGCTTCGTGATGAAGGGCGGCGAGGTCTTCCGCAACGACACGGCCGACTAGCGCCGCGAGCGCGCGGGCGATGGCCGGCCGTTCAGACCGAGCCCGCCAGCGAGGCGATGAACTCCCGGGTGCGCCGCGACGAGGCCAGCCTGTCGTCGCGGGTCTCGCCGATGGGCACGACCCGGAGGGAGACGTCGGTCGCCCCGGCGTCGGCGAACGAGCGGAGGCGTCGGCGGATCGACTCCTCGCGCCCGGCGGCCAGGATGTCGCCGACCGTGCGGGCGTCGCCGCGATCGAGCAGCTTCTGGTAGTTGGGCGACACCTCGGACTCGGACAGGACGCGGTTGGCCCGGGCCACCGCCACGTCCACCTCGTCGTCGCCGCACAGGCAGATGGGCACGCCGGCCACGATCCGCGGCGCGGCACGCCCGGCGGCCGCCGCGGCCTTGTGCAGCCCGGGAGCGACGTGCGTCCCGATGGCCCGCTCGTCGGCCAACCACAGGATGGTCCCGTCGGTACGCTCCCCGGCAATCCCGAGCATCACCGGACCGAGGGCGGCGATCATGACCGGTGTCGGGGTGATGTCGGTGACGTCGATGGGCTGGTGGACACGGAAGCTCCCGTTCTCGACGTCGACCATCCCGGGACCGCCCAGCGCCTGGTCCAGGGCATCGAGGTAGTCGCGCATGGTGGCGGCGGGGCGCTCGTAGGGGAGCCCCAGCATCTCGTCGATGACCCAGTGGTGCGACACGCCGAGCCCGAGCGTGAGGCGCCCCCCGCACACTGCCTGGGTGGACAGCGCCTGGATGGCCAGGGCGATCGGATGACGGGGCTGGATCGGGACCACGGCGGTCCCGATCTCGATCGAGGAGGTCGCCGAGCCGATGAGCGCCGCCGCGGTGAGGGCGTCGAAGTCGTCGGGGATCTGCGGGATCCACAGCGACGCCAGCCCGGCCTCCTCGGCCCACCTGGCATCCGCCAACATGCGGTCGACCTTGGTGGCGTACCGGCCTCGCTCGGGGCCCACCATCACGCCGAGGCGCACGGGCACGTTCCTTTCGTCACAGGTCGGGCGGCGTGTGCCCGGGGTCCGGGTCGCACGGTGGCAGCTGGGCAGGTCAGACGGCGGGTTCGACGATGGCGTCCATGCTGGCCGCGCCGCTGTCCGGCACGCGGGGCTGCCGCCACACTTCGACGGGGAACGACACGTTGACCAGTGAGTAGGACAGCTCTAGCAGCCGGTGTGCATCGTCGGGGAGCGCGTCGAGCGGGATGCCGTCGAGGTAGGCCAGGATCTGCTCGAACCGGGGGAAGGCGGCGTCGTAGAACGCCTGCAGCTCATCCATCGAGCTGGCCAGGCGCTTGGCGTAGCGCTCGGCCTCGGTGGGGAGGCACCAGTCGGAAAAGGGCTCCAGGTCGGCGAATTCGGCGGGGAGAACGGGGGTCATCGGGGCTCCTGGCTCAGCGCGCGGTCGGGAGGTCGACCGACGTCCCGGTCTTCTCGTAGTCGGCGACGTACCCGCGGGCCGTCCTGTGCAGGTGGCGGAGGAGGATCTCCTGGTCGTTAAGGGGGAATTCGGTCACGGACCGCGACTCGATCATCGACTGGGTGGCCTCGAGGGTGTTCCCGTCCTGGAGGGCGTACTCCTTGAAGGTGACCGCGGCCAGCTCCTGGCGGAGGCGCTCGGTGGCGTTCTCCGGGGGGACGAAGTAGAGCGTCCCCTCGAAGATGTGCGTGTTGTAGGAGGTCGGCCAGTAGTGGTACGTGAGGTACCAGCCCGGGGCCCAGACCAGCAGCATGAAGTTCGGGAACAGGACGAACGAGTCGACACCCCAGTTCGGCGAGCGCGCCGGGTTGACCGATGTCGGCAGCGGGTCGAGGCCGGCGATGTCGGGCCGGTCCCAGGGTCCGAACAGGCCGCTGCGGAGGACGTTCTCGATCGGCTTCACCATCGAGGGGTCCTTCGGCGGCGACATGCCGCCCCACGACGACACCATGCTGTGCGGTCCGTCGATCACGTAGGAGAGCGCCTCGAAGCCGTAGCGCTGGAGCTTGCGCGACTCCTCGTCGGTGGCCTGCTTCGCGTGCAGGACGGGTGCGTGGTAAAACTCGGCGAAGGCGTCGATGAAGAGCTTCCAGTTGCTCCCGACGTTGGCCCGGTACTTGTAGACCTGGGTCAACTCCCCGAACGGGTACCCCTCGAGCCCGGCGCCCAGGTCGCCGAGGTACTCCTTGACCGACGTGGTGTTGTCCGGGTCGAGGTTGACGAAGATGAACCCCTCCCACACCTCGGTCTGCACCGGTGCCAGCCCGTAGTCGTCCTTGTCGAGATCGAAGAACTCCGACTCCTGTTGGACGAAGGTCAGCGAACCGTCGAGGTCGTAGCGCCAGCCGTGGTACTTGCAGGTGAACTGGCGGCAGGTGCCGCTGGTCTCCTCGTTGGGGAAGTCGTTCCACACCAGCTTGTTGCCGCGATGGCGGCAGATGTTGTGGAAGCCGCGCACACCGCCGTCCTTGTCGCGGACGATGATCACCGAGGTGCCCGCGCACTGGAGCTCCTTGGTCAAGTACCGGCCGGCCCGCGGGACCTGTTCCACCCGGCCGACGTTGAGCCAGGTCCGGTTGAAGATGGCCTGGCGCTCGAGCTCGTAGAATTCGGGGGAGATGGAGTCCTCGTAGTCCACCGGGCCGGTGCCCAGCTCGGGGTAGTGCTCCGTCCAGCTCCCCTCGGCTGGCTTCGGGAAGTGCGCCATGCGGTTGATCCTCCTGTCGGGCCCGGTGAGGAAAGATATCATGAATCTCCGAAAAAGAGAAGCGTGTTATCAGACCGGATCGCTGTGGAGAGCGCCGCCCAGTTCCCCCTCCCGGAGCAGGCGGCGGAGCACGAACTTCTGCACCTTCCCCGACGGCGTCCTCGGGAGCTCGTCCACCGCGTAGAGGGCCTCGGGCCACTTCTGCTGGGTGAGCCCGGCCCCGGATAGATGGGAGCGCACCTGCTCCATGGTCGGCGGCGCCGATCCCTCCCGCACGCGGAAGACGGCGGCGGCGTGCTCGCCGAGGCGCGCGTCGGGCTCGGCCACGACGCAGACCTCGGCGATCTGGTCCATGCCCATCAGCAGCTCCTCGATCTCGGCCGCGCTGATGTTCTCGCCGCCCCGGATGATGACGTCGGAGATGCGGTCGGTGATGGTCAGGTACCCGTCGTCGTCGAGCACCCCCACGTCGCCTGTCCGGTACCAGCCGTCCTCGTCGAACACCTCAGCGGTCAGCGTCGGATCGATGTAGCCGACGAAACAGTCGGGGCCGCGGCTGGAGATCTCGCCGTCGTCGTCGAGCCGGAGCTCCACGCCGGGCAACGCCCGCCCGTCGGTCGTGAGCCGCTTGACCTCCGGCTCCTCCACCAGGGAGCCGGTGATCGAGGGGTGCTCGGTGCTGCCGTAGGAGCGGAACGCCTTGATCCCGAGGTCGGCGGCCCGTCGGGTCACGGCCGCCGGCACGGGCGAGCCACCCAGGCCGGCGAAGGGCATGAGGGTGAGATGCTCGGGGGTGAAGTCCGGGTGGTCGAGCAGGCTGGTGAGGAAGTAGGTGGCACCGCCCCCGACGCCCAGGCCCTCGTCGCGCATCAGTCGGAGCACCGTCGCCGGGTCCCAGACGTCGACGAGGTCGACGGACTGCTCGCGGAGCAGCGGGATCAGGAACGCATTCAGCATCCCGATGAAGTGCCCGACGGGCGCCCCAATGATCATCGGTGGCCCGCCCTTGGGAAACAGGTGGTCGAGCTGACGGGCCTCGCACCCGATGGTCCGGTGCGAGTGGATGACGCCCTTCGGGTCGCGGGTGGTGCCCGAAGTGAAGCCGATGATCGCCGGCCCATCCGGGTCGGCAGGCAACGGTCGGGCGAGCGGATCGGCGCTGAGGAACGACTCGAAGGGCACCGCCCCCGGCGGCAGGTCGTCCCCGGGTGTCCCCCGGACCACCAGCCACCGTGCCTCGGGTCGACCGGACAGGAGCCCCCCGTAATTCGCCAGGTAGTCGTTGTGGCCGAAGCGGTCGGCGGTGACCACGACCGCCGGCGAGGTCATCCGGAGGATGTACTCGACCTCCTTGGGCCCGTAGAAGTGCACGACGGGGACGACCACGGCACCCAGGTAGGCGGCCGCCCAGAAGGTGATGCCGGCCTCCACCCAGTTCGGGAGCTGGAACACCACGACGTCCCCTGCCCCGACCCCCTCGGCGGCCAGCGCGCCGGCCAGCGCCCGTGCCGACCGGTCCACGTCGGCGAACGTCCCCCGCCACGGATGGACGGCCGAGTGGACCCGGAAGGACACGTCACCCATCCGGCCGAGGCCAGCGTCGACCATCTCCCCCAGCGTCTGGTCGGACCACCAACCCTCGTCCCGGTAGCGGCCCGCCCGCTCCTCGGGCACCGTCCGCAGCTGCCAGCGCACGCCCGACTCGCCCTGCTCCCCCACGTCAGCCTCCTCCTCGATCGGTCGCCGGTCACTCTCCCATGTCCTTCACGGGAACGCCATCATCATTGCCGAACCAAGAGAACTTCGTTATCGTCGGCCGCCGTGGCGCCGAAGGCCACAACAACCAGGAGGATCCGTCATGGGTAGCCCGCCCGTCGCCGATGTCATCGAGCTCGAGCAACTGCTGGCCCGGTACGCCGTGGGCATGACCAGGGACGACGTCGACGCGGTCGTCGAGGTGTTCACCCCCGACGGCACCTACAGCGCCTTCGGCGACACCTACCCCCTCGCCGACTTCCCGACCCTGGTGGCCGCAGCCCCCAAAGGCCTGTTCCTCGTCGGGCCCCCGGCGCTCACCATCGACGGCGACACGGGGGTGGGACAGCAACCGCTCTGTTTCGTGGAACAGACCACCCACGACATGCGCATCGGGTACTACACGGACACCTACCGCCGGACGTCCGACGGATGGCGCCTGCAGACCCGAGCCATGACCTTCCTCCGCAAGAGCGGGGCCCGTGACTCCGGCCGGGCCCACGACCCGACGCGTCCCCAGCCCTCCGCCCCGTGACCGGCGACGGCAGCGCGGCCGGAGACCTGGCGGAGTTCCGGCGGTCCCTGGACTCCTGGCTCGACGCCGAGGCTGCCACGCTGGCCCCGGGGTTCGAGGGGGCGGGCACGCTCCACGAGCAGATGGCCCAGCTGGCCAAGGTCAAGCGGCTGGCGTTCGACGCCGGTTGGATGCGCGCCGGCTGGCCGGAGCGGGTCGGTGGCCTCGGCGGGTCCACGCTGACGCGGGCCTACCTGGGGGAGGCGCTCACCGCCCGGGACCTGGTGGAGCCCGGGCTGTACTCCATGACCGAGGTGCTCGCCCCCACCATGATCGACTACGCCGCCCCCGAGCTGGCCGCCGCCATGGTCCCGGCCCTGCTGAGCGGGGACGAGACGTGGTGCCAGGGGTTCTCCGAGCCGGACACCGGCAGCAACCTGGCCGCGCTGGCCTGCCGGGCCAATCGCACCGACCGGGGTTGGCGGGTGACCGGACAGAAGGTGTGGACGAGCCTGGCCCAGTACGCCGACCGCTGCGTCCTGCTCACCCGGACGGGCACGGTGGAGTCGGCCCACCGGGGGATCACCGCCCTCTTCGTGGACATGGACTCCCCCGGGATCACGGTGCGGCCGATCGGCACCATGCACGGCAGCCCCGAGTTCTGCGAGCTCTTCCTCGACGACGTCGTCGTCCCCTTCTCCCGCACCCTCGGCGAGGAGGGCGGGGGATGGGCCGTGGCCATGGACCTCCTGCCCTACGAGCGGAGCACGTCGCTGTGGCACCGCGCCGCCTTCCTGCACCGGCGCCTCCAGGAGCTGCTCGAGGCCGCCCCGCCCGGCGCGCTCGACCCGGCTCGGCTCGGCGAGGTCACCCAGCTGCTCTACGCCTTCCGGGCCCGCTCGCGGACCACGCAGCACCGCATGGCCGACGGCGACCGCCTCGGACCCGAGACGTCGATCGACAAGGTGCTGCTGGCCACGACGGAACAGGCGGTGTTCGACCTGGTCGCCGACGCCCTGGCCCCCGAGGTGACCGTGGGCGACGACCCGGTGAGCGGACGGTGGCGCTCGGAGTACCTCTACTCCCGGGCCGCCTCCATCTACGGCGGCAGTGCCGAGATCCAGCGAAACATCATCGCCCGGCGCCTCCTCGACCTCGGGAACGACCGCTGATGGACGGCGACGACCTCGTCCTGTTCGAGCGCAGCCTGCGCGACGCCACCGGCCGGGCCACCGGCGCCGCCCTCGACGCCGCGCTCGACGACCTCGGGTGGGTCGACGCGCTGGCTGACGACGAGCGGTCTGCCGTCTCCCTGCTGTTCGGGCTCCAGGGGGAGGCGTGCCTGACGTCCTCGGCACTGTCCCTGGTCATAGCCCACGCCCTGGGACCGCCGGACGGATCGGCGACCGGGCCGGCGACCGTGCTCCCAGCCGTCGGGGTCTCCGTCCCACCCGGAACAGTCGACGGCGGCCGGCTGCACGTCGACGGTCTCTCCCCCGCCAGCCTCGCCGGCCAGACCTCGGCCCTGGTCGTGGCCTCGACCGGGTCCGACGGCACGACAGCCTGCACGGTGCCGACCGCCTCCCTGGAGATGCTGCCCGTGGCCGGTGTCGATCCCGACCTGGAGCTGCTCCGGGTGACCGGCGACGTCGACGCCACGGGTCAGTGGGTGGACCTCCCCGCCGGCGCATGGGAGGCGGCCATCGCGCTCGGGCGCCTGGCTGTCGCCCACGAGCTGGTCGGTGCGTCGCAGGCCATGCTCGACCTGGCGTGCGAGCACGCCCGGGGGCGCATCCAGTTCGACCGCCCGATCTCCTCCTTCCAGGCAGTCCGCCACCGGCTGGCCGAGACGCTGGTGGCTGTGGCCATGGCGGAGGCGATGCTCGACGCGGCATGGCTCGACCCGGGACCGGAGACCTCGGCCATGGCCAAGGCAGTAGCCGGGCGCCAGGCCAAGACGGCGGCCAAGCACTGCCAGCAGGTCCTGGCGGGCATCGGCTTCACCGTCGAACACCCCTTCCACCGCTACCTCCGCCGCACCCTGGTGCTCGACGCCCTGTTCGCCACGTCGGCGTCACTCACGACGGCCCTCGGGCACCGGCTCATCGAGGAGAGGCGCCTCCCACCCCTGCTGCCCCTCTGATCGGGCG
>JBKQTE010000013.1:0-18705 GCA_052143315.1 Acidimicrobiales bacterium | reverse complement strand
CTACGTGGCGGTGTCGATGCGGATCATGACCCGCATGGGCGCGGGCGCCCTCGAGGTCCTGGGCGACGACGGCGAGTTCATCCCGTGCCTGCACTCGGTGGGGGCCCCGCTCGAGCCGGGCCAGGCCGACGTGCCCTGGCCGTGCGACGCCGAGAACAAGTACATCGTCCACTTCCCCGAGACCCGGGAGATCTGGTCCTACGGCTCGGGCTATGGCGGGAACGCCCTGCTGGGCAAGAAGTGCTTCGCCCTGCGGATCGCCTCGGTCATGGCCCGCGACAACAACTGGCTGGCCGAGCACATGCTCATCGTGAAGCTGACCAGCCCGAGCGGTGAGACCCGGTACGTGACCGGCGCCTTCCCCTCGGCCTGCGGCAAGACCAACCTGGCCATGCTGATTCCCACCCTCCCCGAGTGGAAGGTGGAGACGGTGGGCGACGACATCTGCTGGATGAAGTTCGGACCCGACGGCCGCCTGTACGCCATCAACCCGGAGGCCGGCTTCTTCGGCGTGGCCCCCGGCACCAACCGCCACACCAACCCGAACGCCATGCTCACCGTCGACGCCAACACCATCTTCACCAACACCGCCCTCACCGACGACGGCGACGTGTGGTGGGAGGGTATGACCGACGAGCCACCGGCCCACCTCACGTCGTGGAAGGGCGAGGAGTGGACGCCGGGCTCGGGCACCCCGGCGGCCCACCCCAACTCCCGCTTCACCGTCCCCGCGGCCCAGGACCCGGCCATCGCCGACGAGTGGCAGGACCCGGCGGGCGTGCCCATCGACGCCATCCTCTTCGGTGGCCGACGTGCCTCGGTGGTGCCGCTGGTCTTCCAGTCCCGCGACTGGACCCACGGCGTCTTCCTCGGCTCGATCATGGCCTCGGAGACCACCGCCGCCGCCGCCGGAGCTGTCGGCAACCTCCGCCGTGACCCATTCGCCATGCTGCCGTTCTGCGGCTACAACATGGCCGACTACTTCGCCCACTGGCTGGACGTCGGGCAGGAGGCTGACCCGGAGAAGCTCCCGAAGATCTTCTACGTGAACTGGTTCCGCAAGGACGAGAGCGGCAGGTGGCTGTGGCCCGGCTACGGGGAGAACTCCCGGGTGCTGGAGTGGGTGTTCGAGCGGGTCAGCGGCACCGGCGAGGCCGTGGACACCGCCATCGGCTACCTGCCGGCGCCGGGGGCCATCAACACCGACGGCCTCGATGTGTCGGACGCCGACATGGCCAAGCTCCTCGCCGTGGACGCCGAGGACTGGCGTGCCGAGGTACCGCTGATCCGCGAGTACTACGCCACCTTCGGGGCGAAGCTGCCGGACGAGCTGCTGGCCGAGGTGGACAAGCTCGAGAAGCAGCTCGGCTGACCGCCACCGGCCGGGGTGACCAGCCGGTCCGGCCGCCGTTCCACCGTCCCCCGATCAGCGTCGACGCCGACCGTGGTGTCCGCGGCCGTGGCGGACCGGGCGCTCGACAGCCCGGAGCGAGCTCATGTAGGCCAGGGCCCCCACCGCCGCCACCACCGCCATGATCAGGTCGCCGGCGGGGATGGGCAGGGTCAGCACCACCGGGACGAAGGAGCCCACCACCCACACCAGCTGGAGCTGGGTCTCGAAGCGGGCGAAGGCACGGCCCTGGTTCGACTCCTCGACATGGCGCTGCACGAGCGCGTCGAACGACGGCTTGGAGACGGCCCCGGCCACGCCGACCGCCACCGCCACCAGCACCTGGATGGCGCGGTCGGCGACCACCGCCCCGACGAGGGTGGCAGCGGCCACCAGCCAGAGGGACGCCACCAGGATCTGTTGCTCGGACAGCACCCGCCGGAGGCGGGCCACCAGCAGCACCCCGACCAGCGCCCCGCCGGTGATCGCCCCCAGCAGAAGCCCGAACCACCAGGTGGCGGCGGCCTCGCGGCGGAGACCGAAGGCGAACAGGAAGGTGAGGAAGCCGACCAGCGCCTTCAGGACCGACATGGGCATCAACGCCAGCAGCACCGGAGGGCTGGCGATCGGCCGGAGGGCGGCCAGGTCGAGCTCGTCCCGGCTCCACTCGTCGGCGCTCTCCTCCGGATGGCCGCCTACCGGCTGCGAGACGGGAACGGGGAGGACCGAACCGGCGGGCCCGGCCGCCCCCGTGCGCCGGAGGCCCCAGAGCGCCTGCCGCTTCCGCACCGGGAGCCGGGCGCCGGCCACCACCGCGCCCAGGAAGACCACCAGGTCCAGCCGGAGCACCCAAGGGGCGCCTCCCAGCTTGAGGGCCGCCACGGCCGGGAGGGCGAAGGCGAAGCCGGACAGCGAGGCCAGCAGCCCGAGCCGGGCGTTCAGGCTGGCCAGGTCGGGCTCGTCGGCGTGGTGGCCGGCGGGCGTCCCCTCTCCGGTGGGGGCGTCGTTGCCCAGGGACACCGACACGCCGTAGGGGGGCGTCGGAGACGGGGGATCCCCCGACGAGGGGGCCCCGGGGGCGGGCCCGGCGGTGGGCGGCGCCCCGGCGGTGGGCTCGACGGTCGCCTCCGGCCCCAGCATGCCCAGGATGGCCATCTCGGGTACGAGCGCACCCTTGGTGACCAGGTAGACCTTGGACAGCACCAGCATGGCGAAGGCCTCGGGGAAGAGCAGGAGCGAGTGGATGTCCCGGGCCAGGAACGGGCAGAGGATGGCCCGTCCCAGGGCGGAGACCACCACCATGCCCCGCCGGGCCCCCCGGCTCCGGTCGATCAACGGCCCGAGGGCCGGGGCCACCACCGCAAACGGGGCCATGGTCAGCGCCAGGTAGAGGAGGACCTTGTCCCTGGCGGCCGTCGGCGAGATCGAGAAGAAGAGGGAGCCGGCCAGCGAGACGGCGAACATGGTGTCGCCACCGGTCATCAGGACGTGGGTGAGCGCCAGTCTCCCGAAGGGGCGACGCTGGTCGAACAGGTCGTGGATGGCGCTCCGGGCGAGCCTCCGGAACTGCTCTCCTCGCTCCCGAACGCCCACCGGGGCATGGTAGGCGCCCTGGACCGTGGCGCTAGCATGCAACCGTCGTCAGGCCAACGTGTCGGGAGCAACCAATGCCGGTCAATGCGTACGTTCTCATCCAAACCGAGGTGGGGAAGGCGGCCACCGTGGCTCGGGCGGTGGCACAGCTGGACGGCGTGCTGGCGGCCGAGGACGTCACCGGCCCCTACGACGTCATCGTGCGCACCGAGGCGAACAACGTCGACGAGCTGGGCCGCATGGTGGTCGGCCGCATCCAGCTGATCGAGGGCATCACCCGCACCGTCACCTGCCCCGTCGTCAACCTCTGAACGGCCACGTTCGACCGTCCCCGGGGCGTCATACCTTTGGCGGGGTATGGTATCTGATCTGATACCATACGCTGGTGCATGCGGCGACCCTCCTCCGTGACGCCCGTCGCCACTCGGGCCTGACGCTCCGGCGCCTGGCCGCCCGGGCGCAGACCTCCCACGCCACCCTGTCCGCCTACGAGACGGGTCGTGTCGACCCGTCGGTCGACACCCTGCAGCGGATCGTGCGGGCCGCCGGTTTCGACGTGGAGTACGCCCTCACCCCCCGGGTCGGCGGCGACCCCCTCGACGACCGGGGACGGGAGCTGGTGGAGGTGCTCGAGCTGGCCGCCCTGTTCCCGGCGCGGCACGACCCCGAGCTGCGGTCCTCGAGGTTCGGCGCCGCGTGAGCAGGCTGCCCGAGAAGATCGTGGCCATTCACGCCACCCTGGACGAGGCCGGCATTCCCCACGCCTTCGGCGGCGCCCTGGCGCTGGCCTGGTGTACCCGGCGGGCGAGGGGCACCATCGATATCGACGTCAACGTCTTTGTCGACCCCAGCCGAACCCGGCAGGTCCTCGAGGCGCTTCCCAGCGGGGTGGCATGGACGGGCGACGACGTCGCCACCGTGGAGCGGGACGGTCAGATCCGGCTGTGGTGGGACGCCACGCCGGTGGACATCTTCCTCAACACCACCGAGTTCCACACCCAGGTGGCCGGGCGGGCCCGCCGCCACCTGTTCGCCGGGGTGGAGGTGCCGTTCCTGTCGTGCTCCGACCTGGCCGTGTTCAAGGCCTTCTTCGATCGCACCAGGGACTGGGCCGACCTGGAGGAGATGGCGGCCATGGGCACCCTCGACGCCGACCGGACCCTCGGCGTGCTGGTGCGCTATCTGGGAGCCGACGACCACCGCATCGACCGGTTGCGGACGCTGGCGCCCCCCGGCTGACGGCTCGTGGCGGCGTGGACGACGGACGACGTGGCCAACGTCCGGCCGTGGCGGGCGATCCCGTGACCGCCTCCGATCAGCGGATGGCGCCCGTCTCGCGGAGCTTGGCGATCTCGCCGTCGTCGAGCCCCCAGTCGGCCAGGGCCTCGTCGGCGTGCTGGCCGGGGTTCGGCGGCGGCCGGCGGATGGCGCCCGGCGTCCCCTGGAAGTGGGGTGCCGGGGCCGGCTGGACCACGCCGGCCACGTCAGTGAACGTCCCACGGTGGACGTTGTGCGGGTGCGACGGCGCCTCGGCCGGCGAGAGCACCGGCGCCACGCAGGCATCGGTGCCCTCGAAGACCGACTCCCACTCGTCGCGGGTTCGGGTGGCGAAGACAGCGGCGAACCGCTCCTTCATGGCCGGCCACGCCTGGCGGTCCATCTGCCCCGGCAGCTCCTCGCCGGCCAGGCCCAGCCCGTCGATCAGCTCGGCGTAGAACTGGGGCTCGATGGCCCCCACGCCGACGAAGCCGCCGTCGGACGTCTCGTAGACCTCGTAGAAGTGGGCGCCGGTGTCGAGCAGGTTGGTACCCCGCTCGTCGCGCCAGATGCCGGCCGCCCGCAGCGTGTAGGTCATCGTCATGAGAGCGGCGGCGCCGTCCACCATAGCGGCGTCGACGACCTGGCCCTCGCCGGTCCGCTGGGCGGAGAGGATGGCCGAGACCATACCGAAGGCCAGGAGCATCCCCCCGCCGCCGAAGTCGCCGATGAGGTTGAGCGGGGGCAGCGGCCGTTCGCCCGCCCGGCCAATCGGCTCGAGGGCACCGGCCAGGGCGATGTAGTCCACGTCGTGGCCGGCGGCCAGCGCCATCGGGCCGTCCTGGCCCCAGCCGGTCATCCGCCCGTAGACCAGGGCCGGGTTGCGGGCCAGGCAGACGTCGGGGCCCAGCCCCAGGCGCTCGGCCACACCCGGTCGGAACCCCTCCATCAGCCCCTCGGCCTCCCCGGCCAGCCGGAGCACCAGCTCCACACCGTCGGGGTGCTTCAGGTCCACTGCCACCGACCGGCGCCCCCGGTTCATCAGGTCGACGTGGGGAGTCTCGACGGGCGGGTAGGTGGCCCGCTCCGCCCGGTCGATCCGGACGATGTCGGCCCCGGCGTCGGCCAGCATCATCCCGGCGAACGGTGCCGGGCCCAGACCGGCCAGCTCGATGATCCGCAGGCCGGTCAGGGGACCACTCACCGGAGGCCCTCCCGGGAGATTCCGTCGGGGGCGGTGCACCAGCGAGATGGCTCGGTCATCCACGGATCGTGTCCGCTGGCCCTACCGCCGGTCAAATGCGCCGGGCGACGACCTGCACGGCCGGCGTGCACGGCGGCCGGCGGCGACCCGCACCGCGTGCCATAGTCTGCTGCGGAGGGCGAGGCGTTCCACGGGTGGGGGCGTCGTCAGCGAAAGGGGAGAGGGATGATCCTCGCACGGCGGGTCACTGCGCCCGGTCGGGTCAACCTCATCGGGGACCATACCGACTACAACCAGGGGGTGGCGCTGCCGGTGGCCATCGATCTCGGCACCACGGCAGAGTTCACGCCGAACGGGTCGAGCCTCCTGACCTTCTTCTCCACGCACTATCCACAGGGCATCAGCCTGCGCCGCGACCTACCCCTCGACCCGTCGGTCCTGAGCACCCTCGAGCCACCGTGGGCGCGCCTGGTTGGCGCGGTGATCGCCATCGTCGGCGTCGAAAGCGGCGGGATCGGGCGGATCGAGACCACCATCCCCATCGGCGCCGGGCTGTCCTCGAGTGCGTCGCTGATGGTGGCGCTGGCCGGGGTCCTGGGGGCCACGGGGTCCGCCCGGACCATCGCCAGGCTGTGCCAGCAGGCCGAGAACTTCTCGGGGGTGCCGGTCGGGATCATGGATCCCCTCGTCAGTGCCGGCGGCCGCGCCGGGCACGGGATGCTCATCGACTTCTCCGACCTCTCCACCACCTACGTCCCGATCCCCGAGGACGCTCAGCTGGTGGTGGTGGACTCCGGCGTCCCGCGCACCCTGCGCTTCACCGAGTACGCCGCCCGGGTGGCCGAGTGCGAGGCGGCGGCGTCCATCATCGGCCCCCTCGGCCTGGCCGACGATGCCGATCTCGCCGGCCTCCGCGACAAGAGGCTCCACCGGCGCGCCCACCACGTAGTGAGCGAGTGCGCCCGCGTGCGCCAGGTGGCGGCGGCGCTGGCGGACGGGGACCTGGAGGCCGCCGGCTCGCGGCTGGTCGAGAGCCATCGCAGCCTGGCCGACGACTTCGAGGTGTCGACCCCCGAGGTCGACGCCCTGGTCGACCACCTCTGCTCCCTCGACGGCGTCTACGGCGCCCGGGTCACCGGGGCCGGGTTCGGGGGCAGCGTGGTGGCACTCTGCCGCCCGGGCGCCGTCGATGTCCGCGCCTTCCCCGCCGGGGCCCGGATCGTGGTCCCCTCCGACGGCACGGTCGCCGACGCCGACAGGGGCAACAGCGAGGTCGGGCAGCTCAGCGCGGCACCGGCTGGAAGCCTGGGAGCGGTGGCCGGCGCCGATTGATGATCCGCTGGAGGACGGCCGGCTTACGCACGTCCCCGATGACCCGCACCTCCTGGTCGGAGCGCAGGGTGAGCTCGAGCTGACCGGTACCCAGGGCCCGCTGGACGGGTGTCTGGACCACGTCGACCCGATCGATGTCGGACAGCCGGACCTCCGACTCGACCTTCGACACCACCCCCCGGCACTCGACGACCCGGAAGGAGGTGACCACCAGGCTGGTGGCTCGCCAGCGGGCGAACCGGATCACCAGCCAGACGAGCGGAACGGCGGCGACCGCGCCCTCCACCCAGTGCCATCCCACCCCCGAGTGCGGCAGGTCGATGTCGAGGGCCACCGCCACGGCGATCACCGCCACGGTCGTCACCAGCGGCCCGATCAGGAACACCCAGTGCGGCCTGATATCGACCAGGATCTCCTCGCCGGCGTAGAGCGGGCGCGGCCGGGTCGGCAACCGGTTCAGCCCAACTTCCCGGCGATGGAGCCGGCCGACCGGAGCACGGTGGCATCGGCGCCGGCGGCCGTGTAGGCGTGGGTCGGCCGCTGCCTGGCCTCGGCCAGCAGGTCGCCGAGGAGGGCGGCGAACGGGACGACCGGGTCGACCCAGAGGTAGCGGGCGAGGGAGCCGGGAATGGTGTTGACCTCGTTGACCACGAAGCCGTTCTCGTCGGCGAGGAAGTCGATGCGGGCCACACCGCGTACGCCGGCGAAGGCGGCCACGGCGGCGGCGGCGGCCCGTAGGCTCGACTCGAGCCCGGGCGGGATCCGGGCCGGGAGCTCGCGGGGGGCGCCGGCCATCCCCTCCCCGGCCACGTACTTGTCCCGGTAGTCGAGGATGTCGGACGAGCCCGGCGCGCGCAGCGGCCGCTCGACGGCCGACAGCTGCAGCTCCGGGTAGGTCCGCACCGCCAGCTGCAGATCGCCCAGGTCCGGTCGGTACGGCTCGAGCACCGCCCCCGAGCGGAGGTGGGGGTTGGCCGCCAGTCGTGCCTGGGCGGTGGCGAAGTCCTGGACCACGTCGATGCCGATGGACGACCCGCCGAAGCGTGGCTTGAGGATGTACGGACCGCCAAAGGTCGGCTCCGAGGAGTCGGCGGTGAGCAGCACCCGGGGCAGGGTCGGCAGCCCGGCGGCGGCGGCGAGGGCGCCGAAGGCCAGCTTGTCCATGCCCACCGCCGCCCCGGCCACGGTGGGGCCGGTGTAGGGGATGCCGGTCAGGTCGAGCACCGCCTGGAGCGTGCCGTCCTCCCCCGGTCCGCCGTGGCAGCACACCACTGCCGCATCGATGTCGAAGGCCCGGGACCGTCCCAGTCGCCCGCCGGTCTCGGAGAACCCGCCGCCGGGCCCGGCCACCAGCTGCACCCTGGCCGAGCCCCGGGGCACCCCTTCCAGGAACGCCTCGGCTTCCAGGGCCGGGTCGACGGTGTACCACTCCCCCGTCTTCGACCAGTACAGCGCCCTGACCGATCCCTGACCGGCACCGTCGAGCCCCCGGGCGGCCTGGAGACCGGTGAGGACGCTGACGTCGTGCTCGGGCGAGGGGCCTCCCAGAATGACGGCGACTTCGGACACGGTGGGTGGGATCCTCCGATCGGGGGCTGCGGGCGTCGACACGGCGGGCCGGCCGTTCGGCGTGCCCTTCGGCGCTAAGGGTAGTGGTCCGGTAAGTCGTTCTCGTACAGCACGGCGTCGCCGGGGCCCAGGTGGGACCGGACCCACGCCACCGCCGCCGGCCGGTCCGCCACGCAGGTGACCGCCGACCGCCCGACGCCCTCGACGGTGGCCGACGACGCACCGTCCAGCAGCGCCCGACGGTTGGTGCGGCCCACCACCACCAAGTCGGCGGCGTCGGTGGCGATCTCGGCCCCGAAGCGGCGGTTCTCCTCCCGTTGGCGCGGCCCCAGCTCGACCATCCCCGGGGTGACCACCACCCGACGTCCCCCCGGGGCCGATCCGGCCAGGGCGGCCAGGGCGGCGCGCGCCCCGGCCGGATTGGAGTTGTAGGTGTCGTCGAGGACCTCGAAGCCTGCCGCCGACCGCACCGCCTGCAGGCGGTGGTCGACCGACGGGAGGTCACGCAGACGGCTCGCCGCCGTTTCGGGGTCCACCCCCAGGGCCAGGGCAACGGCCACTGCGCACGCCAGGTTGGACGGCTGCACGCCGGTGGGGAGCGACAACCCGGCCGCCACCTCAGTGCCGGCGACGGTGACCGACACCCCGGCGCCGCCCCGGTCCGCCACGCAGACATCGGCCGATCGGTCCGACGCCGAGCAGCGGAGCACGTGCTTCCCCTCCCCCTCCAGCCGGTCGGCCAGCGCCGCCAGGCGGTCGTCGTCGACCTGGAGCACGACGTCGACCGCCGGCATCGCGATCTCCGCCTTGGCCTCCACAATGCGGTCCTCGGACCCGAACCGCTCGAGGTGGACCGGCCCGATGGCGGTGATCACCGCCACCTGCGGCGGGCACCAACGGCAGATGTCGGCGATCTCGCCGGGGCCGTAGGTGCCCATCTCGGCCACGAACACCTCCGTGCCGTCGGCCAGGTGCTCGTTGACCGCCCGGGCCAGTCCGGCCCGGTTGTTGAAGCTGGCCGGCGTGGCCACCACCGACCGGGTGCCCTGCACCAGGTGGGCGATGTGGTTCTTCGTCGAGGTCTTCCCGTAGGAGCCGGTCACCCCCACCACCGTGGGGTCCACCCGGGCCAGCCGGGTGGAGGCGTCGTCCACGAACCGCTGGGCCAGGCGGTCCTCGACCGGCGTGGCGAGGGCACAGGCCAAGTCGACGAGGAGGGGCACCGCCAGGGCCGCCACCACCGCCAGGGCCGACGCCGCACCGGTCAGGACGCCGACGCCGACCACCACCACCTCGAGCACCACCCAGACCCCGGCCAGGGTGCGCAGGCGGCGGGTCCACGCCAGGGCCGACGTGCGTCCCTTCAGCGACAGGCCCACGGGCCCGGCGGCCACCAACGCCGCCGTCACCACACCGGCGAGCGGCCACCACAGCGAGGCCACCCCGGCGCCGATCGCCGCCGCTGCCGCCGCCCCGTTCAGCGGGGTCACCGTCCACCACCGGGCGGCGAAGCGGGTACACGAGCCGGCCAGGTAGTGCTCGCGTTGGGCGACCCGCAGCCATCGCAGGCCGGCGGGGGCGCAGGACGCCGCGCAGGCGGCGACCGTCACCCAGGCCAGGCCGTGGTGCATGGACGCCACCGTCAATGCCCCGGACAGCCGGCCGGTCATGCCGCTCCACCGTCGAGGACCACCCGACGCAGGTCGCCGGGCGCCTCGGTGGGGGTCAGATGGCCGATCCCCGGGAGCACGCGGAGGCTGGCGTTGGGGAACACCCCCCGGGCCCGCTCGGCCACCTCCACCGGCACCTCGGTATCGCGCTCGCCCCACACCAGGTCGACCGGGCAGTCGATGGCGGCCATGTCGTCGGTGTACTGCTCGGCGAGTACGGCGACGAAGACGTCCCTGATCACCCCCTGGGCCGCCCGGTAGTCGGGTGAGCCGTACCGCTGGCGCAACGCTTCCATGCGCTCGTCGCCGACCACGCCCATCCGGTGGAGGCGGCGACCCATCCGGTACCGCAGGGCCGGGGCGGCGTGCCTCCCCTGGCGATCGAGGAGCGGGACGCCGGTGAGGACCAGCCGGCCGATCCGATCGGGTGCCAGCCTGGCCAGGCGCACCGCCACCCGTCCCCCGAACGAGTGGCCCACCACCGTGACCCGCTCGGCCAGGGCGGGATCGGAGAGCAGCGGGAGCAGGTGGTCGGCGTAGTCCGCCGTGCCCCACGGCCCGGGGGGCGCCGGCGTGGCGCCGAACCCGAAGAGGTCGACCCCGACGGCACCGTGCGCCTCGGTGAACTCGGCCGACCCGAACACCGGCTCGAAGTCGCGGTGGGTACGCTGCCAGCCATGGAGGGCCAGTACCCCGGCGGGCTCACGCCCCCACGCCGCGCCGAACACACTTCCTCCGGCGAACGACTTCAGCACCGGCACACCCTACCGATAGCCTCGCCTGCTGTGGAACCTCTCGATCGGCGGCGACGGCGTTGACCGACGCCCACGTCGGGCCGGGGCCGCTCGAGGCCGCCCGCTCCAACCTGACCGAGGCCCAGCGCCGGGCCGTCGACTCACCGGCTACCGCCCTGTGCGTGCTGGCCGGGGCCGGGTCGGGCAAGACGAGGGTGCTCACCCTGCGGGTGGCACGCCGGATCCGTGACGGCTCGGCCGATCCCGACCACACCGTGGTGGTCACCTTCACCCGCAAGGCGGCCGTCGAGCTCCGTGGGCGCCTTCGCAGCTTCGGGGTGTCGGTGGCGGTGCCGACCACGACCGGGGGGGTGCCCGGTCCCGGCGTGCGGACCGGGACCCTCCACCAGCTGGCGCTGACCCTGCTCCGCCGGCACGCCCTCGACGCCGGCCAGCCCCCGCCCCAGCTGGCCGAGCACCGGTACCGCCTGGTCACCGGGCTGGTCGGCGACCCGGCCCTGGCCTCGGCGCTCGACTCCGAGATCGGTTGGGCCAAGGCCCGGTGCCTCCCCCCCGACTCCTACCCGGCGGCGGCGGCCAACGCCGCCCGGCGGCCGCCCCTCCCCCTCGACACGGTGGCCCAGCACTTCGGCTCCTACCAGGCCCTGCTGGCCCGGCGGCACGCCCTCGACCTCGACGACGTGCTGCTGCGGGCCGCTGATCTGGTCCGGGACGACCACGACTTCGCTGAAGGGGTGCGCTGGCGCTATCGGCACCTGTCGGTCGACGAGTTTCAGGATGTCAACCCGGCGCAGTACCGGCTCATCGAGGCCCTGATGGGCGGCCGCCGCGACCTGCTGGCGGTGGGCGACCCCAACCAGGCCATCTACGGGTGGAACGGTGCGGATCCGGACCTGCTCCGGCGGCTACCCGAGCTGGTGCCCGGCATGGAGGTGGTCCGCCTCGAGGAGAACCACCGGTCCACCCCCCAGGTGGTGCTGGCGGCCTCGGCCGCCCTCGGGAGCGTGGCCGACGGCGTCCCACGCTCGGCCGGGCCGGCCGGCCCCTTGCCGGTGGTCACCGCCTACGACGACGAGACGGCCGAGGCCGAGGGAGTGGCCTCCCACCTCTCCCACAGCGCCGGTGGCGGTCGCCGCTGGTCGGACCACGCCGTGCTGGCCCGCACCAACGACCAGTTGGTGGCCGTCCGCACCGCCCTCACCAGGGCCGGCATCCCCTTCCGGGTCGAGCCCGGGCCCGAGGCGCCGTGGCGCCCCCCCGCCGCCGGAGCGCCGGAGGACGCCGTGGAGCTGGCCACCTTCCACCGGGCCAAGGGGCTCGAGTGGACCTGGGTGGCGGTGGTGGGCATCGAGGACGGGTACGTGCCCATCGTCCACGCCACCACACCCACTGCCCTCGACGAGGAGCGTCGCCTGCTGTACGTGGCCCTCACCCGGGCGGTCGAGGAGCTGCACTGCTCGTGGGCCCGGAGCCGGCGGACCGGCGGTGGCCGCCGGGCGGAGCGGGAGCCGTCGCCGTGGCTGGCGGCGGTGGCGCGGGTGTCGCGGGCGGGTACCGGTCGGATCAGTCCGCTCGACGCCGGCCAGCGCATCGCCCGGCTGCGGGCCGGATTGACGCCGCGCTGAGGCGGGTCCCGGACCGGTCAGCCGACCTCGGTGTCGATGAGGACGGGGGTGTGGTCGGAGGGCTTCTCGCCCTTGCGGGCGTTCCGGTCGATGAGCGCCCAGGTCGTACGGGCGGCCAGCACCTCGGTCACCAGTACCAGGTCGATCCGCATCCCCCGGTGCCGGTGGAACGACCCGCCCCGGTAGTCCCACCAGCTGAACAGGTCGTCCTGGTCGTACAGGCGGCGGAACACGTCCACCAGTCCCCACGACTCGAGGTCGGCCAGCGCCTGGCGCTCCGGCGGGCTGACGTGGGTCATCCCCTCGAACTGCGTGACGTCCCAGACGTCACGGTCCTCGGGGGCCACGTTGAAGTCGCCGAGCACGGCCACCGGGTCGTCGGGGCTGCACGTCTCGTCCAACAGCTGGCGGAGCCGGGACAGCCACGCCAGCTTGGCCTGGTACTGCTCCGAGTCGAGACTGCGACCGTTCGGCACGTACACCGAGTGGACCCGGACGCCGCCGCAGTCGGCGGCGATCAGGCGGTTCCCCTGGTCGTCGTGGTCCGAGCCCATCCCGACCGAGACCTGCTCGAGGCCCACCCGACTGGCGATGGCGACGCCGTTCCACCGTCCGTCACCGTGGTGGGCCGTCTCGTAGCCCAAGGCGGCGAAGGCGCCGTGGGGGAAGGCGGCGTCGGCCTGCTTGGTCTCCTGCATGCAGAGCACGTCGGGCCGGGCGTAGCCGATCCACTCCTCGACCCGGGGGAGCCGGGCGGTGAGCGAGTTGACGTTCCAGGTGGCGATGCGCACGATCAGGCCGGATCGGCGTCGACCAGCACGAAGAGGAGCTCGGCCTCGCAGGCCAACTCCCCACCGACGGTGGCCCGGCCGGAGCCCTTGCCCGCCCGGGCGGACATCCGTCCCAGGGTCACCTCGAGGTCGAGCACGTCGCCCGGAACGACCTGCCGGCGGAACCGGGCTCGCTCGATGCCGCCGAAGAGGGGCAGCTTGCCGGCGAACCGGTCGTCAGCCAGGACCGCCACGCCGCCGAGCTGGGCGAGGGCCTCGACCATCAGCACACCTGGAAGCGTGGGGCGCCCCGGGAAGTGGCCGGCGAAGAAGGCCTCGTCGCCGGTCAGGTGCCAGGCCCCGGTGGCCGACTGCCCAGGCTCGACGTTCCGGAGCTCGCTGACGAACAGGAACGGGGGTCGATGGGGCAGGTAGTCCTCGGCTCGCACGGTACCCGAGGCTAATTCATCGGGCTGGCGGGCCGGCCGGGGCCCGGTGGTCAGCTCAGACCGGGGAGGGCGAGCTCGGCCCGGCGCCGGGCGGCGTCCAGCGACACCAGCACGAACTGGCGGGTCTCCCCCTTGGCCAGCACGTCCCGGGCCTTGACGGCCGGTGGAACGGCCAGGCCCCTCAGCGGCACGTGGCAGCGCATGGCCCCGACATCCACGTGGGCCCCGTGGGAGGTGAACGACACGACCGTCCCTTCGAGGGTGCTTCCCACCGGATGGTCAGCCACGAAGGTGAGGAAGGTCAACGGCTCGTTGAGCGCCGCCGGGGCGGGGCCGTCCCGGGCACCACCGTCGGCGGTGCCGGCAGATACGTCGGCCCCGCGGCCCGATCCCCGTCCCGAGCGACGGCCCGATCCCCTGCCCGGCGCCGGTACGCCGTCCGGCGTGGGCGGTCCGTTGACGGTGCCCGCAGCGACCTTGGCCGCCTTGGCCGTCTTTGAAGCCTTGGTGGTCTTCGCCGCCTTGGCCGCCTTGGTGGTCTTGACCGCCTTGGCCGCCTTGGTGGTCTTCGCCGCCTTGGACGCCTTGGACGCCTTGGTGGTCTTCGCCGCCTGGCCGGTTTTGCCCTCCCTGGTCACCTCGGTCCCCTCGTCGACGGCCGTCGACGCATCGGTCAACTCCCCTTCGTCGCCATCCTGGCCGGCCTTGGCGTCGCGCTTCGACCGGCTGATGACCGCTCGGCTCTTCGGGCCCCGAACCGGGGTGCGGGGGGTGAACACCCAGCCGACACCCGGTACCGGCTTGCCCCCGATCAGCCGGCCCTCGTCGAAGAGCCACGGCCGCTCGGCGTGGAACTCCTGGAAGGAGTCGTTGGACAGCACCAACGCGCCGGACTTCTCGGCGATCCGCAGAATGAACCCGTCGCCCCGTCCGACGGCGCCGGCGGGAGGGGTGACCATCTCGCCGTGGAGGACGGCCTCCTCGAAGGCCGGCACCTCCGACTCGTCGATCCGGTGGCCGAACGAGGCGTCGACCACCACGGTGACGTCGGCGGTGGTGAAGCCGGGGTACTCGTCGAGGAAGGCCCGGATGGCCTCGTCGAGTTGGGCCAGGCTCGGCAGGCTGCGTCCCTCGGTGGCGATGTTGGAGCCGTCGACGATGATGCGCCGGCGGGGTGGAGTCTCGTTCGGCATGGGCGCCACCAGTCAATCACCTGCAGAGACGGCCTCCGGGCATACCCGCACCTGGGCACCTGCCGGTCGGGATCAGCCGACGGCGCGAACCAGCAGGTCGTCCTGTTCAAGGCGGTGCAGGGCGGCGCTCCCCGAGGCCGGGCTGGCCGACTCGGCCCGGCTGACGTGCCGGACGGCGTGGGAGTGCCGGAGCTCCTTGTGGAGCTTGCCGTGGACGAAGTTCCAGGCACCCATGTTCTCGGGCTCCTCCTGCAGCCAGACCACCTCGGTGGCGGACGGGTACCGCTGGAGCACCTCGAGGACCTGGTGGGCGGGCCACGGGTAGAGCTGCTCCACCCGCACCACCGCCACGCGGTTGCCCTCCTCGCCCCGCTCGTCCCGGCGGGCCAGGGCGTCGTAGGCGATCTTTCCGGTGCACAGCACCACCCGGGTCACCTGCTCGGGGTCGAACCCCTCTCGGCCGTTGCCCGGATCGTCGAGCACCTCGGCGAACGAGCCGGACGTGAACGCCTCGATCGGCGAGCGGGCCTGGCGGGCCCGGAGCAGCGACTTGGGGGTGAAGACCACCAGCGGCCGGCGGACCGCGGTGCGGACCTGGGAGCGGAGCAGGTGGAAGTACTGGGCGGCGGTGGTCGGCTCGGTCACCCGGATGTTTCCCCGGGCGCACAGGGTCAGGAACCGCTCGATGCGGGCGGAGGAGTGCTCGGGCCCCTGGCCCTCGTAGCCATGCGGCAGCAGCAGCACGAGCCCCGACTGCTGGCCCCACTTGTCCTCCGCCGCCACCAGGAAGTTGTCGACGATGATCTCCGCCCCGTTCCAGAAGTCGCCGAACTGCGCCTCCCAGGCCACCAGGTCGTCGGGGGAGACCACCGAGTAGCCGTACTCGAAGCCGACGCAGGCGTACTCGGAGAGGAGCGAGTCGCGGACGGTGAACCGTCCGCCCTCCAGGTGGGCCAGCGGCACGTGCTCGGTCCCGGTGGTGTAGTCCACCAGCACCGCGTGGCGGTGGGAGAACGTTCCCCGCCTGGTGTCCTGGCCGGTGAGACGGACGTTGGTCCCCTCCAGCAGCAGCGAGCCGAGGGCCAGCGCCTCGCCGAGAGCCCAGTCCACCTCGCCGTCGGCCACCATCTTGTCCCGCTGCTCGAACTGGCGGGCCAGCTTGGGGTGGATGACGAACCCCTCGGGGGCGGAGCTGACCGTGGTGGCCAGGCGAGCCAGGACTGTCGAGTCGACCTCGGTCTCCACGGGCGGGAGGCGCAGGTCCGGCACGACGTACTCGGGCAGAACGGGGGTCACCCCGGCCACCGACTCGGCCTCGGCGCGGGTTTCGTCCAGGGCGGCCTGGAGCCGGGCGGCGAAACTGTCGAGGGCCTGCTCGGCCTCCTCGAGAGTGATGTCGCCCCGACGGACCAGGGACTCGGTGTAGAGCTTCCGGACCGACCGCTTGGCCTCGATGAGGGCGTACATCAGCGGCTGGGTGTAGCTCGGGTCGTCGCCCTCGTTGTGGCCGTGGCGGCGGTAGCACACCATGTCGATCACCACGTCCTTGTGGAACGCCTGGCGGAAGCCGAAGGCCAGCCGGGCGGCCCGGGCGCACGCCTCGGGGTCGTCCCCGTTGACGTGGAAGATCGGCGCCTGCACCATCTTCGCCACGTCGGTCGGGTACACCGAGGTGCGGGCCGCCTCCGGGGCGGTGGTGAAGCCGAGCTGGTTGTTGATGACGATGTGAATGGTGCCGCCGGTGCGGTAGCCGGCCAGCCCGGACAGGTTGAGGGTCTCGGCGACCACGCCCTGGCCGGCGAAGGCGGCGTCGCCGTGCAGCAGGACGGGTAGCACGGGGAACGGCGTGCCCGAGCCCTCCACCAGTGCGGGGCCGCTCCCCTGCTCGCCGCCGAGGGCGTCCTGCTTGGCCCGGGCCATGCCCACCACCACCGGGTCCACCGCCTCGAGGTGCGAAGGGTTGGACGCCACCGACACCGGGATGGTGCCGCCCGAGCGACCGACGAAGGTGCCCGAGGCCCCCTTGTGGTACTTCACGTCGCCGGAGCCCTGGACCGACTCGGGGTCGAGGTTCCCCTCGAACTCCTCGAAGATCTCCCCGTACGACTTGCCCACGATGTTGGCCAGTACGTTGAGCCGGCCCCGGTGGGCCATGCCCATCACCGCCTCGTGCAGACCGTGGTTGACCGCCTCGTCGAGGATGGCGTCGAGGAGGACGATGGCCGACTCGGCGCCCTCGAGGCCGAAACGCTTCTGGCCCACGTAACGGGAGTGGAGGAACCGCTCGAAGACCTCGGCGGCGTTGAGCCGGTCGAGGATGTGGCGTTGCTCGTCGGGTGCCAGCTCGGAGGGGACGCCCTCGACATGCTGCTGGATCCACTGCTTCTGCTCGAGGTCCTGGATGTGCATGTACTCGATGCCCAGGGTCCGGCAGTAGGCGTCGCGCAGGATGTGGAGGATCTCGTCCAGGGTGGCCATGTCCTTGCCGGCCAGGCCGTCGGCCACGAACTGCCGGGGCAGGTCCCAGATGGTGAGGCCGTAGTGGAGGGGGTCGAGCTCGGGATGGAGGTCGGGCGGCTCGGCGTCGAGCGGATCGAGGTGGGCGATCAGGTGGCCCCGCACCCGGTACAGGTTGATGAGGGTCTGGACGTGGACCTGCTTGAGCAGCCGCTGGTGGGCACTGTCCACCCCGACCTCGGCCGAGTCGTGGTCGCGCTCCCAGCGCACCGGCTCGTAGGGGATCTCGAGGGAGTCGAAGACCTCGTCGTAGAAGCCGTGCCTGCCCATCAAGCACTCGGACACGTGGGCCAGGAAGAGGCCGGACTCCGCCCCCTGGATGATCCGGTGATCGTAGGTCGAGGTAAGGGTCACCGTCTTGCCGACACCCAGATCGGCCAGGACCCGCGGGTCGGCGGCCTCGAACCCGGCCGGCACGCCGAGGGCCCCCACCCCGACGATGACGCCCTGGCCGGGCATCAGGCGGGGCACCGACTGCACCGTGCCCAAGGTGCCGGGGTTGGTGAGCGTCACCGTGGTGCCGGCGAAGTCGTCGGGGGCGATTCTATTGGTGTGGATCTTCCGCACCAGCTCCTCGTACGCGCCGACGAAGCCCCGGAAGTCACGGGTGTCGGCCTCGGCGATGCACGGCACCAACAGCGTGCGGGTGCCGGCCGACCTCTCGACGTCGACGGCCAGGCCCAGCCCGACGTGCTCGTGATGGAGCACCCCGGGGGTGCCCTTGCCGTCGGCATCGGCGACGAAGGCGGCGTTCATGGCCGGGACGGCCACCAACCCCTTGACGATGGCGTAGCCGATGAGATGGGTGAAGCTGACCTTGCCACCGGTGGTGCGCAACAGTTGGTTGTTGACGATGGCCCGGTTGACCTCGAGCAGCTTGGCCGGCACCACCCGGACGCTGGTGGCGGTGGGAACACCGAGCGACGCCTCCATGTTCACCACGATCCGTCCGGCGGCACCCCGTAGGGGCGTGGCCACCGGGCCCGGCCCGGCCGGCAGCACGGAGGCGGCGGGCGGGGCGGGTGCGGCCGACTCAGGAGTCGCCGCCGGGGCCGCCACCACGGTGGCGGCGGGCGGGGCGGTCGGCGTGACCGCCGCCGGCCGGTAGTCGGCGAAGAACTCGCGCCACGACTCCGACACCGAGGTCGGATCGGCCCGGTAGCGGTCGTACATGTCCTCGACCAGCCAGGCGTTCGGCCCGAACGCCCCCACACCGGCGATCGGTCGACTCCTGTCGGACCCCCCTGGCGCGTCTGACCAATTGGTGTCGTCCATCACCATCAAGCCTACCGGCGACATGGAACCGGGTGGACGCCGCCGATCGGGTGTCCGGGCCGTCGGCGTCACCACCGGCGACGGCGCCGCCCCCGGAGGGCGGCGC
>JBKQTE010000012.1:0-5820 GCA_052143315.1 Acidimicrobiales bacterium | reverse complement strand
GATTAAAAAATTAAGCTAAAAATTTCTTTACAATAAAATTGTAAAGCGACCTCAACAATCAATACCAAAAATTTTATCAAATATAGGTCTACTGTCTAATCAAATCTGACCTTTGTGTTCACATTGCCAGCCTTGCCGACAGCCCTGCTTTCCGTGCTCGGCGGCGCGGACCAGGGCGGCGACGACCGGGCTGTCCCCCGAGGTCCGGTACAGGCACTGCTTGATGGCCAGGACATGGGGGTCACTGGCCGCCTCGTCCATCAGCTCCTCCACCGACGCCGAGAAGGAGTCGTAGGGATGGTGGACGAGGACGTCCTGGCGGTCCAGCACCGAGAAGATCGATGTCCCCTCGTCCCGCTCCACCGGCACCAGGGCCGGGGGGACCAGCGGCGTCCACGGCTCGTCGTGGAGCTCCGGTCGGTGGAGGGCGTGGACGGTCCACATGCAGCCCAGGCCCAGCGGCCCCTGGAGGTGGAACACGTCCTTGGCCTCGAGACCGAGATCGGCGGTGAGGCGGTCGACCGGGTCCGACGACAGCTTCGAGTCGATCTCGAGGCGGATGACCGGTAGGAAACGCCGACGGCGCAGCTCCTCCTGGAGCGCCAGGAGGAGGTCGTCGGCGGCGTCGTCGTCGAGGGCCAGGTCGGCGTCGCGGGTTACCCGGAACACGCACGGGGGGCCGACCTCCATGCCGGGGAACAGCTCACCGAGGAAGGCCACCATCACCTGCTCGAGGGGGATGAACCGGTCGCCGTCGGGCAGCGGGAGCAGCCGGGGGACGTTGGGCGGCACCTTCACCCGGGCGAACCGGACAGCGTCGTCGGCCGGGTCGCGCACCTCCACACCGACGTTGAGCGACAGGTTGGAGATGTAGGGGAATGGGTGGCTGGGGTCGACCGTCAGCGGGGTGACCACCGGGAGGATCAGCCGATCGAAGACCTCGTGGAGGTGGTCCCGTTCGGACGGGGTCAGGGTGGCCCAGTCGGAGAGGACGATGCCATGGGCGGCCAGCTGCGGGACCAGCTCGTCCACCAACAGCGACTCCTGGCGACGGACCATCCGCTCCAGCAGGTCGCGGACGTCGCCGAGCAGCTCGTCGGGCGTCCGACCGTTCGGCGCCCGGGTATTGATGCCGGCCACCACCTGACGCTTCAGGCCTGCCACCTGCACCTGGAAGAACTCGTCGATCCGCTCGCTGAACAGGATCAGGAACTTGACCCGCTCCAGCAACGGCACCCGGGCGTCGGCCACCAGGTCGAGTAGGCGGTCGTTGAAATCGAGGTCGGAGAGCTGGCGGGCGAAGTAGCGCGGTCGTTCGTCGATGCCGACGCCGGCATGGTCACTGTGCGCTGGTCGACCTTCGCTCATCGGCCAACGATACCGGGCCGCTCACCTGGCGGCTGCGGGGCGGTTCTTCACGATCACCCGCGCCGTCAGTATGTTCGACGGGATGTCGGCCTCGGTCGGCTCACCTGCCACGTCGGCCACAAGGCGAGTGTACGAACCAGACCTCGAGGGGAGAAGATCCGTTGGGCGAAATCTCGGTGAACGTACGGTGACAAGGCCACCGGACCCGGCCTGGGACCCGAGACGGACGGATCCGGCCATCCTCTACATTGCTGAGGGAGCCGCAGGCCGCCGTGGGCGCCCGACCACCGACGAGGCGAGGAAACGAGAGAGTGATGAACCAGGACCGGCGCGTCGACGTCATCGTGGAGATCCCACGGGGCAGCCGCAACAAGTACGAGTACGACCACCAACGCCACCTCATCCGGTTGGACCGGAGGCTCTTTTCGGCGACCTTCTACCCTGCCGACTACGGGTTCGTCCCCGACACGTTGGCCGAGGACGGTGACCCGCTCGATGCCCTGGTGCTGATCGACGAGCCGACCTTCCCCGGCTGCCTGGTCGAGGTGCGGCCGGTCGGTGTCTTCTGGATGAGCGACGAGAAGGGCCCCGACGCCAAGATCATCTCGGTGGCGTGCGGCGACCCGATGTGGGAGTCCGTCACCGACCTCGAGGGCCTGCCCCCGCACCTGACCCACGAGATCGCCCACTTCTTCGAGGTCTACAAGGACCTCGAGCCGGGGAAGCTCACCAAGGTGGGCGGGTTCGAGGGGGTGGAGGCGGCGTGGGGCGAGATCGACCGCTCGTTCGAGCGGGCCAAGCAGCACCCCGCCTGACCGGCGGGCCCGCCGGCACCGATCAGGCCAGGATGCGGCCTTTTTCGGCGGCGAACTCCTCGTCGGTGAGCACACCCTGGGTATGGAGGTTGGCCAGCTGCTGGAGCTGGGCGATCCGGTCGTTGGTGTCCGCCACCGCCGGGCTAGCCGGAGCCGTGGCGGCGGGAGGGGTACCCGGCGCGGCGGCAGCCTGCTGCTGGTTCTGGATGGCGCGGTTGGTGCCCGCCTTCGCCCCCACGTAGGCGACGCCGCCGATAGCGGCGGCACGGAGGAGCGGCCTGCGTCGCATCATCGTCCCGAGCCCCGTCAGGTCTGGTCGGCGTCGAGGTCGACGCCGAGGGCGAAGGCGATCTCCGCGGCGGCCGATACGATGCGGACGTTGCCGAGCGCGGGGTTGAGGGCCACCAGGAGGCCGAGGATCTCCTCGGGGGTGACGCCGGCATCGAGAGCCAGGCCGACCTGGAACGCGTAGGAGGCGGGGGCGGCATCGGCGGCGATGGCGTACGTCTTCGGATCGAGACCCGAGGCCTCGAGGTTGTCGGTCCGCGCCTGGAGGAAGCCTTCCAGTACACCGACGTCGTGCTGGGCGAGACCGAGCAGGATGTCGGACGTGCCAGTCGATACGGCCATCGCGTCACCTCCGAGACAGGACCGGGCGGCGGGCACGGTCGCTGGAGACCACCGGCAGCTCCGGGGTCATTCGTATTCTGACCAGCCATCGGCCAGGCCGTTCGGGCCCGGTGCCAGCGAGGCTGCCGGTCAACGGGCGCTGATGTACTCGAGCAGCTCGTTGCGGTCCTTCTCGAGCTCGCCGATCCGGCTCTTCACCACATCGCCGATGCTGACAATGCCGGACAGGATGCCACCGGAGATCACCGGTACGTGACGGATGCGCCGGTCGGTCATCAGCTGCATGATCGACTCGACGTCGTCGTCGGGCGTGCAGGTGCTGACCGAGATCGACATGATCGAGGACACCGGTTGGTCGAGCAGGTCCCGACGTACCTCGCTCAGGTGCCGGACGATGTCCCGCTCCGAGACGATGCCCTCGATCCGGCGACCGTCGGGGGACACCACGAGCGCCCCCACCCGGTGCCTGGCCAGCTCCGCCACCACCTCGCCCACCACCGTGTCGCTGGTGACGGTGGCGACGATAGGCCCTTTTGCTTCGAGCAGATCGGATACGTGCATCAACAACCCCCTTCAGACCCCCCTGAGACGGATTAGCCGGCGAGCACCGGCCACCTCGGCTCAGGGACATCATCGCGCCCGGCTGGACAAAAGGAAACGGCCAACCGCCAGGGGCGGGCGGCCCGCAGGCACGAAGGGACGGTGAACGCTGTTGCGGAACGGTTACAAGTTGGGGTCCGGGGTGGGGACCGTGACGGGGTTCCACTGAGTACCCTGGGTGCGCAATGTCGTTCACCACCTCGATCCATGACGCGGTCGACCTACGGCTGGCCGGATGCGACCAGCGCTACACCGCCTCGCGCCGTTCGCTCATCGACGCTCTGGCGGCGGCCGGGAGGCCGCTCACCATCCCGGAGATCCTGGCGAAGGCTCCGGAACTGCCACAGAGCAGCGCCTACCGGAACGTCACCGCCCTCATAGAGGCCGGGGTGGTGCGCAGGGTGGCGGGCACCGACGACCACGGCCGGTTCGAGCTGGCCGAGGAGCTGTCCAGCCACCACCACCACCTGGTGTGCTCCGGGTGCGGACGGGTCGAGGACGTCCACCCGTCCCCCCGCCTGGAGCGGGCTCTGGCCGAGGCTGCCCGGGGGGTGGCCGAGGAGCAGGGCTACGAGGTCACCGACCACCGGCTCGACCTGGTGGGCGTGTGCCCGGACTGCCGGGCGCGCCCCACCCCCTGAGTCCGGCCGTCAGGCCGCTTGGACCTCGTCGGCGGCCCTTCGATCACCCGGTTCGGCCGGCTCCCTCACCAGGGCCGCCGGCGGGGTAATTGAAAAAGCACCACCGGGCCGGCCACGGCGGTGGCCGCTCCTCCTGGTCCTGAGGCCACCGGTGCCCGAGTCGAGCGGCCCGCCAGCCGTGGCGGCCTACTATGGAGCACCCTGAAGTGGTTCGGTGGCCGGCGGGCCGACACCCTTCGGCATCGGGGATGTAGCTCAGTTGGCTAGAGCACCTGCTTTGCAAGCAGGGGGTCGTGGGTTCGAGTCCCATCATCTCCACCCCATACGTCCAGGTCAGCGGCTTGGTGCTCATCAGACCCTACCTCGAGTAGCCTCTGTCCCTACACTTGTCCCTACAACTCTGGGACGGGCAAGGGAAGGTGTAGGGACAGCGATGGCCGGATCCATTCGTCAACGGAAAGACCGGGGCGCCGACACGTGGGAGCTGCGCGTCTTTATCGGTCGCGACAACCACGGTCGTCCGAAGCAGCGCAGCGTCGTGTTCCGGGGCGGCAAGCGGGCGGCGGAACGCGAGCTCGCCCGGCTCATCGCCGTCCAGGACAGCACCCCGGCGCCCATCCCCCAGGAGGAGGACCGGGCCTGGGGTCCTTCGACCACGATCAACGACGCCATCGAGGGCTGGAAGGAGAACGGGTGGGCCGACCTCTCGCCGAAGACGGTCAGGGGCTACGAGGAGATCTGGGAGAAGTACGTCCGGGAGACCATCGGGACGAAGCGGATCTCCACCCTCAACGCCTTCGAGGTTGAACGGTACTTCCGCACCATGAAGGCCAGCGGTGCCGGAAGGGACACCGTCCGGCGGGTGCGCAATGTCATCGGCAGGGCCTGCCGGTTGGCGGCGAAGTGGAGCGGAGGCACCCTCACCAATCCGGTCGCCGACACCGAGCTCCCCACCTGGCCACTCGCCGAACGCCCGGATCCCGTCCGGGCACCCGAGGTTGCCGAGGTCCTGGCGGTCGTCCGGGAGGCGAAGGACTTCGACGAGCGGTTCGGGGCCTACGTCCACCTCGTCGCCGCCACCGGCATGCGACGTGGCGAGGCATGCGCTCTGCGGTGGAGCAACATTGACTGGGAAGGCGCGACCGTCCGAGTGAACGAGTCGATCGTGGCGGCAAAGGGTGGAGCCGCGGCAAAGGGACCCAAGACCAAGGCCAGTATCCGTACCGTGGCGGTCGATAGCGGGACGATCGCCGTCCTGGAGGGACTGCGCTCCTCGCAGTCCCAATTGGCCGAGCTCTGCGAACTGGCCCTGTCGGAGGACGGCTTCGTGTTCTCCACCGAACCCGGTGGGGAGACACCGCCGCACCCCGAGGCGATGACCCACACATTCATCAAGGTTCGGAAGCGTGCCGGGGTGGCGGCGGACGTCCACCTCCACTCGCTCCGGCACTTTCAGGCCACCATCCTCGACCCGGTGATCCCCGAGCGCCAGAAGCAGGCACGCATGGGGTGGGCGACCGTGCGTATGGCCCGTCACTACACCGACGGCATCATCGAAGAGGACCGCCGTGCGGCCGAGCATGTCGGACGGGTCCTCGACAGCGACGTGGACGGAGCTTCCACCGGCGCTCCGCAGGACGGGCAGCAGGAGCCGGCACTGGGCGTCCCCGCCATGGGCTCGTAGCCGACCTGGCCACCGAGTAGGCGCTCCACCGCAACGCGGGGGATGAGGATCTGCCGGTTAAGTCGCACCACCGGCAACGGAA
>JBKQTE010000011.1:0-46318 GCA_052143315.1 Acidimicrobiales bacterium | reverse complement strand
GTGGCCGCCGACGGCGGACTGTTCGCCTTCGGCAACGCCGGGTTCTACGGGTCGATGGGCGGCACCCACCTGGTCGCCCCCATGGTGGGCATGGCCCCCACCGGCACCGGAGGCGGCTACTGGGAGGTGGCCGCCGACGGCGGGCTCTTCGCCTTCGGCAACGCCGGGTTCTACGGCTCGATGGGCGGCACCCACCTGGTCGCCCCCATGGTCGGCATGTCCTGAGCTCGGACGTCGGACCTGCTCGACACGCCGGCGACGTCGTGGTACCGGCCGGCCGATGGAGCATCTCACCGCCGGCTCTCAGCCCGACCCGGTCGATCCGGTCGATCCGGTCGACGAAACCGTTACCGTGGACCTGTCCGGCCCCTGAGCGCGGGTCCCGCCACCTGCGCTCGGGGCCGGGCTTCCGATTCGCCGTTCGGGGCGACGGGCCCTGGGCGGCCGGCTCAGCCCGGGTGGGGGCCGTCCGGGACCCGGGTGTCAGCAGGGTCCGCCACCGCGGCATAGGCCGCCGCGGTGAACAGGCGCGTGAAGTGCTCGACCATCTCATCCGCCGAGGTATCCACGTCCCCGTTGATCCAGTCGCCCAACACTTCGACGACGCCGCCCATCAGCGAGCGGGCGGTGAGCACCGGGTCAAGGCGAAGTTCGACGTCGTCGGCGGCCAGCGACAGCCCCTGGTTCACCGTCAGGTCCGCCAGCGCATGCCTCACCTGGCGGCGCAGCGTCTCCAAGCGGTCGCTGACGCCGACGACCTCCAACGCCACCACTCGTGCCTTGCGCCGATCGTCGGTGAGGAGGACCCATCCGGCTCGAAGGCCCGCACGGGCCTTGCCCTCGATGGTGTCGGCGGCGGCTACGGCTTCCCCCGCCCGGGTACCGATCTCCGTGACGATCTGCAGGTACACGTGGTACAGCAGGTCCTCTCGGCTGGTGAACGACTCGTAGAAGTAGCGAGGGTTCAGCGACGCCTCGATGCTGACCGCTCGGATCGAGGTGCCTGCGTAGCCGAGGGTGCCGAACAGCTCGAGCCCCGCATCGAGGAAGCGCTGGCGCCGGAGGGCGCGGCGTTCGGACGCGGGCATGCCCCGATAGAGACGGGGCGTGCCGGGGGCAGGATCCACCGACGATAGTTTCGCATGAACGGCCCGGAGACCGGGGGACGGCGAGGGGCTATCCAAAGAGGTACGACGGTGTTACAGTTTCGACCAGAAGTCGGTCAGTCGGTGTCACGGGTTCGTTCTCGGGCGCCCTCGTCGTTGGCGGCCAGGGCCTCTCTGGCCGGGACGGGATGGGCGACCTCGTGTCGGATACGACGCTGCAGGAGGGTGAGCGGCCCTACGTCGCTCGGCGACAGCGAGGGGTTGGCGATGGCGACTCAGGGGGGACGCGAGTTCGAGGAGTGTCGGGCACCAGGCCGTCCCACGACGCCATCGGCAGCCGGATCTCGCACGCGGTGGTCGTACTGCTCACACGTCGGTGTCCCCCGGCCGGCGGCCGGGCGCCAGTGCAGGTCCAGCCGGGCAGTGCGTGCATCTGATTCCGACAGACGTCGGCGACGGGCGTGCTCGGCGGTTCCTCATCCCTCTCACTTCTCGTCCCGGGAGTGAACATGAAGCGCCGCTCCAGCCTCACCACGATCTTCGCCCTGACGCTTAGCGGCGCCATGGTCGCAACGTTGCTGTGGTGGGCACCCAGCGGGGCGGCACCCCTGCCCCAAGCGTCGGCGTCGGCGGCGTCCACGTCGAGCCTGCCGACCATCTCGGAGATCCCTGCCGGGACCGGCACCCACGGCTACCCCTTCGACACCGTCCCGTCGACGGCGCTGCTGCCCGGGGCACCGGCGATCAACCTGAGCGCGCTGGGCTACGTGGAGCATGAGTTCACCATGTCCGGCGTCACCAACGAGTACCAGCCGAGCGGCCTCTGGTTGCCGAACGGCGACTGGGGTGTGTCGGTGGCGCAGAGCAACGTGCCGTACACCACACGGCTCCTGGTGCGCTATCCGACCAACCCGGCGAAGTTCAACGGGACCGTCGTGTTCGAGTGGCTGAACGACACCACCGGCAGTGACGAGGACCCGGTGTGGGCAGAGCTCTACAACCAGCTCCTCGACAACGGCTATGCGTACGTGGGCGTCACCGCGCAGTCGGCGGGGATGGCCGACCTCAAGGCGTGGGATGCCGCACGCTACGGATCGCTCGGGGACAGCAGCGACAGCCAGTCCTACGACATCTTCTCGCAGGCCGCCGAGGCCGTGAAGGCCGACAGCGCCACGCTGCTCGGCGGGCTCACCCCGAAGAACCTGATCGGTACGGGTGACTCGCAGTCGGCCTTCCGTATCGACACCTACGTGAACGCCATCCAGCCGGTCAGCCACGCCTTCAACGGCTTCCTGGCGGTCGGTCGGGCGGCCGCCGCCGCGCCGCTCGGCAACGGGCTGCTGATGCCACTGCCCTTCCCGGCGCTCATTCGCACCGACAACACCGCACCGTTCATCCAGCTCAATACCCAGGGCGACGTCGAGGAGCTCGATGACGGCGCCGCCCGGCAGCCGGACAACAACGACCTGCGCACGTGGGAGCTCGCCGGTGCCTCGCATATCGACGAACACGAGGCGGCGTACGAACTCGAGACCGAGTTCACCGAGATGCCGACCGAACCGATCCCGGACTGCCTGGCCGGCACGCCGGCGGTCGGCCTCACCAACGTCAATCAAGCCGACAACATGCCGCTCTTCGAAGTCGAGGATGCCGCCATAGCCGCCCTTCAGACTTGGATCACCGCCGGCGTGCAGCCGCCCCACTCCCCGCCGATCTCCACCACGCCGCTGGTCTTCGGCCTCCTCAACCTGGTGAACACCAACTCCTACGGCATCGCCGGGGGCGGGATCCAACTGCCAGAAGCCCAGGTACCGGCCGAGTCGTACTCGCCCATCAACCTGGCCAACATCGATCTGAGCACCGTCACCCTCTTGTCGCTGCTGAACCAGGTTGAAGCGGCCATCACCTTGTTGACCACCGGCACCGGCAGCCTCGCCAACACCGCTGGACGCGACGAGGGCCTCTGCCTGCTGTCCGGGTACTTCAACGATCTGAGCAGCGCCACGCTCACCTCGCTCTACCCCACGCACGCCTCATACGTGGCGAAGTACACGGCGGCGGTGAACGCCGAGGAGGCGGCCGGCTTCCTGACCCCGGCAGACGGCGCCGCGGCCATCGCCAACGCGCAGGCGTCCTCGATCCCGTGACGGTCGGCGACGGGGTGCCGTCCGGGTAGGGATCGGGGATTCTTCCCCGATCACAGCAGGGTGGCACCTGCCAGTGCACGGGCGGACTAGACGTCCGGAGGCGAGGGCGGCGTCCCGTACCTCTGGTTGGCCACCGACAGGCGGTAACGGACCTCGGTGTCGGCGTTGTCGATCTCCGAGGCGGGGACGAACCACCGGACGACACGGTCGATCACATCGGGGCCGCCACCCATCACCCAATCAACCGGACCTACGCGGTCCGACGGGGCTGCCATCTGAAAGATCTCCGCCCACTCGGGCTGTGGCTTGGCGCTCAGCTCCCACTCGACCTCGATCCTGTCGCCAACCTCCTTGACGGCGGTCCTGTCAACAATCGTGATGGCATCCTGGGGCACACTGATCATCGCATTCGCCCTCCCTCCACCGTGGTGTCGGCACCCACTCCACAGGTAGACGCTACGGCGGATTCGACACCACCCATAGGGCCGAACGGCCCAAGTCCCGACGGCGGGCGTCGCGGCTCGACGTCTGACGGAGATCATCTCCCCGGCCGGCGGCGCCCTGCGGTCACGGTCCGCGAAAGGGACCTTCGTCCCTACTGGCCGGGAGCCCGCCGTGCTTGGCTCGATGGTGGAGTGCCCGCAGAACGGGCGAAGGCGGCACGATGTGCGGTCCTCAGAGTGGGTACGGAGGAGGTCCCGATGGATGCAGTCGATTGGCCCCGGCGGTATCGCAGGGTGGCCCGGGCGCTGCCGGCGTGCCTCCGACAGATCCACCGGTCCGGTCCGGTCCGGTTCGATTCGACGCTCCAGACAGCCGGGGAGGCCACCGGGTCCTGCCAGGTGTCCGGGTGCACCACCCTTGAACAGGGCCGATGAGAGTGCCGGCCGTGCCACCACGGGTCCAACGATGACCACCCCCGTCCCGCAGGCCGGACGGGCCCAGCTCGTCGAAGCAGCCGGCGTGGACTCGGACATCGGCGCCGACTACGTGGCTCGGCTTCGAGAAGCCGGCTCGTTCTTCTGGCTCGACCTCTCCGGTGTTCCCCCCGAGCAGATGGTCGAGTTCTCCACGGCGCTCGGGCTGAACGCCGATGGCGTCCAGCATCTGGTGGACCGCGATCAACGGTCGAGCTTCACGGAGACCCACGACGGGGTCCGCTGGGCCGCCTACGGGGTGCGCGACGAAAGTCATCTGACACAGGTTCGCGCCGTCTTCACCAAGTCGTTCCTGGTGACCGCCCACGACCAGCCTTGCCGGGGGCTGGCCGATGCCCGGCACCGCTACGAGCGGCTACGGAACAGCGAGCAGGACGACGGACCGCTCGTGCTCTTCATGGTGCTCGATGCACTGGCCACCACCTTCGAGTCCGTCCTCGCTCGACTGGACGCCCAGCTCGACGAGCTCGAGACTGCGGTCATCGGCGGTCCGCCCATGCCGGGCTACCTCCAGCAGGTTCTCGAAGTTCGCCAGGTCCTCACGCCCATCATCAGAGCGCTGGGACCGTACCGGCGGGACCTCGTCAGCATCCTGGGCGGTGTCGACCGGCTCCCGGCCATGCAGGTCGGCACCCAGCAGTATCTCGATGCCCACCGGAGCCACGTGGTGGCTCTGTTCGACGCCGCCAACAGCTGTCGCGACGAGACGCGAGACGCCATGGAGGCCTTCAGCTCGTCCACCTCGGAACGCCAGGGCGAGGTGATCAACTGGCTGACGATCGTGGCGGCGGTATTCCTTCCGCTCACCTTCATCACCGGTTACTTCGGGATGAACTTCTCGATCATCACCCATCTCCACGGAACGCTGACCTTCACCATGCTGGCCGTCGTCCTCCCGTGCGCGCTCGCCGTCTTCACCGTGGTGCTGCTGCGCTTCCTCATCCGCCGCCTAGGGGTCCGTCTCATCCCGGCTCGCCTGCCCCGCACCGCTCCCGCCCCCTCGGCCAACAGGGCCGGCATCGACGGCCTGCGGAGCTGAACTCAGAGAGATGAAACCCGCCCGAACAGGCACGGACGAGCCCCGAGCTCCGGCCCGGGAGCTTCGCAGCGCGGTGCCCGGAGGCGGGCCGCCCCTGTCCGAGGAGGAGTTCCACGCCATCTACTCCCGGGTCCCCCGCCTGACGGTCGAGGTGATCGTGCAGTCCCGGCGTGGAGTACTGCTCACCAAACGCGCGACCGGGCCCTGTACGGGCCTTTGGCACATCCCCGGGGGCACCGTGCAATTCGGTGAGCGGCTGGTGGCCGCGGTCGAGCGGGTCGCCGGCGTCGAGCTCGGGCTCGAGGTCTCGGTGGGTCCGTTCCTGGGGTACATCGAGTACCCGAGCCACTACCTGAACGGCCTGGACTCCCCGGTCGGGCTGGCCTTCGTGGTCCACGTCGGAGAAGACCAGCTCACGTCCTTGGCCGACCAGCCATCGTGGTTCGCCGCTCTGCCGGATCAGATGCACAGGGAGCAGCGTGACTTCCTCCTCGAGCACGGGCTGGTGCGCTCGTAGCCCCGATCCACGGCGAACCGTGCTCTCACTGGAATGTCGCCCAGGCCGATCTCACAATTGGCGCTCGTAGACGTACATCAGCGGGCCGACCCCCCCCTCCTGCCCGATTGGTGAAGCCGAGGCTCTCGTAGAGGCGGCGCGCAGCAATGTCCGGCTCGTCGACACCGATGTCCAAACTGCCAGCGCCTCGGGCGCCGGCCTCCTTGAGGGCTTCGCCCATGAGCGCCCGTCCCAGTCCCTGCCTTCGCCGATTGGGAGTGACGTAGAGCTCTGCCAGGTAACACTCGAGGCCCGTGGTCCAAATGGCAGCCCGGAACCGGAGGACGGCAAGCCCGCCTGGGCCGTCCCCGGCCAGGAGAGCCGCCGTGTCGCCGTGGTCGAGAAGCAGTCGAAGACGTTCCGCCAAGGCAGCCGGAGAAGGCGTTGGTTCGCCGAACTCGCGGTTGAAGTCGTGGAGCAACCTTCCGATTGCCTCGACGTCATGGAGTCCTGCCAGCCGAACCAAGGTCTTTGCCTTACCGGCCACCTTGCGACAGTAGCAATTGACAGCCGAACGTTCCTCGACACTGCACCGACTGGTTCAAGTCGCCGGAGCGACAACCGACGTGGATCGTGCGGCCAGCTTTCCGAGCAGCTGTGCGGAGAAGCCGAGTAGGAACGCCACGCCAGCGTCGCCAGCGCCGACATGATGGATCACTGCACTGTCGAATCCAACGTACTTGCTGACGGATGTTCCGAGGATATTGGTGATATTGAGGAAGCTGATGAGGTAGAGGCCGCCTACGGCAGCGAGGGCACCTGCCACCGGGGCCAGGAAGAGCGTTGACCAGTAGAGTGGGTTCGTGTTCCTCTCGTCTCGCTCATAGACGAGTTGCCACAGACGTTGGAGCAGTCCACCGACGGCGCCGAACAGCAGGATGAGATCGGCATTGACGAAGAACGCCAACAGGACAATGGTCGTCAGTCCCGATACGAGGATCAAGGCTGTCTTCCGATGCCAGATCAATTCGGTAGGCGAGCCGGGCGTGGCATAGGTCTGGACGAGAGCTTGACCCAGCAGTGTCCGATTGAGGTCGTTGACTTCGGCGATACCGGCGCTCTTCGACTGCGACAGAGCGGTGAGATACCGGACCAGGCGGTTGGGCCGAGGAATGACCGAAGGAGGGGATCCCTGCTTGCCGAGGGCGGAGTCGATCTGCTGCCCGAGGGCAACGAATTCGGCCTTGTCGCCGTACTCGCTCAGCCATCCGCGAACGACCACCAGACGGGCCACCACCTCGGCGTCGGAAAGCAGGTTCGGCACGTGCACCTGGGCGGCGGAGATCCTGAACAACGCCTCCTCCTCGATCGAGCCGGACCACGTTGAATCTTTGAACAGACCAGGATTGCGAAGCATGTCCTCTACCGACTTGGTAGTTGCCGGAGCGATTCCAAGGAGGCTTTCGATAGCCTTCACTGAATCACTTCGCACCTCGTCGACGACGCCGGTGCTCGTTCGAGCGGTGAGCGCAACGATGTCCTCGAGGTCGGCGAGGAGATGGGAGCGATTTGGCAGCGCAATGAATCGCCAACGCGCCCAAGTGGCCCAGGCAAAGTATCCGATAGCTACCAGTAGGACAGTAACGTTCCCGCCGCCGTGCATGCTCAACCTTCCGTCAATGAGGTGTCTCTGCCCGTCCAAGGATAGCCATGGGACCGACCGTTGGGTATGGGGCGAAATGGCCCGGCGTGCTCTACGTCCAGCACCGGTCTCGACGGATACACGCCGGTGAGACCTGCTTGGATCGCCGCGGCACGGACAAGGAGCTGTCGACAGTGCCGAGCGGGATATGGTGCATGACCACAGCCCAAACGGTGCCCGGTAACGTCCTGGTAATCGGCGTCCACCAGCCGGCACGCCGGACAGACGACCCCACCACACCGTGCACCTCGCGTTGGGTTTCGGGATCGTCTCGGAGAACTGCAACTGGAGGCAGCCATGCCAGAGGACGGAAGCCCACGCCGACACCGAGTGCGACGGTGGATCATCGGAGCAGTCGCCTTGGCTGTCGTGCTGGCCGTGGCGATCCCGTTCATCTACATCCACTTCATCGAGGGCTCCGCACCGGCCAAGCTCACCCTGCCAGGGACCACGAAGAGCACCGTGGCAGGAGGCGCCTCCACCACCGCCCAGGGTTCGGCCGGTTCCGTGGTCGGGACGTGGAACGTGGGCACCGGTTCGGTCGTCGGTTACCGGGTCGCCGAGGTACCCATCGGCCAGCACACGACGGCGGTGGGCCGGGGCACCGGGGTCTCCGGCTCGATCACCATCTCGGGGACCACGGTGACCACGGGCAGCTTCACCGTGGAGATGGCATCGGTGGTGAGTGACCAGAGCGAGCGAAACGCCAGCTTCGACGGCCGGATCATGGACGTCGCTCAGTACCCGACAGCCGCCTTGCGGATCTCCGCGCCCATCGATCTCCGCACGATCCCAGCCATAGGTGCGACGGCAACCTACCCGGCTACGGGAGATCTCACCATGCACGGCGTGACGAATTCCGTGAGCTTCACGGTATCTGCCGAACGCACCGCCGGAGGGATCGATGTGCTGGCCGACATTCCGATCCAGTTCTCATCGTGGAACATCGCCAACCCGAGTATCGGCGGCTTCGTCACAACCGCCTCCACGGGCACACTCGAGGCGTTGCTCCATCTGACCCAGGGTGCCGGAAATGCCGCGGTGTCCGGTGGGTCGACCTCGGGATCAAGCGGTTCCCAGGGCGGGCCACCATCGGCCGTCACGGTTCCATCCACCACGGTGCCTCCGCTCACCATTCCGAAGGGCAGCTGACCGCCTGAGAGCCAGTCGACAGATGGCCCTCGAGCAGGCATCACCGCTTGGGACCCGGCTCCTTCGGGAGACCGAGCACCCGTTCGCCGATGATGTTCCGCATGACCTCGTCGGTTCCGCCCGCCACGCGCATGCCGGGGGCCCCGAGTAGGAACTCGGACCATGCGTACGTACCCCATGCTCCGGTGTCGGCGATCAGCGCAGGGCCGAGGAGCGCGGAGACCAACTGGCTGATGCGGGTCATGTTGGTGGTTGTCGCCAGCTTGGCGATCGACATCTCGGGTCCAGGCAGCTGGCCAACGGCGATCTTGGCCATGGCACGCAGGTTGGTGTATCGAGACACCCGTTCATTGATGATGATGTTGGCCAGCTGTTGGCGGACGAGCGGTTCGTCGGAACGCCCCACGGCTCGGGCCAGCTCCGCCAGGCGCATGCTCATCCGCACGCCGAGCCCGCCGCCGCCGCCGACCACCGCCCGCTCGTTCATGAGCGTGGTCAGCGCCACCGTCCAACCACCATTCACATCGCCCAGACGATAGGAGTCGGGAATCCGCACCTCGGTGAAGAACACCTCGTTGAATGAGGCACCCCCCGTCATCTGACGGAGCGGCCGCACCTCCACGCCCGGAGCATGCATATTGACGACGAAGGCGGTCAGACCCCGGTGCTTCGGCAGATCGGTGTCCGTGCGGCAGATGACCTCACCGATGTCGGCCAGATGTGCTCCCGATGTCCAGACCTTCTGGCCGGTGACCACCCACTCGTCGCCGTCCCGCACAGCCCTGGTCTGAAGGGAGGCCAGGTCCGATCCTGCCCCGGGCTCGCTGAACAGCTGGCAGCCCACGATGTCTCCGCGATACATCGGCAGGAGACAGGACGCCTTCACCGCTGGCGTGGCGTGCGCAAGGATGGTCGGCGCCACCATGCCCAGCCCGATTCCATAGACCGCCATCGACGGAGTCCTGTAGTCGGCAGCGATCAGATCGTAGGCGCGTTGATAGTGGCGATCCAGGCCCCGACCTCCGTACTCGGGGGGGCCGGTGATCCAGCCGAACCCGGCATCGAACACCGTCGTCTTCCACGAGCGGGCCACCTCCAGATCCGCCAGGTCCTGCTCCAAGGACCGTTCAGGGAACAACCCGACGTAGTCGGAGCCCTCGCCCCAGACGAACGCCTGCCTCGGCCGCCTCGGAGCGTGGGCGTCCAAGAACGTTCGCACGTCCTGTTCGAACTGGTCCCTAGCGATCAGCTCTGCCATGTCGCCAACCACCGGCTCGTCGGCGTCTCAGCTGGCGGCCAGCAAGCGGGCAGATCCATCGATGGCGACCCCACCGGACTGCCGTGTGCAGGCAAGTGCGGCGGACGGTCGAGGCCCCGAGCCGGCCCGTGGCACCCCATGCTCGAGCATCACGCCGACACCTTGTCCTTCCGATAGACGGTGACAACGGCGGCACCGCCCAGCCCGAGGTTGTGCTGGATTCCGACACTGGCGCCGGGCACCTGCCGCTTCTCCGCCTTCCCTCGAAGCTGCCAGGTCAACTCCGCGCACTGAGCGAGCCCGGTGGCCCCGAGGGGATGTCCCTTGGAGATGAGTCCGCCCGAGGGATTGACGACCCACCGTCCGCCATAGGTCACCGCTCCCTCGTCGATCAGCGCGCCGGCCTTGCCCTCTTCGGAGAGACCCAGTCCCTCGTAGGTGAGTAGCTCGTTGGCGCTGAAGCAGTCATGGAGCTCGACGACCTGAGCATCCTCCGGGCCGAGGCCAGATTCCTCATAGGCGGCCTGAGCCGCGGCTCGGGTCATCTGCAAGCCGGCGACGTTCATGTCGCTGCCGCCGAACGTCGACTCGAAGTCGGTGGTCATGGCCTGGCCCACGACCTCCACCGCGGACTCCATCAATCCGTGGCTCCGGACGAAACGCTCCGAGGCGATGATCGCCGCCCCGCCACCGTCCGATGTCGGACAGCACTGCAGCTTTGTCAGCGGATCAAACACCATCGGCGCAGCGAGGATGTCCTGAAGCGAGTACTGGTCCTGGAACTGCGAGTAAGGGTTGTTGACCGAGTGTCGATGGTTCTTCTCGCCGATCTTGGCGAAGGTCTCCGCCGTAACGCCGTAGCGCTCCATGTACTCACGTCCAGCATTGCCGAAGATCTGAGCCGCCGGGGGGGCCTTCGCTATGCCTCGTCGCTCTTTCATGTCCAAGAAATGGTTGTCCAGGGGCATCGTTCGATCGGTGAACTTGACTCCGAGGCTGCCCTTTTCCATCTTTTCGAAGCCGAGCGCCAGTACGCAGTCCGCCAGACCACCTCGGATGAACTGCCTGCCCAGGTAGAGCGCCGACGAACCGGTGGAGCAGTTGTTGTTCACGTTGAT
This sequence comes from Acidimicrobiales bacterium, assembly GCA_052143315.1. Classification (GTDB taxonomy): domain Bacteria; phylum Actinomycetota; class Acidimicrobiia; order Acidimicrobiales; family RAAP-2; genus DASZIT01. The sequence goes on along the minus strand of JBKQTE010000011.1, from coordinate 35,362 downwards.
GGCAGGGATGCCGGTGAGGCCCAGCTCGTAGAGGGCCCGTTGACCAGACGTCGAGTCGCCGTAGCAGTAGCCAACGAAGGCCTGCTCCACTTCGCCGTAGCCGATACCAGCGTCAGCGAGAGCCTTCTCTCCGGCCTCTCTGGCCATGTCGGGGTAGTCCCACTCTCTGGAGCCGGGCTTCTCGAACTTGGTCATTCCGACGCCGATCACGAATGTGCGTTCTCCCACGTGGCCTCCTCGGCAGATCCGGACGAGCGACCTCTTGATGGGGGCGCCCTGTTCGAACAGTGGTCCACAGGGTAGACACCCCACCGAACCCTGTCAAACGCAAGTTAACTTATAGCCGACTCGGCCTCCCCGAGCAGGAACGCCGAGGCGAGAGGTGCCGCTTCGGTGGGCTGGATCCCATGGTGGCTGAGCTGGATCATCAGGGGAAAGACGCCGGCAACCAGCGTACGAGCCGCTCCCTCGCCGAGTCCGGGGCGCAGTTCGCGCAGGACCGCGACCCAGGTGTCCCTCACCTGGCGGCGGAGTCGGGAACGATTGGACCGGTCCGCCTCGGGGAGGACTCCGAATTCCCGGCTCGTTACGGCGATGAGGTCGACGTTGTCGTTGACCACCTCGAGGTAGGACGCAATCAGCCGGGCCAGCGCGTCGGTGGCGGAGCTGGCGCCCGTGAGCGCGTCGTGCGCACCGGCGCTGACCCGGGCGCCGGCCCGATCGAAGGCCCCCATCAGGATGTCAAGCTTGCTCTCGTAGTAGAAGTAGACCGTCGGTCCGGAGATGCCGGCCGCCTCGCCGATATCGTCAATTCCGACTCCGTGGAACCCTCGCTGGTGAAACAGTGCCAAGGCGCAACTGAGGATCGCTTCAGCCCGAGAATGCGGCGGTGACCAGGCGTCGCCGGATTTCGGAGTCGGCCCCGACTCGGAGGTGGGAGCCAGCAACATGGCCAGGAGCGCCTCCGTGAGAAGTCTGTCGAGCTGCGGACGGACGACGGTCGCCGGTCGCAGTGCCACCGCGCTCAGCGCGGCCAGCATGGCGGCGAATCTGGCGCCAATCTCCGGTTCGGAGAGCTCCGGCTGCGCGGCCCCGATGGCGCGGTGCCACTGTTGACGGAGCCTCTTCTCGGCCGCAGCCACGGGGCGGCGGTCGTCTCCGGCAAGCCGACGCCGCTCATGTACATACGTGGCCAGACCCGACGGGTGATCGAGCGCAGTTGTCACGGCATCAGCAACCACCCGATGCAGCCCTTCTTCGAGGGCCGCGTCGTCTACCTCGTAAGCAGTGACCACATCGAGGAGGACGGCGCCCAGCAGAGCGTCCTTGCCCTTGAAGTGGCGATAGATGGCGGGGCCGGTGATCCCGACCCGTTCGCCGATCTCATCGATCCCTACCGCCGAGAACCCTCCGGCGGCGAACAGGTCGGCGGCGGCGGCCAGGATGCTCGACTTGCGGTCGCGAGGTCGCCGTTGGATGTCGACGTCGTCTGCAGGCATATGGCGATCCTCTCAGACAGAGACGGCGGCCCAGGCGACACCCTCCTGCCGCGCCACGCGCTGCCCGCCTTCGGTCTTGGCCAAAGTGGAGCCCTCGACCTGTCCAACGATTGTTTACTTACGGGGCACTTTCTGTCAACATGAGCGCGTGGAGCAGAACCTGTGGCGAATCTTCGAGGCGGTAACTTCGGCGATCGGAGAGCAAGAGGCCATCGTGTGGCGGGATCGTCGCCTGACCTACGACGAACTTGCCACCCGGGCCGGTCGCCTGGCAGCCGTGCTCAACGGCGCCGGTCTGCGTATCCACCAGGAACGCCCAGGGCTGTCCAACTGGGAGACCGGGCAGGACACCGTTGGGCTGTACCTCCTGAACGGACCGGAGTATCTGGAGGCGTCGCTTGGTTGCTATGCGGCCAGAGTGGCCCCGTTCAATATCAACTATCGCTACATGGCCGAGGAGCTGGCGTACCTCCTCGATGACGCTCAGGCATCCGCACTCATCTACCATGCCCGCTTCGCCGCAACCGTCGCCGAGGTGCTTCCTCGCTTGCGGCGGTCTCCGTTGCTCCTTCAGGTCGCCGACGAGAGCGGTGCGCCGCTCCTACCGGGAGCACTGGACTACGACACTGCGATCGAGGAAGCCGAGCCAGTTGATCCCTTCTCCGATCACTCCCCTGACGACCTCTATCTCCTCTACACCGGGGGCACCACTGGTATGCCCAAGGGCACCCTGTGGCGCCAGGCCGACATCTGGGTGGCCGCACTCGGAGGTGATCGCTTCGACGCCGATGCCGATCTCGTGACCATCGGTGCCGCTGCCGTTGACTTCGACTGGCGGGTGCTGCCGATCGCACCGTTCATGCACGGCGCAGCCCACTGGCTCGGGTTGCGCTGCCTCTTCAACGGCGGGACAGTCGTGATCAACGATGTGGTCGACCGTCTCGATGCTGCAGACTTCTGGACCACGGTGGAAAGGGAGCGGGTGGGAGCGACACTGCTCGTCGGCGAGGCGTTCGCCCGTCCACTCATCGCCGAGCTCGAATCAGGCTCATACGACGCCACGTCCCTGCGGGTGGTCAGCCTTGGCGGCGCCGTCACGACACCCGAGACGAAGCGCCGCCTGCTGGGAGCTCTCCCGCAGGCGCTAGTCGTCGACCTGGCGGGATCGTCGGAGACGGGTAGCGCCCTCAGTCAGGTCAGCACCTCCGTCTCCAGTCCCGAGTACGGCGTCTTCGAGCGCCGGCACGACGTCGCCGTTCTCAACATCGAGGAAGGACGGCGGCTCGAGCCGGGAGACCGTGAAATCGGCTGGTTGGCCAAGTCCGGCAGGATCCCGCTCGGCTACCTCGGTGATCAGAGGAAGACCGAGCTCACGTTTCAGGCCATCGACGGTATTCGGTGGTCCGTGCCCGGCGATCGGGCCCGGCTCCGAGCAGACGGCTTGGTCGAGCTGCTCGGCCGAGATTCCGTGACCATCAATTCCGGCGGCGAGAAGATCTTTGCGGAGGAGGTGGAACGAGCCCTCGTCAACGTCCCTGGAGTCGAAGACGCCATCGTCATCGGGCGCTCGAGCGAACGCTGGGGCCAAGAGGTGGTGGCCGTTATTCAGCTCTCACCTGGTGTCGTGGTGTCCGACTCCGAAGTGCTCGAAGGCACCGGTGCGTACGTCGCTCACTTCAAGCTCCCCAAAGCAATCATCAGAGTTCCAAAGGTGGAGCGCAGTCCAGCCGGAAAGGCCGACTACGCCTGGGCGCACAAGGTGGCCGACAGCTCATGTTGAGCTCGACGTTCGATGGCTGCGACGGCGATGAATTCCTCTACCAGGGAGACATGATATGGAACCAAGGCAACCAGCCGCGGTCACTGACTGGGCCACGGACTTCGATGTGCTCGACCCGGCCTATCTGACAGATCCCTTCGGTATCTGGAGCGATCTCCGAGCGCGCTGTCCGATTGCGCACACCGACCGCCGGGGCAGCAATTGGCTGCCGACCCGGTACGACGATGTCACGTCCATCGCCCACGATGTCGAGCACTTCAGCTCGACCGATCCAGCGGTCATCCCTACGGAGCTTGACGCATCCGGTGGCGGATCGCCACCTGAGTTCGGGGTACCTCCGATTTCGGCTGATCCACCGCTTCACACATGGACACGCCGGGTCCTGCTTCCTTGGTTCTCCCACCAACGAGTGGCCAGCATCGCCCCGCTGACGCGGGATCTCTGCCATGAGCTCGCCACCGGTCTGGCGGCCTCGGGTCGGTGTGACGGAGCATCTGACTATGCGCGGCACATCCCGGTCCGGGTCATCGCCCATGTGCTGGGCGTACCGGCAGGCCTGTCGGACTCATTCACGTCCTGGGTACGGGACATCCTCGACTGCGGGGACGACCCCGAGCGCCGCAATCGAGGAGTGGCGGCCCTGCTCGGCTACTTCCTGACGGAGCTCGAGAACCGGCGCAAGGAACCGGGCGACGATCTCTTCAGCACGCTCCTCACAACCAACGTGGACGGCAAGCCGCTGGATGACACCATCGTTCTGGGGATGGCCGCCCTGGTTCTCATCGCCGGCGTCGATACGACCTGGAGCGCGGTCGGCTCCTCCCTCTGGCACCTGGCCAGGCACCCCGAGGACCAAGAGCGCCTCCGTACCGAGCCCGAGCTCATGCCGCTGGCGGTCGAGGAGCTCCTGCGGGCGTACTCACCGGTCACCATGGCCCGCCTGGTGATGGAGGACGTGGAGTTCGGCGGTTGCCCGATGAAGAAGGGGGACAAGGTCCTGCTGAACTTCCCCGCCGCCAATCGCGATCCTGGAGCGTTCGACGATCCTGATTCGGTGCTTCTGGACCGTGTGCGGAATCGACACCTGGCGTTCGGATCGGGCATACATCGCTGTGCTGGCTCGAACCTTGCCCGCATGGAGTTGCAGGTCGCACTGGAAGAGTGGCTCCGAGTCATCCCGCGATTTGCCCTCGAGGCTGGCGCAGACGTCACCTGGTCCGGTGGCCAAGTCCGGGGACCCCGCACGGTTCCGGTCGTCCTGAGATGAGGATCCAGGTGGATCCGGACAGGTGCCAGGGCCATGCACGGTGTTGCGGACTTGCCCCTACGCTCTTTCTGGTTGACGACTTCGGACTCGCTTCAGCGGCCATCACCGAGGTCCCGAAGGCCCTCCGGGCCAGGGCACAGCTGGCGATCGCCAACTGCCCCGAGCCCGCCATTCGAGCGATCGACGAGTAACGCGGTCGGGTGAAAGGTGGGCATCCCGGGCGAGCAAGCTCGAGGTCGCCGCCTCGCCACCGGTCAGAGTATGGCGGTGGCGTAGCCGTTCATGGCGCCATTGCCGGCACCGACCCACAAGAACACCACGAGGTCACCCGGGTGCACGCGGCCGGCCCGGCGGTCCTCGTCCAGCAGGATCAGGGTGCTGGCCGCCGACGTGTTGCCGTAGTGATCGACGCTGATCGGGACGCGGTCCGGTGGCAGGCCCAGCATCTCGATCGCCTGACGGACGACGACAGCGTTGGCTTGGTGCAGGTACCACCGGGCCACGGTGCCGACGTCGAAATTGGTTCCGGTCACCGGCTTGACGGTGGTCGGCCAGTCTTCCTGGAGCATCTCGAAGTCCCGTGCCATCAGGGGCGGGAAGACCTCGGATACCTTGACGCCATCCATCAGGAAGACGTGATCGGCCACGTTGCTGGCTGAGGTGTGATGGAGGCAGCCGCCCCCAGGGTAGGTGACGAGGCCGATGTCAGGGCTGGTCTCATAGCGCACCGACAACAGGCCGACCGGAGCTTGGCTCTGGTCTCGCGTCGCCGACCGCCAGACAGCCGCACCAGCGCCGTCGGCGAACATGAGCGGCGCCAACCATCCCAGGCCACTCTGGTGCTGGTAGTAGTAGTCGTGAACCTCCGGACCGAAGTAGCCCGATGGGCAGTTGCTGGCCACCACCAGGGCGGTGGCCGGTGCCATCGACACGAGCGAGCAGGCGGTGGTACGAAACCCCGCGGCCAGGCCGGCACACCCGAGGTTGTGGTGCACGAGATCGACGTCCTTGCGCAGCCCGAGCTCGGTCACCAGGAACCGGAAATGGTCCTGGCAGGCGATGAGGTCAGGCGTGGTGCTCACGTGGACCAGGACGTCGATGTCCTCAGCCTCGAGGCCAGCGTCGGCGAGGGCGCTCCGGCCGGCTCGCAGGGACAGATCACCGTCGAACAGTCCCCCTTCGGCCCGCGTCCGCTTGCGCTTCCCACCGAACTCGTAGTCCAATCGCCGCTCGTTGATACCGAGGTGTCTCACGACCCACTCGACCTCGAGGGGTCTGCCATCGGGGCGGACCGGATGCAGGTACTCGAGGATCTCCTCGTTGTCGACTCGGTGGTCCGGCAGATAGGAGCCGACCCCCTCGAGAGAGACCGACACCTCGGACGCCAACCTTGGAAGCGCAGCACCAGTCATCAAGCCACCCCACAGTCGATCGAGACCACCGTCATCCCCAGCCAGCCCCTCACAACCCACCGTAGGAGCCTCCAAGCGGTCCGACCAGGGTCAAAGGTCCCAAAGCCGTGCCGCCAGGACCGGCGTCGGGAACGTCGGCCGGAGCTCGCCTCACCCCGGCCGCACTGGCCGGACTGCGCTCGTCGGTCAGTAGGATCAGATCGGAGACCGACGAGGCGGACCGTCTCGTCGGAGGTTGGGACCTTGGCAACCTGGGTAGAACGGGACAACCGGAAGGAGCCGTCTTGACCGACGTGCGGGGTCGCATCACGCTGATCACAGGTGCCGCCGCTGGGATCGGTCGCCTCCTGGCATCCGATCTGTCGGCTCGCGGCGCCATCCCGGTGCTCTGGGACCTCGACGAAGAGCGCCTCGGTCCCGTGCTGAAAGAGGTGCACGGCCTCGCCGGAGGTCAGGGACGGGGCTACGCGTGCGACGTCAGCGACCGAGAAGCTGTGTACGCCACGGCAGAGCGGGTTCGCTCCGAAGTAGGCGACCCCGACATCGTGGTGAACAACGCCGGCGTGGTGAGCGGAGCTCCCCTGCTCGAGATCCCCGACGAGCAGATCCGTCGGACCTTCGAGGTGAACACCCTGGGACTGTTCTGGGTCACGAAAGCGTTCCTGCCGGCGATGGTGGCACGCGACCGCGGCCATGTGGTCACCATGGCATCGGCGGCCGGCCTGGTGGGGGTGGCCCGCCAGACCGACTACTCGGCCAGCAAGCACGCCGCGGTCGGCTTCAATGAGTCCCTTCGTGTCGAGCTGCGCAAGATAGCGCCCGGGGTGATGACCACGGTGGTGTGCCCGTACTACATCGACACGGGCATGTTCGAGGGTGTGCGCACACGCCTCCCGCTTCTGCTACCCATCTTGCGACAGCAGGACGTGGCTCGGAAGATCGCCGGTGCCATCGAACAGGACCGCCGGCTCCTGGTGTTGCCACCCGCCGTCCATCTCCTACCGCTGCTTCGCGTCCTGCCGCCGAGGGCATTCGACCGCGTGATGGACGTGCTCGGAGTGAACGTGTCGATGGAGCACTTCGTGGGCCACGGAGACAACGGCTGACCACGACTCAGTGTGGTGTGATTCGGACTCAGATCACTGAAGCCTCGGGTTTGCCCGCCGATCCCTCCAGGAAGCGATTCACGTCTTCCACCTCGAGCGGCCGAGCGAACAGGAATCCCTGACCAGTGTCGACGTCTTCAGCCTTGAGACGCAACCGTTGGTCGTCGGTCTCAATACCTTCGGCAATGGTCTCGAGCCCGAGGACTTTGCCCAGCTGGACCAAGGTGTGCACGAGGGCAGCCGATTCGGTGGTGTCGGCAATACCCGACACGAAGGACCGATCGATCTTCAGGACGTCGATGGGGAACTGTCGAAGGTAGGCCAGCGACGAATAGCCGGTGCCAAAGTCGTCGATGGCGATGCGCACCCCAACCGCCTTCAGCATCTGAAGCCGAGCCACGATCCCCTCGACGTCGTGCATCAAGGTGGTCTCGGTGAGCTCCAAGATCAACAGGTCGGGATCAAGACCACTGATTGACAGGGCGTCCCTCACGTCGTCGACGATCCGGTCCTGATCGACCTGCCTGGCCGCCACGTTGACGGACACCGCGAATCGATAGCCCTGGCGGTGCCAGACGGCGCCTTGCCGACAGGCCTCGTGAAGCACCCAAGCGCCGACAGGGACGATCAGGCCGCTCGATTCGAGGGCAGGGATGAAATCATCAGGTTGCACGACTCCCCGCTCCGGATGCCGCCAGCGCAAGAGCGCCTCAACGCCGGTAAAGGCTCCAGTGGAGAGGTCGATCGTGGGCTGGTACACCAGAAAGAACTGCCCGGACTCGAGAGCGCTCTGCAGGTCCACTTCGAGATTTCGATGATCATCGACAACAGCTTGCATCGATGGCGAGAAACTCACGGCCCGCTGCTTTCCGGCCGCCTTCGCCTGGTAGAGGGCGATGTCGGCGTCTTGGAGCAACCCTTCGGCAGTCGACCTGTCACCGGCGGCAATTCCGATGCTGGCCGTCACCACCAGGGGAACGTCGCTGCCGCCGATCTCGAACGGTGTCGCCAACACGTCGAGGACACGGTCGGCTACCACCTCCGCTCCGGCGGCCAGCGAAGCACCTTCGGTCAGGACCACGAACTCGTCACCTCCCAGACGGCCGACGGTATCCCCCTCACGAAGTGCGCTGACCAGCCTGGCTCCGACCCCAGCCAGCAGCTCGTCGCCTGCTCGGTGCCCCAGGGTGTCGTTGATGTCCTTGAAGTTGTCGAGATCGAGGAACAGGGCCGCCACCGGAGTGTGCTGTCGTCGACCTCGCGCCAGCATCTGCTCGATGCGATCGAGGATCAGGGCCCGGTTGGGAAGTCCGGTCAGCGAGTCGTGGAGCGCCTGGTGTTGCAGCTGGTCGGTGCGCTCCTGCACCAGGCGCAAAGCGCGAGAACGGCTGGTTCCCAGCACATAGATCAAGAGTCCCAACAAGAGAGAGAGCAGGATGCCGCTCAGCAACAGGGTCAGAGCGTTTGCGTTGCCAAGTATGCCGCTCCCGGTGGCTGCGGCGAACACCTGCACCTGCCAACCGTTGTGAAGGTTGACCGTGGTGGATGGTGCACCGGTGGGGGCAGCGCCTGCCCCAAAGGTGGCCACGGCCGGACCGTTGTGGTAGCGGAACGCCACCGCCGTCTTGGGATGACCCACCAACGCGGTGGTCAGGAGGACGTTGGGCTCCACGGCGATCCCCACCCAGCCGATGAAGGCGTTCTGGCGCGCCTGGACCGAGGCGGGGACCGCACCACCCTGGTAGATCGGCGTGCCCACGATCAAGGTGGTGGACGTTCCCGTCCCGTAGGGCACATAGGCGCCCTGACCGGAGACCCGAGCACTCATGAGTGCCGGACCCAGCGCGGTGGCACAGAGGTCGAAGCCGGCCGGGTCGATCGGTGCTCCACTGCGCGTAGTCGATAGCGATTCGAAGCAGTAGTAAGGGCGGGCTCCCGCCGGGATGACCTGAAAGGTGCCACCTGCTCCGAGCGGACCGGCCGGATCAGCTACCGCGTGGGCGGCAAATGCACTGAGCTGGGCTGCCGGAACCAGCACCACCTCGCCCAATCCCCCCACCTCCGGGTGTCGCTGCAGTACCTGATCCGAGCTCGCCCAGTGCTGGAACTGGGCCTGCGAGGCGTTCGGGTTTCCGATCACGAACGCGCCGGTGTCTTCGGTGAGATCTTGCTCGCGTTGGATGGCCAACTTCAACGTGGCGGCAATCTCTACCGCCGCCGTGGTCGATCTCTGACGTGATCCCTGTCCATCGTTCCGACCGACCGCCCAGGCACCCAGGACGGAGCCGGTGGTGCCAACGGCCACGACCAGAGCCGCCACGACCAACCAGACGTGCCGTCGCGGAATCATCGAATCGGGCCCAGAGAGCTTGTCGGGGTCGGCACACGGTACGCGTCAGGACGAAGGCGGCAGATGGGCATCGGTAAGACTGGCGATGACCAGGCAACGAGCAAGGTCGCTCCTTTGGCAACTTCCGTCGCAACGCCATTGATGCTTCCGGCACAGGTAGTGAGAACGGATGGCACCTATGGAGCTACGCCAGCTATATCGGCATCTCAAGATATTCACTTGAGCCGACCTGCGACCTCACCAGGCTGGGCGCCTGAGCACTTCTCGGATCCTGGCTAGCCCCAATGCCGTTCAGTTAGGGACTAGGGGCTCCTGGAATACTGGCCCGCGGCGGGCCAGTTGGTTGTGGCCACGACTTGTGCCGCTCCCGCTTCACGTGCCACTTGACGTACTTGCGCTTGACGACCCTCGGGTTGCTGCGATGGCGACGGGCCGGATTGAGCCTCCGTGCGAGCAACGTGATGGCGTAACGCCAGCCGTGGTCAGCCTGAGGGGGAAAAATCGCGCGCCACTGAGATCGAGCGGCGAGCGATGCGGAGAGCGGCGACGAAGCTGACCCTGTCGGGGTCGACCCCCACCTGGTCGGCCGCTTCCCACATCAGGGTTCGGATGGCGTAGTGACAACAGAGATGACCCCAGATCTCTTGGAGCACGAGGTCGGGCGACTTCGATCGCAGTACGGTACGAGGGCCGCGCTGGTGTGTCTTCAACTCGTCGAACGCGCTCTCGATCTCCCAGCGCTGGGTGTAGGCGGCGGCGAGGTCCAATGCGGAGACGTCGTCAGGGTCGAGGATGGTGGTGAAGAGCCGATAGGGCTCATCGTTGTCACGCCCGTCATTGATCCGGTAGTCGATGACCCGGATGGTCAGGGACCGGGCGTCCCGTCCAGCACCACTCGATGGGCGGAGCTCGGCCAGCCAGGAGCCGTCGGCCAAGGTCTCGAGCGGGCGTGGCTTCATGACGCTGTTGGCCCGCCACAGGAGATCGGCACCGGTGGCGGCGGCCCGTGACCACAGGGGAAACCCGCACAATCCCCGGTCGGCCAGCAACAACATTCCGGGCTGTAACCGGTCGATCAACTCGCCCGCCATCGTGTTCTCCCCCGTCGTGTACTTCCCGACGACGGCATCGAAGATGGCATGGGTCCCGCACTCGGCCACCGCCACCACCCGGGCCTGGGGGAAGGCGGCCTGCTCGCCCTTGTTGACGCCGGGCCGTCCGAAGCAAGCCGAATTCTCAGGAGTGTCGACCACATCCAGACACGTTCCGTCGATGGCGACCAGCCGGCGGCCTCCCAACCACGCTCCCGGCGTCCCCGCTCCCGTCAAGGGAACCGCCACCCGGGAGAACAGTTCTTGGAGCGGCTCGGATCCCAACCGTGAGCGGGCCTGGAAGATCGCCGACTTCGACGGCAGGGCGATCGGCTCTTCCCCCGACGTCCACGCCAGGCCGTCGGTCAGGAGTCCCAACACGTCCTCGTAGGAACCTTCGGAGTGCAGCGCCATCCCGATGGAGAAGTACGCCATGGCGCGTGCCGGCAGGGTTCGATTCCGCAGCTCGGTCCGTCCGCAACCTGCGACCACCTCGTCAACCAGCGTCGGGGGGAACGTGCGGGTCAGCACCCCGACCGAGACCAGGTCGGACAGCCGCCGGTCCGAATCAGGCTTCCTCCAACCACCGCGAGGCACATGACCAAACTACACCAATGTTGCTTAACTGAACGGTATTGTGGCTAGCCCTCCCCGCGGCTCCCCCGTCGCAGGCTGAACAGCTCCGTCGGCCCGAACCCCCGGAGCTCCGCGGTCCCGATCGACGCCGAGGGCACGTCGACCGCCTCGGCCACCTCCCGGGGCACCAGGATGGCCCCGGGCTTGCCCGCCTTGGCCGCCCGCGCCGCCAGGTTGACCACCGGGCCGAAGACGTCGCCGTCGCGCATCATCACCAGGCCGACCGCCACCCCGGCCCGCACCGGCGGCATCCCCGGCTCCGACGCCAGGGCCTCCACCAGGTCCAGGGCGATCGTGGCCCCGGTGGCGGCGTCGACCGCGGTGAAGAGGATCTCGTCGCCGATGAACTTGATCAGCCTTCCGCCGTCGGCCGCCACCCGTTCCATGGTGACCGTCTCGAACCGGCCCAGCACCTGTCCGAGCTCGATCATCGACAGCTCCCGCGACAGCCGGGTGGACCCGACCAGGTCGACGAAGCCCACGCACAGCTCCCTCGTCTCCGCCCCCGCCTCGTTCTCCGCCACCGAGCCCCGCTGGGCGGCCACCAGGTGCTGGCGCAGCAGGGCGTCGAGCAGTGGACCGATGGCCGGGAAGAGCTCGATGGCCTCGGCGTTGGCCTTGGCCATCTTCAGGCCCACCGGGTCGTTCTCCCGGGTGGAGGCGGCCACGTTGGCGATGAACGCCGAGACCAGGGCGTCGGCCAGCCGCGACATCATCGAGCCCATCACCCGCATCAGCTGGAGGGCGGCCTCCTCCCCGAAGAAGGCGCCGGCCGCCACCACCACGCCGCACAGCCCCACGAACCCCTCGGTGAAGACGGGGTCGCCCGCCCCGGGCTCCGGCAGCCCGGTGGCCCGCACGATCTGGAGCACCTGCTCCTCGGGGAGGCCCGACCGCTCCGCCACCTGGCCGACCGACAGCGCGTCGCCCAGACGCAGCCCCAGCACCATGGCCAGGCCCGGGAGCGTCTCCCGGCTGGCCACCAGGTCGTCGATCGAGGCCCCGAGGCCGATCAGGTACCGGAGGAGCTCGAGCCGCTCAGCGGCGAACGGGCCGTCCGGCTCGTAGAGCCCGAGGGACTCGAGCTCGGCGTCACTGACCACCGTTGCAGCGTAGGCCCGCCGGGGCTGAGCCGGGCTGTTCAGTCGGCCACGGCCGCTCGCACCACCGCGGTGGCCACCGCGTCCGCCACCTGGTCGCTGGTGTACGCACCCTCCCGGTCGAACCAGTTGATGACCGACTCGACCATCCCGAACACCAGGTCGGTGGCCAGTCCGACCGGCGTCACCGCCAGCCGCTTGGCCTGCCGCAGCTCCCGCAGGATCGACCCGTACTGCTCCTTCAGCTCTTCGCGCCGCGCCCAGAAGGAGGTGAACGCCTCCCCTCGCGCCTCGGGGAGGAGCTGCAGCGCCGCCAGGTTGACCGGCCCTGAGCAGAGATTGGCCACGTCCCCCCTCGCCAGCGCGTAGAGCCGCTCCTCGAGATCGGCCCGCTTGTCCTTGAGCAGGTCACCGGTGGCGAGTGCCGGCGAGACGGTCCGGTCGAGCAGCTCGGCCAGGATGTCCTCCTTCCGGGCGAACCAGTGGAAGATCGACGGCTGCTCGAGGCCCACGGCCGCGGCGATCTCCCGCGTCCCGGTGGCGGCGTACCCCTGGGCGGTGAAGAGCCGGCCGGCCACCTCCAGGATCTGCTCCCTCGGGTCGCCCTCCACCGTCTGGACCGCCAGCCGGGGCCGCCCCCTTCGCCGTGGCGAGTTCGCAACGGGTTCACCGTGCATTCACACTCCACCCCTTGTGAGTTTCTATAACTCGATAGATAATGGGCGCCGTGGAAGCCCCCGGGAACGAGCCCGATAGTAGCGAGGCCGACACCTCGTCCCCCCGGGCGGCCCGGGAGCACGCCCGCGCCCAGGAGGGCCTCCACCACCACGGGATGCCGACCATGCCGGCCACCGCCGCCACCGGCCTGCCCACCGACATCCCCACCGACGCCCTGCTCTGGGACGAGGTGCTCGACCCCGGCGGGTACACCGCCCACCGCCTCCCCCGCGGCACCCACCTCCGCCTCGAGGACACCGCCGGCGAGGGCTGCGCCCACCTCATCGTCCACAACGCCCGCCAGACCTCCGAGCGCCTCAACCCGGCCGACACCGTCAAGGTCCAGTGGCAGGCCTACCTCACCGAGGGGAGCCACCTCCTCTCCGACATGGCCCGCTCCCTCCTGACCGTCGTGGAGGACACCTCGGGACACCACGACGCCTTCTGCTCCGCTCCCAACCGCGCCGACCACCAGCGCAAGTACGGGGACGGCTCCAACGAGGGGCCCACCCCCAGCGCCCGGGACCGCCTGGTCCTCGGGGCCCTCAAGTTCGGGCTCCAGCGCCGCGACGTCGGCCCCAGCATCTCCTTCTTCAAGGGCGTGACGGTGGCCCCCGACGGCACCCTCTCCCTCGACACCTCCACCCCGCCTCTCACGGCCCACGTCGTTCTCCGGTGCGACATGGACGTCCACGTGGTGGTGGCAAATACCCCCCACGTCCTCGACGAGCGGCCGGGCTGGGTCTGCTCCTCCCTCCGGGCGACGGCCTGGACCCCGCAGTCGTGGGCGAGCACCTCCCCCGACGCCCTCAGCCCCGAGGCGGCCCGGGCCATGCTCAACACCCAGGACTGGCTGGCCGGCGTGGGGCCGTCGTGACCACCGTCCTCGACCAGGTGGTCGCGGCCCGCTCCCCCTTTTCGACGGTGCTCGAGGCCGGCTCGTCGATCACCCTGGTCGACCTGGGCGGCAACCAGGCCATCGACTGCCTCCTCTACAACGCCGAGGACCACGCCGAGCGGTACTGCGCCCACACCACCATCGCCGCCCAGCGCAACCTGTTCCTCACCACCGGCTCGGTGCTCCGCTCCAACGAGAGCCGCCCGATGCTGACGGTGACCGACGACACCTGCGGCCGGCACGACACCATCGGGGGCGCCTGCTCCCAGGAGTCGAACACCCTCCGCTACGGCTTCCACACCAAGCACCAGCACGCCTGCGTCGACAACTTCCTCACCGAGGGCTCCCTCCACGGTCTGGACAAGCGCGACCTGGTCTCCAACGTCAACTGGTTCATGAACGTCCCGGTGGAGGAGGACGGCACCCTCGGCATCGTCGACGGCCTCTCCGCCCCCGGCATCTCCGTCTCCGGCCGGGCCGAGATGCCCCTCCTGGTGCTGATCAGCAACTGCCCGCAGATCAACAACCCCTGCAACGGGTTCGACCCGACCCCGATCCGGGTCGTGGTCGAGCGGCCCTGACGTGTTCGATGCCGTCCTCGTCGCCAACCGGGGGGAGATCGCCCGCCGGATCATCCGCACCGTCCAGGGGCTGGGGGCCCGGGCGGTGGCGGTCTACTCGGACGCCGACGCCACCTCCCTCCACGTCACCGAGGCCGACCGGGCTATCCGGATCGGCCCGTCCGCCCCGTCGGCCAGCTACCTGGACATCGACGCGGTGGTCGGCGCCGCCCTGGCCAGCGGGGCCCAGGCCGTACACCCCGGCTACGGCTTCCTCTCCGAGAGCGCGCCGTTCGCCGAGGCGGTGGAGGCGGCCGGCCTGGTGTTCATCGGACCCACCCCCGACCAGCTCGCCTCCTTCGGGCTGAAGCACACCTCGCGCCGGCTGGCCGAGGCGGCCGGCGTACCGCTGCTGCCGGGCTCCCCGCTCCTCAGGGACGTGGAATCGGCGGTGGCCTTCGCCGCCTCCGTCGCCTACCCCGTGGTCCTGAAGGCGGCCGCCGGGGGCGGCGGCATCGGCATGGAGGTCTGCGCCAACGAGGCCCACCTGCGGGCGTCGTACGCCACGGTCCGGCGCCAGGCCGGGGCCGCCTTCGGCGACGACCAGGTCTACCTGGAGCGCTACCTGGACAGGGCCCGCCACATCGAGGTCCAGCTGTTCGGGGACGGCGCCGGCCGGGTGGTGGTGGTCGGCGACCGCGACTGCTCGGTGCAGCGTCGGAACCAGAAGGTGGTCGAGGAGGCTCCCGCCTCCGGGCTCGACCCCGAGTTGCGGGACCGGCTCCACGCGGCCGCCCGGTCGCTCGGGGCCTCGGTGGCCTACCGCTCGGCCGGGACCGTCGAGATGCTGCTCGAGGAGGCGACCGGCACCCTGGCCTTCCTGGAGGTGAACGCCCGCCTGCAGGTGGAGCACCCGGTTACCGAGGCGGTCACCGGGATCGACCTGGTCGGGTGGATGGTCCGCCTGGCCGCCGGCGACACCTCCTTCCTGTCGGGGGTGGGCGACGTCGTGGAGCCGTCGGGCTGCTCGGTGGAGGCCCGGATCTACGCCGAGGACCCCGACGCCGGCTACCGGCCCAGTGCTGGCACCATCACCCACGTGTCGTTCCCCGACGGGGTCCGGGTCGACGGGTGGGTGGAGTCCGGCACCGAGGTCACCACCTCCTACGACCCGTTGCTGTCCAAGGTGGTGGCGGTCGCCCCCACCCGCCACGCTGCGGTGGCCGCCCTCGGCGACGCACTGGCCGCCACCCGCATCGACGGCATCGCCACCAACCTCGACCAGCTCCGGAGCGTGGTGGCCGACCCGGCCTTCCGGGCCGGGGCCGTCTCCACCCGGTGGCTCGGGACCCTCGACGCCTCGGGCCGGTCCGTCGAGGTGCTGGAGGCCGGGGCGTCCACCACCGTCCAGGAGCTCCCCGGCCGCCTCGGCTACTGGGCGGTCGGTGTGCCGCCCAGCGGGCCGATGGACGACGCCTCCTTCCGCCTGGGGAACCGGGCCGTGGGCAATCCCGAGGAGGCCGCCGCCCTGGAGGCCGCCGCCGCCGGTCCCACCCTGCGGTTCCGGGCGCCGGCTCTGGTCTGCCTGGCCGGGGCCCCGGTCGACGCCGACCTCGACGGCCAGCCGGTGCCGATGTGGGAGCCGGTCAAGGTGGAGACCGGCTCGGTCCTCCGGATGGGGGCCATCGGGCCCCCCGGTCTGCGCACCTCGATCCACGTCCGGGGCGGCATCGACGTCAGCCCCATCCTGGGGAGCCGGGCCACCTTCTCGCTGGGGGGGCTCGGCGGGTACGGCGGGCGCGCCCTGCAGCCCGGGGACGTCCTCCGGCTGGGCGATCCCGTCGGCCCCGAGGGCGACGCCGGGGCGATCCCGGAAGCGGCCCGGACGCCGCTCACCGACTCGTGGCGCATCGAGGTCACCGAGGGGCCCCACTCGGCCCCCGAGTTCCTGACCGCCTCGGGGGTCGACGACTTCCTCGGCGCCACCTGGGAGGTCCACCACAACTCCTCGCGCACCGGGGTGCGCCTCATCGGGCCACCGCCCCCGTGGGCGCGCCACGACGGGGGCGAGGCCGGCCTCCACCCGTCCAACATCCACGACACCCCCTACGCGGTCGGCGCGGTCGACCTGGCCGGCGACATGCCGATCATCCTGGGTCCGGACGGTCCCAGCCTGGGCGGCTTCGTCTGCCCGGTGACGGTGGTGGCCTCCGAGCGGTGGAAGCTGGGCCAGCTCCGCCCGGGGGACCGGGTGACGCTGGCGCGGGTGACGGTCGACGAGGTCGCCGGGCGTCACGCGGTCGTCGGCCACCGGTCCGGCTTCGCCCGGCCCCCGACAGGCGGGGTCCTCGACCGGTGGGAGGAGGCCCCCGGGCGGCCATCCGTCTGCTGGCGGCTCGCCGGCGACGAGAACCTGCTGGTCGAGTACGGGCCGATGGCCCTCGACCTCGCCCTCCGCTTCCGGGTCCACGCACTGGAGGAGGCGCTGACGGCCAGCCGCACCCCGGGCCTGGTCGAGACCACCCCCGGTATCCGCTCCCTCCAGGTCCATGTCGATCCGCGACGGCTGTCGCTGGCCGACGCCCTCGACCTCCTGCGCCGAGCCGAGCTGGGCCTCCCCAGCACCGAGGACGTCGAGGTCGACTCGCGGATCGTCCACCTCCCCCTGTCGTGGGACGACCCGGCCACCCGGCTGGCCATCGAGCGGTACATGTCGACGGTGCGCGACGACGCCCCCTGGTGCCCGTGGAACATCGAGTTCATCCGCCGGATCAACGGCCTCGACGACGTGGCCGACGTGCACCGCATCGTCTACGACGCCTCCTACCTGGTGCTCGGCCTGGGCGACGTCTACCTGGGCGCCCCGGTGGCCACCCCCCTCGACCCCCGCCACCGCCTGGTCACCACCAAGTACAACCCGGCCCGCACCTGGACCCCGGAGAACGCGGTGGGCATCGGCGGGGCCTACCTCTGCGTCTACGGCATCGAGGGCCCCGGCGGCTACCAGTTCGTGGGCCGCACCGTGCCGGTGTGGAACCGGTTCCGGCGGACCCCCTCGTACCAGCAGCCCTGGCTGCTCCGCTTCTTCGACCAGATCCGCTTCTTCGAGGTGAGCTCCGGTGAGCTCGACAGGTGGCGGCGCGACCTGCCGCTCGGCCGGATCGACCTGGACATCACCCCCACCCGCCTCCGGCTCCGGGACCAGGTCGAGTTTCTGGCCCGGAACGCCGGGTCGATCGAGGCCTTCCAGGACCGGCAGCGCCGGGCGTTCCGGCAGGAGCGCCACCGGTGGGAGGCGAGCGGCGAGTTCGAGCGGGCCGCCGCCGAGCCGGAGGTCGCCGAGGAGCACACCTTCGCCCCCGGCTCGACGGTGGTGCGGGCTCCCATGCACGCCTCGGTGTGGCAGGTCCCGGCCGAGCCCGGGGCCAGGCTGGCGGCGGGGGACGCCCTGGTGGTGCTCGAGGCCATGAAGATGGAGATGTCGGTTCGGGCACCGGCCGCCGGCACCGTGGCCACCGTCCTGGTGGCCCCCGGCCAGGAGGTGCGGCCGGGCCAGCCGCTGGTGGCGTTCCACCCACCGGAGGGGCCGTGAACGGGCCCGTCGCGGGTGACGGCCCGCCGGGGGTGTGGATCACCCGCCGCCCGGCCGACGAGGTGGCCTCGGAGGTCCGGGCCGCCGGCGACCGGCCACTGGCCGGCCTCACCCTGGCGGTCAAGGACAACATCGACGTGGCCGGCCTCCCCACCACCTGCGCCCATCCGGGCTTCGCCCGCCGTCCCGACCGGTCGGCCACCGTGGTCGAGCGTCTGGTGGCCGCCGGGATGGTGGTGGCCGGGAAGACCAACCTCGACCAGTTCGCCACCGGCCTGGTCGGGACGCGCTCCCCCTACGGGGTGTGCGGAAACGCCGTGGTCCCCGGCCGGATCTCGGGCGGCTCCTCGTCGGGTTCGGCGGTGGCGGTGGCGCTCGGACAGGTCGACGCCGCCCTCGGCACCGACACCGCCGGTTCGGGTCGGGTGCCCGCCGCCCTCAACGGCATCGTCGGCCTCAAGCCCACCCGGGGCCTGCTCAGCAACGCCGGGGTGATGCCGGCTTCGCGCTCGTTCGACTGCGTGGCCGTCTTCGCCCGGACCGTGAGCCTGGCCGCCCGGATCCTGGAGGCCGCCGCCGGGTTCGACGCCGGCGACCCGTGGAGCCGGCCGGTCCCCGGCGGCACCCCGGCGGTGGGGAGCGGGCCGTTCCGCATCGGGGTACCCATCCCCGACCACCTCGACGGCCTCGACGGCCCGGCCCGCCGGGCCTGGGACGCCGCCCTCGGGTGGCTGGCCGGCATCGGCGAGGTGGTGGAGGTCGACATCGGCCCCTACCTGGAGGCCGGCGGGCTCCTCTACGGCAGCGCCCTGATCGCCGAGCGGTGGGACGCCTTCGGGGAGTTCCTCACCGCCCACCCCGAAGGGGCCGACCCGTCGGTGGCGGCCATCGTGGCCGGGGCCCGGACCCTGGAGGCCCACCGGTTCGCCCACGACCTCGACGCCCTCCGCCGCCTCGGTCGGGCGTTCGGCGCCACCATGGCCGGGGTGGACCTGGTGGCGGTGCCCACCGTGGCCGAGGCGCCCACCGTCGGCGAGGTGGCCGCCGACCCGCTCGGGGTCAACCGCCGGCTGGGCCGGTTCACCAACGGCTGCAACCTGCTCGACCTGTGCGCGGCGGCGGTGCCCGCCGGGCTCCGGGAGGACGGCGTCCCCTTCGGGACCACCCTGCTCGCCCCCGCCTTCGGCGACGCGGTGGTGGCCGCCGCCGCCGCCCGGCTCCTCGGCGAGCCCGACCCGCCCCTGCCGTCCTGGGCGCAGGTGACCTCCGTGGTGGTGGCGGGCGCCCACCTCCGCGGCCAGCCGCTGGCCGGGCAGCTCCTCGTCCGGGGCGGCCGGTTCGTCCGCCAGACGACCACCGCCCCCCGGTACCGGCTCCACGCCCTGGACACCGAGCCGCCCAAGCCCGGTCTGGAGCGGGTGGCCGACGGTGGTGCCCCGATCACGGTGGAGGTCTGGTCGATGCCGGTTGACGCCTTCGGCGATCTCGCCCGGTCGGTGCCGCCGCCCCTCGGGTTCGGCACGGTGGAGCTGGCCGACGGGACGTCGCACCCCGGCTTCCTGGTCGAGCACGTGGCGCTGGACGGCACCCCCGACATCACCGCGGCCGGCGGCTGGCGCCAGTGGCTGGCCGTCCGCTCCCCGGCGTGATCCTCCGGAGTCGTGGAGACGTAACGGCCGGGAAACAGCCCAGAAACAATCGATCGATAGATTTCTCGTCAGCAGTCCATTCCGCTGTCGGACGCGGTGGTCCGGCATGTCATTGGGCGGGTACCCGTCGGAAAGGCACCGTCGCATATGATCCGAACAGCATCCGGCATGGCAGTGAACACGGTCCGGCCCGGGGCGGACCGGGCGTGACCGGCGGCGCCCTCCCCGTCGAGTTCCAGGGCCTGTGGCGCCGGTGGTCGGTGAGCGTCGGGGCCGACACCGTCGCCGAGCCGGCGCTGGTGCTGTGGTGGCAGGCGGCCCGGGCCTTCATGGACATCCGGTGGCGTTTCGACGCTCCGACCGGGCACGCCGACGGGTTGTCCGAGGACCGGGTGATGGCCGGCTACACCACCTACGAACCGGTGTCGGCCGACGGCGGGTTCCTGACCTGGCACCACGACGTCGACTCGCTGGCCGGGGCGGGCGCCGACCGGTCGGCGGTCCACTGGGACGGAGACGACCTGGTGGAGGTGGGAGCGGTGCCCGTCGACGCCGACGGCCCGCCGGTCACGTTCACCGAGGTGTGGCACCGGGTCGGCCCGGAGCTCCCGGAGATCGGCGACCGCGTCTCGTCCGGGTGGCGGGTCATGACCGCCCGCGCCGAGCGGTGGAGGCTCGAGCTGACCATCCCGTCCGACCCGGTGGAGAGCGCGGCGCTCCAGCTTCAGTGCCGCAACAGCGCTCGCTGGTCGTTGGAGGCCACCTTCCCACCGGCCTCGATGGCGGCGTCCGGGTGAGCCTCGACACCTCGACGGAGGTCGCCACCTCCCCGGAGGCGCCGGCCTTCCTGCTCGGCCCCGAGGCCTACCTGTCGCCGGAGTGGTTCGATCTCGAGCAGCGCACGCTCTTCGCCGACCGGTGGACGCTGCTGGCCAGTGCCGACGAGCTGGTCGAGCCGGGCGACTACGCCACCGGTACCGTGGGCCGGGCGCCGTTGGTGGTGGTGCGGGGTGACGACGGGACCCTCCGCGCCTTCCACAACCTCTGCCGCCACCGCGGGATGGTGCTGCTCACCGGCACCGGCAACGTCGGGACCACCATCAACTGCTTCTACCACCAGTGGCGCTACGCCCTCGACGGCTCGCTGACCGTGGTGCCCCAGCGCCGCGAGCAGTTTCCCGGCCTGGAGAACGGCGACTGGGGCCTGGCCCCCGCCGGCGTCGGGGAGTGGGAGGGCATGGTCTTTGCCCACCCGGACCCCGACGCCCCGCCCCTGGCCCAGGCGCTGGTCGGCGTGGCCGACCACCTCGGCAGCCACCGCCCCGGCCTCCTGGCCCAGGTGGCCACCGTCCGGCTGGACATGGCATGCAACTGGAAGCTCTTCGTCGAGAACCATGTGGACATCTACCACCTCTGGTACCTCCACCGGACGACGCTCGGCGCCTTCGACCACACCCGCTTCTCCCACTGGCAGTCGGGGGGCAACTGGGCGAGCTACGAGCCGCTCCGTTCCGACGACCCCTCGGCCACCTCGCTGCCCGAGGGCACCGTCCCCATCACCCACCTCGACGACCGCGATCGCCGGGGGATCGGTGCCCACCTCCTGTTCCCCAGCCACATGCTGGCGTCCTCGGCCGGCTTCTTCACCACCTACGTGGCCGTCCCGGTGGCGCCCGACCGGACCACCCTGGAGATCCGGGTCCGGGCCGAGCCCGGCTCCGATCCGGGGGCGGCCGTACGGGCGGTGCGGGCCTTCATCGACGAGGACGTCCACGCCTGCGAGCAGGTCCAGGCCGGCGTGGCCTCCCCCCGGTTCGCCGTCGGGCCCCTCGCCCGCGACCACGAGCGCCCCATCGAGCGCTTCCAAGGTGCCGTGTTGGCCGCCATGACCACGTAGCGGCGTGGGCGCCCCACCCGAAGCCCGTGGACGACCACTGCCCCGACACCTGGGACACCTCCTTCGGCCCTTCACCCACGGGGCCCCCTTCCGCCGGGCGGCGGAAGTACGTCGGCGGGGCGGCTGAATGGCAGTGCCCGGGCGCGGCCGTCCGGGCACAATGCCGCCGATCCGGCATCTCTGTAACAGGGCGTTCACGATGCGGACACAGCGGCGAAATCGCCTGCCAGTATGTTATCGATCAGTTGAAAGAAATTCACACCACGCCCCGCCCGAACCCGGGCGGACCACCTACCGCAGCGACGTGCCCGGCCGCCAACCGGCCCGACAGGAGGAATCGATGCATCAGTCCACTCGGCCGACCCTGGGGCGCCGTCCGCACGCGGCGGGGAGAGGCCACCGAGCCCACGCGCTCCGGGCCCTGGTGGGTGCCGTCGCCACTCTGGCCGCCGCGCTCCCGGCCGCCATCGTCGGGCTACCGGCCGCCGCCGGAGCGGCCTCCTACCCCACCAGCCACACGCTCCACCTGAGCTTCCTCCAGGACCCCGGCCAGCCCCCGGATCCAGACGTCTACTACGCCGGTGAGGGCCTCCTCCTCACCCGCAACCTCTACGAGGGACTCGTGAAGTACGCGCCGGGGACGGCCAAGCGGGTCATCGAGCCGTCGCTGGCCACCAGCTGGACGATCAGCAACGGCGGCAAGACCTACACCTTCCAGCTCCGCCAGGGCGTGCTGTTCCACGACGGGACCCCGTTCAACTCCTCGGCCATCGCCCCCGACTTCGCCCGGCGGACGGCGGTCGACGGCGGGCCCGCCTACATGGTCTCCGACGTGGCGTCGGTCCAGACCCCGGGCCCGTACACCGCAGTCATCAACCTGACCACGCCGAACTCGGCGTTCCTCGACTACCTGGCCTCGTCGTACGGCCCGATGATGGAGAGCCCCACCGCCCTGGCCAAGTACGCCGGCAGCGACAACGACCAGACCTACCTCCAGACCCACGACATCGGCACCGGCCCGTACACCCTGACCCAGGCCAACGTCGGGGTGTCGTACCAGATGAAGGCCTTCCCCCAGTACTGGGGGAAGAAGCCGTACTACACCACCGTCGACATCCCGGTGATCGACGACCTCTCCACCCAGGAGATCCAGTTCAACAGCGGGCAGCTGGCCGGCATCCTCCACGACCTCACCACCCCGGCCGTCGCCCAGTACCGGAGCGACAAGAGCGCCTCGTTCTACTCGCTGCCGGTGAACGAGGAGGAGAGCGTCTACGTCAACGAGCACGTCGGCTTCCTCACCTCCCAGAAGGACCGCACCGCCCTGCTCGAGGCCATCAACGCCCCGTCCATCGTCCAGTCCGTCTTCCCCGGCCGGGCCACGGTGCCCACCCAGGCCACCCCGGCGGGCCTGCTGCCCCCGGGCACTGGCCTGCAGAACATCCCCTACAAGCCGAGCGCCCTCGCCTCGGTGGTGTCCAAGCTGCCGGCGTCGGAGAAGTCGATCACCATCGGCTACGACTCGGGAGCCCCGGACGACCAGCTGGTGGCCGAGCAGATCGCTGCCGAGATCGGGGCGCTGGGCCTCACCACCAAGGTGGTCGGCTACCAGACCTCCTCCATCTACGGCTGGATCGGCTCGGCCACCGACGCCGCCACCCAGGGGCCGAACGTGCTGGTGTACTACGTCTGGCCCGACGCCTACAACGCCTACACGTGGAACCACATCACCTACGACTCCACCGGGGGCCTCCAGTACCTCACCTGCACGGTGCCCGGCGTCGACAGCCTCGACAGCCAGGCGGTGGCCACCGACTCCGTCGCCACCTATAGCCAGGCGGTGGCCTTGGCGGTCAAGGAGGGGTGCTGGTACAACATCGCCAACCGCAACGACGCCATGGTGGTCCAACCGTGGCTGAAGGGCGTGCCCCAGGCCCACGTGGTCGCCATGCCGTGGGCCCTCCTCCTCAACCAGCTCTACCCGGGTTGAGCCGGAGCCCCGTTGTCGTCGAGCCGACCCCGCCGGGGGCGACGGTGACCGAGGTCGCCCCCCGGGTCGGGACGGCCGCCGCCCCCGGGGGGGCGGTCCCCCTGGTGTCGGTCCAGGACCTCCACGTCGGCTTCGAGCGCAACGGCGAGCGGATCAGCGCCCTGCGGGGAGTCTCCCTGGAGCTCAAGCCCGGGGAGATCCTCGGGCTGGTGGGCGAGTCCGGGTCGGGCAAGAGCGTGCTGGGTCTGGCCCTGCTGGGCCTCCTCCCCACCCGGCCGAACCCGACGCTGTCGGGCTCGGCGGTGGTGTGCGGGACCGACATGGTGACCGCCGACGCCGAGCAGGGCCGCCTGGTGCGCAAGCAGCACCTCGGGGCTGTCTTCCAGGACCCGATGACCTCCCTCAACCCGACCATGCGGGTGGGCCGGCAGGTGGTGGAGGCAGCCGGCTCCGTCGACGAGGCGGTCCGGCTGCTCGACGCCGTCGGCGTCCCCGAGCCGAGGCGCCGGCTGCGCGCCTACCCCCACGAGCTCTCCGGCGGCCTCCGCCAGCGGGTGATGATCGCCATGGCGATCGCCGGGAACCCGGCCCTCGTCATCGCCGACGAGCCCACCACCGCCCTCGACGTCACCGTCCAGGCCCAGATCCTCGAGCTGCTGGCCACCCTCCGGAGGGAACTGGGCACCAGCTTCATCCTGGTGACCCACGACCTCGGTGTCGCCGCCCAGGTGTCCGACCGCATCGCCGTCCTCTACGGGGGCCGCCTGGCCGAGGTGGGACCGGCCGCCGACCTCTTCGAGGCACCCCTCCACCCCTACGCCACCGGGCTGCTCCGCTCCCGGCTCCTCCTGGAGTCGGACCGGGGACGGCCGATCGTCACGCTGAAGGGCGAGCCGCCCGACCCGAGGCACCACCCTCCCGGCTGTCCCTTCGGCCCGCGCTGCGCCCACCACGCCGACGCCTGCGACTCCGCCCTCCCCCCACTGATCGACGTGGGGTTCGACGGCTCCCGGTCGGTGGCGTGCGTCAGGCTCGGCCGGTTCACCGAAGCACCGGTCACGGAGCTGGCCGCCCAGTGGGAGGCCGAGCCCGAGCCCGGCAACCGGCGCCCGGCGGTGCTGGTCCACGGAGCCCACAAGCGCTTCCCGGTGGGGTCGGGGCTGCGGAAGCAGTCCCTCCACGCCCTGCGCGGCGTGGACCTGGCCGTGGACGAGGGGGAGGCGGTGGCCCTGGTCGGCGAGAGCGGCTGCGGCAAGTCCACCCTCCTCCGGTCCATCGCCGGCCTCCAGCGGATCGACGAGGGCTCCATCGAGTTCGGTCGGGGCAGTCGGCCCCAGATGGTCTTCCAGGACGCCGGCGCCTCGCTGACGCCCTGGCTCACCGTGGGCGAGCAGATCGGCGAACGGCTGGCCGACGGGGACCTGACCCGGGC
This sequence comes from Acidimicrobiales bacterium, assembly GCA_052143315.1. Taxonomy (GTDB): domain Bacteria; phylum Actinomycetota; class Acidimicrobiia; order Acidimicrobiales; family RAAP-2; genus DASZIT01. The sequence goes on along the minus strand of JBKQTE010000011.1, from coordinate 10,386 downwards.
CGAACGCCGGTCCCGGGTGGACGAGGCCCTCGGCCTGGTCGGCCTGCCGGTCGAGGTGGCCCGGGCCAAGCCGGCCCAGCTGTCGGGCGGCCAGCGCCAGCGGGTGGCCCTGGCCCGGGCCACGGTGGTGCCCCCGGAGATCCTCCTCTGCGACGAGCCCACCAGCGCCCTCGACGTCTCGCTGGCCGCCACCGTGCTCAACCTCATCGGCCGGCTCCGCCGCGAGCTGGGCATGGCGGTGCTCTTCGTCACCCACGACCTGGCTGCCGCCCGCATGGTCGGGGACCGGATCGCGGTGATGTACCTGGGCCGGATCGTGGAGGTCGGCCGGGCCGAGCAGCTGTGCGCCGACCCCGTGCACCCCTACACCCGGGCGCTGCTCGACACCGTGCCCGAGCTGGGCCGGGTCCACATCCGCCTCTCCGGCGAGCCGGGGAGCCCGATGGACCCGCCCTCGGGATGCGAGTTCCACCCCCGCTGCCCGGCGGCCGAGGAGGCGTGCGCCAGCCGCGCCGTCGTGCTCGAGGCGGTGGACGGCACCCCTCCCGACCCGTCGTACACGGACCCGGAGGCCCGGCGGGCCTTCCAGGCCCACCAGGCCCACCGCGAACACCAGGCGTCGTGCCCGGTGTTCATCGACCGCAACCGTCGGGTCACCCTGGCCGCCGCCGGAGGTGACGATGGCGGTCGCTGAGGCCTTCGTCCCCCACGCCGGCCGCCGGGGCTCCGCCCGGCTGATCGGGGTCCGCCGCATCGTCGGGCACGCCTCGATCGCCGAGCGGGTGGGCTTCGCCATGCTCGGCCTGCTGGTGCTGGTGGCCATCCTCGCCCCGCTCATCGCCCCCGACAGCCCCACCGTGCCGTCGGGGCTTCCCTTCACGCCGCCGCTGCACGGCGGCCACCTGATGGGAACCGACGAGGTGGGCTTCGACATCTTCAGCCGCGTCCTCTACGGCCTCCGGTCCAGCCTGATCGGGACGGTGGCGGTGGTGGCCTCCGGGGTCCTCATCGGGGGGACGATCGGCCTGGTGGCCGGGGCCGCCGGTGGGTGGGTGGACACCGTCCTCATGCGCATCACCGACCTCTTCCTGGCGCTGCCCGGCCCGCTGCTGGCCATCGCCTTCGTGGCCGCGCTCGGGCCCAGCTACCTCCATACCCTCATCGCCGTGGCCATCGTCTGGTGGCCGTTCTACGCCCGGATCATGCGGGGGGAGATCCGGGCGCTGGCGGCCCGACCCCACCTGGAGGCGGCCGCCCTGGCCGGCGTGGGCCCGGTGCGCCGGGCCACCCGCCACCTGCTGCCCGGGGCGGTCCCCGCCATCGTGGTGACCGCCAGCCTCGACGTCGGCAACCTGGTCCTCGCCCTGGCCGGGCTGTCCTTCCTCGGCCTCGGGGCACCGGCCCCGGCCCCCGAGCTCGGTGCCATGGCCGCCCGCGGGCTGCAGTACCTGCTGCAGGAGTGGTGGATCCCGGTGATGCCGGCCGTGGCCGTGTTCTTCCTGGCCCTCGCCTCCAACCTCTCGGGCGACGGGCTGAACGACGCCCTGCTGGGGGGGACCACGTGACGGGCCGGCCGGTGCCGGCCAGGAAGGGGGACCGACCGTGATCCGCTTCGTGATCAAGCGCCTGGTGGCGATGGGGCTCATCCTGCTGGTGCTGACCGCCGTCATCTTCCTGCTGCAGAAGCTCTCCAACACCAACCCGGCCCACGCCTACCTCGGGGCCAACGCCTCCCAGGCCGCCATCGCCCACGAGTCCCACCTCCTGGGGTACGACCAGCCCCTGGTGATCCAGTACCTCCACTACGTGGACGGGGTGCTCCACGGGAACCTCGGGCGCTCGCTGCGCACCCGCGACCCGGTGGCCACCGACATCGGCAACTTCCTCCCGGCCACCCTGGAGCTGGCCTTCGCCGGCCTGTTCCTGGCCGTGGTCATGGGGGGCATCTTCGGGCTCGTCTCGGCCGCCCGTTTCCGGGGTGCCGGCGCCTTCCGGGTGCTGCTGATGGCCCTGGCCTCCGCCCCGGTCTTCCTCCTCGCCCTGCTGGGGATCCTGATCCTGAGCGGCGACCTTCACTGGCTCCCCTCCACCGGCGACTCCAGCTCATTCTCCGGGCCGAGCAGCCCCACCGGGATCGTGGTGCTCGACGCGTTGCTCCACGGGCAGGTCTCGGCCGCCTGGGACGGGGTCCGCCACCTGCTGCTGCCCGCCTTCGTGGTGGCCATCGGACCGGCCGTCTCCATCGGCCGGGTGCTCCGCGGCTCCCTGGAGGGTGCCATGCAGTCGGACTTCATCCGGACCGCCCGGGCCAAGGGCATCAAGGAGCGCACCGTGGTGCTCCGGCACGCCCTGCGCAACTCCACCAGCGCCGCGCTGTCGATGACCGGCCTCCAGGTCGGCCTGATGTTCGCCGGCGTGGTGGTGGTGGAGACCATCTTCTCGTGGCCGGGTATCGGGCTCTACACCGACCAGAGCATCCCCGACGCCGACTTCCCAGCCATCGCCGGCGTGACTCTGGTGCTCGGGGTCGGCTACGTGGTCATCAACGCCGTCGTCGACATCCTTCAGGCCGTGGTCGACCCCCGGGTGCAGCTGAAGTAGGCCGCCGGCCCGGGCAGTTCACGAGCTCGACACACCCCGCTCACGGAAGGAGCACCATGGGAGGAGGTACCCTCACCACCACCGGCGTCCGCCGGGTGATCCTGCTCACCCTCGGGTGGGAGGAGCTGCCCAAGGCGTGGTCGGTGCACGGCACCCCGGTCGGGCAGCGCCTGACCGAGCCGGTCCCGGGCATCCTGCTCGAGCTCGACGGGGGGTGGATGCTGCTGGACACCGGCTTCAACCCGTCGCTCATCACCGACCCGGCCCTCCGGAAGCGGTTCCACGGCAACTTCTACGCCATCAAGCCCGTCCTCCCGCCGGGCGACGGCGACCCGCTCATCGAGGCCCTCGAGCGCTCCAACGTGCCGGTCGACTCGATCTCGGCGGTGGCGGTGTCGCACCTCCACAACGACCACGCCGGCGGCATCCGGCACTTCGCCGGCACCGCCCCGGTCCACCTCCAGCGGGCCGAGCTCGACTTCGGTCTGAGCGCCGAGGCCGAGACGCACGGCATCTACCGGGTGGACTTCGACGACCCGGCCATCGAGTGGCGGCTGGCCGACGGCGACGTCGAGCTGGCCCCCGGGGTCACCGCCGTCGACACCGCCGGCCACACCCCTGGCCACCAGAGCTTCGTGGTCCGCTTCGACGAGTCGGTGGGCGGCGGCGGCTTCGTCTTCGCCATGGACGCCGCCGACCTCACGGAGAACCTCGAACACGAGCTGCCCATCGGGGGGGTGATCCACTGCGACCCGGCCGACACCGTCGAGCCCATCCGGCGCCTGAAGGCCATCGCCGAGGAAGAGGGACTGGTGATCGTGCCGGGCCACGACCCCGAGGTCTGGCCGACCCTGACCGACCGGCTGGCGGCACAGGGAGGCCGGCTGTCCCGATAGTGCTCACCCGGCACGAGCACGAGCGGGCCCTGAGGACGTTCGGCTCTACGAAGGAAATCTGTGTCGATCTCGCCGCTGCTCGTCCGTCACTACGGTGACAGAATCGAGATACGATCCGAAAGGACGGCAGCCATGCGATACACCCTCCTGCTCTACTATCCCGAGCCGACCGCCGAGGAGCTCGGCCCCGAGGCCATCGCCGAGGGGATGCGCGCGTTCCAGGCCTACGCCAAGGCGCTCGAGGATGCGGGCGTGCTCGCCAGCGCCGAGGTGCTGCAGCAGTCGAACGCGACTACCACCGTCACCCTCGCGAGCGGTGAGCTCATCGTGCAGGATGGCCCGTTCGCTGACACGAAAGAGCAACTCGGCGGCACCTTCGTCATCGAGGTCCCGGACCTCGACGCCGCCATCGAGTGGGCGAGGAAGGCACCGTCGGTGTCGTGGGGTCACGTCGAGATCCGACCGACCTCGACCCGCTACATAGACGGATCATGGCAGGGCACACAGCCGGTCAAGTGACCGGGCAGGAGGTCGGCACCGCCGCCGAGCGTGCTGCCAGGGCGTCGTACGGCCGGCTGGTGGCGCTGCTGGCGGCGACGACACGGGACATCGCACTTGCCGAGGATGCGCTCGCCGACGCCTTCGAGCGGGCGCTGCGCACCTGGCCGACGACTGGCGTCCCCGACAACCCGCCCGGGTGGCTCATGACCGTGGCTCGCAACCGCATCCGCGACCTGCTCGGCTCCGCGGCCACGCGCACATCGGCACCACTGTACGATCACGTGGCGGCCACGTTCACCGAGCCCGACCCGAACGCGATCCCCGACAAGCGGTTAGAACTGCTGTTCGCGTGCTCGCACCCGGCGATCAACCCCGAGGTACGCACTCCGCTCATGCTCCAAGTCGTGCTGGGCTTCGACGCGGCCCAGATCGCTCGCCTGTTCGCGGTCCAGCCCGCGGCGTTGGCACAGCGCCTGGTCCGGGCAAAGCGACGCATACGCGACGCCGGCATCCCGTTCCGTACCCCGACGCGGGCGGACCTGCCGGCACGGCTGCCCGCGGTGCTCGAAGCCATCTACGGCGCCTACGCGATCGACTGGCTCGACCAGCACGAGCGAATCCGTGAATCCATCGCCGACGAGGCACGTTGGCTCGCCGTGCTCACCGCAAGTCTGCTCGACACCGAACCCGAGGCGTGGGGCCTCGCCGCGCTGCTCACCTTCGCACAGTCGCGGGCACCCGCACGCACGGGCACGCCATGGCCACCCCTCGACCAGCAGGACACCGCGCTGTGGGACCGCCCGCTCATCGCCGAAGGCGAGGCGCTCCTTCGGCGCGCCCATGCACTGGGCGCACCACTCGGACGGTTCCAGCTCGAGGCCGCGATCCAGTCCGCGCACTGCGATCGGGCGCGGACCGGCGCCGTCGACCGAACCACCATCGTCCAGCTCTACCGCGGGCTCGTCGCCACCGCACCCACCGCCGGAGCTGTAGAAGCCCTGGCAGCACTCACGACCCGACCCTGACCACGCGCAGCCCAGTACCTAATGAACACAGATCTTGCACGCCGAATGTCCGGGAAACTCCCGGCACGCCGGAGGAGACCAGAAGATCAGATCCCCTGAGCGACGCGCAGAGTGAAACATGAAGAGTACCTGGCGTTTCGTCGGGGACAGCCCCTTGGCCGATTGCACGTCAGCCGGCCAGGCTCTGTGTCTCAGGTCCTCAGAATCACGACGCCTCACGCTCGAGATGGGCCTTGTGAGCGAGTTTGATGACGTCCTCTGACACTGATCGCCTACTGCCTTCATGTGCCGGATGGTGCGCCGGGCAAGCAAGATACGGGGTGCCTTCGACCGGCTTCCCAAGTCGCAGACATCCTTTGACGTGGCAATTGTGGTGACGGTAGATGGTGATGATGCTGCCAAGGATGAGGAAGTCAGGAATCGCACCACCGAAGCCAGACCAGAATCCGTACCAGGTTCCCGACTCGGCATCCGCACCGGTGAAGCGCAGGAACCAGTGAGCGGAGTCGGTCCAGAAGACAACCACGAGTATGAGGAAACCAACGAGGACGAGCAGCAACCCAATAGTGAGACCCCGTTTCATAGCTTTACTCCCGACCTCTCGCTTCCACAGTCGCTCCAGAAATCTCTTCGATGCCAGATTGAATCAATACAGCCCAGTTGCCTCACTGTCATCTGCTGGGATCAACGTAGTACAACACGGGAGCTCTTGACCGCAGTTGATATGGACATACTGGGCTCCGTCCATCAACCTCCTATCGGGGAATAGGGCAGCGGCGAACCAACACGACAGATGATCCTGAGGATGGCGGTGGGCCAGTGACGACGTTCAAGCATCTGGTTCGACCTGCCTGTTCGCCGCTGCCTCGGCGTCAGCCGCCGCATCCACCGTCGCCACCTCCGCAGGTGTGGCGCCGAGCCGGCCTTCGACGTCGCCCAGCCGGTCACTGATCACCGATAGCTGCTGGCCCAGGTCGGCGTGGCCCTTCTTGAACTCTTCCCTGTTGGCGTCGGTGTGTTCCTTGACGAAGACGGACGCGACCGTAGCGGTCAGCACGCCGATGAGCCCAATTCCCACCAGCATGAGGATCGCGGCCACGACCCGGCCGCCTTCGGTGACCGGGTACCGGTCCCCATAACCCACAGTGGTGACAGTAACGATGGCCCACCACAGAGCGTCGGGGTAGTCGTGAATGTTGCTTCCCTTGGCCTTCTCTTCAAAGAGCAGCACGAGCCAGGCTCCAATGAAGAGGGTTGCCACGGCGGCAATGAGCACCCGGAAGAGGCTGTGGTGTTTCAAGACGGACTCCACTCGCAGCTCCACCTCGCGCAAGAGGATGCCCACCTTTTCGATTCCTACGATGTGCCAGCTCTGAAAGGGGGGCACCGCCACGGTCGCCGGCTCTACCCACCGCCTCCTGAGATAGCCGCGCCTGTCAGGCGTGACCACCAGGCGCACGAGATACTCCACCAGCGTGATGACCCAGAGCACGAAAAGGCCGCCGACGAGGACTGTAGAGGCAGAGCCGTTGACGTCTGTCGTGAGGACGACGATGGCGAGGACGAGCCAGGCGATCCCCAGGACGGCCATCGGGTACTTCGTGATCCGTTCGATTCGGTCGACGAGATCGTGGCGGCCGCCCGACGGCTTCGCCCCGGCGATCGCCTGGCGCCGCCGTTCTTCCTTGCGCTCCTTCTCTTCGAGGCGCTCTTGCTCCAGCTTCTCCAAGCGCTGAATGCGTTCGATGGAGGACGGCTTCTTCACCGTCGTGCTCTCGGTTGGAACGGTTCTCGCATCACTGGAGCGCACCACAATGAAACAAAGTTAGTGCGTGGGCCTTTACTGACCGGTCATCGTCAGCCGCCTCGCTCCAGGTATGGCGTGGGGTCCACTGAAGGTGACGCTGACCTGCACCGCTTCTGAAGATCGCAGTCGTTGCCGTCGCGACCAGTGACTTCAAGCGGTGAACCCAGGACGGACCCGGTGTTCGGCGCCCCGGGGTCTCCGGTGAGCGGCATCACGAGGACTACTTGTAGGGCACGACCACGCTGGAGGTGGCGGACACCTTGGACCCGACCGGCGGGGTGCCGGTGGCGGTGCCGATGTTGGTGATCGAGCCTCGCTTCACGTCGGCCTGGGTGGTGGTGTAGGTGGCCGTACAGGTCTCGGTGGCCGCCGGGACCAGTGAGGTGTCCGGGCAGGAGATGACCGAGAGGCCGACCATGGGGTCGGTGACGGTCACCGGGTTGAGGGTCACGTTGCCGGTGTTGGTCACCTTGTAGGAGTAAGTGACCTTGGTGCCGGCTGCCGTGTACCTGGAGATGGAGGCCGACTTGGTGAGGGAGATGGCCGGGGCAGCGCCGAAGTAGGTGCCGGTCGAGGTGGCCGTCACCGGGGTTCCCCCGCCCGATGGGGTACCGGTGGCGGTGCCGATGTTGGTGTAGGCCCCGGCCACCGCGGTGCCGGTGGCCGAACACGTCACGCCGGCCCCGGGGGCCAGGGTGGCGATGACGTTGGTGCGGCTCCCCGAACAGGTGATGGCCGAGGATCGCACCTTGTTGTCGGTGACGGTGACCGAGGTGAGGGTCACCGTGCCGGTGTTGGTCACCGCATAGCTCCAGGTGACGGCCGAGCCCACCGGGATGTCCTGGCCGTTCTTGCCGTTGGTCGTCTTTACGATCCCGATGGCCGGGATAGGGACAGCCGAGACGAACGGGACGATCACCGAGGAGGTGGCGGTGACGTTGGGCCCTGTCGGCGGGGTGCCGGTGGCCGTGCCGGTGTTGGTGATCGAGCCTCTGGTCACGTCGGCCTGGGTGGTGGTGTAGGTGGCCGTGCAGGTCTCGGTGGAACCGGGGGCCAGGGTGGGAATCACGTTGGAACTTCCCGGACAGCTGATCTTCGACAGCCCGGACATGGGGTCGGTGACCGTGACCGGAGAGAGGGTCACGTTGCCGGTGTCGGTCACCTTGTAGGAGTAGGTGACCGTGGTGCCCGGGGCCGAGTAGCTGGCGACGGAGGCCGACTTCACGATGGCGATCTTCGGGGTCTGGACGGCCGGGACGACCACCGAAGAGGAGGCGGTGACCCACGTCCACGACGGGGCCAAGGCAAAGACCGTGCCCGTGTTCCTGATCGAGCCCCTATCCACGTCGGCCTGGGTGGTGGTGTAGATGGCCGTGCACGTCTCGGTGGCCCCCGGGGAAAGGGTGGTCGTCGGACAGCTGATCCTCGATAGCCAGAACATGGGGTCGACGACGGTGACCGAGGTGAGGGTCACGTTGCCGGTGTTGGTCACCAGATAGGAGTAGGTGACCTTGGTGCCCGGGGCCGAGTAGCTCGGGATGGAGGCCGACTTCACGATGGCCACCTTCGGGCTCTGGACGGCCGGGACGCACAAGGTGGCCGAGGCGGTGACCTTGGCCCCCGACGGGGAGGTGCCGGTCACCGTGCCCGTGTTCCTGATCGAGCCCTTGTCCACGTCGGCCTGGGTGGTGGTGTAGGTGGCTGTGCACGTCTTTGAGGCCAACGGGCTCAGGGAGGCGATGACGTTGGTGTTGCTCCCGCAGTTGATGGCCGACAGCCCCTTCATCGGGTCGGTGACAGCAACCGAGTTGAGGGTCACGTTGCCGGTGTTTTCCACCTTGTAGGAGTAGGTGACCACGGTGCCGGCGGCCGAGTAGCTCTTGGTGGAGGCCGTCTTGGTGATTCCGATGGCCGGGCCCTGCTTGGCCGGGACGGTGACCGACGAGGATGCGGTGACGTTGTGGCTTGCCCCCGACGGCGGGGTACCGGTGGCCGTGCCGGTATTGGTAATCGAGCCCTTGTCCACGTCGGCCTGGGTAGTGGTGTAGGTGGCCGTGCACGTCTCGGTGGCGGCGGGGGCGAGTGTCGTGGATGGGCAGGTGATGGCCGTGAGGCCGACCATCGGGTCGGTGACGGCGACCGGGTTGAGGGTCACGTTGCCGGTGTTGGTCACCAGATAGGAGTAGGTGACCGGGGTGCCGGCGGCCGAGAAGCCGCTGATGGAAGCCGACTTGGCGATCCCGATGCCCGGGGTCTGGGTGGCAGGGATGGTCACCGAGGAGGTGGCGGTGACGTTGGGCCCGGCCCCCGTCGGCGGGGTGCCGGTGGCGGTGCCGGTGTTGGTGATCGAGCCGCTATCCACGTCGGTCTGGGAGGTGGTGTAGGTAGCCGTACAGGTCTGAGTGGCGCCAGGGGCCAGGGCGGCGATGGTGTTGGTATTGCTCCCGCAGTTGATGGCCGAGAGACCGACCATCGGGTCGGTGACGGTGACCGAACTGAGGGCCACGTTGCCGGTGTTGGCGACGGCATAGGAGTAGGTGACCGGGGTGCCCGGGGCCGAGTAGCCGGTGATGGAGGCCGACTTGGTGAGGGAGATGACCGGGGCCGCGCCGAAGTAGCTGCCATTCGAGGTGGCTGTTACCGGGGTTCCTGCCGGCGGGGTGCCCGTTGCCGTGCCGGTGTTGGCGTAGGCGCCGGCCACCGCCGTGCCGGTGGCCGTACAGGTCACCGTGGCACCGGGGGCCAGGGTGGCAATGACGTTCGTACCTCCGCAGGTGATCGACGAGGAGGCCACCTTGTTGTCGGTGACGGTGACGTCGATGACGGTGACGTTGCCGGTGTTGGTCACCGCGTAGGTCCAGGTGACGGGCGAGCCCACCGGGATGTCCTGGCCGTTCGAGCCATCGGTGGTCTTGGTCAGCCCGAGCGAGGGGTTCGCCGCGGGCCCGGGCACCGTCACCGTGGACGGGTTGGAAGTGACGGACGTGCCTTGAGGGTTGGTGCCGTTGGCGGTGGCGACGTTGGTCACCGAGCCGGTGTCCACGTCGGGCTGGGTGGTGGTGTAGCTGCCGGTGCAGGTCTCACTCGCACCTGGGGCGAGCGAGGCCTGCGGGCAGGTGAGGTTGGCCGGGGCCACCTTGTTGTCGCTGACCCCGATGGACGAGATCGTCGTCGTCCCGGTGTTGGTCACCAGGTAGTCGTAGTCGAGGGTCTGGCCGGCGGCGCCGTAGCCGGACGAGGTGGTGGACTTGGTGAGTGACAGCGATGAGGTGGCCTGATCGGCGGGCACCGTCACCGTGGACGGGTTGGAAGCGACGGTGGTGCCGTAGGGGTCGGTGCCCGAGGCGGTGGCGGTGTTGGCCACCGAGCCGGTGTCCACGTCGGTCTGGGTGGTGGAGTAGCTGCCGGTGCAGGTCTCACTCGCACCGGGGGCGAGCGAGGCCTGCGGGCAGGTGAGGTTGGCCGGGGCCACCTTGTTGTCGCTGACCCCGATGGACGAGATCGTCGTCGTCCCGGTGTTGGTCACCAGGTAGTCGTAGTTGAGGGTCTGGCCGGC
>JBKQTE010000010.1:0-11256 GCA_052143315.1 Acidimicrobiales bacterium | reverse complement strand
TCTGGCACCTGAAGACGCCCAAGGCGGCCATGCGGCTGTTCAGCTACTCCATCACCTACCTGACGCTGCTCTTCGTGTTCATGGCCGTCGACATCTTCACCAGGCACTGAGCCCGGTGGCGGCGGTGTCCGAGACTCCCGACGTGGCGCCACCCGAGGCTGCCCCCACACCAGGTGCGGCGGCACCGCCCACCGGGCCCGGTGGTCGGACCGCCGTCGACCAGTACCGCCGGCGGCTGCGCTCGCTGATGGTGGGCTCGGCCGTCGCCGTCGTGCTCGCCGTCCTGCTCTTCGTGGTGCTGAAGCCTCCGGCCACCACCTCGACCGGGCAGTCGGTGGTGATCGGGGCAGGGAGCGTGGCTCCCGACTTCACCCTGCCCAACCTGTTCTCCACCGCCGGCCATCCGCTGCCGCCGGTCCACCTCGCCGCCCTGGGCAAGGACCGCCACCATCCGGTGGTCCTCAACTTCTACGGCTCGTGGTGCCAGCCGTGCCGCGCCGAGACCCCACTGCTGGCCTCCACGGCCAAGGCCGAGGCGGCCAAGGGCTCGCCGGTCCAGTTCGTGGGGGTGGACGTGGCCGACATCACCGCCGAGGCGGTGACCTTCAGCCAGCAGGCCGGGGTCACCTACCCGGTTGGGGCCGACCGGACCCTGCGGGTGACCTCGGTCCTCTACGGCCTGAACTCGGAGCCCAACACCTACTTCATCAACGAGCAGGGGGTGGTCGTCGGCCACGTGCTGGGCCAGGTCTCCGGCCCGGTGCTCAGCTCCTGGCTCCACCGGCTGGCCGGCTCGGCCGGCTGAGCCGGGGTCCTACTCCCAGCGGAAGGTCAGCCCGGCGGCCACCGGGGCGGCGACGGCCCACACCGCCAGCACCAGCCAGTCCCGCCCGGTGGCCCCCACCCCGTTCCCCAGGGTGTCGTGGAGGGCGTCGGCCAGGGCCGAGGCCGGCAGCACCTTGGCCACGTCGGCCAGCCAGGTGGGGAGCTTGTCCAGCGGGATGAGCATCCCGCCGAGCAGCAGCAGCACCACGAAGAGGGTGTTGACCACGGCCAGGTTGACCAGCGGCTTCAGCGCGCCGGCCAGCAGCAGGCCGATGCCGCCGAAGGCCACCGTGCCGAGCACCATGGCGCCGATGGCCTGGCCCACACAGGCGCCCCCCGAGGGTCCCCCCGGGTTCCAGCCCAGGGCGTACCCCACCGCCACCAGCACGGCGGCCTGAACCAGCTCCACCCCGATGATGGCGATGATCTTCGCTGCCAGGAGCCGGGGGCGCCCGAGGGGGGTGGCCCCCAGCCGCTTCAGCACGCCGTAGCCGCGCTCGAACCCGGTGCCGATCCCCAGGGCGGTCATGGCCGTGGACATGACCGCCAGGGCCAGGATGCCCGGCACCAGGAAGTCGACCGGGTGCTTGGTCCCGGTGGGCAGCACGTGGACCCCGGAGAAGAACAGCAGAAACAGCACCGGGATCCCCAGGGTCAGGAAGAGGGTCTCGCCGTTGGTGAAGAGCATGATCACCTCGGCCCGGAGCTGGGCGGCCAGTGGGCGCATCAGCGCCGAGTCCGGCGGTGGCGGCCGCGTCGGCGCCGCCCTCCGCCTCCACCCGTCGGCCCGGCGGGTGGCGCCGTCGCGCCCCGGGACCCGGTGATGGCCAGGTAGGCCTCCTCCAGCGACTGACCGGTCCGCAGGTCGCCGAGGGCCAGCCCCTGGGAGGCCAGCCACCCGGCCAGCGCCGCCACCACCTCGGGGGTGGCGAGCCTTGGCGCCGGTCGCAGGCGGTACTGCCCGGGGCGCTCCTCGTCCACCGTGGTCCCGTCGCCCAGGGCGGCGGCCATCGCCCCGGTGTCGAGGCCGGCGTCGGTGGAGAACCGGATGGAGCCGTCGGCGGTGCCGGCGGCCAGTCCGGCCGGGGAGTCCTCGGCCAGCTTCCGGCCGTGGTCGATGATGATCACCCGGTCGGCCAGCCGCTCCGCCTCGGCCAGCTCGTGGGTGGTGAGCACCACGCACACCCCCTGGTGGCGCAGGTCGCCGACGATCCCCCGCACGATGGTCCGGCCCTCGGGGTCGACCCCGGCGGTGGGCTCGTCGAGGAAGACCACCCTGGGCTTGCCCACCAGGGCCAGGGCCAGCGACAGCCGCTGCTGCTCGCCGCCGGAGAGCCGCCGCCACGGGGTGGACCGCACGTCGCCCAGGCCGACCAGCTCCAGCAGGGCGTCGGGGTCCTCGGCGTCGTCGTAGTAGCGGGCGAACAGGTGGAGCACCTGGGCCGACCCCAGGGTGGGGTACACCCCGCCCCGCTGGAGCATCACCCCGATCCGGGGCACCAGGGCGGCGTGGTCGGACCGCGGGTCGAGGCCGAGCACCCGGACCGAGCCGGCCGAGGCGTGCCGGTAGCCCTCGAGGGTCTCGACGGTGCTGGTCTTGCCGGCGCCGTTGGGCCCCAGCAGGGCGACGACCTGGCCGGCGCCGGCCCGGAAGGACAGGTTGTCGACCGCCACCGTGTCCCCGTACCGCACGACCAGCTCGTCGCAGACGACGGCGTCGGCCCGGGGCTCGAGTGCGTTCTCCACGGGCCGTCACGCTACCGTGATGAACTCATGATCGATATCCGGTTGGTGCGAGACGATGCCGAGGCGGTCAAGACCGCCCTGGGACGCCGCGGGGTGGATCCCTCGGAGGTCGACCGCCTGTCCGACCTCGACGCCGCCGCCCGCCAGGCGGTGGGGCGGCGGGACGACCTCCGGGCCGAGGTGAAGGCCCTCTCCAAGCAGGTGGGGGAGGCCCGCCGGTCGGGGGACCCGGCGGCGGCCGAGGAGCTCACCGCCCGCAGCCGGGCGGTCGGCGAGGAGGAGAAGGCGCTCGACCAGGTGGCCGACCGGGCCCAGGAGGAGGTGCGCCAGGCCCTCCTCTTCCTCCCCAACCTGCCGGCCGAGGACGCCCCCGACGGCGCCGGCCCGGAGGACAACGTGGTGGTGCGCACCTGGCCCGAGGTGGCGCCCGCCTACGCCGAGGCGCAGCGGGTCCCCCACTGGGACATCGGTACCGAGCTCGACCTGTTGGACATGGAGCGGGGGGCCAAGCTCTCCGGTTCGATGTTCCCGCTCTTCCGGGGGTTCGGCGCCCGGCTGCTCCGGGCGCTCACCTCCTACGCCCTCGACTACCACGCCGACGTGTTCGAGGAGATCCGGCCGCCCACGTTGGTCAAGACCGAGACGATGGTGGCCACCGGCCAGCTGCCGAAGTTCGCCGACGACGCCTACCACCTGGAGCGTGACGACCTGTGGGCCATCCCCACCGCCGAAGTGCCCCTCACCTCCATGATGCGGGGGGACGTCCTCGACGAGGACCAGCTGCCGATGTGCCTGACCGCCGCCACCGCCTGCTTCCGCCGGGAGGCCGGGGCGGCCGGACGCGACACCCGGGGCCTGCTCCGGGTCCACGAGTTCGACAAGGTGGAGATCTTCGCTTACGCCACCCCCGAGCAGTCCCCGGCGCTGCTGGAGGACATGGTGGCCCGGGTGGAGGAGATGCTCCGCCAGCTGGGCCTCCACTACCGGGTCCTCGACCTGTGCACCGGCGATATCGGCAACTCGGCGGCCCGCACCTTCGACCTCGAGGTCTACTCCCCCGGGGTCGACCTGTGGCTCGAGGTCTCCTCGGTCAGCTGGTTCCGCGACTACCAGTCCCGCCGGGGCAACATCCGGTACCGCCCGGTGGGCGGCGGCACCCCCGCCTTCGTCCACACCCTGAACGGCTCCGCCCTGGCCTGGGCGCGGATCTGGGCGGCACTCGTGGAGACCGGCCGCCAGCCCGATGGGTCGATCGTGCTCCCCTCGGTCCTCCGGCCCTACCTACGGGGCGAAGGGGTCATTCCGGGACCCGGTGGTGGCTGAGGCACGGGGCACGGGGTGCGGGGTGCGGGTACTCGCCGGGTGTAGCCCGCCCCGGCACTTCGTTCTTCAAGTTGTGTCACATGTGACACAACTTCGGAGCTCACTCAGCGGAGAAGTTCCGATCCACCGGGGGGACCCGACGACGGAGGTCCTCAGTCTTCGGGGGCGTCGAAGCGGTAACCGACACCCCGGATGGTGGTGATCAGCCGGGGTGATGAGGGGTCCTCCTCGACGTGGGTGCGGAGTCGCTTGATGTGCACGTCGAGCGTCTTGGTGTCGCCGTAGTAGTCGGATCCCCAGATCCGGTCGATGAGGACGTCGCGAGTGAGGACGCGGCCGGTGTTCTCCATCAACAGTGACAGCAGCTCGAACTCCTTCCGGCGGAGGTGTACGTCCTCGCCCCGGACGAAGACCAGGTGGCGGTCGGGGTCCACCTGGATCCCCCCGGCCTCCAGGACACCCCGCGAGGAAGCCGTCCGGTCACCGTCGACCGGCGTCCCGGCGCCGGAGTCGGAGCTGCCGCCCGAGCTGCCGCCCGAGCCGGTGGCTGAGCCGGTGGCTGAGACTGAGCCGGCCGTGACGACTGACGCCCCCACCGAAGAGGGGGAGCCCGCCGAGGTGCGCCGCAGCACCGCCCGCATCCGGGCCACCAGCTCGCGCAGCCGGTACGGTTTGGCCACGTAGTCGTCGGCCCCCACCTCCAGTCCCACCACGGTGTCGATCTCGGTGCCCTTGGCGGTCACCATGATGATGGGGACCGAGGACCGGGAGCGGATGGAGCGGCACACGTCGATGCCCGACAGCTTGGGCAGCATCAGGTCGAGCAGGATCAGATCGGGTGCCACCTGGTCGAAGAGCCGGAGGGCCTCGCTGCCGTCGCGGGCCACGGTGACGTCGAATCCCTCGCGGCCCAGGCCGATGACCAGGGCGTCGACGAACGACTCCTCGTCCTCGGCCAGCAGCACCTTGGTATGGGATGGGTCGGTGGGCACGGGAACGTCGATCAGGCCGTGAACTCGGGCGGCGGCGGCAGCACCAGGGTGAAGGTGGAGCCCTCGCCCTCGCGGGAGTCGACCTCCACCCGGCCCTGGTGGTTGCTGGCCACGTGGCGGACGATGGAGAGGCCGAGCCCGGTGCCGCCGGTCTCGCGGCTCCGCCCGTGGTCCACCCGGTAGAAGCGCTCGAAGATGCGGTCGAGGTCGCGTGCCGGGATACCCACCCCGGTGTCGGTGATTGCCAACTTCACGTCGCCGTCGTCCTGGCTGCCGGCCACCCGCACCACCGACTCCTCGTAGGAGAAGCTCACCGCGTTCTCGAGCAGGCTGTGGATGGCCGAGACCAGCTGGCGCCGGTCCCCGATGACGTAGATCGGCGGATCGGGCTCACAGAGCTCGATGGTAATGCGGCGCTGCTCGGCGGCGGACCGGACCCGCTCCACCGCCTCGGCCATCACCAGGTTGATGTAGATCGGTTCCCGGGGGGGCGTCTCCTCCGACTCGATGCGGCTGAGGTCGAGGAGGTCGTCGATGATCCGGCTGACCCGGAAGGCCTCGGTGTGGATGCGCGAGGCCAGCCGCTGGGCCACCACCGGGTCCGGCTCCACGGTGAGCGTCTCGGCCAGCAGCCCGAGCGCGCCCATCGGCGTCTTCAGCTCGTGGCTGACGTTGGCCACGAAGTCGCGCCGGATCTCCTCGAGCCGGCGACGCTCGGACACGTCCTCGATGATGGCGATGACCCCCAGGGGGCGCCGACCGTCGTCGATCAGCCGGGTGCGGACGGTGAGCGTCTGGCGGGGCGGACCGTAGAGATCGAGGGTGCGCTCGGCCGAGCCGTCGTGCCAGGCGTTTTCGAGTAGCTCGGTCACCGCCTGGGCGGCCAGGGCGTCGCCGTGACGGTTGTTCATGAGGGCGACGGCCCGGGCGTTGCGGAAGGCGACCTCGCCGTTCTCGTCGCAGACGATGACCCCCTGGGGCAGGGTGTCGAGCGCTCGCCGCAGCCGGATGGCGTCCGAGCTGGCCTCCTGTACCGCCTCGGCCGCCTCGCCGGTCACCTTCTCCAGGTGGCTGAGGATCGGCTCGACACCTCCCTCGTCGGGGGGTTGGACTCCCAACCGGTTGGACAGGGCGGTGAGCCGTTGCTGCAGGCTGCGGCGCCCGGCCCGGCGTCCCAGGCGGGCGGCGATCAGCACGGCCAGGACGGCTACCACCCCGATCACGATGTACCCGATGACGTACGGCTTCACGTCCCCAGCATGGCAGGCCTGGGAGTGCCGTCGTGTTCTTCCCTCGGGGGCCCCGGATCGGGGCCGACGGCGGCGCCACAACCCCGCACCGACGGTGGACGGGCTGGCCGAGGGGCTTGGGTATGTAACTAGAAGACATGAAATATCAGGAAACGTATTGAATCGCGGAAGTTGTCGCTCTACCGTGGTCGCATGCTCCTCCACCTCCTCCACGCCGGCCCCCGGCGCCCGGCCGACGTCCCGTCGGCCCTCGCCGCTCGACCGTTCCTCACCATCCACGCCGGCCTGGCCCGGACGCTGATCGCCCGCGCCGCCGACGTCACCCTCGATCCGGACACCTCGTCACTACCCGGCGGCGACGTCCTCCAGAAGTTGATGAACGGCCTGGGCGGATGGGCGCTGGCCCTGTCGCTGGTGGGGCTGGTGATCGGTGCGGCCGCCTGGGCACTCGGCTCCCACGGGCAGAACTACCAACAGACCTTCGTCGGTCGCCGGGCGGTGCTCATCTCGGCCCTGGCCGCCCTGCTCATCGGCGCCGGGCCGGCCATCGTGAACTTCTTCTTCAAGGCCGGACAGGGGGTCCACTGAGGTGGCCTCCCTGGCTGCGGCCCTGCCGGTCGTCCCCGCCGCATCGTGCCCCCCGGTCGCCGCCGCTCTCGGCGGTGCCGGCGTGGCCCCGGTGTGCCGGGCGACCGCCGGCCTGACCGGCGCCGTCGGGGCGGCGGCGTCCCAGCTGGCCGGGCTCAGTGCCGACAGCGTGCTCGACGCCGTCGCCGGCTGGGTGTCGGCCGGAGCGGTCTGGCTGCTCGGGCAGATCGGTGGGTTCCTGGCCACCACCACCTCCGTCGACCTCGGGGCGTCGTGGTTCGCCGCCCACTACCGGACCATGGCCGGTCTGGCCGGCGTGGTGGTCGTGCCGCTGCTGCTGGCCGGGGTCATCCAGGCCGTGCACCGCCAGAACGCCTCGATGCTGGTCCGGTCGGTGGTGGTGAACGTACCCCTCGCTATCCTCCTCACCGCGGTGGCCGTGCAGCTGGTCCAGCTCGGGCTGGCCCTGACCGACTCGATGAGCTCGGCAGTGGCGCAGGGGGCCGGCATCGACAGCGGCCACTTCTTCGACTCGGTGATCGCCGTCCTCGACAACCCGGTCACCGGCGCGACCCCCGGCACCCCCACCTTCATCGTCCTGCTCGGGAGCCTGGCCGTGGTGGTCGGCGCCTTCCTCCTCTGGGTCGAGCTGCTCGTCCGGGCGGCTGCGGTGTACGTGGCCGTGCTCTTCCTGCCGCTGGCCCTGGCCAGCCTGGCGTGGCCGGCCGTCGCCCACTGGTGCCGCAGGCTGGTCGACACCCTGGCCGCCCTCGTCCTGGGCAAGCTCGTCATCGTGTCGGTGCTGAGCCTGGCGGTCGGCGCCCTGGCCGCCGGCACCGGCGCCCAGCCGGGGGGCTCCGCCGGCCACGGCTTCGCCGACGTGCTGGGAGGAGCGGCCCTGTTGGCCCTGGCCGCCGCGGCTCCTTGGGCGCTCTTCCGCCTGCTCCCGATGCTCGAGGCCGGTGCGGTCGGCCATCTCGAAGGGGTGGGCCGCCGCACGGTCCAGTCGGCGGCGGCTCCGGCCCGGAGCCTGGCCGAGACGGCCATGCGACTCTCGACTGGTGGGTCCGGCGGGTCCGGCGAGGTCGGGATGGCCCTGGCCTCCGGCGGAGGCGGCGCCGGCCCGGCGGCCACCGCCGCCATGTCGTCGGCGGGGCCCGCCCTCCGCTCCGGTGGAGGTGGGCCGTCGACCGGGGGAGCGGGTGTGCCGGGCGACCGCCGGCCACCGGCGCCGGACCTCGGTCCCTCCTCGGTCGAGCGGACCGGTGTCGGGAGCATCAGCGCCCCGGGGGCGAACACCCCTCGCTTTCCGATCACCCCTGGGGCCCGGGAGGCCTGGGAGGCTTCCCTTCGAGAGGACGGGTTCGCTCCCGACGGGACCCTGCTGGACCCGGCCGCCGTCCCGACGGGAGCCCGGTCGGACTCGGTGCGCGTGGTCGGGGCTGAGGCCCTTCGCCACGGAGACGGCGCCACGCCCGGAGCGGATCCGCAAGGTGGCTGATCCAGGCAGCGGTCCCGAGCGGGTGCGGTACCGGTTCGGGCCGCTCGAGCGCCGCGGGCTCATCGCCGGCTGGCGGGGCGGCCAGATCGGATCGGTGGCCGCCGGCCTGGTCGTCGGAGTGCTCGCACTCCGCGCCTACCCGTCGGTCCCCGGGGTGCTGATCGCCGTGGGAGCAGTCGGCGCTGGCGTGGCGGGGGCGTGCTGGCCGGTGGGCGGGCGCACCGGTGACCAGTGGCTGCCGTTGGCAGTGCGGTGGCTCGTGACGACGGTCCGGACCGGGCGGGTCCAGTCGGCGCCGGTCCCTGGCCGCGGCCAGCTGGTGGTGAGCGGGCCCGACGGGGCGGGCGCGCATCGGTCCGGTGCGGCGTCGGCCCGGAGTGCCTGCCGGTGGTGGGAAGGATCCGCCTCCGGCGTGTTCGATAGCCTCCGGATCGCGTCGTGCGCGCTGTCCGACCAGGCTGGATCGCCGGCCGCCGGCGTGGTGATGGACGGGCGCTCCCGCACGGCCACCGCCGTCCTCGCCGTCCGCGGCCACAGCTTCGCCCTCCTCGGACCGGACGACCAGGACGCCCGGCTCGGAGGGTGGGCCAGGGTGCTGGCCGCACTGGCCCGGGAGGGCTCCGATGTCCACCGGGTCCAGTGGGTCGAGTCGTGCCTGCCCGACGACGGCACTGCCACCCGCACCCACCAGCGCGACCGGGCGGTGCTCGGCGTCGATACCGCCCCCGGACGCTCCTACGCCTCGTTGGTGGATCACTCCGCCCCGGTGACGCGCCGGCACCGGGTGCTGCTGGCCGTGTCGGTTCACACCGCCCATTCGTCGAGGGCCATCCGGGCCTCAGGCGGGGGGGATCGGGGAACGGGGGCGGTACTGCTCCGCGAGGCCGTCGCCCTGCAGCGGCTCCTCGAGGACGCCGACGCCACCGTGGAGGGCATTCTGGGGCCGGGGGCCCTGGCCACGGTGTTCCGCCAGTCGTCGGCACCCATGGCTGCCGTCGGGGGGACGGACGGCGACGGCACCGGCGGCGACGGTCCGTCGACCGGCTGGCCCTGGCCGATGGCGGTGGCGTCCGAGTGGGACGCCGTCCACACCGATGCCACCTGGCACGCCACCTACTGGATCGCCGAATGGCCCAGGGTCGACGTCACCCCCGACTTCCTCGGCCCCCTGCTCTTCTCCCCGCTCCGTCGCTCCATCTCCCTGGTGATGGAGCCGATGAGCCCCACCCGGGCCGCCCGTCAGGTGGCCCAGGCGCGGACCGCCGACATCGCCGACGGCGAGCTGCGGCGGCGTGGCGGCTTCCTGGTCACCGCCCGGCAGGTGCGTGAGAAGGAAGGGGTCGAGCACCGCGACGCCGAGCTGGCCGACGGTCACGCCCAGTACCGGTTCTCCGGCTACGTCACCGTCACCGCCGACGATCCCGACGAGCTGCGCCAGGGATGCGCCGCCGTGGAGCAGGCCGCCGGCCAGGCGCGCATGGAGCTCCGCCGACTCTACGGCGAGCAGGACGTGGCCTTCGCCTGCACGCTGCCGCTGGGTCGGGGTCTGTCATGACGGCGACGGTGCCGCGAGTGCCGGCTCACGTTGCCACCACCCGGCATCTGTGCGTCGCCTACCCCCTGGCCACCGAGGCGGGGATGGGCCACGAGGGGGCGCTGATCGGCCGCGACCTCCTGGGCGGCTCGTTCGCCTACGACCCGTTCGTGCTCTACCACCAGGGCGTGGTGACCAAGGTCAGTATTCAGCAGTGGCAGTAGAGAGTAGGATGAGGTGCATGAGGGCTGCCATCTACACCCGGATCAGCCGGGACCCAGACAGCGACTCCTGGTCGCCCGACCGACAAGAGATCCTCTGTCGGCAACTGGCCGAGGTGAGGGGGGACGCGGTCATCGAGCAGGTGTTCACCGACCGCGGCGCTTCGGCGTGGAACCCCCAGGCGAAGCGCCCAGGTTGGGAGGCGCTGAAGGAGTCCGTGCGACGAGGTGAAGTTGATGTAGTGATGGCGTACTCGCTGACACGCCTCGGTCGTCGGGTGGCCGACCTACTGGATCTGTCTGATCTGCTCGATGCACACAACTGTGGTCTCGTCGTGGTCGACATGAACTTGGACACGAGGTCTCCCGGAGGGAAGCTGATCTTCACGATGATCGCCGCTCTGGCGCAGATGGAGTCCGAGCAGACATCGGTGAGGGTGAAGTCTGCCCAGAAGATCAAGGCCGACCGAGGGCGGATGCACACAGGCGGCAAGCGCCAGTTCGGCTACGGCATCAAGCCGTCTGCGGACACCCGGGAGGCTCGGGAGCACGCTCGGGAGGCGATCAACGAAGAAGAGGCTGCGGTAGTCCGGTCGGTTGTCAGCGAGATCATCGGTGGGACGTCACTGCGCCAGGTGGCCTACGACCTGAACAGTGCGGGACTTCGCACCACAGCCAATAACGAGTGGACTGGTGCCACGGTAAGACAGATGGTCAGCTCGCCGAGGATCGCCGCGCTGAGGATCCACCGTGGCGAGATCATCGAGGGCGCCTGGGATCCGATCATCAGTCAGGAGCGCTGGATGAAAGTGAGGGCGGTGATCGATGCGCGCCCCGGGAGAAATGGAGGGATCAACACGAAGAGGCACCTCCTGAGCGGCCTTGTCCAGTGCGCGCGTTGTGGGCAGAACATGGGTGCCCATTTCGGCAACCCGGCGGGACGGAAGGCACTTGACCGATACACGTGCAGCCCACGCCCAGGAAGCGATGCGTGCGGAGGACTGGCAGCGTCGAAGGCCAGCACTGAGAAGTTCGTCACCGACGAGTTCTTCAACTTCATGTCTGGAGTTCGGCTCCGGCCAGTGAAGCAAGACGGGAGGTCGGTGTCGGAGATCGAGGCGGACATCGTCGAAACGGAAGCGAACCTGAGTCGTCTGGCGAGAGATCACTACATCGAAGGTCGTCTGCCGGAGGGCGTCTTCCGGTCCACGCATGATGAACTGACCGAACGCCTCGAAGGCCTTCGACGCAGCAAGACCTCGGCCGAGGAGGAAGC
>JBKQTE010000009.1:0-14259 GCA_052143315.1 Acidimicrobiales bacterium | reverse complement strand
CCCGTCTGGAGGGCAGCGGTGGCGGTGTTCAGCTTGAACGTCGAGCCCGGGGTGTAGGTGCCCTGGATCACCCGGTTGAGCAGCGGATCGTTGTTTGCCGTCGCCGACAGGCTGGCGTACTCGGCGTCGGAGATCCCCCCCACCCACACCGAGGGGTTGTAGCTGGGATAGGAGGACAGGGCCAGCACGGCACCGGTGCGGGGGTCCATCACCACCACCGCCCCGCCGGTGGCTGCCGGATAGCAGCCGGCGTTGTTATTGCACTGGTCGTCGTAGGTCTTCCGGAGACTCAGGATCTGGCTGGCCAGGGCGTTGTCCGCCTCCTGCTGGAGCGGGGTGTCGAGGTTGGTGACGATGTTGTCGCCCGGGGTGGCCGCCTTGGTCACCGAGCTGCCGACCACCTGGCCCTTCGAGTCCACCTCCAGCTGCTGGGTGCCCGGAGTACCGTGCAGGTCCGTCTCGTACTGGTACTCGAGCCCGCTCTGCCCGAAGGGGTCGCCCTCCTGGTAGCCCTGGGAGGCGCGGGACGCCAGCTCGGCGGCGTTGATGGAGCCCACGTAGCCGAGCGTCTGGGCCGCCGGGTAGCCGCCGGCATTGGGGTACTGGAGCTGCGGGTAGTTCCGCTCCGTGGTGGTCGAGGTCGACACCCCGGGGAACTCGCTCGGGTGCTCCTTGATGTACAGGATCTGGGTGGGGGCGGCCTTGGGGAGCACCGGGACCGGCTCGTAGACGCTGTTCCGGTTGTCGGCGATGGCGGCCTGCACCTGGGCGGGGGTCTCGCCGATCAGCGCCGCCAGGCGGCCGACCACCGACGGGTACTGGGCGGCGGCGCTGCGGGACAGGGTGATGGTGTTGACCGCCACGTTGTCCACCAGCGGGTTGCCGTACCGGTCAAGGATCAGGCCCCGGGTGGGCTGGACGGACACCGCCCGGATCTGGTTGGCCGCCACCGCCTGGGCGGCGGCCGGGGCCTGTAACACCTGCAGCGTCCACAGGCGCAGGACCAGTATGCCGAACAGAGCCAGCACCGCGATGCCAGCCACTCGCAGGCGCAGGTTCGGCCGGGCGGCGGTGGAGTCGGGCGCGTCGAGGACGCTCTCCACCGAGAAGCGGTTCTGGTGGAGCTTGGGCTGGCGTGGGGCCTTCCGGCGAGCCGTGCGGTCGCGCTCGGGACGCATGTACCGGGGGTTCCGGAAGGGATGGCGGAGGGAGCGCTTCACCGGGCTCCATCATGACAACGGAACGTCGCCGGAAGTGCGCGCCCCCCCGGGCCGCTCACCGCATACCGAGGAGCGAGGTCGACGTGGGCATCCCCTCGGTCGACGCCTCGGGGAGGGCCCACCCCACCAGGCGGGTGGCCGGCACGGCCAGCAGGGCGTTGACCACCGACACCAGCACCACGATCCGGACCAGGTCGACGTGGAGCATCTGGGGCTCGCCGAGCACCGACCCGAACACGGCGTAGGCGACCTCGTAGGCGGCGCTCGACGCCAGGGCGGCCACGGTGGGCAGCCACCACGACGACCGGTCGAGGGCCACTGTGGCCAGGCCCACGCCGAACCCGACCAGGCAGCCCACCAGGGCCGAGAGCCCGAAGGGGGTGGGGAGGAAGAGATCGGCGGCCAGGCCGGCCCCGAAGCCCATGGTGGCGCCCCGTCCCGGACCCCCGACCAGGCCGGCCGCCATGGGCAACAGCACCATGATGTCGGGGTGGACGCCGCCGATGCGGATGTCGAGGACCAGGGTCTGCTGGACGGTGACGAAGAGGAAGACGGTGAGGATGACCCGGGCGGCGTGGCGGACGGTCACGAGGAGGAGGGCCCCCACAACACCACCGACACGTACCGGAGCCGGGTGAGGTCGACCGAGGGCCGAAGGGTGACCGTCTCCTGGGAGGCGGTGAGCCCGGTCTTCGCCTCCACCACGTATCCCACCGGGATGGAGGCCGGGAACGCCGCACCGTTCAGCCCGCTGGTGGTGAACAGCTCACCGGGGCTCAACGGGGTCCCCGAGGGCACCAGGTCGACCGAGAGCAGCTTGCCGGCCCCCTGTCCGTTGGCGGCGGCGAACAACCCCGGGGTGCCGTAGAGCACCCCCACCGTGGAGGCGCCGTCGGTGATCAGGCGAACAGTGGCGCTGTGGTGGGCCACCTGCACCACCTGGCCGACCAACCCGCCGCCGGTGACCACCGGCATGTTGAGCTGGACGCCGTCGTCACGGCCGACGCTGATCTGGATGGTGGCGGCGAAGTTGCTGGAGTTGTAGTCGATCACCTCGGCCGGCACCGTGGTCAGGTTGCCGATGAAGGAGAGGTGGAGGAGTGAGGTGATCTGCTGCAGCTGCTGCTCCATCTGCTGGGCCTGCTGGTCTTCGGACTTCAGCTGGTTGATCTCGTTCTGGAGCTTCTGGTTCTGTTGGCGGACCGCCCCGTAGTGGACGGAGCCGGCCAGGAAGCTGCCGATGGGCTCGACGACGTCGTCGACCGCCGAGCGGACCGGCGAGAAGGCGTCGGTGGCCACCGACTTGACCCCGGAGGTGATCCGGTCCAGGCCGCCCCGGGCGTCGAGGGTGATGATGATGACCGAAGCCAGGACCAGGAGGATCAATGTCGTCCGGGGGCGGCGTGAGCGCCGCGGCTTCGCCACCGGATGCGCCCCCGGTCGGTCAGCGAGCTGACGACGTGATGAGCACCTGCTTCAGGGCCTCGAACTCCTCGAGGCACTGCCCGCTGCCGATGGCCACGCAGTTCAGCGGATCGCGGGCCACCACGATCGGCATGCCGGTCTCCTGGGTGAGGCGGCTGTCCAGGCCGTGCAGCAGTGCCCCACCGCCGGTCAGGACGATGCCCTGCTCCATGATGTCGGCGGCCAGCTCCGGAGGCGTCCGGTCCAGGGTGACCTTGACGGCGTCCACGATGGCCGACACCGGCTCGTCGATGGCCTTGCGGATCTCCTGGGTGGAGATGACCACGGTCTTCGGCAGGCCGGTGACCAGGTCGCGGCCGCGGATCTCGGCGTGGAGCTCCTCCTCGAGCTCGAAGGCCGAGCCCAGGGCGATCTTGATCTCCTCGGCGGTGCGCTCACCGAGGGCTAGGCTGTACTCCTTCTTGACGAAGGAGACGATGGCTTCGTCGAGCTCGTCCCCACCGATGCGGATCGACTGACTGGTGACGATGCCACCCAGCGAGATGACCGCCACCTCGGTGGTCCCACCGCCGATGTCCACCACCATGTTGCCGGTCGGCTCGTGCACCGGGAGCCCGGCACCGATGGCGGCCGCCATCGGCTCCTCGATGATGTAGGCCTTGCGGGCACCGGCGTACTCGGCGGCCTCCATGACCGCCCGCTGCTCGACGCCGGTGATGCCCGAGGGCACGCAGATCACCATGCGGGGCTTGGCGAAACGACGCTGATGCACCCGGTGGATGAAGTACCGGAGCATCTTTTCGCAGATCTCGAAGTCGGCGATGACCCCGTCCTTCAGCGGGCGGATGGCCTGGATGTGGCTCGGGGTCCGGCCGATCATCCGCTTGGCCTCGGCCCCCACCGCCAGCGGACGGCCGTCCTTGACGTTGACGGCCACCACCGAGGGCTCGTTGAGCACGATGCCCCGCCCTCGCACGTAGACCAGGGTGTTGGCAGTGCCAAGGTCGACGGCCATGTCTCGGCCTAACAGGGAAAAACCGTTGTCGCGCATCAGGGATGCAACCCTCCGTCAGTGGTCGGTCGGGACTGCGTGCGTGCGTTGGACCACACCTGCGTTCCGTTTGGTTGTGGTCCCAGTCTACGCGCCATTCACCCACAACGTTACGGGAAGGAGCCGGGGGGCACAAGGTTGTCCCCGCCGCCGCCACGTCCGCCGGTGCACCCCGAGACCGGGACAGCGGTGGGGGCGCCGCCGGGGCCGGTGTCTCCGGTCAGCCCAGCCCGGGGAAGAAGATCCCGATCTCCCTGGTCGCCGACTCGGTCGAGTCGGAGCCGTGGACCAGGTTCTCGCCCATCTCCAGGGCCAGGTCGCCGCGGATCGTCCCCGGGGCCGCCTCCACCGGGTTGGTGGCTCCCATCAGGGTGCGCACCACCTTGAAGACGTCGTCGGGGCCCTCGACCACCATGATCAGGGCCGGGGACCGGGTGATGAAGGAGACCAGCTCGCCGTAGAACGGCTTGCCGCGGTGCTCGGCGTAGTGGCGCTCGGCCTCCTCGGCGGAGATGGGCCGCAGCTCCGCCGCCGCCAGGCGCAGGCCCTTCCGCTCGAGACGGCCGATGATCTCGCCCGAGAGGCCGCGTTCGACGGCGTCGGGCTTGCAGATGACGAGAGTTCTTCCCACGAGCGGGGCAGGCTAGCCGAACCCGGGTGGGGTGTCAGACCTGGCCGGGCCGCCGCACATCGTCGTCCAGCAACGCCGCCCTGGCGTCGGCCACCACGTAGAGCGAGCCGCACACCACAACGCGTCCGTCGGGGCCGGCCTGGGCGACGGCCACCGTCAGCGCCTCCGCCGGGCTGGTGGCCACCGTCACCTCCATGCCCAGCCCGGCCGCCGCTTCGGCCACCACCGCGGCCGGCATGGCCCGGGGCGAGTCGGGGGCGCACGCCACCACCGTCCGGATGCCGGCGGTCAGCAGGGCGTCGAGCATGGCCGACGGATCGCGACCCGAGAGCAGCCCCACCACCGCTACCGCCTCCCCCTCGGCGGCGAACTCCTCGATCAACGAACGGGCCAGGGTGATCATCCCCGCCACGTTGTGGGCCCCATCCACCACCACCAGGGGGTGTCGCCCGATCACCTCGAGCCGGCCGGGCACCCGCACGTGGGCAAAGGCGTCCTCCACCACGTCCTCGTGCAGGGGTGCCCCGAAGAAGGCCTCGACAGCGGCCAGGGCGCAGGCGGCGTTGTCGCCCTGGTGGGCCCCGTGCAGGGGCACCAGAACCTCGCCGTAGGCACCGCCCGGGGTCCGGACGTCGACGAGTCGGCCGCCCACCGCCACCCGGTTGGCGGTGCACCCGAACTCCTCGCCGCGCACCCACACCTCGGCGGCACCGGCCTGCACTGCCCGGTCGCGGAGCAGGGCGACCAGGGTCGGGTCGGTCTCCCCGATGATCACCCGGCTTCCCTCCTTGAAGATGCCCGCCTTGTCGGTGGCGATGTCCTCCAGGGTGGGCCCGAGGACCTCCGTATGGTCGAAGCTCACGTTGGTGATCACCGCCACGTCGCCGTCGACCACGTTGGTGCAGTCCCACCGGCCGCCCAGGCCTACCTCGACGACCGCCACGTCGACCGCCTCGTCGGCGAACCAGAGGAGGGCGGCTGCCGTCAGCAGCTCGAACCGGGTCGGCGCATCCTCCATCATCGGCTCCACCCGGGCCAGGGTCTGGAGCACCTCGAGGAACGACTCGTCGTCGATCGGCTCGCCGTTGCGCGACAGGCGCTCGTTGACCCGGCTCAGGTTGGGGCTGGTGTAGGTACCCACGGTGAGGCCCTGGGCCCCGAGGAGGGCGGTGGCCATGGCGGCCGTCGACCCCTTGCCGTTGGTCCCGGTCAGATGGATGGAGGGGAAGGCTTCCTGCGGGTCGCCCAGCAACCGCATCAGGTCGCGCATCCGGTCGAGGGTGGGCAACGCCCGGCGGGTCGGCATCACCGACTCGAAGTTCACATGTCCGTCGAGCCAGGCGATCGCCTGGCCGAGGTCGTCGAAGTGCACGGGGGGCGACGTGGTCACGGGTTCCTCGGGCTCGGGGGACCTCGGCCCGGTCGACCGGTCCCCGGCGGAGCCGGCTAGGAGGCGGCCCGGCGGGTGCGGGTGGCCTTGGCCGGCGGGCTGTTCAGCGGTACCAGGGTGGGATGCACCTTGTCGAGGACGACGGACCGGTCCACCACGCACTTGGAGACGTCGGTGCGGCTGGGGAGGTCGTACATCACCTCGAGCAGCACCTCCTCGAGGATGGCCCGGAGGCCACGGGCGCCGGTGCCCCGGAGTAGCGCCTGCTCGGCCACCGCCTCGAGGGCGTCGTCGGTCAGCTCGAGCTCCACGTGGTCGAGCTCGAACGTCCGCTTGTACTGCCGGGTCAGGGCGTTCTTCGGCTCCACCAGAATGCGGATCAGCGCCTCCTTGTAGAGGTGTGAGACGGCGCCCACCACCGGCAGGCGTCCGATGAACTCGGGGATGAGGCCGAACTTCATCAGGTCCTCGGGGAGCACGTGGCGGAGCAGCTCGGAGTCGTCGCGATCGGCGACCTTGCGCACCTCGGCTCGGAACCCGATCCCCTTGCGGCCGATGCGGTTCTCGACGATCTTGTCGATGCCGGCGAAGGCGCCGCCGCAGATGAAGAGGATGTTGGTGGTGTCGATCTGGATGAACTCCTGATGGGGGTGCTTGCGGCCCCCCTGGGGCGGCACCGATGCGGTGGTCCCCTCCAGGATCTTCAGCAGCGCCTGCTGGACGCCCTCGCCGGAGACGTCCCGGGTGATCGACGGGTTCTCCGACTTCCGGGCGATCTTGTCGATCTCGTCGATGTAGATGATGCCGGTCTCCGCCCGCTTGACGTCGTAGTCGGCGGCCTGGATGAGCTTGAGGAGGATGTTCTCGACGTCCTCACCGACGTAGCCGGCCTCGGTCAGGGCGGTGGCATCGGCGATGGCGAAGGGCACGTTGAGCATACGGGCCAGGGTCTGGGCCAGCAGTGTCTTGCCGCACCCGGTCGGGCCCAGCAGCAGGATGTTCGACTTCGACAGCTCCACCTCGCTGTCGTGAGCGCCGTGGTCGCCGGCCTGGACCCGCTTGTAGTGGTTGTAGACGGCCACCGACAGGATCTTCTTGGCGTACTCCTGGCCGATGACGTAGTCGTTCAGGAACTCGTAGATCTCCTTGGGCTTGGGAAGCTCCTCGAAGGAGAGCTCGGTGGTGTCGGCCAGCTCCTCGGCGATGATGTCGTTGCAGAGCTCGATGCACTCGTCACAGATGTAGACGCCGGGCCCGGCGATCAGCTTCTTCACCTGCTTCTGGGACTTGCCGCAGAAGCTGCACTTCACCAGATCGCCACCATCTCCGAACTTCGCCACGTCGGTTCCCCTCGCCCTTCTGTCCGGTGATCCGTGTTCACCACTGTGTCGACCGCCCAGCTGTGGGCGTTCCCTCGTGTGGTAGCCAACCCTAGCGTCTGGCCCGGTGCCGGCCGATCGTCCACCAGTCGTCCCGACGCCCTAGGCGGCGCCGACCGCCTCGATGGCCGGCAGGTCCCTCGAGCTGATCACCTCGTCGATCAGCCCGTACGCCACGGCCTCGTCGGCCGTCATCACGAAGTCGCGGTCGGTGTCCTTCGAGACCTTCTCGGGGCTCTGCCCGGTGTCACGCGCCAACATGCCGTTGAGCAGGTCGCGCATGCGGAGGATCTCCTTGGCCTGGAGCTCGATGTCGCTGGCCTGTCCCTCCACGCCGCCGAAGGGCTGGTGAAGGAGGATCCGGGCGTGCGGTAGGGCGAAGCGCTTGCCGTGGGTGCCGGCACCCAGCAGGACCGCCGCCGCCGACGCCGCCTGTCCGAAGCAGAAGGTGGACAGGTCCGGCTTGATGTACTTCACGGTGTCGTAGATGGCGAAGAGGGCGGTGATGTCGCCGCCGGGCGAGTTGATGTAGAGGTTGATGTCCTTGTCCGCCTCCTCCGACTCGAGGAACAGCAGCTGGGCACAGACCAGGTTGGCCACTGTGTCGTTGATCGGGGTGCCGAGGAAGATGATCCGGTCCTTCAGCAGCCGTGAGAACAGGTCGTAGTTCCGCTCGCCGCGGCTGGTCGACTCGACCACCCACGGCACGCTGTACGCCTGTGCGTCCATCGAGCTCGATGCGTCCGTGAAGCTCACTGCGCGTCCTCCTCTGCCTGGTTCACCTTGAGGTCGTCCCGTGACACGGGCTTCCCGTCTTCGTCGACCAGCTCGACGTTGTCGAGCAGCCACCGCATACCCTTGGCCTTGCGCCGGTCCGAGCGTACCGCTGCCAGTCGACCACCCTGTTCGAGCTGCTCGCGCACCTGGTCGGCGCTCATCTGGAGCCGCTCGCCCATGGAGGCCAGCTCCTCGTCGAGCTCCTCCTCGGTGATCTCGATCGACTCGAGGTCGACCAGGGCCCGCAGTGCCAGGTCGGTCTTCACGCCCTGGAGGGCGCTGGCCCGGAGCTCGTCGAAGAACTCCTGCTCGTCACGGCCGGTGGCCGCCAGGAACTGTCCGAGCCCGATCCCCTGCTGCTCGAGGCGGTGCCCCAGGTCGTGGATGCGCTCGCGCAGCTCCTCGGCCACCATCACCTCGGGGATGTCGTCGGTGACCAGCTCCACCAGCGCCTCCACCGTCTTGCTCTGCAGGGCCATCTGCGCCTGGACGATGCGCATCTGGCGCAGCCGGTTGGTGATGTCCTCGGTGAGGGCCTCGACCGTCTCGAACTCGGAGGCCTCGGCGGCCCACTGGTCGGTGAGGTCGGGCAGCACCAACTCCTTCACGTCCTTGACCACCACGGTGAAAGAGACCTTCGAGTCGATCCCCTCGGGGCTCGACTCGAAGGTGAAGGTGTCGCCAGCCGAGGCGCCGATCAGCTGTTCGTCGAGCTCGGGCACCACCCCACCGCTGCCCACCTCGTAGAGGAAGTCCTCGGCGGCCAGGTCCTCGTCGTCGCCCTCGTCGTCGCCCTCGCCGTCCTGGCGGGTGCCGGTGATGTCGATGGTGACCTGGTCGCCCTCGGCGATCGGCCGGTCGACCTCGTCCAGCTCGCCCGAAGTGGCCCGGAGCCGGTCCACCTGGGCGGTGACCTCCTCCTCGGGGACCTCGATGCCCGGCAGGGTGACCACCAGCCCCTGGTACCCGGCGATGGAGACGGTCGGTCGGACCTCGACCACCGCATCGAAGGACACCGCTCCCGACTCGTCGCCCGAGGTGATGTCGATCTCCGGCCGGTCGATGGGGTCGACCTCGGTGTCGGTGACCGCCCGGGCGTAGAAGTCGGGCAGCGCCTCGCGCAGCGCCTCGCCCCGCAACGCGGTGGCCCCGCCCATCCGGGCCTCGATGACCCGCCGCGGCACCTTCCCGGGCCGGAACCCGGGCACCCGGACCTCGGTGGACAGGCGACGAAGCACGCCGTCGAGGGCTTCGTCGATCTCGGATTCGTCGATCTCGACGGAGAGACGGACCTTGTTGCCCTCCTCGGGCGCTGCTGTCGCTCGCATACGAGTAAGTGAGTCTACCGGGCGCCGGACCCCGCGAGCCCCTGACCCGATCAGGGGTCGACCCAGGCCGCGGCCACGGCATGGCGGGCGGCGGCTCAGATGGTGAAGGGCATCGACTCCAGCACCCGGTGACCGATGACCACGTCGCCCGCCACGACGACCTGGCCTGAGGCCAGCATGTCGAGCGGCGCCACCCGGCCGAGGCCGAGCCGCCAGAAGGTCTCCTGGTCCATGGTCAGGGTGACGGTCGGTTCGTCCGACAGGTCGGTGGCCACGCGGGCCCGGCCTCCGTCGACCACCACCGGCACGTGGCGCCCCAGGAGGCCGGTCACCGCGAACAGCACCGAGGTTCCGTCGGGAGGGCCGACCTTCTTGCCCACCACGTAGGCCATGGACCGGGCGCACAGGTCGATGGCCAGAGCCTCGCCCGTTCCGTTGCGGCCGCCGGGCCGGTCGAGGGCACGGCGGATGTCCTGCTCGTGGGCCCAGGTGTCGAAGACCCGGGTGTCCATGAACTGGCGGTACGGGACCTGGCCCACCGGGCTCCATCCCACTTCGTCGAACTTCTCCGGCGCCATCGCCCGCAGGGCCTCGAGCCGGCGGTAGGTGGTGTCCACGAACTCGGCGAGCACCTCGGGACCGGTGGCGCGGCGCCGGGCGTCGACCCACGCCTCGTTCAGCTCGCCGAACGTATTGCGCACGTAGGACGGGACGTCGGCGATCGGCTCGGGGGCGGGATCGTCGAGCAGCATGTGCTCCACCCCGATCAGGTGGGAGAGCTGGTCCTTCACCGTCCACCCCGGGCAGTCGGTGGGCAGATCCCACTGCTCGTCCCGCAGCCGCTGGCAGGCGTCGACCACGGACGCCCACACCTCGTTCAGTCGATCGATCACCGCTGCGTTGTCGGCAGTCTGCTCAGTCATCCGCCCCCCTCCGCTTCGCCTTCCGATCCAGTCTGCCCCGAACCGGCCGGGACGTCCGGGACTCAGGCGGGGAGCAACGCCTCGATGGCATCGATGACCTCCGGCGCCTCCGGATCGACCGTGGGGCGGAAGCGGCGGACGATCTCCCCCTCCGGCGACACCAGGAACTTCTCGAAGTTCCACTGCACGTCCCCGGCTTCTCCCTCGTCGTCGGCCACCGCGGTCAGCTCCCCGTAGATGGGATGGCGGGCGTCCCCGTTGACGTCGATCTTCTCGAAGAGCGGGAAGGTCACCCCGTAGGTGGCCGAGCAGAAGGTGGCGATCTCCTCGGCGCTGCCCGGCTCCTGACCGGCGAACTGGTTGCACGGGAAGCCGAGCACGGAGAACCCCCTGCCGCCGTAGGTGGCCTGCAGCCGCTCGAGCCCCTCGTACTGGGGGGTCAGCCCGCACTTGGAGGCCACGTTGACCACCAACAGGACCTTGCCGCGAAACTGGCCCACCGACGTCTCGTCGCCGGCCAGGGAGTGGATCGGTGGATCGAAGATGCTCATGGGGACGAGCCTACGGGGTCGCCGATCCAGTGCGGCCGCCCCTGACGACCGTGATCGTGCGGCCGGGGTCGACGGGCGGCCGCACTGGTACCGTCGGTCCAACCGGAGGGCCGGGCGGTCTCCCCGATCGGCTTCTTCGGTGGCAAGGTTGCCACTCTCCGCGTTTGGAAAAGGAGTAGGATCGGAAGAGGCGGGCCCGAGGGTGGGGGTAGAAGGGGATCAACGGGCGATGAGCAGCACGACGATGAGCAGCTTCTCGGCGAGGACCGGACCGAGCGGGACCAGGGACGTCTCCGGTGCGGTCACCGGTGCGCTGGTGCGGTACGTACGGGCCCACGCCGACGAGTCCGGGGTGCTACGGGTGCTGGCCATCGCCGGCGAGCTCCGGTCGGCCGACACGCTCGAGGCGCCGGACACCTTCAGCGGGCACGACCAGGCGGTCACCCTCTTCCACGCCGCCGCCCAGGTCACCGGCGACGGCGCCGTCGGCCTCCACGTGGGCGAAGAGATGATCCACCAGTACGCCGGGACGGCGGTGGAGGCCCAGTTCCGCTCCCTCGGGTCACCGGAGGCGATGGTGGGCACCGTCGTCAACTCGGTGTCGCGGGTGACCACCATGGTGAGCTCGCAAGCCGTGGACATCGGCGACAATCACGCCACCGTCAAGGTGATCACCCGGCCCGGCGTCAAGCGGCACCCCCACTTCTGCGAGTTCACCCGGGGCATGCTGTCCCAGGTGCCCGTACCGTTCGGCAGAGCCCCGGCGACGATCACCGAGTCCGAGTGCCAGGCGCGTGGCGGCCGGTTCTGCCTCTACTCACTGGCCTGGGAAGGGCCCCCTCCGGTGGACGGCCCGGAAGCCAGCGACCGGCTGACCGCCGGTTGGGGCTGGGGGCGGAGCGAGCCAGTCCCCGGCGCCCCCACCGAGCTGCAGATCGACTCCGACACCCGCATCGCCCAGCTGACCGGCCAGCTCCGTCAGATGGACGAACGGCTGGAGGGGGTGTTCTCCACGGCGTCGGAGCTGTTGGGAGAGGCCGGGATCGACACCCTGCTCACCCGGATCACCGATCGGGCCGCCCAGGCGGTCAGCGCCTCGCGCTACCTGCTGGTGGTGCGCACCGCGCCCGACGCCGACGTGCAGCTCCACCACCACGGGTTCAATCCGGACGAGGCCCAGTCGCTGGCAACCGAGCTGTGGAAGGAGCACCCGGACGACGACGGTGGGGCGAGGCTGATCGTCGACATCGCCTCCGCCCGCCGGAGGTACGGACGGCTGGCCGCCGTCTACCCCCGGGGGGTCACCTACTTCGAGTCCGAGCGCCGGATGCTCGCCCTCTACGCCGGGTACGCCGCCACCGCCCTCGATGTGGTGACCTCGCTGGAGGACGCCCGGCGCAGCGACTCCACCGCCCGGGCACTGCTGGGGTTCTCCGGGGCCCTGTCCCGGGTGACCACCACCGACGACGCCGCCCAGCTGCTGGCCGACACCGTGCCGGCAGTGGTCGGCTGCAACCACGGGACGGTCATGCTCTGGAGCCCCGAGCGTCGGGAGCTGTCGGTGCGGGCGGTGACCGCCGGATTCGGACCGGCCGTCGTCGACGAACCCGAGTGGCCCGAGGAGGCGCACGAGGTCCTGGTCGTCTCGGGTGAGACCCCGGTGATCGAGCACATGATCGGCACCCGGGCCATGGCGGTGCTCGACCGTTCGGCCACCAATACCCGCCTCGGGGGGCTGCTGCTCCGCCACGGGACCGCCGCCTCGGTGGTGGCTCCCCTGTTCGCCGGCGACGAGTTCCTGGGCGTGGTGGCGGCGAACTTCATCGGCGAGGTGAGCAGTGCCACCGTCCGGGGCCCCCACGTCCACGAGCGCCTGTCAGGCCTGGCCGACCAGGCGGTCACCGCCCTGCAGAACGTCCGTCTGCTGGAACAGATCTCCCACGTGGCCTGGCACGACGCCCTCACCGGACTGCCCAATCGCCGCCTGCTCGAGGACCGGGTCGAGCAGGAGATGGTGCGGGGCAAGCGAGTGGGCGAGTCGGCCTGTCTCTTCTTCGTCGACCTCGACCGCTTCAAGACGGTGAACGACACCATGGGCCACACCGCCGGCGACGAACTGATCCGACAGGTGGCGTCCCGCCTGGTGGACACCGTCCGGCGACAGGACACCGTGGCCCGCCTGGGGGGTGACGAATTCGCCGTGCTGCTCCCCGGGCTGTCGGATCCCGGGCCGGTGGAGCAGCTGGCCAGACGGTGCCTCGAGGCGATCAGCGCGCCCTACGACATCCTGGGGCGCGAGGTGCGCACCTCGGGATCGATCGGGATCGCCACCACCCCCGACCAGGGCCAGTCGTACGGTGAGCTGCTGACCAAGGCCGACGAGGCCATGTACCGGTCGAAGGCCAAGGGCCGCAACACCTTCGCCATGTACTCCGACGGGGCCGCCGGGGGGCCGGCCAGTATCGAGGACCTCGACGTGGAGGTGGCCCTCCACCACGCCCTCGACCGGGGGGAGCTGTTCGTCCTGTACCAGCCGTACGTCGACCTCGAGACCACCCGGGTGGTGGGGGTCGAGGCCCTGGTGCGGTGGCGCCACCCCACCCTCGGCGTCCTCGAACCCGGGGCGTTCATCCCTCCGGCCGAGGCCAGCGACGTGATCGGCCGACTCGATTCCTGGGTGCTCGACGAGGCGTGCCGGCAGGTCCGTCGGTGGATCGACGAGGACGTGCCCGCCCTCCGCCTGTCGGTCAATGTGGCCTCCGGCGACCTGGACGACCCGAACTTCAGCGCCGCGGTCGCCGCCACTCTGGCTGCCAGCCACCTCGATCCGTCGATCCTCGAGCTCGAGATCGCCCAGCGGAGGGTGGCCGGCGGCGATGAGGGGGTGGCCGAGGTCAACCTCAAGGCGCTCCGGCACATGGGGGTGCTCGTCACCTTCGACGCCTCCGTCAGGGCCGGCTCGCCGGCCGGGCGCTTCGGCACCTTCCCGCTCACCACCCTCAAGGTGGACCGCTCCTTCGTGCAGGTACTGGGGCCCGAGGGCGCTTCCAACTCGCTGGTGTCGGCCATCGTCTCCACCGCCGAACAGCTCGGGCTGGAGTGTGTCGCCACCGGCTCCGGCGACCCCCGCAGTCGGGTCCTGCTCCAGCGGGGCGCCACCACCGCTCAGGGCTTCTTCTTCAGCCCTCCGCTCCTCCCGGGTGACGTGCCGAGGATGCTGGCCGAGGGACCGGGGTCGACACTCGGCGACGAAGAGGCCGGCCGGACCCCGACCGCAGGACCCCGGTCGGTGCTAGCTGAGAGCTAGCGCCGGCGTCCCCATCCCCCCGTTCCTGCCTGGGCGCCGATACGTTCGAACCCGTCCGGTCATCGGGCCGCCACCATTTCGATCCGAGGAGGAGCCATGGCGACGTATGAGGGCTACTGCGTGAAGTGTCGTGAGAAGCGGGAGTTCGAAGGGGAGGAGACCGAGCTGGCCAACGGCCGGCGAGCCGCCAAGGGCAAGTGCCCGGTGTGCGGCACCGGGATGAACAGGATACTGGGCAAGAAGGCCTGAGGCGTCGGTGATGCCCGGCTCAGCCGGG
>JBKQTE010000008.1:0-53612 GCA_052143315.1 Acidimicrobiales bacterium | reverse complement strand
TGGCCTCCGACGGCGGCATCTTCGCCTTCGGCGACGCCGGCTTCTACGGCTCCACCGGCAGCCTGAGCCTGAACAAGCCGATCGTGGGCATGGCATCCACCGCCGACGGCAAGGGCTACTGGTTGGTGGCCTCCGACGGCGGCATCTTCGCCTTCGGCGACGCCGGCTTCTACGGCTCCACCGGCAGCCTGAGCCTGAACAAGCCGATCGTGGGCATGGCCCCGACGGCGGGAGGGTCGGGCTACTGGCTGGTGGCCTCCGACGGCGGCATCTTCGCCTTCGGCGACGCGGCGTTCGTCGGTTCGATGGGCGGGAGCCGGCTCGACGCCCCGGTGGTCGGCATGGCCCCCACCGGTGGGAACAGTGGCTACTGGCTGGTGGGTACCGACGGTGGCATCTTCGCCTTCGGCGGTGCCCCGTTCTACGGCTCCCTGGTCTCGCCGGTCCCGGCATCTCCGGGCACCGCCACCTCCACCTCGACCTCCACCTCGACCTCCACCGCGCCGACCGTGAACGACCCACCGGCCAGCATCCCGCCGTCTCCCGACTTCCTCAACGTCTGTTACCCCCACACCACCAGTTCCGCCTGCACCCAGGAGATCCTGGAAGCGACCACCGCCGCCCGCGCCCAGGAAGGCCTGGGCCCGATGCAGTTGCCAGGGAACTTCGCCCTGCTGACCCCGGCGGAACAGCTTTTCGTGCTGGCCGACGTCGAGCGGGTGGACCGGGGGTTGCCCCCCTTCGTGGGTCTCGACTCGACGCTCAGCGCCGACGCGGGCTCCGCGGCAGTGAGCGGCATCGACCCGACCCCGGCGGCCTTGCCCGCCGGGGACAGCACCATCGCCTGGGGCTCCAACTGGGCCGAGAACGGCAACCCGCTCGGTTCGAACTACTACTGGATGTACGACGACGGACCGGGCAGCGGCAACATCGACTGCACCGCCACGGACACCAGTGGCTGCTGGGGTCACCGCCAGAACATCTTGGGGCTCACCTCCTATCAGGATGAGTACGGGGGCACCCTGCTGATGGGAGCCGCCGAGGACGCTTCGGCGTCGCACGGCGGATGGGTGTCGGACACCCAGCTCTTCGTGCTGGCCTCCGGCCCGGTTCCGGCGCTCGAGTACACCTGGGCCCAGGCGGTCGCCGCCGGAGCGTCCTGAGGCGCGGTCCCGGCGACCGCACCCCGGTAGGATGGGGGCCTACCCGTCGGATGGAGCCGCGCCATGGACGATGCGATGCACGACCGGTCGACCGGGTCGACCGGGTCGATCGAGCCCGGGCCCGGGCTCGGGCTCGGCGAGGATCGTCTCACCGAGGCCGAGCTGACGGTACTGGCCCTGGCGGCTGATCCGGACGCCCCGCTCGACGAGGACGCGGTACCGCTGGGCGTCTACCTGGCACAGATGTCCGGTCCCCTGCCCCTCTGGTACATGCCGGCGGCCATATCCCGCCCGGGTAAGGGGTGGAGAGTTCCGGTGGTTTTGGCCATCGTGGCCGCCTTCGTGATCATCGAGGCCTTCGGGCTCTGCAGTGCCTACGGCCAGGTCGTCGTCGGCTGAGCCCGGCCTGCCGATACCGGTAGTCCCGGGACCCTTCGGAGTACAGTGGCGAGGGGCCCGGACCAACGGTGGGCAGGGCCCGGCAGAGCAGCGACGGAGGCGGGGATGAGTCGGCGAATGTCGGAGAACGGGGATAAAGGGGACGAAGGCTGGGGCCGACGCGACAGGAGCCGGCTTCGACCGACCGTCGCCCTGGCCTTGGCGGTGACGGCCGGTCTGGCCCTGTCGGCGTGCAGCCTCCACGTGTCGAAGAACGGGGTGAGTGGCAACGTCTTCGGGCACAGTTTTTCGGCTTCGCAGCATCAGCTTCCGGCCGGCTTCCCGTCGTCCATCCCCACGCCGGGCGACAGTCAGGTGCTGGTGGGCGGGGGCCTCAGCTCTGCTCAGGGGACCGGGTGGGACGTGGCCTTCGCGGTGAACGGAACGGTAGCGGCAGGATCGAGTGCCTACCAGGCCAAGTTCCGTGACGCCGGATACTCCGTGACCGACGTGCAGCTTTCGGATCCGACGACAGTCACCGTCCCCCAGTCGTCGGGCTCCACCTCGACGACGGTCACGCTCACCGGCAGCTCCTTCACCGCCACCGACGCCACCTGGAAGGTGCAGGTCCTGATGGGGAGCAGCTCCTCGGCGGTGAGCTCCCAGCTGAAGCCCGGCCAGTTCGGCGTCAACATCACCGCCGTCCCGACGCCCTCGACCACCACCACCACCACCGGCTGACCGGGCGGGCGGCTCAGCCCCGCAGCAGCTCGGGGTGCCGGGCGGCCACCATCCGGCGGATCCCGTCCCGCCACGACACCGAGGTGGTGCCCACCAGCTCGTGCATCCGGGTGAGGTCGATGTCCACGCTGTCGATGGTGTCGACGGTCGGATCGAAGCGGACCTCGACGCCGGTCAGTTCCGACAGGTAGGTGCACCACGCTTCGATGCTCACCGCCTCGTCGCCGCCCCAGTTGACGGTGGTGGCCGGCGTGCCGGCCGCGCCCAGCAGCCCCGGGACCATGGCCAGGATGTCGTCCTCGTGGAGCGGGTGGTAGATGCTCGGGGCGTCGACGTGGACAGGGATGGTGTTGCCGTTGAGCATCATCTCCAGATGGATGGCCGGCCAACCGCCCCGGTCGCCGTAGGGCACCGACAGCCTGGCGATGGTGGTGGGCAGATCGAAGCGCGTGGCCGCCCACCGGGCCGTCGCCTCCGCGGCGATCTTGGAGATGCTGTAGGTCCTCAGGAACGGCCAGACACCGTGGTTGTCACCGAGCTCGTCCCCCTCCGAGAAGATGTGGTGGCCCATCGGTTTGTAGACGGCGGTGGACGAGCAGTGGAGGAAGGCGGTGGCCCGGCGGTGGTGCTCCATCAGGGAGGCCAGCCCGCCGCAGTTGGCGTCGAGGTCACGGTCCCAGTGGTTCGACTTGGCCACCGCGAAGTGGATCACGTAGTCGGCACCGGCCGGCAGGCCGGAGACGTCGCCAGTCTCCAGGTCGATCGGTACGCAGCGGACCCCGGCCTCCTCCAGTTGCCGACGGCCAGCCTCGTCCCGGAAGCGGGCGGCCCCCACCACCTCGTTCTCCTTGGCCAATGCCATCGCCACCGGCTCCGCCACCTGGCCGGTGACCCCGGTCACGACGATGGTCTTTCCCTGCAACGGCTGAGCCGACATCGGTCCTTCCCCCCGATCCCCGGGCGGGCATCGGCCGAACGCCGAGTGTAGGTGATGGTCGCCGCCGGGTGGCCCGGGGCTGGGTCTTCATCGCGGTCGAGGGGACAACGGCACGCGGCGGTCGAAATCGGTGCTAAGGGTGGACATCGAAGGCCCGGGTGGGCCATACTGTCTGTTCCGCCAGTTTTCGCCGGTAGGCCGCATATTCCCAGGTCACCGCTGCGCACACCCTGGTGGAGCGTTCCGGTTCCAATCATCAGCTAGAAAGCGACGTTCCCATGAGTGCCACCTGGCGCAAGCACGCAGCCTGCCGGGGCATCGATCCAGATGTGTTCTACCCGGCCTCCGATGAGGAGGCGGACGAGGCCAAGGCCATCTGCGACCAGTGCGCCGTTCGGGAGGCATGCCTCGAGCACGCGCTGGCCAACCGGGAGCGTGAGGGCATCTGGGGCGGGACCACCGAGCGTGAGCGGCGCCGGATCCACCGTCAGCGGCGCAAGTCCGCCTGACCCTGCGCCGGCCGGTTCTCGGCCGGTCCCGGTCGCCAGCGTCATGACCATCTCTGACCGCCCCGAGCTGCCTCCGGAGCAGGTGCGGGTGCTCGGCTGCCTCATCGAGAAGCAGCTGGCCACCCCCCAGCAGTACCCGCTGACGCTCAACGCGCTGACCCTGGCCTGCAACCAGAGCTCCAACCGCGACCCGGTGGTCTCCTTCGACGAGCCGACGGTGGAGCTGGCTGTCCGTACCCTCAAGCAGCGGGGGTTGGCCCGCTTCGTCCACCCGACACATGGTCGGTCGGTCTTGCGCTACGAGCACGTGTTGGGCTCGGTGTTCGGGCTGGACGACCGGCAGCTGGCCATCCTGGGCGTCCTGCTGCTCCGGGGCCCGCAGACAGTGGGGGAGCTGCGGAGCCGCTCGGAGCGCATGGTGACCTTTGACGACCTCGCCGAGGTCGTCCACGAGATCGAGCTGCTGACGACCCAGGCCGGTGGCCTGGTGGCTCCTGTGCCGCGCCGTCCCGGGCAGAAGGAGGGCCGGTACGTGCACCTCCTCGGGGAGGGCGACCCGTTCGGGTGGGCGCCGCCGGGTCCCGAGGTCGATCTCCCCGCCCGCGACGATGCTGCCGCGGGGTCGCCGCTGGTCGGAGCCATCGAGTCGCTCCGCCAGGAGATGGTGGCCCTCCGCCGCCAGCTCGACGAGGTGCGCACGGCCCTCGGCATGGACCCCTCGGACCCCTGAGCCGGGTGGCGGGACGGGTGGCGACCACGGGTGGTGGGGATGCGGTGGAGGTTGCCCGGCTGCGACGGGCCGTTGAGCGCCACCACCCCGGCGACGAGCGCGAAGTCGAGTCGTGCCGCCGGCTGGTGGCGGAGCTCGACCGGCTGCCGCGGCCGTTCGACGAGTCGGCCGACCCGATCCACGTGACGGCATCCGGCATCGTGGTGGGGCCGAGGGGGGTGATCCTCCACAAGCACCGACGCCTCGGGCGCTGGCTGCAGCCGGGCGGCCATCTCGAGCCGGGGGAGAGCCCGACCCAGGCCGTGCTCCGGGAGTGCCGGGAGGAGACCGGCCTGGTGGTGACTCATCCACCCGGGGGTCCGGTACTGCTCCACGTGGACGTCCACCCGTCGGCCAGGGGCCACGTTCACCTCGATCCCCGCTACCTGGTGCTGGCCCCGGACGAGGAACCGGCGCCCCCGCCGGGGGAGAGCCAGGACGTGGCGTGGTTCAGCTGGGAGGAGGCCGCCGGGCTGGCGGACGACGCACTGTCGGGAGCCCTCCGGGCGGCCCGTAGTGTCGTAGGTGCGTCGGCCGCCGGCGAGGAGCAAGAAGGAGTGCGATGACCGAGCCGTTCGACACGCTGATGCTGGTACAGCTGCACGACACCACCCTCGATCAACTGCGGCAGCGGAAGCGCACCCTTCCCGAGCAGGCCGAGCTGAGCGCGGTGGAGGAGCGGCGGGTCCAGGTGGCGGCGGAGGGCGCGGCCATCCGTGGGCAGGTGGACGACCTGGCCGCCCGCCAGCGGACGCTCGAGGAGCAGATCGCCTCGGCCGCCAAGCGGCGCCACGAGATCGAACAGCGGATGCTGACCGGCGGGGTGACCGCCTCCAGGGACCTCCAGGCCATGGACACCGAGGTCCACCATCTGGCCGACCGTCAGGCCGAGCTCGAGGAGCAGGAGCTCGAGCTGGTGGAGGAGGAAGACCCGCTGGACGTGGCCCTGGCCGAGCACGAGCGTCTGGAGACCTCGTTGACCGGGGAGGCCGAGCGACTCCGGGCGGCGGTGGCCGAGGCGGTCCGGGCCATCGACGAGGCGATCGAGGTGGAGGAGGGGCGGCGGTCGGCGGCGGCCGACGGGCTGCCGGCCGACCTGGCCGAGCGCTACGAGGGGCTCCGGTCCCATCTCGGGGGGGTTGGCGCCGCTCGCCTGGTCGGCGACCAGTGCGACGGGTGCCACCTCACCCTGCCGTCGAAGGAGGTCGA
The DNA here is from genome assembly GCA_052143315.1 of Acidimicrobiales bacterium. Taxonomy (GTDB): domain Bacteria; phylum Actinomycetota; class Acidimicrobiia; order Acidimicrobiales; family RAAP-2; genus DASZIT01. The sequence goes on along the minus strand of JBKQTE010000008.1, from coordinate 47,906 downwards.
GCGGATCCGTCGTCTGCCCCCCGAGGAGTTCGCCACCTGCGACCAATGCGGCCGGATCCTGGTGCACTGAGCGGATGCTCATCCTGGTTCGGCACGGGGAGTCGACCGGCAATGCCGAAGGTCTGCTGCTAGGACGCATCGACGCGCCACTGACCGATCGCGGGGTGGAGCAGGCCCGCTCGGTGGGGTCGGTGCTGCATGGGGTCACCCGGGTCATCTGCAGCCCCCTCGGTCGGGCCAGGCAGACTGCCGACGAGCTCGGCCTGGGGCTGGCGGTAGAGGTCGACGACCGGTGGATCGAGGCCGACTACGGCGAGCTCGACGGGCGGCCGTTGGCGACGGTGCCCCCCGAGGTCTGGCGGCAGTGGCGGTCCGACCCTGACTTCCGGCCTCCCGGCGGCGAAACGCTGGCCGAGGTGGGAGTCCGGATCCGGTCGGCGTGCGAGGAGCTGTTCGCGGCTGACGGCGAGGGTGCCCGAGGAGGCGGCCACGTGTTGGTGGTCAGCCATGTGTCGCCCATCAAGGCGGCGACCTGCTGGTCGCTGGGACTGCCCGACCAGGGGGCCTGGAGGCTCTACCTGGCCACCGCCTCCATCACCCGTATCGGCCAGGGGCCCGGCGGGGTGGTGCTGCGGGGGTACAACGACACGCCGTGGGCGCGCTAGCGACGGGGTCGACCGCGGTCAGCCGAGCAGGGCGGCCAACATGTACTGCACGACCCGCTGGGCGGCGGCCGCCGACTTGTGGTCGTTGACCCGCAGGGCGTGCCACGTCTCCCAGTTCGTCACCGACTCCACCGAGTCGAGGAGGATGGGGCCGTCACCTCGGGCCGTGCTCAGCTCCGGCTCGAAGGTGGTGGCCAGCTCCCTCCGGAGGCGCCGGCGGCCGGCGGCCATGAGCTTCTGGATGTTCTCGTCGTCGACGGCCCGGACGGCGGCCACCTGCCGTATCGGGGAGATGGCCACGTAGAGCTGCCGACGCTGACGGGCGGTGGCCTCGATCCGCGCGGCGACGGGGCCGGTCGGCGGGATGGTGACCACCTTCCGCCAGTGCCGTCCCGCCTGGATCATCGCCGCCTCGTGGAAGACGGCCTCGATGTCCTCGAAGTGGTGGAAGACCAGGCGCAACGAGACACCGGCCCGCTCGGCGATCAGCCGGGCGGTGGGTTTGGGGTTACCCTCCTCGATCAGGTCGATCATCGCCTCGGCGATCTGGAGCTTGGTCCGCTCACCCCGCAGGAGCCTGCCGTCGTAGCCCGGCTCACCCTCGTGGTCCACACCGGTGTAGCCCGGCTCGAAGGCACGGTCCGCCCGAAGATCCACGTCATTTGTTGCACTTGTACTCACATGTTCCCGCATGCCTCGAGAGTACCCACCTCCGGGCGGAATAAACATAGGCAATCTCCGGGGAGTTCGGCGGCTCCGGCCTCAGCCGGGCGGGTGCTGCCGCATCTCCCGCACGGCGTCGAGGGCGAACGGAAGTGGTCCCGGCCGCGGGTACGCACGGCACGAGCAGGGGGTCGAGCGGTCACCGCTCGTGGTCGGCCGCGGCCCCCGCCCCGGATTCCTGAGTCGGTCCCGGCCTGGTCCGGTCGTGCTCGTCGAAGGCGGCGTCGAGCACCTCGAGGTCGCGACGGCGCCCGCCGTCGTTGGGGGACAGGTTGATGAGCTCCCGAGCTTCGCGCCGGGTCGCCCAGCGCAGATCGGCGGTTTCCTGGTTGGTTGCCAGGGCCGCCGGGTCGACCAGGCCGGCCCGGTCCTCCATCAGGTAGAAGTAGTTGGAAGTGGCCCTGGGACCGGCTCGGAACACGCCGGGGAGGTGGCCGGTGATCACCGGCCGGTGACCGGTCTCCTCCAGGGTTTCGCGGAGGGCGGTGGCCGACGGGTGCTCACCCACCTCCGGCCTGCCCTTGGGGAAGGTCCAGTGGTATCCGCCGTAGTGGCCGCTCGGCTCACGCAACAGGATGCGTCCCTTCCCGTCGAAGATGGCTCCCCCGTACCGGGGCTTGTCGGCGAGGGGCCACTCGCCCTCGGCATGGAGATCGCGCGTCCGGTACTCGGGGGTCCGGTCAGGAAGAGGGCCAGGCGTCGTCATGGGTGGCTGCACCGTAGGGCGGTTCGGCGGTCCCGACCGGCCAACCGGCCCGGTCGGGAAGGGGATCGACCTGGCTCCCGGTCGGCCACCTATCCCGGGGAGGTCGTCGGAGGTGCCGGGAACTCCCGTATCTCGAAGTCGGCCAGGATGGTGGGGCAGAGGTCGGCCTGGACGGCGGGCAGGCTGCACGACTCCTCGGCCACGTTGAGGCTGGCTGAGGAGCCGGCCGCCGCGTGGGGGACGATGAGGGCGCCCGTCACCGCCTCCGGGCCCCCGGAGCCGGCCAGGGTCCCCTTCACCCCGGCGGGATCGGTGATCGACACGATGTCCGGGGTCAGCTTGGTGCCGATCTCCCCGGCCGGGGGAGTGGTCGTACAACCAGGGTACTCGGACGGGTCGGCAGGCGGGAAGTAGGGGCAGACCAGATCGGTGCCGGGCCCGTGCCCGGTGTAGTCGAAGTCGGCATCGACGAGGTCGGTCCCCGGAGACGGCTGGCTCCGCGTCGGATCGGGGGTGCCGGGCGGGTAGACCGCCACGGCACTGGAACCATCGGCCGCCAGCAGCTGGGAGCAGGCCCACCCCGTCGGCCCGAGGAGCGTCTCGGTGCCTCCCGAGTAGAGCGCCACCTTCCCGACCAGGGAGGACGGCACGGTGGCCACCAGGGCGGTCGGCCGCCATGCCGTCCCTGACCCGGCAACGCCGGAGGTGGTGGTGCAGGACACCACCGCGACGACCTCCGACGGTGGGGCGGCAGCGGTGGTGGAAGTGGTGGGTGCCGTGGAGGCCGTCGGAGCCTTGGTCGACGGGGTGGAGCTCGCAGCCGAACCGGTGGACGAGCTGCACGCAGTCAGGCAGCACCCGGACAACGCTGCCGTTGCCACCAGCGTGAATACCCAGCCAGCCCGCACGTTCCGACGGTACCCCGTTTCGCCCGGCCGGCAGTGGTCTGCCTGCCCAGTGCCCCTCCTCGACCCGCACCGGCGACGGGTTCCGCGCACGCCTCGGCGGCGCCACGGGCCCCATGCCGGCCGTTGGCCCACCTGGGAGGGTGTTGCGCACGTAGGCGGGCGGCCGGCGAGCCGGTTGGTCGACCAGTCGGGATGGCGGGCTCGCCCACCATGGGAGATGTCAACGGACAGATCCTCCAATTGACGTCGAGAAACCGGTCCTGCGACGCTGGCGGCCGGACACGGGATCGACCACGGGGAGGACGGGTACGGTGTGCGAGATCTCAGACCGCACGGGGCCGGGCCGGGGGCGATGAGCAGGCGCAGGACCGCCCTGGGCGTGGCGGTGCTCGCCGGGACGGCCGCGGCCGGCCGGGTGGCACTCCACCGCTGGGCCACCGCCGTCAAGGCCCGGACCAATTCCGAGCTCGACGGGCTCTACGAGCTACCCGGCGACGTCGCCCAACACGCCGTCCCCTCCGTCGACGGTGGGTCCCTGCACGTGCTCGAGCGGGGTCAGGGCCGCCCGCTGCTTCTGATCCACGGCATCACCCTCCAGAGCGCGGTCTGGTCCCCTCAGCTTCACCAGCTCGCCGATCGCTACCGGGTACTGGCCATGGACGTCAGGGGACACGGTCGATCGCGTGCCGGAGGGGAAGGTTTCAGCCGCAAGGTGGCGGCTCGGGACATCGTGACCGTCCTGGAGCACTTCGATCTGCACGGCACGGTCATCGTCGGTCATTCGATGGGCGGCATGATCCTGATGGAGTTCGTCGGTGACTTCCCTGACCAGCTCAGGGAGCACGTTGCCGGCCTGGTGTTCATGGACACCCTCGGATATGAGGTCCTGCCCCGTCCGGTCCTGCCCATCGCCCGGGCGCTGGGGCGACGCCTGATGCTGCGTGCCGAGCGCGGTCGGCCGGTTCCTCGAGTCCCGTTCGGTGGGAACGACCTCTCATGGGTGACGGCCCGCCTGGCGTTCGGCGAACGGCCGTCGGCCAAGGCCGTGGATCAGGTCCGTCGGTTCCTGGCGGAGGTCCCCCAGTCGACGTGGCTGCCTTCGGGCATCGATCTGCTCGACCACGACGCCCGGGCGGTGCTGGCCGCCACACGAACACCGTCGATGGTGCTGGTCGGGTCGCGGGACCTGTTGACACCGGTGCCAGCCGCCCGGCGGATCGCCCGGCTCCTGCCCGATGCCCGCTTCGAGGTGGTGCCGGGGGCGGGTCATCAGCTGATGCAGGAACGCCCCCAGCAGGTCGCAGCCCTGCTCGACGACTTCGTGGCCGGACTTACGGGCTGACGCTGGTTCGATACCGAACTCCGCCGGGTGGAGGTGAACCTGCCCGTACTACCCGTCCTTGGGATTGACCACCGACGCGTCGGACCCCGGGAAGAAGAGGTCCTCGTGTCCCGTGTCCCCCCATCGGACCAGGTAGGGAGGCTCTCCGCTCGGGTGCCGCACCTCCAGCACTTCACAGTCACGGTCGGGCTGACCCGCCCGATGACCGCCGATCACGATCCGGTCCCCAACCTTCGCATGCATCGTGCCTCCATTCCTCAGCCGCTTGCCTTACCGCCATGGTCATCCGACAGATGGGCAACCGCTAGGGCCAATGGTCCCCGATGCGTCACCCAGCCGGCGATGCGGTCGCGGCTCGTTGCGGTCCCGAAAATGACGTGCGGTGCCACCAGGTCGGCCAGCGAGGTGGATGCCGCCGTCGCAGGACCACCTAAGGTCTGCTGGCATGCGTGCTTCGGTCAATCTTCACATAGACGCGCCGCAGGACAAGGTCTGGGGGCTTGTCAGTGACATCACGAAGATGGGCGAATACAGCCCCGAGGTGGTCGAGGCCGAGTGGATCGACGGCGCCACCGGTCCGGTGGTCGGCGCCAGGTACCGGGGCCATGTGAAGCGGAATGAGAACTGGCCCCTCCTGTACTGGACCACATGCACGATCACCGAGTGCGTGCCCGGTCAGGTCTTCGAGTTCGCGGTGATCTTGGGCGATCGGCCTGTGAACACCTGGCGCTACGAGCTTCACGCCACTGATGACGGAGGAACAGACGTCACGGAGTCGTTTGACCTCGTCGACAACCTCCTCACCAAGCTCTGGCGCCCACTCGGCGGATTCCTACGGGAGCGTCGCAACCAGCGGGACATGCTCCGCACCCTCGAACGAGTCAAGGCGGTCGCCGAGCTACCCCGCGATCAACCTGGAACCTGACGGCTCTGCCGGCGCGGTCGAGTCGGCTGTGGGACGGAAGACTGACTCGCCTCCGTCAGACGGAATCACAGCCGCCGAGTCCGACCCCCGTATAGCTTGGCCGCACGGCCTACTCAAGGAGACCCAACATGCCGATCGTCGTGCAACAGAATTTCACCGGTGCCACGCTCGCTCAGTACGACGAGGCGGTTGCCAAGATGGGAATCCCTACGGGCGGTCCACACATCGCTCCCGGGCTGTTGTTCCATTTCGTTGTCGCGACGGACGACGGCGTCCAGGTCACCGATGTTTGGACGTCTCGCGAGGGATTCGAGAAGTTCGCCCAGGAGACGATCGTACCGGTCACTCAGGAAGTGGGCATCTCGCCCCCGACGAGTGTCCAGTTCATTGAAGTGCACAACTACAACACCGCTGGGTAACCCCGCGGAGCTCGTGGCGGGCAGCATCGTCGACGATCCTCGGACCCTGAGAGTCGACACGTTGCCATGCGTCCTCCGCGGTGTTTCGCCTACCGGACGATCGGCAACCCCGAGACCTACGTGGTCGACCTGGCTTCGGTGGACCTCTCCGCGCCGTCCCGCCTGCAGGACCTGCAGTGGGAGGGCGACTTCACACCCGTCGGGGTCTGACGCGGGCCGGGGCGAGGACGGTGTCCGAGCCGCCGTCACGGAGTACCCCCGGTCGGGCGCCAGGCGCCCTCACGGGTACTGGGTGAACGGCGGCAGCCCGGTGGGTGCAGGGTCCGGGTGCAGACGGGCCCGGTCGGCGCTGTCGATTCCAGCGGCTGCGAGGAGTGCCACAGGGATCTCGTCCTGAGCTTGGATCACGTGGTTGTCGGTGACCGTGACGCCCTGCAGGGGATGGCCGCCACAGGTGCTGCTGGCTGAGAGGAGGCCGGCGGCCGGATCCGCCTGCACCGAGTAGTTGCCATTGAAGGCGATCGGCCCTCCTCCACAGCCGCCGAACGAGAAGTATGGCGAAAGGCCGGGCAGGACATCGGGAGCCGCCGGGACGTAGAGGGCGTCCCACACGGCGTTGTTGCCGATGTTCACGTACATCGTGCCGTTGTCGGTGTAGATGGCCCAACTCGGATGCACCTGCTGGAGCACGACGTTGTTCTCGATGACTTCCGCGTTCTTCATCGAACTTCCCTCGATGCCGTTGGTGTAGATGCCCCCGCCGTCGACGGTCGTCGTCATGTGGTTGAAGATGAGGTTGTTGGCGACCCGGTTGCCATGTGAGTAGTTCGCTAGCGGAGGTCGGTTCGGGTAACGCTCCTGCCAGCCTCCCCAACCGATCGAGATGCCCGAATAGGGGACGTCGTCGATCTGGTTGTGGGTGAGATCGCTGTCCTGCGCGTAGCCGACCACGATGGCGGGCGCGTCCTGGTACTCCACACCGGTGGCCGTGAAGTAGTTGTCGGTGACATCGATCTGGGCCACGCGTGCACTGCCCTGGGCCTGGGGTTGGTCGATACCACCGACGGTGAGACCGCTGCTCGAGATGTCCTGGAACAGGCTGCCGGACACCTCGTCGTCCTGGCTGCCGTCACCCAGGCTGAGGCCGACACCACCGAGATGCTGGAAGGTGTCGTCCTGGAAGGCGATCCGTTGATCGGCGGTGAAGGTGATGTTCCCCGGTGTCTGGCTCCACGCCATGTACGGGCAGGTGCTCTGGGGCAGGGGGCACGCTCCCGGCAGTCGCCAGGCTCCGGGGCCGGTGAGGCGCGCACCGGCCTGGAACGACGAGTAGCCGTCCGGTCCGCTCGGTGCGTTCCATCCCGCGTAGGAGAACGTGATCGATCGAAACGCCAGGTCGTGGATGGGAGCCGCGTTCGACCCGGCACCCTGGACGATCGTCTGGATCGCAGGGGCGACGACGACAGCCTTGGTCATGTCCTGACCGGCGAGGGGATGGTACGAGAGGATGTGGCTCTGCGGGTCGAGGTACCACTGGCCTGGCTTGGTGAGCAGCTCCCTGGCGTCGGCCACCAGCGTCGGCGGCTCGAGCGTCTGACCGAACCCCGAGATGGCGATCGGCGTCCCGGGCGTGTCGCGCTTCGAGCTGTTGTCGAAGCAGGGTTGGACCATCGTGATGTGCGTGCCGTTGATGCCGGCGACGCGGCACCGGGTCTCGGTCCAGTTGGACGGCCCGCTCGGGTAGATGAACTCGATGCCGGTCGGGTTGCCCCAGCTCGCCATGGTGGTGTTGCTGGCGATGTAGCCATCCGGTACCGGCGTGAGGGTTGCAGGCACGGGGCCCTGGGCGAGCTGTGCCCGCATGCCGTCGACGTAGAGCTGCCGGGTCTGCAACGTGGCCGGCACGCTGGCGGTCCAGATGCCGCTCCCGTCCTGGGGCGGCCGCCAGCCCGAGATGGTCACACCACCGCTGATGACCGACGCGCCGCCCGGTGCTCCCTGCCAGACGATCGTGTGTCCGTGCTGACCGGAGTCCTGGGAGCCGAGGGTGAGCGGTCCGGTCAGGTCGTAGGTGCCGGCCGCGAGGTGGATGGTGAGATCGCTGGACATCGAGCCGGCTCGAGCTCGCGCGGCGTCACGGGCGGCCGTCAGGGAATTGAAGGGACGGGCTGCGCTGCCGTCCCCGTTGCTGCCGCTCGGTCGCACCCAGATGTCGCTGCCGGTGGTCGGGCGGTTCGGCTGGGCCGAGGAACCTCCGCACGATGCGATGCACGACCCGGCCAGCAGGGCGACAAGGAGGACCCCGAGCCGGCCGTTCGGTCTGATCCGTCGAGCACCGGTCCGGGGCGCGGCACCCGATCCGGACCGTCGGTCGGTCCCCGTTGCCGCAGCCAGTGTCATGACGCCCCCCCATGCCCGACGGACACTCCGTCACCACGCTACCTACGATGCACCACCCCTCCCGGGGATACTGCCCGAGCCCACGAGTACGTGGCGGCCCCCCGGCGACGATCATGCCCGAAGGGACTTCCGGCCCTGGGCACGCGAGCCGGCTTCCATGAGGATGCCAGTACGGAAGGCGTGTGCAGGAGAGGGAGGTCGAACGATGATGGTGGAGTTGCCGGACGAGCTGGCGGAGGAGTTGAGGAGCACCCTTGACACCCTGATCGCCGACATGAGCAGCGAAATCGCCGACACCGACAACCCCGCCTACCGGCGCGAGCTCGAGGCTCGCCGGGAGCGACTCCGGTCGACGGTGGAGTTGCTCCGCTCCTGATCGTCGTCCAGCACCGCCGGCCGTCCCGCGCGGCCCCACCGTCTCGGACGGTGACTTCCCGGGGACCCGCCCTGGGGGCGCTGAGCTCCCCAAGGGGCCCGGGATCGCCGCCCTCGCCTCGCGTCAAGCCGCGGAGATTTCGATTGCGGTCGCGGGTCAGATCACGACGGGGGGTAGCCGAGGCGGACCAGGAGCGGGTTCAGGAGAGCCGGCCGGTCCGCTCATTGCCGTCGAGAAATGGATGGGTCCTTTCGAAGTCGGAGCGGGAGACGGCGATCGCAGGTCGTCCATGATCGTCCAAGCCGGCCCGGGTTCAGGCGGAGGGCCGGACAGAGGCGGCGGTGAACTCTCCGCTCTGGCCATAGGTGGTCCGGCCGAAGCTCGTCTGGGTGGTGGCGTGCAGCTGTTGGACCATCCGGACGGGGAGGCCGTTGGCCAGGTCGAACCACACGTCGCTGTGCTCCGTCCCCTGCTGCGCGCCGGAGTTGGTACGGAGGCGCAGGTAGTGGGCGCAACGCACCGACGTGCCGCCGATCCGTAGCGTCACGTCACCAAGGAACCGATAGGTACCTCGGCTGAAGATGGTCCCCGAGACGGCCGAGTTGGTCCCAGAGCAGTCCGCGCTCCACACCTGGCCGAGACTCGGATGCGTGGCCAGTGCCATCGTGTTCGTGCAGGTCACGGTGCCACTGCTGGTCACGTTCACGGGGCCGATCGACCATAGCTGCCACTGCTGGCCGCCGAGCTCCCAGAGGTCGGTCCCGTGCCGGCAGTACTCCCACGTCTGCCAGTGGTGGCTGCTGTAGTCGACGCGGAAGATGAAGCAGTCGCTCCCTTCGAGCCGAACCGTGACGGGGATGGTCGGCCCCTCGGTCTGGGACAGTGGCGGCAGAGACAGCTGCTCCGTGCCGGAGCCGACGTACCGGTAGACGCCGGGGGCGGGCCGACCAGAGCCCGCCATCCCCGAGAGGGCACCGGCCTGCCGTTTCGCCTGTTGGAGGCTCACCTGATGGGCCCGGCTGGCCGACTGCCACAGGACGGTGCCGGCGCCGACGAGACCACGACCACGCCGAGGACGATCCAGGGCCAACGGCGCCGACGCTTCCGTACCAGTCGGTCGTTGGCATCGTGGGCGATGGGCTCCTGCCTCGGATGATCGGTCAGCGCCATGGTCACCTCCCTCATGCGCCTGTCGGCGGATGATCGGTCAGCGTCACGGTATGCCGGCCGCCGTGGGCGTATACAGGGTCGAAGGTCACATGCGCTTCGACGCCGGCGTCGTCGACCTGTAGGCCTGGGCAGACCGGTCTCCTGCCTGGGCCCGGCGCGGTGCTCTTCCAGCGAGCCAGAAGAGCCTATTTGAGCGGCCTACCGAGGGTATTCGTCGCTGCGACGGAGCTGAACCAACGAGCCGATGGCTTCAACGTGCGCTCGAACGTCTCGCGGTCGACCTCGACGAGGCCGAAACGCGGCACGTACCCGAGCGCCCACTCGAAATTGTCGAGGAGGCTCCAGTACGTGTAGCCGGCGACGTCGATGCCATCAGCAAGGGTTCGGAGGACGCCCTCCAAGGCTTCTTGGACGAAGGCGATGCGGTCGGTGTCGTCCTCGGTGGCGATGCCGTTCTCGGTGACGTAGATGCGGGACCGGCCTCCGGTCCGCTCCCACGCCCTCCGAATAGTCGCCTCCAGGGCGGCCGGCCACCGCTCGTACCCCATGGACTCGATGACGGGCACTCCTGGTTGCGGTCCGATCCAGCCGGTCGGCCCCATCAGCATCCGGCTGTAGGTCTGGACGCCGATAAAGTCGTCCCCGCTGGCGACGTCGAGAAACTGATCCTCGTCGGCACGGGCACTGGCTACCGCCGCGTCGCCACCCTCGGTCGCCTGATAGTCGAGCATGGCGACCGTCAGGCCGACGGGGACGTCGGCGTGCTGTTTGACCGCGTCGTAGGCGAGACGGTGGGCCCGGACGAACGTCTCGTCGGCTCGGCGACGGCCATCTGGGTCGGTCGTGCCCGGCGGGAACATGCCCATGCCGTACCCCATGAAGGAGACCATGTTCGGTTCATTGAGGGTGCACACCCTTCCGATCACCGGCGCAAGCTCGCGGGCCACCCGGTCGGCGAACCGTCCGAACGCCTCGGCCGTCGTCGGTTCGGCCCACCCACCCTGGCCGGCGAGCCACAGTGGCGTCGTGAAGTGGTGGAGGGTGACGACGGGGGCGACTCCTCGCCAGCGGAGCGCCTCACAGATCCGGCGGTAGTGGGCGATCGCCGCGCTCGACCACTCGCCCTCGGCCGGCTCGATCCGGCTCCACTCGACCGAGAAACGGTAGGAGCCGAGCCCGAGGTCGGCCACGATGGCCACGTCCTCCTCCCATCGGTTCCACGAGTCGCAAGCATCCCCGCTCGACTCGCGGCAGCCCGCCCCGGGGGTGTGCTCGAACGCCCACCAGTCGTTGTTGACGTTGCCGCCCTCGGTCTGGTGGGCGGCCGTAGCCGTCCCCCATTCGAAGCCATCCGGGAACCTGGCGAGCATGCATCGGAGCATAGAGGGCACCTCGCGCCGGCCAAGGCTGGTGAGAAAGTGCGCTTGGCAGGGCCCGTCATGGAGCGATCCCTAGCAGCAATTGAGTCAAGGTTGAGTCACGATCACCCCTCGTCCGGACAAAAGCGGCCCTAGTTGACGGTGAGCCGGCCTGTAGGCGGGATTCTGTCCACCCTCTGGCGAGGGTTGGGTGGCCATCCATCTGAGCGGTCTACCTGGGAGCGGCACACCCGAAGGTGCGCCGGGCGGGCAGCCCGATCTCCCTGTTTGACCTTGCTCCGGGTGGGGTTTACCGAGCCGACCGGGTCACCCCGGTCGCTGGTGCGCTCTTACCGCACCGTTTCACCCTTACCTGTGCGGGACCCGGGGGCCCCGCCATCGGCGGTCTGTTCTCTGTGGCACTGTCCTGCGGGTCGCCCCGACTGGCCGTTAGCCAGCACCCTGCCCTGTGGAGTCCCGACCTTCCTCGACCCGGTTCCGCACGGGAGACCCCGTCCGGAGCGGACCGCGACCACCTGGCCGACTCACCGTCGCAACCATGGTCCCACAGACCGCCGCATCCCACGTCACCGACGACGAAGGACGACGGCGGTCTGGACGGACCGCCGCCCCCACCGGGGACGTGACACCGGCGCTCTAGTCTGACCCGGTGGCAACCACCCGGATCTCCGACCTCTCCACCGACGAGCGCCCCGCCCTCTCGGTCACCGAGTTCTACAGCCGGGTCGACCGCGCCCTCCGGACCGCCTTCTCCGGCGAGCTCTGGATCACCGGGGAGATCCGCTCCCTGAAGGTCCTCCCCAAGGGCCACTGCTTTATCGACCTGGTCGACCCCACCAACGCCCAGGACAGCGGGGCCCCCACCCTCAACGTCAAGTGCTGGGCCGGCCAGTGGCGCCGGGTCCGAACCACCCTCGACCAGCTGGGCATCGAGCTCGACGCCGGCATGGTGGTCCGGGTCCGGGGCGAGGTCCAGTTCTACAAGGCCCGGGGCTCGGTCGACTTCATCCTCGCCGAGCTCGACACCGACGCCCTCCTCGGGAAGGTGGCCGCCGAGCGGGCCCGCCTGCTGAAGGCCCTCCTCGACGAGGGCCTCTTCGACCGCAACCGCCGCCTCCCGATCCCCCCGCTGCCGCTCCGGATCGGACTGGTGGCCAGTCCCGGCACCGAGGGCTACCGCGACTTCCTCGGCCGCCTCGAGGGCTCCGGCATGGCCTTCGACGTCCAGGTAATGCCGTCCCAGGTCCAGGGGAGCGACGCCCCCGCCGCCATCGCCGCCGCCCTCACCGCCCTGCAGCCCGCCGGCTGTGACGTCCTGGTCGTGGTCCGGGGTGGTGGCTCCAAGTCGGACCTGGCCACCTTCGACTCCGAGCCGGTGGCCCGGGCCATCGCCACCTCCACCATCCCGGTGTGGACGGGCATCGGCCACACCGGCGACCAGTCGGTGGCGGACGAGGTGGCCAACCGGGCCTTCATCACCCCCACCGAGTGCGGACAGGAGCTGGCCCGGCGGGTCACCGAACGCTGGTCGGCCGTCATCGACGCCGGCACGGTGGCCGCCCGCCTGGCCGGCGCGGCCGTCGAGCGGGCCGCCCGCCACCTGGTCCAGAGCCGTGGCCACCTGGCCTCCGGGGCCCGCATGCAGCTGGGCAGGCACGGTGACCGGCTGGCCCACCGTGAGCGCAACGTCCGGGCGGCCGCCCACCACCAGCTGGCGGCCCACGCCACCCGCTTGGCCTCCCGCGGCGAGGACCTCGCCCGAGGTGCCCGGCGGTCGCTCGAGGAGGCCGACCGTGACCTGGTGCGGCGGACCACCCTCCTCTCCACCCTGCCGTGGAAGCGGATCGAGCTCGACGAGCGACAGGCCAACCAGTGGCGTCGCCTGCTCGGCGCCTACGACTACCAGCGCCAGCTCGAGCGCGGCTACTCGGTGACCCGGGGCCCGGACGGTGCCGTGCTGCGCTCGGCGGCCGGTGTGGAGGTGGGCACTCCGCTGACCACCCGCCTGGCCGACGGCGAGCTGCACTCGGTGGTGTCCACCGGCGCGGGCGACGGACCAGACGATCGACACCAAGGAGGAATGCAGAGATGACGACAAAGAAGCAGACCGGGGCGACCGCCGACGGGGTCGCCGAGCTCAGCTACTCGGAGGCCAGCACCGAGCTCGACACCATCATCGAGGAGTTCGAAGCGGGGGTGATCGATGTCGACCGGCTGGTCGAGCGGCTGCAACGGGCCACCGCCATCGTCGACGAGCTCGACCGGCGCCTCCGCCGGACCCGGATGCAGGTGGAGGAGCTGGTCCCCCGCCTCGAGACGATCGGGCAGGGTGACGGCGAGGTTGTCGTCGAGGAGATCATCATCGAGCTCGACGCCGACGAGTCGGAGCCGGAGGACGAGGGCGGCCCGGCGTTGTTCTGATCGACCGCCCCCATTCAGCTGACGTTCCGCTCCCGGCCCGCCCAGTAGGGCCGGCGAAGCTCGCGCTTGAGGATCTTCCCCGACGGGTTGCGGGGCAGCACGTCCACGAAGTCGACGGAGGTCGGGCACTTGTAGTGGGCCAGGCGCTCACGGGTGGCGGCGATGATGTCGGCCACCAGCAGCTCCCCGTCCCCCGGTGCCCCCGGCGCCCGCACCACGATGGCCTTCACCGTCTCGCCCCACTTGTCGTCGGGGATCCCGATGACGGCGGCGTCGGCCACCGCCGCGTGCGACAAGAGAGCGTTCTCCACCTCTGCCGGGTAGACGTTCTCGCCACCGGACACGATCATGTCCTTGATGCGGTCGTGGAGGAAGACGTAGCCCTCGGCGTCCACCCACCCGGCGTCCCCGGTGCGGAACCAACCGTCGTCGGAGAGGACGGCGCCGGTGGCCTCCGGCTTGTTCCAGTAGCCGGCCATGTTCTGGTCCGAGCGGGTCCAGATCTCGCCCACCTCGCCGACCGCCAGGTCGTGGCCCGAGTCGGTGTCGACCACGCGGATCTCGACGTGGTCGAACGGCCGTCCCGCCGACTGGAGCAGATGCGACCGGGGGCCGCTCGGGTCGTGGTCCTCGGGGAGCAGCGAGGTGATGGCGCCCGATGTCTCGGTGAGCCCGTAGACCTGGGCGAAGTCGCAGCCCAGGGCCTGGATCGAGCGGACCAGCACGTCCTCGCTGATCGGGGCCGCACCGTAGAACACCGTCCGGAGCGAGCTGACGTCGGCGGTGGCCAGCTCCGGGGTGGCCAGCATGAACATCAGTACGGCCGGCACCACGAAGGTCTCGGTGATGCGGTGGCGCTCGATCAGCGCCAGCACCGCCGCCGGGTCGATGTCCCGGACGATCACCGAGTGGCCGCCGCGGGACATCCCGGCCAGGGCCCAGCCGGTCCCGCCGATGTGGAAGAGCGGCATGGCCACCATCGACACGGTGTCCGGCCCGATCCGGAACACCCGGTCGGCCTCGGTGAGGATGCACGAGACGTTGCGGGCGTTGATCATCACGCCCTTGGGCAGGCCGGTGGTCCCCGAGGTGTAGAGCTGGGTGACCACGTCGTCGGGCCCGGGCTCGAAGCCGGGGTCGTCCGGATCGGGGCCGGCGTGGGCCTCGAGCCAGCCGTCCAGCTCGTCGAGTGGGACCCAGGCCCGGACGCCGTGGACGTCGGCAGCGATGTCCTTGGCGGCGTCGGCATAGTCGGAGCCGACGAAGACGACCCGCGACCCGCTGTCCTCGATGATGGCGGCCATCTCGGGGGTGGCCAGACGCCAGTTGACAGCCACCGACACCGCCCCCATCAGGGCGCAGCCGAAGAAGACCTCGAAGTACTCGATGCCGTTACGGTCGAGGAAGGCCACCCGGTCGCCCCGACCCACCCCGTGGTCGGCCAGCGCCCGGCTCATCCGACGCGCCCGACGGTAGAGCTCGCCCCAGGTCAGGGTCCGCTCGCCGGCGGTCAGCATGGGGGCGTCCCCCTGGGCGCCGGCCAGCTGACGCAGCATCCCCGTGGCGGTGCGCAGCTCCGGTCCGCCCGCGCCGTCGGTCGCCTCGGCCATGGTGGTCCCCCTTCGTTTCGGTCTGCCGGTCGGGCCAGCCCGCACCGATCCGGTTCCGGTGTCCGGAATCCCCAGGGCACTGTAGGCCGCCGCCGGTCCGGTGGCCGTTCGCCGTCGCCGGGCCGATGGGCTACAACGTGGGGATGCATCCGGGCCTGGAGGAGCAAGGAGGGGGCCGGGTGGCGCTGACGGCGGTCGGAGCCGACCAGCCGGGCATCGTCTCGGCCCTGACCGGCGCCCTGGAGGATCTCGGGTGCAACCTCGAGGACTCGACCATGAGCATCCTCCGGGGCCAGTTCGCCGTGCTGCTGGTGGTGGCCGTGCCCGAGGGCCTCGATGCTCCGGCCGTCGAGTCGTCGCTGGCGGCGGTGGCCGACCGGCTCGACTTGGTGGTGGTGGTCCGCCCCATGCGGGCAGCGCCGGAGGTGGCGACGCCGGCCGAGGCGGGGGGAGCCGACGGCGACGTCTATGCCTTCTCCGTCCACGGCGCCGACCGGCCGGGCATCGTGCACCGGGCTGCCGACGCCCTGGCTGGGGCGGGGGGCAACATCGTCGACCTGTCGACCCGGTTGGTCGGCCCGCCCGCTGAGCCGGTGTACGTGCTGACCCTGACGGTGGCGTTCGGTCCGGATGCCGACGCCGACGGGGCCGTCGCCGACGTGTGCGGTTCGGTCGAGGCCTTCGGCGTGCAGTGCCACGCCCACCGGGTCGAGATCGACGTTCTCTAGCCGCCCGCCCATGTCCGTCCGACCGGTGTTGACGCTGCCCCAGTCCGTACTCACCTCGCCGGCCCGGCCGGTGGGCGTGGTCGACGCCGCCGCCCGGGAGCTGGCCACCGACCTGGTCGACACCATGCGGGTGTCGCCGGGGTGCGTCGGCTTGGCCGCCCCCCAGGTCGGCGTGGGGCTCCGGGCCTTCGCCGTCGACGTGACCGGGCACCGCAAGGCGCGGTCGTGCCACGGCACCATCGTCCTCTTCGATCCCGAGGTGGTGGCATCCTCGGGGCCGGAGACCGCTCGCGAGGGATGCATGAGCGTGCCCGATCTGACCGGCGACGTGTCGAGGGCCACGGCGGTCACGGTGACCGGCCTGGACCACGACGGGATCCGACGCACGCTGGAGGTGGATGCCTTCGAGGCCAGGGCCGTGCTCCACGAGATCGACCACCTCGACGGCCTGGTCTTCCTCGACCGGACGTCGGGCCCCCATGCCGTCTTCCCCCGTAAGGTGTACCGGTGACCGCCACCGCTCCCGTTCCGGCGACCGGCCCGGCCCCCGACCGGGTCTACTTCCGCCAGCTGCTGGCCGGCCGCGACTTCGCGGTGGGCGATCCGGTGGCCCAGCAGATGGTGAACTTCGTCTACCTCATCGGTGACCGCCAGACCGGCGAGGCCGTCATCGTCGACCCGGCCTATGGGGTGGCCGATCTGCTCGACACGTTGGCGGCCGACGGCATGCGGTGCGTCGGTGCCCTGGCCACCCACTACCACCCCGACCACGTGGGGGGCGACCTGATGGGGTGGGGGATCGAGGGGATCGCCCGGCTGCTCGAGTCGGCCGACGTGCCCGTCCACGTCCAGACGGACGAGGCGCCGTGGGTGGAGCGCTCGACCGGGGTCGGTGCCGCCGCCTTGGTCCCCCACCGGGGTGGTGACGTGGTCCGGGTGGGCGAGGTGCCGGTGACCCTGGTCCACACCCCCGGGCACACCCCGGGGAGCCAGTGCTTCCTGGTGGACGGCCGGCTGGTCTCGGGCGACACCCTGTTCCTCGAGGGGTGCGGACGGACCGACCTGCCCGGCGGCGATCCCGAGGCCATGTACGAGTCGCTCACCACCCGCCTGGCCCGGGTGCCCGACGAGACGGTCCTCTTTCCCGGGCACCTCTACTCCGCGGAGCCTTCGGCCACGCTGGGCGCCACCCGGCAGCACAACTACGTGTTCCGGCCCGGCTCGCCCGAGCAGTGGCTGGCCATGTTCGGCCGATGAGCACACCGCTCCGTCACGACGGCACCATCGTGGTGGTCGGCGCCTCGCTGGCCGGGCTCCGGGCCGCCGAGGAGATCCGCCACGAGGGACACGCCGGCGAGGTGATCGTGGTCGGCGAAGAGATCCACGCCCCCTACGACCGGCCGCCGCTGTCGAAGCAGTTCCTGTCGGGAAAGTGGGACGTGCTGCGCATCCACCACCACGCCCCGGACATGCTCGACACCCTGGGGCTCGACTTCCGCCTGGGCCAGCGGGCCACCGGCCTGGACACCGACCGGCGCTCGGTGTCCCTGGAGGACGGCTCCGATCTCCACTACGACGGCCTGGTTGTCGCCACCGGGGCGTCGCCGCGCCGGCTGCCGGGCACCGAAGGGGTGGCTGGCGTCCACACCCTCCGGACACTCGACGACTGCCTGGCCATCAGGGACGGCCTGGCGGCGGCCGGGGAGCGCCCCCGGGTCGTGGTGATCGGGGCCGGCTTCATCGGCGCCGAGGTGGCCGCCACCTGCCACGGTCTGGGGGCCAGGGTCACCGTGGTCGAGGCGCTCCCGACCCCGTTGGGCCGGGTCATCGGCGACCGGATGGGCGAGGTCTGCGCCGGTCTGCACCGCGACGCCGGGGTCGAGCTGCGGCTCGGGGTCGGGGTGGAAGCCGTCGAACCGGTGGCCGGCGGGTCGTCGCCGACGGTGGTGCGCCTGTCCGACGGCTCCGAGCTGGCGGCCGACGTGGTGGTGGTGGGGATCGGCGTCGTCCCGGCGGTGGGGTGGCTGGGCGGCTCGGGGCTGTCCCTCGACGACGGCATCGTCTGTTCGGAGTCGCTCTTCGCCGGCGACCGGGTGGTGGCGGCCGGCGACGTGGCCCGGTGGCGGCATCCCGGCCTGGGCGAGGACCTCCGGCTCGAGCACTGGACCAACGCCGCCGAGGGAGGCGCGGCCGCCGCCCGGAACCTCCTGGCCGGGACCGACGGCGCCGAGCCGTACGCCCCGGTGCCGTTCTTCTGGTCGGACCAGTACAGCGCCAAGATCCAGGTCATCGGCCGGCCGGCCCCCGACGACGAGGTGGTGGTGGTGGACGGCTCCGAGGACGAGCGGAAGCTGGTGGCGCTCTACCGCCGGGGCGACCGTCTGGCCGCGGTGCTGGCCATCTCCCGGCCCCGGCAGCTGATGGGCTACCGTCCCCTGCTGGCCGCCGGGGCGTCGTTCGACGAGGCGCTGGCGCTCTCCCGCGGCTGAGCCGGCCTGGGCACCCGGAAGCGGTGGGCGAAGGCGGTGACCTCGGCGATCTGGTCGGCCGACGGTTCCGCCCCGCCGTAGGCGAACCGGTCCACCAGGTCGGCGGCGGCGGCCAGCGGCTGGGCGCTGCCGGGCGCCGCCCGGGCCAGGCGCCCGCAGTAGGCGCCGAGGGTCTCGTCGGCCCGCCGGCGGATCCCCACCCGGGCCCCGGCCCGCCCTAAGTCGGCCGCCACCCGGTGCGCCCAGGTGGGCGGGCGGGCCATGCGGCGGCGGCGCAACTCCGCCGCCGCCGCCACCACCGCCGCCACCAGCCCGATGGGGATCCACGGCAGGTGGCTCAGGGTGTTGGTGGCGCTCCGGGCGATGATCGAGCCGGGGGTCGGGTTGGCCAGCGGCACGTCGGCGGTCGGGTCGAAGTTCTGCCATCCGTCCCCGGGGAACCAGACCTGCACCCAGGCGTGGGCGTCCTTGGCCTGCACGTCGTAGAGGTCGGTGATCGGGTTGTAGGGGCCCGGCACGTAGCCGACCGCCTCCCGGGCCGGGATCCCCAGCGACCGGAGCATCATGGTGGTGGCGGTGGAGATCTGTTCGCAGTAGCCGGTCCGGTTGCCGAACAGGAGGATGTCCACGGTGTTCTGGCCCGGCTTCAGGGGCGGGATGTCGGTGGAGTAGTGGATGTGCGAGGACATCCACCCCTCGATGGCCATGACCTTGTCGTAGGTCCGGGGGTCGGGATCACCGGGGCTGCCGATGCCGGCGGTGATCTGCTGGGCCAGGGCGGTGACCCGGGCATCGGTCTGGCCTCCCTGGAGGTACCGCGTCGTCTCGGCGGTGGAGAGGGAGGGGTTTGGCGGCAGGCCGTTCGGCGGGGGAACGGTCGACTGCCGGAGCTGTTCGGCGGTGGCGGTGGTGTCGGCCGACACCACCGTGTAGACGGTGCCGGCGCCCATGGAGGTGCTCGACACGATGATGCCGTCGCCGGTCAGGAAGAGGTGCCGGGACTGGAGGTAGACCCGTTGGGCGTTGTCGGCGTGGAAGACCAGGTTGGGCCCTCCTTGGGCCAGGTAGAAGGTCTGGACGTCGGTGGTGGGGGTGACCTGGTCGGCCTGTTGGTCGGGGGTCAGCGGGATGTCGAACGGGGAGCCCGAGGTGAGCGTCCGCAGTCCCTTCCCGTTGGCTGGGTCGGCGGACTGCACCCAGCTCAGGCCGTTCCACTCGTCGTAGGTCTCCCCCACCCAGAAGCTGGGTTGGCTGGCACGGACCCGCATCACGATCTCGTTTCCGAGCGTCGACCGCACGCCGGTGTCGAGCGACTGGGCGAAGCCGAGGAAGCCGCCGACCCGGGTGGGACCGTCGGGGGGGGCGGCGTGGGCCGGCAACGCCGCCGAGCCGTCGGTGAGGTTGCTCGGGCTGTCGACCGGGGAGTCGCCGGCCCCCGACGACGGGAAGATGAGGGTGGTGGAGACATGGGGGGCGGGCAGGAGCGCCACGAACACCACGGCGAGAAGGGCGGCGGCCGTGCCGGCCACTCCGAGGGACACCCACGGCACCCCTCGGGCCCCGGCCATCGACTTCCACATGGAGACGAGGCCCCAGAGACCGCATCCCACCCATGCCACCACGTAGATGGCCAGGGAGAAGTCGACGGTCTGGGCGGCGGCCACCGCCATGAGGGCGGCCGAGCCGGCCAGCGAGTAGGCGACGTCGCGCCGGGCCGGCACGTCGAAGGCGTGGGTGGCGAGGACCCAGGCGAAGAGGGTGGCCAGGGGCTCCTCCACCGTGGAGATGTCCCCGGGGGTGGCGTTGGCGCTGACGGTGAGGAGGAACCACACGAAGCCGCCCACCACGCACAGGGCGAGGACGGGCTTGACCGCCGCCCAGGGGCGCTCCCGTCGCCAGTAGGAGAGAAGGTTCCCCGCCACGGTGGCGGCCATGGTGAACAGCGCCACGGCCGGTTGCAGCTCCCCCTGGCTCCAGCAGGCGCCGATCGACACCACTACGGCCAGGGTCGAAGCCACCCGGAACGGCACCGAGTGCTCGGGAGGGCCGGGTCGGTTGGCTTGGACCACCCGCTCCCAGAGGGTCACGGAGGCACCGTTCCCGCTGGCACGGCCCGGGCCAGGCGCCGACCCAGCTCGATCCGGTCCAACACCGGACGGAGGGTCCGCCCGCCGGGCTCGAGGGTGATGAGCAGCACCGGGACGCCCCGGACCAGGTGACGGGTGACCGCCGCCATGGCCCGCTCGGCGGCCCGCTCGGCGGCGTCCGGCTCGGAGGGGAGGTCGACCTCGACGACCAGGGGCTCCTCGGCGGGCTGCTCCGACTCGGTCACCATCAGGGTCCCGGTGTGGGCGGTGGCCGGCCAGTGGATGGCCCGCCGGAGGTCACCGGCCCGGTACGGGCGCACCCCGCGGGTCTCGCCGGTGAGGCTGGGTACCCGGCGGGGCGCCTCGCCGGACCGGTCCTCAGTGGCCAGGCCGGCGTCGTCCGCTGGGCCGGTGCGCGGCGCCACGTGCAGCGGTCTCGGCAGCGACACCACCACCTCCTTGGCCCACCACACCAGACCGAAGGGCGCCGACGAGGCCAGCTCCACCGCCACCGAGTCGATCACGCCCCGCCTGGCCGGCACGACGTCCAGCGTCACCGCCCGCCGGCCCCGCGAGGGTCCGCCGGCCCGCTCCGCCGGCCCGGGGGGCTCGAGGGGGCGGACCCGGATCGGGCCGCTGGCCAGCAGGGTGATGGAGGCCGGCTGACCGGCCACCACGTCGGAGGGGCTGGCCGTGCAGGTGACCTCCGCCCGCATGGCCGGGAAGAGCGGGGCGATCAGGCCGGTGGCCAGCACGGCCCCGAGGAGGGCACCGACCGACTGCACCCATCCGGAGCCGCTGGAGTGGGCCACCGCCGACCAGGCCACCACGGTGACGACGCTCCCGGAGACGGGGCCCAGCCAGCCGACGGCGTGGGTCCGCCGCCGAAGGCGGCGACCGCTGGGCAGTCGGAGGGCCCGCCGTCGCTCCCGGCGCGCCGAGGAGAACCACAGGGAGGCCGGGATCCCGGCGGCGAGCCCGATGGCGGCCCCGGTGATGGCCGTCCCCGGCCCGAAGACCGACCGGGCGACCACGACCCCGGCGGCGCCCGACACGATGCCGACCAAGGCGGCGCTCACGCCGAAGGCGGCCGAGGGCGTCCGGCGCACCGTCGGCGGCTCGGCAGGGCTCACGGCCCGGGGACGGGCGTGGTGGCGATGATCCGGCCGACCAGCTCCTTGCCGTTCTCCCCGCCGGGCTCGGTGACCAGGCGGTGGGCGAGGCACGGTACGGCCACTGCCTGGATGTCCTCAGGGGTGACGTAGACGCGGTTGGACAGGATGGCGTACGCCTGGGCGTTCCGGATCAGGGAGATGGCCGCCCTCGGGCTGGCCCCCAGCCGCACGGTGCCCACCGAGCGCGTGGCCCGCACCAGCGACACCGCGTACTCGGCCACCGGCGTGACGACCTGCACGGCGGCGGTGGCCTCGATGACCTGGCCCCACTGCGACGGCGTGCAGGTCGCCCGCAGGCCTTCGAGGGCGTACCGGCCACCGTTGTGGAGGACCAGCAGGGTCTCGACGTCGGCGTCGGGGTACCCGATGGAGGTGGACAGGCCGAACCGGTCGAGCTGGCTCTCGATCAGCGGGTAGGTGCCGAGCTGGCCGATCGGGTTCTGGGTGGCGATCACCAGGTGCGGGCGGGGGAGCGGCCAGGTCTCGCCGTCCACCGTCACCTGCCCCTCCTCCATGGTCTCGAGCAGCGCCGACTGCGTGCGGGGCGGGGTCCGGTTCAGCTCGTCGAGGAGGAGCACGTGGGCGAAGACGGGGCCCGGTCGGAAGTCCCAGCTCCCGGTGTCCTGGGCGAAGACGGTGACGCCGGTGACGTCCGAGGGCAGCAGATCGGGATGCCCCTGGATCCGCGACAGGGTGGCCCCGAGCGTGGTGGCCAGGGCCCGGGCCAGCACGGTCTTTCCCACCCCGGGCACGTCCTCGATCAGCAGGTGGGTGCCGGACAGGGCGGCGATCACCGCCACGGTGACCGCCGTCGGGGTACCGAGGAGGACCTCTGACAGGGAGGTGTGGAGCGCCCGCCCGAGGGCCACGGCCCGGCCGAAGTCCGGCTCGGACCGGGAGGGGACGACGGCGGGCCCGTGCCCCGTCATCCCGGTGGTGGCCCCCGTGTCCGTCGTCATTCGGTTCCTCGTTCTCCCGACGCGAGCGAACGCGTCCCCTCGTCGAGCACCGGTGGACCGGCCCTTGACGGACCAACGATACCGGCCCCCCCGTTTCCGGCGCAGGCGGGCCGCCTCACCGGGCGGATCAGAAGTCGAGGGCCGAGAGCTCGGGAATGGTCGTCTCCGACCGCTCCCTGGCTCGGAGCCACCGCTGGCGCCGCGCCCGGGTCTCGGTGTCCGGGATGGCCGGCTCCACCACCGTCCGGGGGGACCACGCCCCGGCCACGTCGTGCTCGTCGCGCCAGGTGCCCACGGCCAGGCCCGCCAGGTAGGCGGCCCCCAGGGTGGTGGCCTCCGGGACGGGGGCGATCTCCACCGGGCGGCCGCACGAATCGGCGAGCGCCTGGGTGAAGACGTCGTTGGCGGACATGCCCCCGTCGATCCGCAGTGCCTCGATCCCCAGCCCGGAGTCCGCCTCCGCCGCCTCCAGCAGGTCGGCGCCCCGGTGGGCCACCCCCTCGAGCACGGACCGGACCAGCTGGGGCCGCCCGGTGCCCCGGGTGATGCCGACGAAGGTGCCGCGGGCGCCGTAGTCCCAGACCGGGGTGCCCAGGCCCAGCAGGGCCGGGACGAACCACACGTCGCCGGTGTCCTGGCACGTTCCCGCCACCTCGGCGGACCCCGCCGCCGTTTCGATGAGCCCCATGTCGTCGCGCAGCCACTCCACGCAGGTGCCGGCCGACAGCATGATCGCCTCGATGCCCCAGGTGAGCACCCCCGCCCGTCGCCAGGCCACGATGGGGATCGTCCCACCGTCTCCGCGGGCGGCGAAGGCGGGCCGGTCCAGCCCGACGCACTGGTCGAGCATGCCTCCGGTCCCGAACGTCGCCTTGGCCAGTCCTGGCCGCGTGCAGCCCTGGCCCACCAGGGACGCCTGCTGGTCCCCGGCCATGCCCCCGATGGGCGGGGCGCCGGGCAGGGCGTCGGCCGTCCCCAGCAGCCCGGTGGAGTCCACGATGGCCGGCAGTATCGACTCGGGGATCCGCAGCGCCTCGAGGATGGCCGGGTCCCAGCCCGAGGCGTTCCCGTGGACGAGCCCCGTCACCGCGGCGTTGGAGGCGTCGGTCACGTGCAGTCGCCCCCCGGTCAGCGTCCACGCCACCCAGGTGTCGACGGTGCCGAAGGCCAGCTCGCCGGCCTCGGCCCGACGGCGGTCGGGGTCGGCGAGGTCGAGGAGGGCGGCCACCTTGGTGGCGGAGGCGTTGGGGGCCAGCCGGAACCCCTGGGCCTGGAGCTCGAGGCAGGTGCCGACCGTCCGCAGGTCCTGCCAGCCCAGGCCCGGCCCCACCGGTACCCCGGTCCGGCGGTCCCAGACGATGGTCGAGGCGCGCTGGTTGGCGATACCCACCACCTCCACCGGACCTCCGCCGGCCAGCGAGCGGGTGGCCACGTCGAGCACCGCCCGGGCCAGGGCGGTGGCGTCGAACTCGACCAGGCCCGGGAACGGGGTGGCTGGGAGGACCGGGACGTGGTGGACGTGCTCGACGGCGCCGTCGGGCCGCACCACCGCCCCTCGGACCCCCGAGGTGCCCACGTCGACCACCAGGATGCTCATCGGGCCCCCGCCGCCGGCCACGGTGCCGGCCCGAAGGGCGAGGGCAGCCCCAGCTTGCCGGGATTGAGGATCCCCTCGGGGTCGAGGGACCGCTTGACGCTGGCGAGGACCCCGAAGCCGGCGCCCAGGGCGTCGGGGAGGAAGCGGGCCCGGTTCAGACCGATGCCGTGGTGGTGGCTGATGGCCCCTCCGGCCGACCGGGTGGCCCGGGTCACCGCGTCCCAGGCGGTGACGTAGTACGCCTCGGTCCAGGCCTGGTGGGCCTCGTCGAGGGACGGTGCCGGCTCGTCCGCACCGGGGACCGCCGACGGGCCTGGCCCGTCCGGCGGGCGGCCGGCGAAGGTGAAGTAGAGGCACGCCCCGTCGGTGTAGGCGTGGGACTGGTGGGAGGAAGCGGCCAGGGTGCCGTCGACGCCCCGCAGGGCGTCGAGCACGTCGTGGTAGAGGCCTGGTAGCGCCGCCCACCGGGCGGAGACCTCCACGGTGTCGACCACGATCCCGTGCCGCCACAGCGGTGCCAGGGCCGAGACGTCGTTCCGGTGCGACAGCCACCGGTCGACGAGTTGGTCGTCGAGGGGGGTGGAGCCCCGGCACTCCTGGTCGACGACGGACAGCGTGGCGTCCACCACCGCCTGCTCCGCCTCGTCCAGCACGATCAGGACGTTGGTCTCCGGCTGCTCGAACGACCGCCCCGACTCGGTGGCGTCGTAGAGGCGGAGGACGGCGGGGGTGACACCACGGCGGAGGATCCGGCGGCAGGCGTCCAGTCCGTCGGCGAAGGCTCCGAACCCGAAGGCCCGGCGTCCCGAACCGGTGGGCAGCGGGTGGACCCGGAACCGGCCCTCGGTGATCACGCCCAGGGTGCCCTCGCTCCCCACGAACAGCTGGGTGAGGTCCGGTCCGGTCGCCGACCGGGGTCCGTGGCCACCGGTGTGGAGGACGGTCCCGTCGGCCAGGACCACCTCGAGCCCGATGACCATGTCCTCGATCTTCCCGTACCGGTTCGAGTACTGGCCGGCACCCCGGCAGGCCAGCCAGCCCCCGACGGTGGAGAGGTCCATCGACTGCGGCCAGTGGCCGAGGGTGACGCCGTGGGCACCCTGGAGCTCCGCCTCCACGTCGGGCCCGAACGTGCCGGCCCGAAGGTCGGCGACCAGCGAGGTGGTGTCCACCTCGCCCACGCCGGCGAGCCCGCACAGGTCGAGGGCGACCCCTCCGAAGAGCGGGACCGAGCCGCCACAGACCCCGCTGCGGCCTCCTGCCGGCGTGACCGGCACCCCGGCCTGGTGGCAGGCGGCGAGCACCGCGGCCACCTGCGCGGTGTCGCCCGGGCGGGCCACCACGGCCGGACGGGCAGGGACCTGGCCCCGGACCGCCCATCCGATGGCCAGCGGCCACCAGTCGCGTCCGGCCTCGGCCCGCTCCCCGGGGTCGTCGCTGACCGTGTCGCAGACGTCGGCCAGGCGGCGCCGCAGCGCCGCGTCGACCTCGACGGCCGCCGCCGTCAGACGGTCGGTGACCGCCCCGGGCTCGGCGTCGATCGGCGTGACCGGCGTGGGAGTCGTCACGAGCCGTCGGCCTCCGTGACGGCGGTGACCGACGGTCGGTCCGACGTGGCCCGGTCGCCCCGACTGGCCGGCAGTCCCGCCCCGGCCAGGGTGGACCGTACTGCGTGGGCGTAGGTGGCCGCCTCGGCGGCGCCGTGCTCGGTGCTCCACCCGAGCTCCGGGCCGATGAGCGCGGCGACGTCGGCGGCGACGTCGGCGGCGGCCCGGGCGTCACGGAGCACGGCTCGGGTCCGCCGGTCGAGGACGTCGGCGATGGAGGTGGCCATCTCGTGGCGCACGGCGTAGACGGCCTCGGCCCGGAGGTAGCGGAGCCCGGGCACCAGGGGCTCGAGGAGGTCCGGCCGGTCGTCGGCGAGGGAGAGGACGGCGGTGCTCTCGGTTCCGTACCGGCTGGACAGGTGGGTGGCGACGGCGCCGGCACGGTCACCGGCGCCCACCGGCGCCCTGGCCGGCGCCCCACCCGGCCTCGGTGGCGTCGGGCCACCGGCACCGCTCCCGCGCAGCCGCAGCGCCTTGGTGACGCTCCGGAGCGACCCCCGGCCGGCTGCCTTGGCGACCAGGTCCACCGTGTCCTCGGCCATCTTCCGGTAGGTGGTCAACTTGCCGCCGGTCACGGTGATCACCCCTGACGACGACGACCGGACGGTGTGGCGTCTCGACAGGTCGGCGGTGCGCTCGCTGGGGGCGTGCTCGCCCTCCACCGGGGCCAGCAGTGGGCGCAGCCCAGTCCAGATCCCGGTGATGTCCGACCGCCCGATCGGCCGGGTCACGATGGCGTTGGCGGCGTCCAGGATGTAGTCGACGTCCTCGGGGGTGCACTGCGGGTCGTCGAGCGGACCGTCCCACCGGGTGTCGGTGGTGCCCAGGTAGACCTGGTCGCCCCACGACACCACGAAGATCGACCGGTGGTCCTCCTTGACGGGGATGACGGCGGCGATGTCGCAGGGGAACGCCGAGTCGGGCACCGTGACGTGGATGCCCTTGGCCGGGCGGATGGTGTGCAGGTCGTGGTGCTCGTCGAGGGAGCGGACCTCGTCGGCCCAGACCCCGGCGGCGTTGACCACCACCGAGGCCCGGACATCGAACGGCTCGCCGCCCTCCGGGTCGACCCGGGCGCCGTTCACCCTGCCGTCCGGCCCGGTGGTGAGAGCGGTCACCCGCGTGTGGTTGGCGGCCACCGCCCCGTGGTCGAGGACGGCGGTGCGGACCACCGTCAGCGTCAGCCGGGCGTCGTCGGTGCGGGCGTCCCAGTAGAGGAAGCCGGCCACCAGCCGGTCGGCCCGGAGGGTCGGGAGGTGGGCCAGCGCCTGCTCCCGGGTGACCCGCTCGTGGCGTCGGCCGATGCGGACGCCACCGGTGAGGTCGTAGAGCCACAGGGCGGTCCGGTAGAAGCGGGCCACGCTGCGGTTGACCACGCCGTCCCGCCCGAACAGCGGGATGAGGAAGGGGAGCGGGGAGACGAGGTGGGGGGCGTTGTTGAGGAGCCGCTGGCGCTCGGCCAGGCTCTCGTAGACCAGGCGGAACTCGTGTTGCTGCAGGTAGCGGAGGCCACCGTGGACCAGCTTGGACGACTTGGACGAGGTGCCCGAGGCGAAGTCGTCCTTCTCCACCAGGGCGGTCCGCAGCCCCCGGCTGGCGGCGTCGAGGGCCACGCCGGCGCCGGTGATGCCGCCGCCCACGACCAGGACGTCGAAGGTCTCCTCGGCCAGCCTGGCCAGGGCCTCGTCCCGCCGGAACGACGGGTCCCGGCCCGCCGACCGGCCGGGGGCTGCGTTCTGCTGGGGCACCTTCGAAGCCTGCCACAGGCGCATCCGACCGGCGAAGGCGGACAGGACCCGGTTGGCACCGTATCTACAATGATTGTAAACAAACAATGATTGGTGATATCATCCACGACATGAGGAGCGCCGACGAGCTGACGGACCTGTTCCGGGCGAACGGGCGGAAGGTCACCGCCCAGCGCCAGTGCATCTTCCGCCTGCTCCAGGGCAACGTCACCCATCCGTCCGCGGAGGCCGTCCACGCCGAGGCCAGCCGAGAGATGGAGACCATCTCGCTGAAGACGGTGTACCAGACGCTCCACGACCTGGCCGAGCTGGGGGAGATCGCCCCACTCGACGTGGGGACGGGGATGACCCGGTTCGACCCCAATGTCGACGACATCCATCATCACCTGGTCTGTCGGCAGTGTGGCAAGGTACGCGACCTGGTGGCGGACTTCCCCGATCTCCGGATCCCCGACGGCGCCGAGCTCGGCTTCGAGGTCGGCTCCGCGGAGATCGTCTTCCGGGGGCTCTGTGTCGACTGCCGCCCGACGGGGGCCGCCGGCGGGTCGGCACTCACCGAGGCGCGGTCGTGACCCGCACTGCCGGCGACACCAACACCAACACCAACACAACCACAGGAAGAGAGGCACCGTGCCAGCACTGAAGGACAGCAAGACGGAAGCAAACCTGAAGGTGGCGTTCGCCGGCGAAAGCCAGGCGAACCGCCGCTACCTCTACTTCGCGCAGAAAGCGGACGTCGAGGGCTACCCCGACGTGGCCGCCTTGTTCCGCTCGGTCGCCGAGGGCGAGACCGGCCACGCCTTCGGTCACTTCGACTTCCTCCGCGAGGTCGGAGACCCGGTCACCGGCGTCCCGGTGGGCCCCACCGAGGACAACCTCAAGTCGGCCGTGGAGGGTGAGACCTACGAGTACTCCGAGATGTACCCCGGGTTCTCGAAGATCGCCCGCGAGGAGGGCTTCGACGAGATCGCCGAGTGGTTCGAGACCCTGGCCCGGGCGGAGAAGAGCCACGCCGGCCGGTTCACCGAGGGACTGGCCTCGGTCTCCTGACCACGCCGGGGCGCACCGCGTCCCGTCATGCGGTAGTGGCCGGCCCCGGGGAGCCCCCGGGGCCGCGCCGTCATAGCCGCCGTTCCGATCCGCCGGGAATGACGGCCGCCTCAACGGCCGGGAGAGGACCACCATGACGACCACCTACGACCCGACCCACCCCGCCTACTTCGACGACGGCGATCTGCGGGTGGAGCTCGAGCGGGTCTACGACCTCTGCCACGGCTGTCGGCTCTGCTTCAACCTGTGCCCATCGTTCCCCACACTGTTCGACACCATCGACGCCCGAGACGGTGATGTCCACGCCATGACGCCCGCCGAGCAGGACGAGGTGGTCGACGAGTACTACCAGTGCAAGCTGTGCTTCATCAAGTGCCCGTACGTGCCGCCCCACCCGTGGGATCTCGACTTCCCCCGGTTGATGATGCGCGCCCGTGCTGTCCGCCACGCCGACGGGGTGCCGGCCAGGGAGCGGTTGACCGACCAGTTCCTGGGGCGGACGGACCTGCTGGGCAAGGTGTCGGCGGCGGCGGCCCCGGTGGTCAACGCCCTCACCGGCACGCCCGGCTCGGTCTGGCGCCGGCTGATGGAGAAGACCGTGGGGTTGGCGTCCGGGCGGCTGCTCCCCCCTTACGCCCGCCAGCGGTTCTCCACCTGGTTCAAGCGCCGACGGGCCGGGTCCGGCCCCTCCGCCTCACCGATCGGGGACCAGGGAACGGTGTCGATCTTCCCGACCTGCTTCATCGAGTACATGGAGCCCGGCATCGGCAAGGACCTGGTCAAGGTGTACGAGCGCAACGGCGTGTCGTGCTCGCTGCCCGAGGGCACCCGGTGCTGCGGGGCGCCGTGGCTGCACCAGGGGAACGTCAAGGAGTTCACCAGGGCCGCCGAGCGAAATGCGAAGGTCCTGGCCGACGAGGTGCGGGCCGGCCGGGAGGTCATCGTGGCCCAGCCCACCTGTGCCTACGTGGTGCGGCACGACTACCCCGTCTACCTGGCCCACACCCCCGAAGCGGCCGACGCCGAGCTGGTGGCGGCCCACACCGCCAACCCGGCCGAGTACCTGGTACGGCTGCACCGGGGCGAGGGCACCCGGCTGGACACCGGTTTCCCCGGCCGCGCCCGTGGTGACGTCCCGGACCGGGTGACCTACCACGTGGCCTGCCATCTGCAGGCACAGCAGGTCGGCCTGAAGAGCCGTGACCTGCTGAAGGTGGCCGGGGTCGAGGCCAACTTAGTGCCGCGGTGCTCGGGCATCGACGGCACCTGGGGCTACCGCCGGGAGAACTACGAGCTGGCCCGAACGGTGGCCCGACCGCTCAAGCGGGAGGTGGAGGCGGCCGGCAACGACGTGGTGTGCGGCGACTGCCACCTGGCCAACGGCTCGATCGAACAGGAGACCGGCACCCGCCCGGTGCACCCCATCCAGCTGATGGCCCGCGCCTACGGCATCAAGGAGGAGAAGTCCAGATGAGCGCAGACAAGCTGACCCTCGACGACATCGCCGACCAGCGAGCCTACGAGCGCCAGCGTGACGAGCTCCGTCGCCGGGTGATCGCCGCCAAGAAGGTACGCCGGGTCTCCGTCGGCCCGGTGATCACCCTGATGTTCGAGAGCCGCCTGACCGTCAGGTTCCAGGTTCAGGAGATGGCCCGTGCGGAGAAGCTGGTCACCGACGAGGACGTCCAGCACGAGCTCGACGTCTACAACCGGCTGCTCCCGGCGCCCGGGGAGCTGTCGGCGACCCTCTTCCTCGAGCTGACCTCCGACGAGCAGCTCCGGACCTGGCTCCCCCGGTTGGTGGGCGTCGAGCGCTCCGTCGAGCTGCGCATCGGCCCGGACCCCTCGGCCGCGGTGGTCACCTCGGTCCCCGAGGAGGACCACGACGCCCACCTGACCCGCCAGGCGGTCACCGCCGCCGTCCACTACGTGCGGTTCCGGCTCACCGATGAGCAGGTGAAGGCGTTCGCCGCCGGACCGGTGCGCCTGGCCGTCAACCACCCCCAGTACCCCGATGGCCTGCCGGGCGTGCTGTTGGAGGACGCCACCCGGGCGGAGTTGGTCGCCGACCTGACCGGGCGGTAGCCGGGCCGGGCCGGCCGGGCGGCGTCGGCGCCACCCCGGTGGATCCGGCAGACTGGGGCCGACGAGGAGGTCGGCATCGGACCGCCGTCCCAAGGAGGAGCCCGCCGTGAGCGACGTCGACGAACCGGAACGCACCAAGGACCCGGGGGTGGTGCCCGTCGAGGGCGGGGGTATCTTCCAGTCGCGAGCCGACGGGCAGCTCCACTTCACCCCCGAGTCGGTCGGCAGTACCGACCCCATCGCCGCACCGACCGACGCCACGCCGTTGGAGGAGGACGAGCCGGAGGGGACGGTCCCCCCCAGCCCGTTGTGGGCGATGAAGGACCACCGGCACGAGCAGTGGGTGATGTTCGGGCACGCTGACCGGATCCGCCAGCGCTTCGGAGACGGTGACGGGGCGGTCTACGTCATCGACGACGGCAAGCACCACTGCATGATCGGTCGGCGGGTGGGTGCCACCCTCGACGGGGTGGTCTACAGCCTGGTGGCCCGCGTCGACCGCCCCACCTACGAATCGCTGGCCTCGGGGCAGCTCTCGGGGGCCGACGCCTTCGCCCGCAGCCACGAGGCCGGGCTGGTGGCCACGGCCGAAGGGACCGGGCTGTCGAACGTGTTCGACATCGAGCACTACCAGCACCCCGGCGAGATCCCGCCCGAGTACCTTCCGCCGCAGCCGTTTCACGAGTTCGCCCGGGACCTGCCGCCCGCCGAGCACTGAGGCCGCCCGACACTGGTCAGGTGGGCCGGTCCGAGACGGGCGTCCCGGTCGGCAAGGTGGCGGGCAACCCGGTCGGCAAGGCCGGTGACAGGTGCGGCTCCCACCGTGGAGGTGCCGCCCGTGGCGGGTGGCCCGCACCGGGCAGTCGTGCCCGCTGTGGACGCGCACCTCGGTGCCGACGAGAAGGGACCCACCATGAGCACCACCTCCACCACCATCACCGGAAACCTCACCCGCGATCCGGAGATCCGCTACACCCGCGACGGCCAGGCGACGACCTCCCTGGGGGTGGCCGTCAACCGGCGGTGGCAGAACCGGGAGTCCAACGAGTGGGAGGAGGCGACCTCCTTCTTCGATGTCGTCTGCTGGCGCGAGCTGGCCGAGAACACTGCCCTCAGCCTGACCAAGGGGATGCGGGTGCTGGTCACCGGCCGCCTCGAGCAGCGGAGCTGGGAGACCGAGGAGGGCGACCGCCGGTTCAAGGTCGAGATCGTGGCCGACGAGGTCGGGGCCAGTCTGCGGTTCGCCACCGCCGACGTGCACAAGGTGGAGCGCCGCCACGCCACCGACGACGAGGCGGGGGCCGACGCCGCCTCCGACGATCGGGCCGCGTCGGAGACCTCCGTTGCCGCCGGGGCCTGAGCGGCCCACGACCCGAGAGGAGGCGTCGTGGCGACCGCCCGCATCCAGTGTGCCCCTGGCACCGCCCGGAACGCCCCGTCAGGGGAGGCTCCGTCCCCCGGCGAGGGGCGAGTGTCGTTCGGGAGCACGGTGCTCCTGTCCAAGGGCGAGGCGTTCGAAGCCTGTCAGGCGCTGGCCGACGCCGACCGGGCGCTGCTACGCGCCGGCCGGATCGGTGAGGCCGACGCCCTGGGCGATCTGTTCGAGCTCCTTGAACAGCGCCTGTCGGTCGTCCGGTGGGGGCCTCAGGCCCCGGCACCGGACGGAGCGCCACCCGCGTCCGGCCGGTACTCGATCGACAACGAGTTGACGCAGTAGCGGAGCCCGGTCGGGGCCGGCCCGTCGGGGAAGACGTGGCCGAGATGGCCGCCGCAGCGGGCACAGGTGATCTCGGTCCGGCTCATCCCGAAGCTCCGGTCCTGGTGTTCGCTGACGGTCCCCTGTTCCAGGGCCCGGTAGAAGCTGGGCCACCCGGAGCCCGACTCGAACTTGGTGTCGCTGGGGAACAGCTCGGCCCCGCAACCGGCGCAGGTGAACACGCCGCTACCCTCGACGTGGAGCAGTTCGCCG
This sequence comes from Acidimicrobiales bacterium, assembly GCA_052143315.1. GTDB lineage: Bacteria > Actinomycetota > Acidimicrobiia > Acidimicrobiales > RAAP-2 > DASZIT01. The sequence continues at coordinate 15,368 of JBKQTE010000008.1, read as the reverse complement.
GACCACGCCGGCTCGGTGCCACCCTTACGGAGCACCGCGTACCGCTCGGGGGACAGCCGGGCCCTCCACTCCTCGTCGGTCAGTTCGACGGTGCCGCCTGCCTGGGTCGTGGTGTCGTCGGTCACGGACTCTCCTCCTTCGGTCGGGGGCTGCAGCCTGTTCGGCCACGGCTCCGATATGCACACGGTAGAACCCCCGGCCGTTCCGGCCTGTTCCCTCTCGACCGGTGGCCACCACCCGGGATGGGGTGGGGAAGTCGTTTGCTAACGTCGCGTCAGATTTCACCGGGGGCACACGGCCCGTACGGGCCGGGACGGTCCGTCGGGCTCGGCGCCGCCCCGGTGCCGCTGCCAGCCACGCCCAGGAGCCCATGGACCTTCGAGACCGACCCGAGGACGAGGCCTTCCGCAAGGAAGTGCGTACCTGGTTGCGTGATCACGTGGTCGGTGCGTTCGCCGCGCTCGACGGGCGGGGCGGCTCGGGGGACGAGACCTTCGGGTTCGAGATCCGCCTCGAGTGGGAGCGCGTGCTGGCCGCCGACGGTTGGACCTGCCTGGGGTGGCCCACCGAGTGGGGAGGCCGGGGCGCCTCCATCGCCCAGCAGGTGATCTTCAACGAGGAGTACGTCACGGCCAAGGCGCCCGGTCGGGTGAGCATCCTGGGGGAGGGACTGATCGGGCCGACCATCCTGCACTACGGCACCCACGAGCAGAAGGCCCGGTTCCTCCCGCCGATCGTGGCGGGCACCGAGCTGTGGTGTCAGGGCTACTCCGAGCCCAACGCCGGGAGCGACCTGGCCAACGTCCAGACCAAGGCGGTGCTGGAGGGCGGCGAGTGGGTGATCACCGGGCAGAAGGTCTGGACCTCGCTGGCCCACCAGTCCGACTGGTGCTTCGTGGTCTGCCGGACCGAGCCGGGCTCACGACGGCACCGGGGGCTCTCGTACCTGCTGGTGCCGATGGACCAGTCCGGGGTGGAGGTCCGGCCGATCACCCAGCTCACCCGCACCTCCGAGTTCAACGAGGTCTTCTTCGACGGGGCTCGCACGGCCGAGGCGAACGTGCTAGGTGAGGTGGGCGACGGGTGGCGGGTGGCGCTGGCCACCCTGGCCTTCGAGCGGGGGGTGGCCCTCCTCGGCCACCAGGTCTCGTTCCGGCGTGAGCTCGACCACCTCGTGCAGACGGCCCGGGCCAGGGGGCGTACCACCGAGCCGGTGCTCCGTCAGCGGCTGGCCCGTGCCTACGCCGAGCTGGAGATCCTCCGGTTCAACACCCTCCGGAGCCTGTCGAGCATCGACGGGCCGGTGGCACCCCCGGAGGCGTCGATCATCAAGCTCTACTGGAGCAGTTGGCACCGGGGCCTGGGCGAGCTGGCTATGGATGTGCTGGGCATGGCCGGCACCGTGGTCGAGGAGCCCCCCTACGAGCTCGACGCCTTCCAGCGCACGTTCCTCTTCAGTCGCTCCGAGACCATCTACGGCGGCTCCAACGAGATCCAGAAGAACAGCATCGGCGAGCGGGTCCTCGGACTGCCTGCCGAACCGAAGGGAGCCCCACGTTGACCGACCCCACCGTGCCGCCGCAGGCGCCCACCCCTCCCGAAGGCCACGGACTGCTCGACGGGAAGGTGGTGGTGCTCACGGCGGCCGCCGGTACCGGCATCGGCTTCGCCACCGCCAAGCGGTGCGTGGAGGAGGGCGCCAAGGTGGTCATCTCCGATACCCATCCGCGCCGCCTCGACGAGGCGGCCGGCGCCCTGGCCGAGCTGCCCGCCTCCGGGGGCCGCCGCCCGCTGGCCGTGACCTGCAATGTGACCGACGAGGGCCAGGTGCAGCATCTCTACGACGCCGCCGTCGAGCACCACGGTCACTTCGACGTGGCGATCAACAACGCCGGTCTGGGTGGGCAGGTCGACATCGTCGACATGACCGACGAGCAGTGGTCGCTGGTGCTCGACGTCACCCTCACCGGCACCTTCCGCTGCACCCGGGCCGCCCTCCGTCACTTCTACCACCGAGGCCAGGGCGGGGTGATCGTCAACAACGCCTCGGTCCTCGGTTGGCGGGCCCAGGCCGGCCAGGCGCACTATGCGGCGGCGAAGGCCGGTGTCATGGCGCTCACCCGCTGCAGTGCGGTCGAGGCCGCTCCCCACAATGTCCGGATCAACGCCGTCTCGCCCAGCCTGGCCCTCCACCCGTTCCTCAGCAAGGTGATGCCCGAGGAGGAGCTGGCCGAGCTGGGCCGGCGGGAGGTCTTCGGGCGCGGCGCCGAGGTGTGGGAGGTGGCCAACGTCATCGTCTTCCTGGCCAGCCAGTACGCCACCTTCATGACCGGCGAGGTGGTGTCGGTCAGCAGCCAGCACGCCTGAGCCGGACCGGTGGCCGAGCGACCCGGTGGGAACCCTGCCGCCAGCCGACGCTTCCGGGCCGATGCACTACCCTGACGTTGTGTCAGACGTCTCGGATCCCCGTGGGGATCTCCAATGGGGGAGCATCCCCGGACTGGTCGAGGATGCCGCGGCCCGATTCGGTGGGACGGAGGCGCTGGTCGACGCCCACGGACCGGGCGGCACCACCACCCGCCTGACCTTCGACCAGCTGGCCGAGGACGTGGCCGTCGCCACCCGGGCCATCCTCTCCAACGGCATCGAACGGGGCGACCGGGTGGCCATCTGGGCGCCGAACTGCGCCGAATGGGTGGTTGCCGCACTCGGCGCGGTGGGTGCCGGTGCCCTGCTGGTGCCCCTCAACACCCGGTACAAGGGGGGCGAGGCCGCCTACATCCTGCGCCAGTCGGGGGCGAGGATCCTCTTCACCGTTCAGGGGTTCCTGGGGACCGACTACCCGGCGCTGCTGGCCGAGGCGGTGGCCGAGGGCGCCGACGTGCCCGACCTCGAGCGGGTGGTGGTGCTGCGGACCGCCGACGGCTCCTCGTCCCGGGGCTCGGCCGGGGACCCGGTGGTCGGCTGGCAGGTGTTCCTGCGAGAGGGCGCCAGCGTGCCGGCCGACATCGCCGCCGGGCGCACCGCCTCGGTCACCAGCGGGGACATGTCGGACCTGGTCTTCACCTCGGGGACGACAGGCCATCCAAAGGGGGCGATGGCCACCCATGGCCAGACGCTGCGCACCTTCGCCACCTGGGCCGAGGTGGTCGGCCTCCGCCAGGGTGACCGCTACCTGATCGTCAATCCCTTCTTCCACACCTTCGGCTACAAGGCGGGGGTCCTGGCCTGCCTGATGACCGGTGCCACCATGGTGGCGGAGCCGGTCTTCGACGTCGACATCGTCATGGAGCGCGTCGCCGCCGAGCGCATCACGGTGCTGCCCGGACCACCCACCATCTTCCAGTCGATCCTCGACCGTCCGGAGCGTGCCTCGTTCGACCTGTCCTCGCTGCGCCTGGTCGTCACCGGTGCCGCCCCGGTCCCGGTGGAGCTGGTCGAGCGGCTGTGGTCGGACCTCGGGGTCGAGACGGTCATCACCGCCTACGGGCTGACCGAGGCCACCGGCACGGTCACCATGTGCCGACGGGGGGACTCGGCGAAGATCATCTCGGGCACCTCCGGCCGGGCCATCCCCGACGTGGAGGTGCGCATCGTCGACGACAAGGGCGTCGAGGTCCCGCGGGGCGAGGGCGGGGAGATCGTGGTCCGCGGCTACAACGTCATGCGGGGCTACTTCAACGACGCCGAGGCCACCGACGAGGCCATCGACGCCGACGGGTGGCTGCACACCGGTGACATCGGGGTGATGGACGCCGACGGGAACGTCGACATCACCGACCGGCTCAAGGACATGTACGTGTCGGGCGGCTTCAATGTCTACCCGGCGGAGATCGAGGCCCTCCTGCGGGGGTATCCCGGGGTGGGCCAGGTGGCGGTGGTGGGGGTGCCCGACGATCGGATGGGAGAGGTGGGGTGCGCGTTCGTGGTGCCCAGCCCCGGCACCGGGGCCGACCCGCTCCGGTCCGAGCTGGTCGAGTGGGCGCGGGGGCGCCTGGCCAACTTCAAGGTGCCGAGGTCGGTGGAGATCGTGGACGTCCTGCCCACCAACGCCAGCGGCAAGGTGCTCAAGCGCGAGCTTCGCGATCGGTTGACCGAACGGGCGACCGCTTAGGTCGTCCGTTCGGGCCGAGTCGGACCGTCGAAACAGGGACCAACAGAGAGGGGAGTGCCGTGCGCGGCATCGTCTACACCGGAAGCGACGTGGAGGTCACCGACCAGCTGGCCCTGGGGGACCCGGGTCCGACCGAGGTCCGGGTGGCCATCGGGGCCGCCGGGGTCTGCCACAGCGACCTGTCGGTGATCAACGGCACCATCCCGTGGAAGGCCCCGTCCGTGCTCGGGCACGAGGGGGCCGGCGTCGTCGAGGCGGTCGGTTCGGAGGTGCGTTCGGTGAAGCCGGGCGACCACGTGGTCATCGCCACACTGGCCAGCTGCGGCACCTGTCGGGCCTGCAGCACCGGGCATCCGACCTGGTGCATCAAGACCCTCGGCAACGTGTCGCAGCCGTTCACCTTCAAGGGTGATCCCGCCTCCAACTTCGCCGGGACCTCGGTGTTCACCGAGTCGACCATCGTCAAGGAGGTCCAGGCGGTCAAGATCTCCAAGGACGTCCCCATGACCTCGGCGTGCCTGATCGGTTGTGGCGTGCTGACCGGCGTGGGATCGGTCCTCAACCGGGCCAAGGTGGCCACCGGCGAGACGGCGGCGGTGTTCGGGGTCGGCGGGGTGGGCCTCAACGTGATCCAGGGACTCCGGCTGTCCGGCGCCAGCCGGATCATCGCCGTGGACACCCTGGGCTCCAAGGAGCCCCTGGCTCGGAAGTTCGGCGCCACCCACTTCGTCGACGCCTCTGGTACCGACGCCGTGGCCGCCATCCGGGAGATCGTGCCCCCCAATCCGTCCAGCGTGGCCGGCGGACTGGGCTGGACCGGCGGGGTGAACTGGTCGTTCGACTGCGTCGGCCATCCGGGTGTGCTCCGCAACGCCCTCGACGTGCTCGACTGGGGCGGCAACGCCCTGGCCATCGGCATCCCACCCCAGGGCACCGAGGTGTCGGTGGACGTGAACGCCCTGGCCTACGTGGACCGGGGCCTCCTCGGGTGCCGGTACGGGTCCTCGCGGCCGCACCAGGACATCCCCCTGATGGTCGAGCTCTACCTCTCGGGCCAGCTCATGCTCGACGAGCTGGTGACCGAGACGCGCCCGCTCGAGGGCTTCCGGGAGATCGTGGAGGACATGGAGGCGGGCAAGCTGGCCCGGGGGGTGCTGACCTTCTGATCCCGTGATCGCCCGGGCCTCGACGTCCGGGGTGCCGGGCCGGCTGCGTGGCCCGTTGGCGAGGCGGTCGAGCCCGGAAGGGCGGTCTGCCCCTGTTACAGTCGGCGGCGATATGACGGTGCGTCAGATCGAAGGGGAGCTCCGGACGGTGGTGGACGTGCTGCGCGCCGCCGCCGAGGCCAACGGCGACCTCGAGGCGTACGTCGAGCCGGCCACCGGGTCGACCGCCCGGCGGGCCCTGACCTTCGGGCAGTGGGACCGCGCCGCCGACGGGGTGGCCGGACTGTTCGCCTCGCTGGGTGTGACCCGGGGCTCGGTGGTCTGCCTCGTCCTCCCGTCGTCCTTCGACTACATGGTCTGCTACGCCGCCGCCACCCGCCTGGGTGCCATCACCTCGGGCGTCAATCCCCGGCTGGGGAGCCGGGAGGTGGCGTCGATCCTGGAACGGACGCTGCCGGCGGTGACGGTAGTCGACGACGGCGCGCCGGTCCCCGGCGGTCCCACCGGGACGGCGCTCCGCCGCGCCGAGGTGGTGGAGGCCTTCGACGGGGCGCCTCCCGACCGGTGGCCCGATCTGGAGCCGGAGGATCCGGTGGCGGTGGTGTGGACCAGCGGCACCACCGGCCTGCCCAAGGGCGCGGTGTTCGACCACCGGAGCCTGGCGGCGGTGGCCACCGGCTCCGACACGCTGAGCGAGCCGGGGGACCGGCGCCTGTCGCCCCTGCCGTTCGCCCACGTGGGATCGATGACCCGTCTGTGGGATGAGGTCCTCCACGGGGTCACCACCGTGATCACCCCGACCCCGTGGCGGGCGACGGATGCCATCCGGGTGATGGAGGAGGAGCGGATCACCGTGGCCCAGGGGGTGCCCACCCAGTGGGCACTGGTGATGGCCCACCCCGACCTCGCCACCGCCGACCTGTCGGAGCTCCGGGTGGCCGGCACCGGGGCGTCGCGGGTGCCGGCCGAGCTGGTGGCGGCCATGCGGGACCGCCTCGGGGTGCCGGTCGTCGTCCGGTACACGTCCACCGAGGCATCCCTCGGGACCGGCACCGTGCCGGGCGACGCCGACGAGGTGGTGGCGGTCACGGTCGGGCGCCCGATGCCTGGGGTGGAGCTGCTGGTGGCCGACGACCGTGGCGACCCGGTGCCCACCGGCGAGGTGGGCCGGGTGCGTCTTCGCTCGGCGGCGGTGATGCGGGGGTACTGGGGAGGCCCACCGACCGGCCCCGGCGCCGACGGCGTGCAGTTCGATGACCACGCCACCGCCCCGGTGCTCGACCCCGACCGGTGGCTGACCACCGGTGACTTCGGCTTTCTCGACGACGACGGAAACCTGCACCTGGTGGGTCGGGCCAACGAGCTCTACATCCGGGGCGGCTACAACGTCTACCCGGCCGAGGTGGAGGCGGTGCTCTCCGCCCACCCGTCGGTGGCCGAGGTGGCGGTGGTGGGTGCCCCGGACCCGGTGCTCGGCGAGATCGGCGTGGCCTTCGTGGTGCCCCAGGCCGGCACGACGGTGGACGACGAGGACGCCCTGCTGGCCGAGCTCCGGGCCACGGCCACCAGCGCCCTGGCCGACTACAAGCGACCCGACCGGCTCGTGGTGGCCGACGGGCTGCCGCTCACCTCGATGATGAAGGTGGACAAGCGGGCGCTGGCCGGGCCGGCCGCCGCCGCGGCGGGCGCCACACCACGCCGTCCACATCAGCAACCGCACACGACCACAGCGAGGGCATCATGACCGGCCACTCCACACCCGCCAGCGGGGGCGTCACCGACGACCCGATCCGTGTCGGCACCATGCTGTACACCCTGGTGGAGCCCCACCGTGGCCACGAGGTGGCCTACAACCGCTGGTACGAGCGGGACCACTTCTACGCCGGCTGCCAGATCGGTGCCTTCAACTTCGCCGGCGCCCGCTTCGTGTCGACCGCCGACCTGAAGGAGCTCCGGGTTCCCGAGGGGCCGACGGCCATCACCCCGGACCCTCAGGTCGGCACCTACCTCGGCATGTACTACGTGCTCGATGGCCACCACGACGAGTGGAACCGGTGGGCAGTAGACCAGGTCAACGCCCTCCACGCCGCCGGGCGGATGTTCCAGGAGCGGGACCATGTCCACACCGGCCTCTACCGGTACCAGTGGGAGCAGCGCCGGGACGAGGACGGCGTCCCGGCCGAGCTGACCCTCGATCACCGCTTCCCCGGCCTGGTCACCGTGTTCGTGGAGGCGGCCGAGGGGGTCGAGCCGGCCCGGCTCGACGAGTGGTACCGCACCGGGTACCTGCCCTCGGTGCTCCCCGGCTCCCCGGTGGCCACCGTCCTGGCCTACACGCCGCTGCCGCTGTTGGCCGACGCCCCGGGCGACGTGCCCCGTGACAGCTCGGTCGACCGTCGCCTGGCCTACATGTGGTTCCTCGACGAGGCGCCGGCCGGGTCGTGGGAGTCGATCTTCGCCGGCCAGGGCGCCGCCTTGGCGGACTCCGGTCTCGGGAGCCTGCTGTGGGCCTCGCCGTTCGTCGGGACGGTGCCGGGGACCGACACCTACACCGATCGGCTGTGGTCGGGAGGCCGGTCATGACCGACTTCATCGACCAACTCGCCGAGCGGACGGCCGCCCGCGGCTGGATCGGGGCGCCGAGCCTCTGGGAGCTGATCGAGCGCCGCGCCGAGGCCACCCCGGACGGGCGGCTGGCCCGGGACGACGCCGGCCGCGAGATGACCTTCGGTGCCTACCGCCGGGCCTGCCTGGTGGCGGCGGCCGGCCTGCACGCCGAGTTCGGGGTGACCGAGGGCACCAGTGTCAGCTGGGAGCTGCCGACCTGGATCGAGTCGTTGGTGCTGGTGGGGGCCCTGGCCCGGCTGGGGGCCCGCCAGAATCCCCTGATCCCCATCTACCGTGGGCGCGAGGTCGGGTTCATCACCGGGCAGAGCCACGCCTCGCTGCTGATCGTCCCGACCGTCTACCGGGGGTTCGACTTCGCCGCCATGGCCGGGGAGATCGCCGCCGGCCGTGACGACCTCGAGGTACTGGTGGTCGACCGGGCGCTGCCCGAGGGCGACCCGGACACCCTGCCCGACGTGGCCCCGCCGCCGCCACGGGCCGAGGACGCCCCCGTCCGGTGGCTGTTCTACACCTCGGGCACCACCGCCGACCCCAAGGGCGCCCAGCACACCGATCTCACGGTGATGGCCTCGGCCCTGGCCATGAGCGAGTGCCTCGACATCCGGGCCGACGACGTGTCGGCCCTGGTGTTCCCGTTCACCCACATCGGCGGTATCGGCTGGCTGATGGCCTCCCTCATCACCGGGTGCACGCTCCTGGTCACCGAGGCCTTCGACCCGGTCGGCACCCCGGCCTTCCTGGCCGCCAACGGGGTGACCCTGGCCGGGTCGGGCACCCCGTTCCACCTGGCCTACCTGGCCGCCCAGCGGGTCGGCGGAGGAGCGTCGATCTTCCCGAAGGTCCGCTCCTACCCCGGCGGGGGGGCGCCCAAGCCCCCGCAGCTCCACCACGACCTGAAGCGGGAGATCGGCGGCATCGGGATCGTCTCCGGCTACGGGCTGACCGAGGCGCCGATCGTGGTGATGGCCAGGACCACCGATCCCGACCAGAAGCTGGCCGACACCGAAGGCCCGGCCACGCCGGGCGTCACCATCAAGGTGGTGGCCCTCGACGGCACGGTGGCCCCACCGGGGGTCGAGGGGGAGATCCGTCTGAAGGGGCCCCAGGTGGTCCGGGGCTACCTCGACCCGTCCCTCGACGCCGACGCCTTCGACGAGGAGGGTTTCTTCCGCTCCGGCGACCTCGGCGTCGTGGACGCCGAGGGATTCGTGACCATCACCGGTCGCCTGAAGGACGTGATCATCCGGCACGGCGAGAACATCTCGGCCAAGGAGGTGGAGGACCTCTTGTACCACCACCCGGCGGTGGCCGACGTGGCCGTCATCGGGCTGCCCGACCCGAAGACCGGGGAGCGTGCCTGCGCGGTGGTGGCGGTGAAGGAGGGCCAGGCGTTCGACCTCGACGAGATGGTGTCGTTCCTCAACGGGCGGGGGCTGCGCCTCCAGGCCATCCCCGAACAGCTGGAACTGGTGGACGTGGTCCCCCGCAACCCGGCTGGAAAGATCCTGAAGCACAAGCTGCGCGAAGAGCTCGCGCCGTCATCGACCACAGGGAGACCGTCATGAGCCCGATCAAGCGGGTCACACTCGGCCAGGGCGGCAGTGAGCACGACGCCGCCGACGCCGCCATCAGGACCTTCGCCGGTCGCCGGTTCGAGGGCAAGGTGGCCGTGGTCACCGGTGCCGGCTCGGGCATCGGCCAGGCGGTGGCGCTCCGGCTGGCCGCCGAGGGGGCGGCCGTGGCTGCTCTGGACATCTCGGAGGAGGGCCTGAAGGACACGGTCGAGACCATCGTCGCCGAGGGTGGCACCGGTCGGGGGTTCGCCTGCGACGTGACATCGGAGGAGTCGGTGGACACCACCGTCGCCGCCACCGTCGAGGCGCTGGGGCCGCCCGATGTGGTGGTCAACGTGGCCGGTATCGGGGGGTTCTTCAACACCGTGGACATGCCACTCGAGCGGTGGGAGAGGATCCTGGCGGTCAACCTGACAGGACCGTTCCTGGTCTGCAGGGCGACACTGCCGTTCCTGTTGGACAACGGCGGCAACATCGTCAACGTGGCCTCCAACACCGCCCTGATGGGGCAGTCGTACTCGGCCGCCTACTGCGCCTCCAAGGCCGGGGTGCTGATGTTCTCCAAGGCTCTGGCCGCCGAGTACCTGAGCCGGGGGGTCCGGGTGAACGTGGTGGCCCCCGGCGGGGTGGACACGCCTTTGATGGGCTCGTTCGGCCTCCCCGAGGGCGCCGACATCAAGGAGCTGTCCAAGATGATGTCGCCCTTCGGGTTCGCCACCCCCGCCGAGATGGCCGGATCGATCGCTTTCCTGGCTTCGGACGAGTCGTCCTACACGACCGGGGCGGTGCTATCGGTCGACGGCGGCCTGACCATCTGAGCCACGCCGGCATGCGGTCCCCTCGACGGCGGTGCGGTTGACGGGCAGCCCGGTGGAGACGGTCGCCCGCCTGCTGCTCGCCCGGCAGGACGATGGCCATCCCGCCCTCCTCTTCGAAGACGAGCGGTACTCGTGGGCGGAGCTGGTCGAGGCGGCCGGTGAGCGGGCGGCGGTGCTGGCTGCGCGCCGCCGTCCCGGGCCGTTCCACGTCGGCGTGCTCCTCGACAACGTGCCCGAGTACCTGTTCTGGCTGGCCGGGGCGGCCCTGGCCGGGGCGGCGGTGGTCGGTGTCAACCCCACCCGCCGGGGTGGGGAGCTGGCCCACGACATCCGCCACACCGACTGCCAGCTCATCGTGACCGACGCGGCCCACGCCCCGCTCCTCGACGGACTGGACCTCGGTGTGCCCCCCGGGCGGGTGGTGCTGATCGACGACCGGTCGTACCCGGAGGCGCTGGCCGAGGCCGCGGGGGCGAGGATGGCGGTGACGACCCCGGCCCCCGCCGACCGCCTGCTGCTGCTGTTCACCTCCGGCTCCACCGGGGCACCCAAGGCGGTGGTGTGCACGCAGGCCCGGCTGGCGTCGATCGCCCAACGGACCCCTGACATGTTCGGCATCACCCGGGACACCGTGACCTACCAGTCGATGCCCCTGTTCCACGGCAACGCCCTGATGGCCAACTGGGCACCGGTGCTGGCCCGGGGAGCGACCATGGCCATGCGGAGGAGGTTCTCGGCCACCGGCTTCCTCCCCGACGTCCGCCGCCACCGTGCCTCCTTCTTCAACTACGTGGGCCGGTCGCTGGCCTACATCCTGGCCACCCCGGCAGCGCCCGACGACGGCGACAACCCGCTCCGCCTCGGGTTCGGCACCGAGGCGTCGGCCCGGGACAGGGAGGCGTTCACCCGGAGGTTCCGGTGCGAGCTGCTGGAGAACTACGGGTCGAGCGAGGGGGCGATCAGCACCCAGAGGACACCGGGGGCGCCCCCACAGTCGATCGGGCTCCCGCCACAGGGCATGGACGTGGCCGTGGTCGACCCGGTGACCGGGGCCGAGTGCCCGCCGGCCGTCTTCGATGCCACCGGCCGGCTCACCAACGGGGACCGGGCCATCGGCGAGCTGGTGGGCCGCAACGTGTCGGCGTCCTTCGAGGGCTACTACAACAACCCCGAGGCGGACGCCGACCGGCTCCGGGACGGTTGGTACTGGAGCGGTGACCTCGGCTACCGCGACGACAAGGGCTGGCTGTACTTCGCCGGACGGGGAGGGGACTGGTTGCGGGTGGACAGCGAGAACTTCGCCGCCGGCCCCATCGAGCGGATCCTGTCTCGCTACCCGGCGGCGGTCATGGTGGCCGTGTACCCGGTGCCCGATCCCCGTACCGGCGACCAGGTCATGGCCACCGTCGAACTGGCCGCCGGGGCGGCCTTCGACCCGGAGGAGTTCCACCGGTTCGTGGCCGCCCAGCCCGACCTGGGAACCAAGTGGATGCCCCGGTTCGTCCGGATCACCACCGACATGCCGCTCACCGCCTCCCACAAGGTGGAGAAGCACCGGCTCCGTGGCGAGCACTGGGAGACCGACGACCCGGTGTACTGGCAGCCCGAGCGGGGCGGTCCCTACGAGCCCATGACCGCCGACCGGGCCAGGGCGGCACGCAACGAGTTCGCCGACCACGGCCGGGAGTCGCTGCTGGGGTAGGCAGCCCCGGGCCGGCCGGCAGGGCGTGCCATGATTCGGGAGGGCCGCCGATGACCGTCACGACGGCGGCCCGGGGGGATGGCCATGGCTCGCACGCAACCGGTATCGCAGTGGGCAACCGACTTCAACGTGCTCGACAGTGCCTACGTGGCCGATCCGTTCACCATCTGGGACGACCTCCGGGGCAGCTGCCCGGTGGCCCACACCGACCGGCGGGGGAGCACCTGGCTCCCGACCCGGTACGACGACGTGGTCGCCCTGGCCCACGACATCGAGCACTTCAGCTCCCTAGAGGTTGGCGTCATACCGCTCGCCGTGGAGGTGCCGGTGCAGGATCGGGTGCTGCCCTACGGGCTCCCCCCCATCTCCGCCGACCCTCCCCTCCACACCTGGACGCGGCGCCTGCTGCTGCCGTGGTTCTCCCACCACCGGGTGGAAGGCTACGAGGAGATGACCCGCGCCCTGTGCGGGGGACTGGTCGACTCGTTCCTCGCCGAGGGACGGGCGGACGCCGCCGCCGACTATGCCCAACAGATCCCCGTCCGCGTGATCGCCTACATCCTGGGCGTCCCGCTCGAGCTGTCCGACACCTTCACCGGCTGGGTTCGCGACGTGCTGGAATTCGCCGATGACCCGGACCGCCGCCGTCGGGGTGCCACCGAGCTCCTCACCTTCTTCGTGGCCGAGGTAGCCCGCCGCCGGACCGAGCCCGGGGACGACCTGCTGAGCGAGCTGATGCAGACCGAGGTGGAGGGGAAGCGGGTGGAGGAGAGCATCGTCCTCGGCACCGCCGCCCTGGTCCTGATCGCCGGAGTCGACACCACCTGGAGCGCCATCGGGTCGTCGCTCTGGCACCTGGCCGCCCATCCCGAGGACCGGAGGCGCCTGGTGGCCGAGCCCGAGCTGATGCCCACCGCCATCGAGGAGCTCCTCCGGGCCTACTCGCCGGTGACCATGGCCCGGGTGGTGACCGAGGACATCGAGTTCGAGGGCTGCCCGATGAAGCACGGCGACAAGGTGCTCATGAACTTCCCGGGGGCCAACCGCGATCCCGACGCCTTCGAGGACGCCGACCGGGTGATCCTCGACCGGGCGATCAACCGTCACGTGGCCTTCGGCTCGGGGATCCACCGCTGCGCCGGGTCCAACCTGGCCCGGATGGAGCTGCGGGTGGCCCTGGAGGAGTGGCTGGCCCGCATCCCCGAGTTCCGGTTGGCCGATGCCGAGGTCACGTGGGCCGGCGGCCAGGTCAGGGGGCCCCGCACCCTGCCGGTGGTGTTCCCATGAAGACGGTGGTGTTCCCATGAAGATCCGGGTCGATCCCGAGAAGTGCCAGGGCCACGCCCGCTGCTACGGGCTGGCGCCGGAGCTGTTCGACGTGGACGACTACGGGCTGGCGAGTGTCAGGGGTGACGGCTCGGTGCCGGCGGCCCTGGAGGACAAGGCCCGCCTGGCCATCGCCAACTGCCCCGAGTACGCCGTGGAGGCGCTGCCCGACTGACGGTGCGCCGGTCGGGGCGGGATGTCACGGCTGGCGGCGTACGACCGGCGTTGGCGTCGGCACCCGCCATGCCACCCTGGTGCCGGCGCCCTCGTCGCTGGTGAGGGTGAAGCACCCGCCCAGGGCGGTGGCCCGCTGCTCCATGTTGGAGAGACCGCTCGACCTGGTGACCGGTCCCATGCCGCACCCGTCGTCGGACACTTCGAGGCTGATGGCGTCCGAGACGCTCACGACCACCTCGACACTGGTGGCCTTGGCGTGGCGAGCGACGTTGGAGAGCGCCTCCCGGGCGACCGCCAGCAGTTCCGCGGCGATGTCGGTGGGGACCGCGGCATCGACCGGTCCGTCGAAGCGGACCCGCGGCTCGAACCCGAGGCCCTCCCGTGCCTTGGCCGCCACCTTGAGCAGCTCCGCCCGGAGGCTGTCCAGAGCGTCCGGGGGGTGGCCCAGGGCGAAGATCGTCGACCGGATCTCGCTGATGGTGTCGTCGAGGTCATCGATGACGCCGACGATCTTGTCGGCGACGTCGACCGGCTGCACGCGCCGGATCACGCCGGCCAGGGCCAGCCCGGCGGCGAAGAGCCGTTGGATGACCTGGTCGTGGAGATCGCGGGCGATCCGATCACGTTCGGCCAGCAGGTCCTGGCTCAGCCGGGCCGCCCTCAGCTCCTCCTCGGTCCGGGTGCGGTCGGTCACGTCCTCGACGCGGTGGACGATGTAGAGCAGCTCACCGGCGGCGTCGAGCACCGGGGAGTTGACAGGACTCCAGTAACGGACCTCGTACCCCCCACCCTGATCTGCCGGTCGGCGGATGTCGTACTTCTGGACGGCCATGGTGTCGACGGCCCGGTGCTGCGCCACGCGGTCGAGGGAGGCGCTCAGGTTGGCGACCCCGGTGGCGGCCGGATCGTCGGGGTTGTCGGGGAAGACCTCGAAGATCCCCCGGCCGGTGATGGCCTCCCGCTCCGTCAGGGTGGCGTGCAGGTAGGCGTCACTGACAGCCACGATCCTCAGCTGGGGATCGAGCACCAGAATGCAGCCCGGAGCGCGCTCGAACAGGACCCGGAAGTCGGGCAGGTCGGTGACCGGGAACGGCGAGCCCGACTCGGCCGGCGAGCCCGACGCGGCCGGCGAGCGCCTGAGCAGTCGATCGGGTTCGTCCACGTTCCAGCCTCCCCACCCTCGGTTGCCTGGTCGTCGGGCCGGAGCCAGATTCCGGTCCGAGCCGTCACGAACGGGAAGAACCCTATAGCCGGCCGCTGTCCGGGACAACCGGACTCGGACCTGCCCCACCCCTCCCAAGTCAGCACACCACGGGTGCGGGAAGGTGTCACGGTGGTGCCGTCCCGGCTCTCCGATCCGACCCCTAGCCTGGCTCAATGTGTCGAAACATCACCACGTTGCGGGGGCTGGAGCCGGGAGCGACCGACGACGAGATCGAGGCTGCCGCCCGCCAGTACGTCCGGAAGGTCAGCGGCGTCCAAGCCACCTCGGCCTCGACGGAGGGGGCCGTCGAGGCGGCGGTACGGACGGTGGCGGAGGCCACCGCGACGCTCCTCGCTGAGCTGCCCCCTCGGCGGCAGCCGCCGCCGACAGTGCCGCCACTTCGCCGGAAGGCGGCCACGCCCAGCTGACCCCGATCGGGTGGCGGCCGCCGTTGGCGGTCGGTGTCGGTCGGTGACGGGGTGGCGGCCGACACCGGGTGATCAATTCCGTGAATAGTGGCACGTCTGCCAAAATGGCACGTCTGCCACCACCTGGGAATCGGTCCCGACCCGGAGTCCCGACCCGGAGTCCCGACCCGGAGTCCCGACCCGGAGTCCCGACCCGGAGTCCCGACCCGGAGTCCCGACCCGGAGTCCCGA
>JBKQTE010000007.1:0-26938 GCA_052143315.1 Acidimicrobiales bacterium | reverse complement strand
CATCGTCACTGGTCACGTTGCCGACGGTGACGGGAGACCCGCTGGACGGCGTGATGACGTAGCCGGTGATGGGCGAGCCACCGTTGCTGGCCGGGGCCGTCCACGTGACGGTGGCCGAGGCGTTGCCGGCGGTGGCCGTGCCGATGGTCGGAGCACCCGGAACGCTGGCCGGGGTGACCGAGTTGGTGGCTGCCGATTGGGCACCGGTGCCCACCGCGTTGATCGCCGCCACCCTGAAGGTGTAGGCGGTCCCGTTGGTCAGGCCGGTGACGGTGTCACTGGTCACGTTGCCGACGGTGACGGGGGACCCGCTCGACGGCGTGATGACGTAGCCGGTGATGGCCGAGCCACCGTTGCTGGCCGGGGCCGTCCAGGTGACGGTGGCCGAGGCGTTGCCGGCGGTGGCGGTGCCGATGGTCGGAGCACCCGGGACGGTGGCGGGGACCGCAGGGGTCACCGAGTTGGACGAGGCGGAAGCCGCGCCGGTGCCCACCGCGTTGATCGCCGCCACCGTGAAGGTGTAGGCGGTCCCGTTGGTCAGGCCGGTGACGGTGTCGCTGGTCACGTTGCCGACGGTGACGGGGGACCCGCTGGACGGGGTGATGACGTAGCCGGTGATCGGATCGCCGCCAGTGTTGGCCGGAGCCGTCCAGGTGACGGTGGCCGAGGCGTTGCCGGCGGTGGCCGTGCCGATGGTCGGAGCACCGGGGACAGTTGCGGTCCCAGCCGGAGTCACCGAGTTGGAGGCGGCCGACGGGCTGCTCGTTCCCACTCCATTGGTGGCGGTCACGGTGAAGGTATAGGCCGTGCCGTTGGCGAGGGCGGTGACGGTGTAGTTGTCGAGCGCCCCCTGGGTCGGATCGAGGGACGATCCCACCGCTCCGGCAGGCACGGTGATCGGAGTCTGGGCCGTGGTCCCGATCGTGGGTGTGATGGTGAACGAGGTGATCGCAGATCCCAAATTCCCTCCCACCGTCCAAGCGACCGTGGCTGACGCATTGCCCGGCGAGGCCGCCCCGATGATGGGCGAGGCGGGGAGGTCGGCTGGCACCACTGCGCTGGATGCGGCCGAGTAGGAACTGGTCCCGATGGCGTTCACCGCTTGCACTCTGAATTCGTAGCTGGTGCCGTCGGTAAGGCCGGTGACGGTATAGCTGTCCGTCGCGTTCGCACTCGGATCGAGTGCTGAACCGACGCCCCCGGCATCCACCGTGAGGGTCTGCGAAGTAACCCCGAAATACGAAGTGATGATGAACGCGGTGATGGGCGAACCGCCATTGGCGCCAACGGTCCATCCCACGGTGGCGCTCGACGGACCGGGGGCCGCGGCTCCGATGGAGATGAGCGCTGGGACTCCCGCAGGGGTGACGCTGCTCGATTGGGCTGACGCCGGACCGGTCCCGCCCACGTTCTTCGAAGCGACCGTGAAGGTGTACGACGTCCCATCCGTCAGACTGTTGATCGATGCAGTGTCGGTGGCGTTGGGGGTTGGGTCAAACGACGAGCCAACAGCACCGGCGGGTATCGTCTCCGTGGTCACCACGGACCCTCCACTCCACACGGTGACCACGAAATCCGTGATTGCGCTGCCGTTGTTCGCACCCACTGTCCAGGTGATCGTGGCCGACGAGGAGCCGGCCGTGGCGGCCCCAATGGTTGGAGCTGCCGGAGGTGAGGGGGTTGCCACCGGGGTCACCGCATTCGACTCGACCGAATTCGCGCTCGTCCCCCCCGCGCTGATCTGCGAGACCGAGAACGTATAGGAGGTGCCGTTGGTCAACCCGGTCACGACGTAGCTGTCTTGGTTTCCCGGGGTCGGGTCGGTACCGCTACCGGCGACGGCCGACACACTGATGGCGGTCTGCGCGGTACCACCGATGTATGGCGTAATGGTGAAGCCGGTGACCGAAGCGCCGTTGTTGGCTCCGACCGTCCAGGCGACGGTAGCCGTGGCGTCGCCCGCCACCGCGGTGCCGATGGTCGGGGAGGCGGGTACCGTGAAGGGGGTGACGGCCGCCGACTGCGCCGAGGCTGGGCCGGTTCCGTTGGCATTCTCCGCCGATACCGTGAACGTGTAGGTGACACCGTTGGTCAGGCCACTGATCGTGGCATTACCGATGTTCCCCAGTGAGTAGGTCGTCTGCTCGGCACCGCTGACGTATTCGGTGATGAGGTACCCGGTGATCGGACTACCGCCGTTGGTGCTGGGTGCGCTCCAGACGATGGTGACCTGCCCGGTGCCCGGTGTGACCGAGGTGATCGTGGGCAACCCCGGCACGGCGGCAACGGTGGTCGAGAACAAGGTGACCGGAGCTTGGTACGGCGGTGGGTTCGTGGTCGTCCCCGACTGAGTCGGGTAGCCGTCCACGGTCACGTCAGTCGAGCTCGGAACCGTAGCGAGGTCCAGTACTTCGAGGAATTCGGTGAGTGTCTGGTCGCCGACTGTCCCTGCCGCGCCAGTCACCGTGAACCGCGCCGACACGGTTGGAAGCGTGACGTCCGTGTCGCCGGCGATCTGAACGCTGGCGGTAAGGCTCACTTCGATGTAAGGGTAGCCGGTGTGGTAGTTACCCGTCCCGATCTGCGCCGTGCACCCACTTCCCGAGGCGGAGCAGTAGGTGATGGTCAGCTGGGACGTCGTGTTGGCATCACCACCCGTCGTCACTGCCGAACCCGCCACATAGGTCAATCCACTGGGGACCGGGAGGACATACGTGAACCCACTGGCGCTGTTCACCGCGGTCGGTTGAGAGCCGATCAGCACTGAAGGCTGGATCGCGAAGGGGGCGAGGGCATCAGTGAGCGTGATTGCACTGCCCAGGGGTGCAGTGGATGGCCCGGTCACCGACAACCCCACATTCTGCGTGACCACCAGGGGCGAGCCTGCCACGGTGCTCGCCTCCCCCATCGGCTGCAGTGTGGCGACCGGTTCGATCGACAGCGAGGCAGTCGTACAGGACCCCGCCGATGGATAGGTCACTCCTGGTGCGCAGTAGGCGAAGACGACGGATTGAACACCCGTCGTGGTCGTCGTCGGCGCAAACGTCACGATGCCGGTGGTCGAGCTCGTGGCGATCGACGTCGTCCCGTTGCTCGGGCTGTCCACGACGACCAGGGAAGACGTGTTCACGGTGCTCGCCCCGCCGGAGACAAGAGTCATGACGTTGAACTGGGTCGGCGCCGGGGTGCCCGAAGGAGCCCCGGCAACGTCGGTGGGGATGTAGCTCGCCACGCCATTGGAGATGACCGGCGCCGTCCCCGCCGCCGCGGGCCGCACCCCGATGATCTGCCCGGCCACCGCTGAACCCAGAATGCACAAGATCGCGACGAAGGACACCACTGCCCGACCGGCGGGCGTGCCCGGCCTCCCAACCTGCAACCTCATCGATGCACCTTCCTGATCGAGCAGTCACCCCGCCGGCAGGCAGCGAGACGCGGTCGGACCCATCCGGCCGGTCGGCCATAATTCATATCGACAGTAGAGTGGTTTCACTTGAACCTGTGATCTACCACTCTGCGTGATAAACCGCCGTCAATTGCGGACCCTACCGAGGCTCCTAGCCTGGCCAGTCCGCTCGATCTCCGCTGGAGTCGAACCTGCTCCCCGAGCGTCACGACACCGGCATCGGCTGTCGTCCCGCGCCCGCCCCCGACATGAAAGACCCGGCACCAGTTCCCATGCCTCTGCAGACCCGAGACGACATCCGCAATGTGGCCATCGTGGCCCACGTCGACCACGGCAAGACCACCCTGGTCGACGCCATGCTCTGGCAGTCCGGGGCATTCCGGGCCAACGAGTCGGTCAACGAGCGGGTGATGGACTCCGGTGACCTGGAGCGCGAGAAGGGCATCACCATCCTGGCCAAGAACACCGCCGTCCTCCACAACGGGGTGAAGATCAACATCATCGACACCCCTGGTCACGCCGACTTCGGCGGCGAGGTGGAGCGGGGTCTGACCATGGTGGACGGGGTGCTGCTGCTGGTCGACGCCTCGGAAGGGCCGCTCCCCCAAACCCGGTTCGTGCTGCGCAAGGCCCTCGAGGCCCGCCTGCCGGTGGTCCTGGTGGTCAACAAAGTCGACCGGCCCGACGCCCGCATCGACGAAGTGGTCCACGAGGTGGAGGAGCTCTTCCTCGACCTCGACGCCGACGAGCACCAGATCAGCTTCCCCATCCTCTACTCCAACGCCCGGGCCGGCTGGGCCGCCGACGAGCAGGGCGTGGAGGGCACCGACCTCGAGCCGCTCTTCCAGGCCATCCTCGACCACATCCCCGCCCCCCGGTTCGACCCGGAGGCCCCACTGCAGGCCATCGTGTCGAACCTCGACGCCTCCCCCTACCTGGGACGGCTGGCCATCTGCCGGGTCCACAACGGCACCCTCCGCAAGGGGGCCACGGTGGCCTGGTGCAAGATCGACGGCACCATCGAGCGGACCAAGATCACGGAGCTCTACGTCACCGACGCCCTCGACCGGATCGACGCCGCCGAGGCCGGCCCCGGTGAGATCGCCGCGGTGGCCGGCATGGCCGAGATCACCATCGGCGAGACCCTGGCCGACGCCGAGGACCCCCGGCCGCTGCCCGTCATCACCGTGGACGAACCCAGCCTGTCCATGACCATCGGCATCAACACCTCCCCGCTGGCCGGGGTCGACGGCTCCAAGCTCACCGCCCGCCAGATCCTGAGCCGCCTGGAGGCCGAGCTGGTCGGCAACGTCTCGCTGCGGGTGACCACCACCGAACGGCCCGACACCTGGGAGGTCCAGGGCCGGGGCGAGCTGCAGCTGGCGGTGCTGGTGGAGACCATGCGCCGCGAGGGGTTCGAGATGACGGTGGGCAAGCCCCAGGTGGTCACCCGCGAGATCGACGGCAAGGTCCACGAGCCCATGGAGCGGGTGGCCATCGACGTGCCCGACGACTACCTGGGCGTGGTCACCCAGCTCATGGCCCTCCGCAAGGGGACCCTGATCGAGATGGTCAACCACGGCACCGGCTGGGTGCGCATGGACTACCGGGTCCCGGCCCGAGGCCTGGTCGGCTTCCGGACCGAGTTCATGACCGAGACCCGCGGCACCGGCATGCTCCACCACGTCTTCGACGGGTGGGAGCCGTGGCACGGCGAGCTCAAGACCAAGCGGAACGGCTCCATGGTGGCCGACCGCCGCGGCATCACCACCGGCTATACCCTCATGAGCCTGCAGGAGCGGGGCATCCTGCTGGTGGCACCGGCCACCGAGGTCTACGAGGGCATGGTCATCGGGGAGAACGCCCGCGACGAGGAGATGGACGTCAACCCGACCAAGGAGAAGAAGCAGACCAAC
Organism: Acidimicrobiales bacterium; assembly: GCA_052143315.1. Taxonomy (GTDB): domain Bacteria; phylum Actinomycetota; class Acidimicrobiia; order Acidimicrobiales; family RAAP-2; genus DASZIT01. Next base: position 21,616 of record JBKQTE010000007.1, on the reverse strand, counting down.
GTGCGGTCCGCCTCCGCCGACGAGGCCATCCGCCTCACCCCGCCGCTGCTGCTCGGGCTGGAGCAGGCCCTCGAGTTCATCGCCGACGACGAGTGCGTGGAGGTGACCCCCAAGTCGGTCCGGCTCCGCAAGGTCATCCTCGACCAGGCCATCCGGGGTCGCCAGCGTAGCCGGTCGCGCCACCCCAAGACCTGACCGCCCACCGGCGCCCGCCTGCCGGTTCCAAGGGGCTCCGAGGGGAGGGCTCGAACCTCCAACATCTGGCTCCAAAGGCCAGCGTTCTGCCAATTGAACTACCTCGGATGGTCCACCCATCAGGCGGGTGACGACCGACACAGGCTACGCCGTCCGGACGGCACAGGCGGCGGTCGCCCGGCCTCGTGCCGAGGCAACGGCACCCTGCCCCGATAGGCTCCCGCCCTGATGAGAGTGCTCGTAGTGGACGACGACCCGGCGGTGAGCGGCGCCCTCAACCGGGCGCTCCGCCTCGAGGGGTACGACGTGTCCCTGGCCAACGACGGCCCGGTGGCGCTGGAGGAGGTCGCTGTGCGGCCGCCCGACGCGGTGGTCCTCGACATCGGCCTCCCCACCATCGACGGCCTCGACGTCTGCCGGCGCCTCCGGGCCGCCGGCGACGACACCCCGATCCTGATGCTGACGGCCAGGGACGCCATCAACGACCGGGTCCAGGGCCTCGACGCCGGCGCCGACGACTACCTAGTCAAGCCGTTCGCCCTGGCCGAGCTGCTGGCCCGCCTGCGGGCACTCCTCCGGCGCCGGACCGACGACGACGGCACCGAGGTGCTGGCCTTCGCCGACCTCACCCTCGACCCCTCCACCCGCGTGGCCAGCCGTGGCGGCCGCACCTTCACCCTGACCCGGATCGAGTACGACCTGCTCGAGCTGTTGCTGCGCCATCCCCGCCAGGTGCTCACCCGCGAGCTGATCCTCGACCGGGTGTGGGGCTACACCTTCGACTCGGGGACCAACTCGCTGGCCGTCTACGTCGGCTACCTCCGTCGCAAGACGGAGGAGGGTGGGGAGCCCCGGCTCATCCACACGGCCAGGGGTGTGGGCTACGTGCTGCGGGAGCCGTGACCCCACACGGCCCATGGCTTGGCGCCGGTCGGCGGCGACCCCGGTGACCTTCCGCACCCGGCTGGTGATGGCCGCCACGGTGGCGGTGGTAGCCGCCGTCGTCCTGGGGTCGATCGCCGCCTACGTGGTCGCCCACAACTCGTTCATCGGCTCCATCGACGTCAACCTGACCCAGGTGAGCCAGACTATTCTCGCCCAGCAGAAGCAGTACCTGGCCAACGAGGAAGTCCTCCAGGTAGCCAACGGCTGCAGCACCGCCCCGGTGGGCGAGTGCCAGCAGGTGGTGTGGGCGGGGGGTACCACAATCCCCCCGCAGGTCCTGCCGATCGACAGCACCGTCGAGGGAGTGGCGGCATCAAACGGAACGACGCCCATCCAGTTCTTCTCCACCACGGTGAGCTACGACGGCGCGGTGACCGATGTCCGGCAGGCGGTCGTCGCCCTCCCCGGCGGCTGGGAGTACCGCGGTAACACCCGCAGCGACGGGTCGGCACCGTTCGAGCAGACCCCGATATCGGGCGGGGCGCTGCAGCTGACGCTGCCGCTCACCGGGGTCAACCAGGAGCTCCGGCACCTGGCCTTCGCCCTGTGGATCATCGCCATCCTGGGCGTGGCCCTGGCCATCCTGTTGGGGCTGGGGGTCGGCCGGGCGGTGCTCGGGCCCCTGAACAGCCTCACCTCCACCATCGAGGAGCTGGCCGAGACCACCGACGTGTCCCGCCGGTTGGACCCCGGCGGCATGGACGAGCTGGGGCGGCTGCGACGGGCGTTCAACCGGCTCCTCCAGACCCTCGACGCCTCGCGTGACTCCCAACGGCAGCTGGTCCTGGACGCCTCCCACGAGCTGCGGACGCCCCTGACCAGCCTCCGGACCAACATGGAGGTGGCCCGCCGCCTCGACGAGCTGCCGCCGGCCGACCGTGAGGTGCTCATCGGCGACGTGCTCACCCAACTCGACGAGCTGACCGGCGTGGTGGCCGACCTGGCCGAGCTGGCCCGGGGTGAGCTGCCCGACCAGCGGCCCCAGCCGGTACGGCTGGACGCCCTGGTGGAGGAGGCCGTCGAGGTGGTCACCACCCACGGTCGGAGCCGGGGGGTCACCTTCACCATGTTCCTCACCCCGTCGTGGGTACTGGGCTCGAAGCCACGCCTCGAGCGGGCCATCGGGAACCTCCTGGACAACGCCTTGAAGTGGAGCCCGGACGGCGGCTCGGTGGAGATCAGCTGCGCCGGCGGCGTGGTGCTGGTGCGGGACCACGGACCGGGCATCGACGACGCCGACCTCGAGCACATCTTCGACCGCTTCTACCGGGCCCCCGGGGCCCGGGGGCTCCCCGGGTCCGGTCTGGGGCTGGCCATCGTGGCCCAGGTGGCCAGGGACGAGGGTGGCTCGGTGGAGGCCCGGAACGCCATCGGCGGCGGGGCGCTGTTCCGGTTCAGCCTGCCGGAGATCGAGCCTCCGGCCGGCCTCGGCACCGGCGACGAGGAGTAGTTCCCCGGCCTCGCATGGCGCCCGCCGCCCCGGACGGCTAGCCTGCCGCTCGACATGGGATCCCTGATCAAGAAGCGCCGCAAGCGCATGCGCAAGAAGAAGCACAAGAAGATGCTGAAGGCCACCCGCTGGCAGCGCCGGGCGGGCAAGTAGCCACGTAGCCCTGCCGGTGGCTCCCGGCCCCGGATCGGCTCACACGCCCACGGCGGGAACGGTCCTGACCGGCACCAGCCGGGCCCGCTCGGTCCCGAGGGTCAGGAACCGTCGTTCCCCCAGCCCGAGCTCGTCCGGCGTGCCCTCCACGAACCAGGTGGAGCCACTGCCGGCCAGCTGCGGCCGGGTGCCCGTCGAACGAGCCAGAGCGTCCTTCCAGGGGACGAGGCGCGGCTCGACGGACGTGGCCGGCGCCTCGAGCTCGTTGACCACGGTGCCCGGCTCGGGCAGCAGGCCGCGCTCCCCAAGGTGGTCCCACGCCCGGTAGACGGCGGCCGTCTCCATCCCGAACGGCAACAGCAGCAGCACGAACGACCGGGGCACGTAGCCCAGCGGGGCCACCGACTCCCCGATCCCGCTGACCCGGGCCCGACCACCGGTCAGGCAGAACGGGACGTCGGCGCCGAGCGAGGCGGCCACCTCGAGGTCGCCGCAGCCGGCCCACCGGAGCACGGCGGCGGCGTCGGCCGAACCCCCTCCCAGGCCGGCCCCGGGCGGGATCCGCTTCACCAGGCGGACGGCGGCACGCCGGCCCACCGCCGCCAGGGCCCGGGTGACCAGGTTGTCGGGACCGGCGGGCACCCCGGGCACCTCCTCGCCGTCGGCCGCCACCACGGTCAGGCCGTCGCCCGGCCCGAGACGGAGGGAGTCGGCCAGGTCGAGCGAGACCATCTCCGACTCGAGCTCGTGGTAGCCGTCGGGCCGCACCCCGGTGACCCGGAGGGTCAGGGTCAGCTTGGCCGGGGCGGCGACCTCCACCGCCCCCTCGTTGCCGGCGGGCCCGCTCACCCGGCGACCCCGCCGGGCACCCAGGCGGCCAGCCGGCCCCACTCGTCGAGGTCGAGCTCCTCGGCGCGGGCGGTGGGGGCCACCCCGGCGGCCTCGAACGCCTCCGGCGACACCACCCCGTCGAGCGAGCGCCGGAGCATCTTGCGGCGCTGGCCGAACCCGGCCCGCACCACCTCGAACAGCCGCTGGTAGGGCACCGTCCCCGCCGGCCCGTCGGGCACCGGGTGCCGGACCATCCTGACCAGCACCGACTCCACCTTGGGCCGGGGGATGAACACCGACGCCGGCACCCGGCCCACCACCGAGGCGTCGGCCCAGTAGGCCACCTTCACCGACACCGCCCCGTACGCCTCGTCCCGGGCGGAGGCGGCCAGCCGCTCCCCCACCTCCCGCTGGACCATCACCAGCAGCGAGCCGACCATCGGGGCCTGCTCCAGCACGTTGACGACCAGGGGGGTGGCCACGTTGTAGGGCAGGTTGGCCACCAGCGACCACGGCCCGGGGGCCGGGGCCGGCGACGCCGCTCCGTCCTCGGCTCCCAGCAGCTCGCCCCAGTCCAGCTGGAGGGCGTCGGCCTCCACCACCCGCACCCCCACGGGCTCCACCTGGGCCCGCAGCACCGGGAGCACGTGGCGGTCGATCTCCACCGCGGTCACCGACGCCCCGGCCTCGGCCAGCGCCAGGGTCAGCGAGCCCAACCCGGCGCCGATCTCCACCACCCGGCTTCCGGGGCCCACGCCGGCCAGCCGGACGATCTTCCGGACGGTGTTCCCGTCGGCCACGAAGTTCTGGCCGAGGGCCCGGCTGGGCCGGAGGTCGTTGTCGGCCAGCAGTCCCTGGATGTCGGCTCGGCCGTGGGTCACACGGTCAGTGTGTCACCAGCTCAGCTCGGCATCGGAGACCACTCCCTGGGAGAGCGGGGCGATCTCGGCGAAGGAGGCAGTGTCCAGGTCGATCTGGCGGGCGGTGTCGTCCTCACGATCGTCCACCGTGCACTCGACCGTCGCCCCGTTTGCCGGGTTGGTGACGGTGACGACCGTCCCGAACGGCAGGGTGGGGCTGGCACACGTCCCGGGGCCGCCGGGGTCGTCGTAGTAGGTGACCACGCCGGTCCGCCGGGCGGCGGCGGGGGTGTCGGCCGCCGCCGGGGGCGGCGGCTCCGTGGTGGTGGGCGGCGGCTCCGTGGTGGTGGTGGTGGGCGGCTCCGTGGTAGTGGGCGGCGGCTCCGTGGTGGTGGTGGGCGGGGCCACGGGGGCGGGCGGGACGGTGCTGGGGACCGCCGACTGGGTCACGTCGGCGGTCGTCTCGGCCGGCGTGGAGCCGCCCTTGATCCGATCGGCGGCCAGCTGCCAGGCGGGGAAGTAGCCCTTGGGCGGTGGCGCCGACGACGCCCGCTCCACCCGGGGGGCGGCGGCCGCCGTCGGGGCTCCCGAGGCGCTCTGGATCATGATCAGCGGCACCACGAGCAGCGCTCCGCAGAGGAGCAGGGCGGCACCGGGCCGACCGCTCCGTTCGATTGAGGTCCTCAGGACTCCACCTTCCGGCTGGGGACAGTGAGTGATTCCCTACGGGCCGTCTCCTCCAAGCCGACCTATAGGAAAGCGACCGCTGTGATCAGCGGCCGCAAGGGAGACGTTAGACAGGGTTGACGGCGCGAATCAAACCCGGGGGGCCGAGACAGTTACCGCCGGTAACAATACGTGCGCGAATTCACAAGCCGAAGGCGGCCACCGCGTTGCGGGTGGTGGCGGCGGCGACGGCGACGCTGGTCAGTCCCTTCTGGGCGGCGACCGCCGCCCCCACCACCGGGACGCGGGCCGGCTCGTTTACCGACCCCCGGTGGGGAACCGGGGCCAGGAAGGGGGAGTCCGTCTCCACCAGCAGCCGGTCGAGCGGGCACAGATCGACCGCCTCCCGGACCTCGGTGGCCGTCTTGAAGGTGACCACCCCGCTGAAGGAGATCGACGCCCCGAGGTCGAGGCAGCGGCGCGCCTCCTCGGGGCCGCCGGTGAAGCAGTGGATGACGGTGCGCTCCGGGACGCCGATGGCGGCCAGGATGTCGAAGGTGTCGTCCCACGCCTCGCGGGTGTGGACCACCAGGGCCAGACCGTGGCGGTGGGCCAGCTCGATCTGGGCGGCGAAGGCCTCCCGCTGCACCGGCCGGGGCGAGTGGTCGTAGTGGTAGTCGAGCCCGCACTCGCCGATGCCCACCACCAGCGGCGACGGATCGGAGGGCACCAGCTCGGTGGCGAGGAGGGAGTCGAGGGAGTCCACCCCGTTGACGGCGTCGTGGGGGTGGAGGCCGACGGTGGCCCACACCCGGATCCCCTCGGCGGTGGCCGGCGAGTCGGGCAGGCCCATGGCCCGCGCCAGGTCGACCGCCTGCCGGGAGGTGTCGGCGTCGGTGCCGACGCACACCATCCGGGTCACTCCGGCCTCGGAGGCCCGGGCCATGACGGCGGCCAGGGCGGTGGCGTGGGCGCCCCGGTGGGGCCCCTCGTCGTGACCCTCCCCCGCCGTCCCCCCGCCCAGGTAGGTGTCCTGGATGTGGCAGTGGGAGTCGAACCACTCGACGACGGCGTCCGACGGCGGCTGGTGGCGAGCCCGGTCCATGGCCGGCCCGGTCATTTGCGCCGGGGGAAGAGCGGGGCGCCCTTCTCCACGGTCAGGCCCCCGGGGTAGCCGCCCCACACCCCGGCGGCCGGCAGTCGCTGGTCGGCCGGAGACCCGGGCAGGCCGATGCGGCCCCAGATGGCCACGGCGGTGGAGGGCATGGCCGGCACCAGCAGGATGGAGACGATCCGCAGCACCTCGAGGGCGCTCCCCAGCACCGCGTCCACGGCCGGGCCCGGCTCCGACTTCCACGGCTCGGCCTTCTCCAGTTCGGCGTTGGTCTCCCGGATCAGCCTCCAGGTCACTTCGAGACCGGCGTGGGGCAGGCCGGCGCCCCAGGCCTCGGTGGCCTCGGCCACCACCTCGGCGGCCACCCCGGCCAGCCGGCTGGCCGGATCGGGCGCCGGACCCACCCCCCCGGCCTTGGAGCCCACCACCGTCGACACCCGGGACAGCAGGTTCCCCAGGTTGTTGGCCAGGTCGGCGTTGTAGCGGCTGACGATGCCCTCGGCCGAGAAGTCGCCGTCCGAGCCGAGCGGGGTGTCCCGCAGCAGGTGGTACCGGACGGGGTCGACCCCGTACTCGGCGGTCAGCTCCCCCGGGGAGATCTGGTTGAGGCTCGACTTCGACATCTTCTCCCCGCCGACCAGCAGCCACCCGTGGACCAGGACGTGGGCCGGCGGATCGATGCCGGCGGCCATGCACATGGCCGGCCACCACACGCAGTGGAACCGGATGATCTCCTTGCCGATCAGGTGGTGCACGGCCGGCCACCACTCCTCGAACCGCTCCTCGTCCTGCCCGTAGCCGATGGCGGTCAGGTAGTTGATCAGGGCGTCGTACCAGACGTAGAAGACGTGCTTCTCGTCCCACGGGACCGGGATGCCCCAGTTGATGGAGGTGCGGGTGATGGAGATGTCGCGGAGCCCGCCCCGAATGAAGCTGAGCGCCTCGTTCCGCTTCGACTCGGGGGTGACCGCCCCGGGGGCGGACTCGTACCAGTCGATCAGGCGCTGCTCGAAGGCGCTGAGCCGGAAGAAGTAGTTCTCCTCCTCGAGGAGCTCGACCGGTCGGCGGTGAATCGGGCAGAGACCCCCCTCGAGCAGCTCGTCCTCGGCGTAGTACTGCTCGCACGGCACGCAGTAGAGGCCACGGTAGGTGTTCTCGACGATCCAGCCGTTGTCGTGGATGCGGCCCAGGAACTGCTGGACGGCCAGGTGGTGGCGGGGCTCGGTGGTCCGGATGAAGTCGTCGTTGGAGATGTCGAGGTCGGCCCAGGCCGAGGCGAACCTGGGCGACAGCCGGTCGGTCCACTCGGTCGGGGTGACCCCGTGCTCCTCGGCGGCCCGGGCCACCTTCTGACCGTGCTCGTCGGTGCCGGTGAGGAAGAAGACGTCGTCGCCGACCAGCCGGTGCCAGCGCGCCAGGGCGTCGGCGTTGACCGTGGCGTAGGCGTGGCCCACGTGCGGAGCGTCGTTGACGTAGTAGATCGGGGTGGTGATGTAGTAGCGGGACACTGCCCGGTAGCGTACCGACATCCTCGAGCGGCACCGGCCACCGCGCCGGCCCTCGGATGCCGCCCAGCTTCCTAGGATGCACTCCCATGGCCCACGATCGCACGACCGGGCCCCCCGACCTCCGTCAGCGGGTGGCCGTCTACGGCATCTGCGAGGACGCCGACGGGCGGGTGCTGCTGGTCCGGGCGGCGGCGTTCCTGACCGTGGCCGGCGAGTGGTTCCTCCCGGGCGGGGGCATCGACCACGGGGAGGATCCGGTCACCGCGCTCCGGCGGGAGTTCGTCGAGGAGACCGGGTTGGACGTCGAGGTGGGTGGGCTCCGGGGCGCCCTGAGCGACGTCTTCACCGTGCCGGACGGAACGAGCCTCCACACCATCCGCCTCGTCTACGGCATCGACGGCTACACCGGCACCCTTCGTGACGAGGTGGGCGGCTCGTCCGACGTCGCCCGTTGGACGCCCGTCGAGGTGGCCTGGGAGCTCCCGCTCCGGCCGTACGTGCGCCAGGCCCTGGCCACCCTGCGCTGACGACGCCCGGCCCCGGGGATGCCGGCCGGCCGGTCGGTCGAAGGGCGGTGCCGGTGGTCGGACCTCGGGCCGACGACGTCGAAGCTCGAGCCGGCCCCCCTCGCCGGGATCGCAGCTGGGAATAGGTCTACGGCCTACACCTATTGGCGAGAGCACCTTCGTCGGAGGAGCTCCTCCGACAGCCAGGGCAGGGCTAGGGCCGGGCTGGACTGGGCCGTCCCCACCACTCGGCCGGTCGGCCGACCGTCAGCTCACCAGTTGGCCACGTGGCAGCCGCCGCGGCCGGTGCGCTCGGCGAACCGCTGGTGGTACTCCTCGGCGGGCCAGAAGGTGGTGGCCGGGGTCACCTCGGTCACGATGGGCCGCTTGAACCGGGCCTGGTACTCGTCGAGCGACGCCCTGGCCGCTCTCTCCTGTTCGGGAGTGCGGGTGAAGACCGCCGACCGGTACTGGGTGCCGTGGTCGGGACCCTGCCGGTTGACGGTGGTGGGGTCGTGATGGCGCCAGAACTCCTCCAACAGCGCCTCGAACGACACCCGGGTCGGGTCGAAGGTGACCAGCACCGCCTCGGCGTGCCCGGTGCGGCCCGAGCAGACCTGCTCGTAGGTGGGGTGATCGACGTCGCCCCCCTCGTAGCCGGAGATGGCGTCGGTGACCCCGGGGACGGCCCGGAAGAACTCCTCCACGCCCCAGAAGCATCCGGCAGCGAACGCCGCCCGGTCCAACCCGTCAGGCACCTCGGCCGGGGCGATGCCCGGGGCCTGCGTCCTGTCCATCTCGCTCCGTTCGAACATCGGGACCCCTCTCTGCGGCCGGTGGCCTCCAGTCCCGTTGTCCAACGCCCGGACACGAGCCGGCATTCCGGTCACGGAGCGTCGTCGACCGCCGTAGCCGACGCCGGTCCCCCGGCCCGGACGGACAGCGCCAGGTCGTAGACACGGCGGCGGGCCACCCCGAACTCGGCTGCCACCGCGTCGACCGCCCCCCGGGTGCGCTCGCCGGAGGCCAGGCGCGCCCCCAGGGCGTCGAGCAGCGGGGCGTCGTCGACCACGGCGTCGACCACCGTGGCCCCGCCGACCACCACCACCACCTCGCCCCGGACGGTCGAGGCCTCCGCCCACGCCGCCGCCGCCGAGGCGGTGCCCCGCCAGATCTCCTCGTGCAGCTTGGTCAGCTCCCTGGCCACCGCCACTGGCCGGTCCGCCCCGCACGCCTCGGCCAGGTCGCCGAGGGTGGCCGCCAGCCGCCCGGGGGCCTCGAACAGCACCGTGGTGCGGGGCTCGGTCGCCAGGTCGGTGAGCCGGGCCCGCCGGTCCTTTCCCGACCGGGGCAGGAAGCCCTCGAAGCAGAACCGGTCGGTGGCCAGCCCGCTGGCCACCAGGGCGGCCAGTACCGCCGAGGGCCCGGGGACCACGGTCACCGTCAGTCCGGCGCCGGCCACCGCCGCCACCAGGCGGCTCCCCGGATCAGAGATGCCGGGCATCCCGGCGTCGCTGACCACCGCCACCGTGCCGCCGGCCGCCACCGCCGAGACCACCTCGGCGATACGGGCGACCTCGTTGTGCTGGTGGAGCGACCGCAGGGAGGCACCGGCGATGCCAGCATGGGTGACGAGCCGGCGCGAGTGGCGGGTGTCCTCGCAGTACACGACGTCGGCGTGGGCGAGCGCCTCCACCGCCCGGGGCGACAGGTCGCCGAGGTTGCCGATCGGGGTGCCGACCAGTACCAGGGCCCCGCCGGCCGACCGGGGGGTGGTCGCCGCCCGGGAGCGGTTCTCGTCGTCCCCGTCGCCGTCCCCTTCGCCGTCCTCGTCCTCGTCGCCGGGATCGCCCCACGCCTCCAGCTCCTCGAGCACGTCGGGGTCGAGCCCGGCGTCGGGGCCGGTCATCCCCGGAGCTCGAGGTGGTCGCCGACGTGGAGGCCCCACCGTTCGAACGCCCCGGCCTCCGCCTCGATCAACGAGCGGGCCCGCCGGCGGGGCAGGCCCACCCGCCAGGGCCGCATGGTGGTGACGCCGACCACCACCATCTCCTTGTCGCAGAAGGCGACGTCGATGGCGAACCGCATGCCCACCGTGTGGACGGCCCGCACCCCGGGGAACACCATCGCCCCTTGGAACCCGTCCCGCCCCAGCAGGCCCTTGGCGCGCTGGCCCGGCGTGGAGGCCACCTCGGCGGCGGCCAGCACGTCATCGTCACGGAGCAGCCAGGTCACTGACCCGCCCGCGTTGGCCCCGCCGGTGCCAGGCCGAGTAGCATCTTCGCACTGTGTCGAAACGAACCACCAAGCGCAAGCTGCGGGCCAAGAAGAAGGCCAACCACGGCAAGAAGCCGAACTGCGGTCGCGGCTGAGCCCTCCGGGCCCGGCCTCCCACCACCGACACCCTTTTCTGTCGCCCCGTTGGTGCCCCCGGGGTTCCCGTACCAGCAGGCTCCGCTGGGGCCGTGGCGTCCCCGAGCGCTCACCATCCTTCCGGCCGCCACGCCGCCTCCCTGGCCTCGAGCACCGCGACCAGGGCGGTCGGGCGGTCGGTGATGATCCCGTCGACCCCCAGGTCACAGAGGCGCTCCATCTCCGCCTCCTCCTCGATGGTCCACACGTGGACGGCCAGTCCGGCCCGGTGGGCCTCGGCCACGAAGCGCTCGTCGACCAGGGTCAGCATCCCGAAGGCCACCGGAACCTGGAGGGCCACGTGCCGCATGGCGGCCGGCTCCTCACCGTCCCGGACCGCCTGGTAGAAGGCGGCCACCGCCGCCGTCCCCGCCGAGGTGGGGATCTCCGGGGCGTACGACGAGAAGGCGTCGGTGGCGGCGTCGAGGAACGACGCCACGATCACGTCGTCGCAGCGCCCGAACCGCCGTAGCAGCCGGGCCAGGGCCTCCTCGTAGGGGGCGACGACTGGGGCGGTCCGCTTGATGTCGAGGTTGAGCACCACATCGTCGAACTCCTCGAGCACCTCCTCGAGGGTGGCGATGCAGAAGCTGCGATCCTCCGGGGCGCGCCCCCGGAAGGGGTAGTCGCCGGCGACCAGGCCGGGCGACACATCGGCACCGGGAGCCCACCAGTGGGCGTTGTCGAGGGTCCGGATCTGGGCCAGGGTCAGGCCGGCGATCTCGCCGGCGCCGTCCGTGGTCCGGTCGACGGTCGGGTCGTGGCTGACCACCAGCGCCCCATCGGCGGTGGCGTGCACGTCGAGCTCGATGCCGGTCGCTCCGGCGGCCACCGCCGCCCGGATGGCAGAGAGCGTGGAAGACGGTGCCTCCCACGCCCCGCCCTGGTGGGCGAAGGCGATGACCCGGCGGTCCAGCCACCGAGACCGCTTGCTGACGTCGGGGGAGGAGACCACGGAAGAACGGTAGCCTCTGCCCCGCCATGCTCGACCACGTCTTCACCCACCTCGTGTCCTCCCATCGCCGCTCGTTCGAGAGCGCCCTGCTGCAGCGCCAGGCGGTCGAGGAGCGGTTCCAGGTCGACGTCTTCCTGGGTGACGTCAGCTTCGAGACGTCCTACAGCCTGCCCGGCGAGCAGCGCCCGGCCCGGATCCGGGTGGACACCAGCTTCGACTGGCCCACCTGGAGCCAGACCGCCTACCGCAGTTGGTCGATCGGCGAGGAGACCGAGGAGCTGCCCGAGCTGCTGGTGGAGATCGCCTTCCGGGTCCAGGGCCTCGCCGAGGCCCCTCAGCCCGGCACCCTCCTGGCCGTGGTCCCCGACCACCTCGACGTCCTGGGAGACGAGCCCTTGAGCCAGGGGGCCACCACCATCGAGGAGGTGCTCAGGCACGGCACCGGCGAGCCGGAGTACGCCATCGAGGTCTCCTACGAGGGTTCGTGCGCCATCGAGGAGCGGATGCTCGACGACCCGAGCCGCCTCGACGAGGCCCTGGCGCCCCTCGGCCGGGCCGTGGCCTCGGTGCTGGTGCGGATCGGCGACCTGCCGTTCGCCTTCCTCCCGACGGTGGCCCCGGACTGAGCCCCCGGCCGGGGTGGGCGGTCAGCTGAACAGGCCGGCCGCCACCGCCAGTGCCCGCAGGTCGGACTGCGGCCGGGCGCCGACGTGGGCGATCACCTCGGCGGCGCAGACCCCACCCAGGCGGGCCGCCTCCTCCGGCGACAGGCCGTTGGTGATCCCGTAGAGAAAGCCGGCGGCGAACAGGTCGCCGGCCCCGGTGGTGTCCACCACCTGCCCGACCGGCTCGGCCGGCACCGCCACCGGCCCGCCGGCGGTGACCACCACACTGCCGGCGGCGCCCCGGGTGAGGACGGCCAGGACGCCGGTATCGGCCACCGCCTCGACGGCGGCGTCGAAGTCGCGCGCCTCGAACAGGAGGGTGATCTCCTCCTCGTTGGCGAACAGCAGCTCGAGGTCGCCGGCCAGCAGCTGGCGGAAGTCGGCCCGGTGGCTCTGCACGCAGAACGGGTCCGACAGGGCGAGCGCCACCGAGGCGTCGCCGGCGTGGGCCATGTCGATCGCCTGGCGCATGCCTGCTTTGGCCGCCGGCCGGTCCCACAGGTAGCCCTCGAGGTAGACGACGTGCGTGGAGGACAGGTGGTGGCTGTGGAGGTCGCCGGGGCCGAACTCGGAGGCCACCCCCAGGTGGGTGGCCATGGTCCGCTCGGCGTCCCCGGTCACCAGCACCAGGCAGTGCCCGGTCATCGCCTCGCCGGGCACCGCCGGGGTGGGCGTCGGCTCGAAGGCCACCCCGACGGACCGGATGTCGTGGGTGAAGGCCATGCCGAGCGGATCGTCGGCCACCCGACCGATGAACGCCGCCCGGCCGCCCAGCGCCGCCAACCCGGCCATGGTGTTGGCCGCCGACCCACCGGACGCCTCGATCGTCGACCCCATGGTGGCGTAGATGGCCGCCGACCGCTCGAGGTCGACCAGCGTCATGGTCCCCTTCGCCAGCCCCAGCCGCTGGAGGTCGGCGTCGTGGGCCGAGGCCAGCACGTCGACCAGAGCGTGGCCGATGGCCACCACGTCGAGGGTCGGACCGCCGACCGCCTCCCCTGTCTCGGCCACCGGGGGCGCGGCGGCGGTGCCCTGCGGTCCGATCGGTCCTCTGCTCGGCGGGGTCTCCTGCTCGTTCTGCACGGCCCGACGGTAGCCTGCCCACCATGAGCGCCCCGACAGCTGACCCGCCCACCACCGACCCGTCGTCGTACCGGCTGCCCGCCACCGTCACCCCCCGCCACTACCGGCTGGTGCTCACCCCCGAGCTGGCCGCCGCCACCTTCACCGGCGACGTGGAGATCGACGTCACCATCCACCAGCCGGTCGATTCGATCACCCTCAACGCCGCCGAGCTGGCCATCACCTTCGCCGAGCTCTCCTCCCGGAACCCCGACGACGGGTACGCGCTGGCGCCCGACGACATTGTCCTGGACGACGTGGAGGGGCGGGCCACCCTCACCTTCCCCGAGACGCTCCAGCCCGGGGAGGCGACGCTGCACCTCGCCTTCAACGGCATCCTCAACGACAAGCTCCGCGGCTTCTACCGCTCCACCTTCACCGACGTCGACGGTGCCCAGCAGGTGATCGCCACCACCCAGATGGAGTCCACCGACGCCCGGCGCGCCTTCCCGTGCTGGGACGAGCCGGCCCGGAAGGCGACCTTCGAGGTCACCCTGGTGGTCGACGAGGGGCTGGCCGCCTACTCCAACGGGCCGGTGGTCGACGAGACCCCCGGCGAGGGCAGCAGGGTCCGGGTGCGGTTCGCCCCGACCATGGTGATGTCCACCTACCTGGTGGCCTTCATCGTCGGCCCCCTGGAGGCGACCGACCCGGTGGACGTGCACGGCGTGCCCCTCCGGGTCGTGCACCCGCCGGGCAAGGGGCACCTGGCCCCGTTCGCCCTGGAGGTGGGGGCGCATGCCCTCCGCTTCTTCACCGAGTACTTCGACATCCCCTACCCGTCCGACAAGCTCGACCTGGTGGCCATCCCCGACTTCGCTGCCGGGGCCATGGAGAACCTGGGGTGCGTGACCTTCCGGGAGTCGGCCCTGCTGGTCGACCCGGCCCGGGCGGCCCGGACCGAGCTCGAACGGGTGGCCGACGTGGTCTGCCACGAAGTCGCCCACATGTGGTTCGGCGACCTGGTCACCATGAAGTGGTGGAACGGGATCTGGCTGAACGAGGCGTTCGCCACCTTCATGGAGGTGCTGGCCGTCGACGCCTTTCGGCCGGAGTGGCAGCGCTGGGTCAGCTTCGGGGTCGAGCGCGAGGCGGCCATGGCCGTCGACGGCCTCCACGCCACCCGGCCGGTGGAGTTCCCGGTCGGCCGGCCCGAGGAGGCCGAGGGCATGTTCGACGTGCTCACCTACCAGAAGGGCGGGAGCGTCCTCCGCATGCTGGAGCAGTTCATCGGGGCCGAGGTGTTCCGCCAGGGCATCCGCGACTACCTGGCCACCCACAGCTATGGCAACACCGAGACGTCCGATCTGTGGGACGCCCTGGAGCGCTCGAGCGGGCGACCGGTCCGTTCCATCATGCACACCTGGATAGACCAGGGGGGCTATCCGCTGGTGCGGGTGGACGACGACGGCGGCCTGTCCCAGACCCCGTTCTCCTACCAGGGCGAACCGGGGGGGGCGATCGGCTCGGCCTGGCAGGTCCCGGTGCTCCTCGGACCGCTCGACGGCACCGGGTCGGAGCCGGAGCCGATCCTGCTGGACGGGGACCGGGCGGCGCCGGCGGGAACCGCCAGCGGGCGCCTGGTGAACGCCGGCGGCTCGGGCTTCTACCGGGTGGCCTACCCGGCCGCCACCGTCGACCACCTGGTCGGCACGTGGTCGCAGCTCGCCCCCCTCGAGCGGTACAACGCCGTCTCCGACGGCTGGGCCGCCGCCCTGTCCGGGCACGGCCCCCTCGAGGCCTTCATCCGGTTGGCCCGGGGGCTGGCCGCCTCGGCGGAGGGCGACCCCAGCGTCTGGTCGGTGGTCATCGGCGCCGTCGGCCTCTTCGACCGGGTGGTGCCCGACGCCGACCGGCCCGTGCTGGCCCGGGCGGTCAGGACGCTGTTCGGCCCGCTGGCCGCCGACCTGGGCTGGGACCCGCTTGCCGGCGACACCGAGCGCACGCCGTCCCTGCGGGCGTCGGTCCTGCGGGTGCTCGGCACCATCGGGTGCGACCCGTCGGTGCGCGACGAGGCCGACCGCCGCTTCCGGGCGTCGTCCTCCGCCGGCCTCGACCCCGACACCGAGTCGACCGTGCTCGACGTGGTGGCCGCCACCGGCGGCGAGGCGGAGTTCGACACCTACCTGGCCCGCTACCGCTCGCCGGCCACCCCCCAGGAGGAGAACCGCTACCTCTACGCCCTGGCCTCCTTCGACCAGCCGGCCCTGGCCGACCGGGCCTTCGACCTGGCCCTCGGGGAGGTCCGCACGCAGAACGCCCCGTACCTGCTGCAGGCGATGGTGACCCAACGGGTCACCGGGCCGGCGGTCTGGCACCGGATCACCGAGGAGTGGGACGGCCTGGTGACGAAGTTCCCGTCCGGCACTATCCCCCGGATGCTCACGGGCGTGCGCCTGCTGTGCCGGCCGCCCGAGCTGGCCGAGGAGGTGGCCCGCTTCGTGGAGAGCCACCCCCTGCCCGCCGGTGGACGGTCGGTCGACCAGACGCTCGAGCGGCTCGGCGTCAACGTGGCCTTCGGCGAGCGCCAGTCGGGACGCCTGGCCGGGCTCCTGCGTGAAGGGCTGGCCCCCCTGGCCGACTGAGGCCGGGCGGCCGGACCGCCGGCCGCCCGGCCGAGTCCGTAACCTGTCCCGGTGGATCCCGGTATCGCCCTGGTGGTGTTCGCCCTCATCCTCGTGGCGGAGCTGCCCGACAAGACCATGATCGCGGTGCTGATCATGGGCAGCCGGTACCGGCCGGTGCTGGTGTGGATCGGCGCCGTCCTCGCCTTCACCGTCCACGTGACGGTGGCGGTGGCGCTCGGACGGCTGCTGCAGCTGCTCCCCCACCGCTGGGTGGAGGGCATCACCACGGCGCTGTTCGCGGGGGGTGCCGCCTACCTCCTGTTCGTCCCCGAAAAGGAGGAGGAGGCCGAAGGCGAGGAGGAGGCCGACCAGGCCGGCAAGGGCCTGGTGACGGTGGTGGCCGCCTTCGCGGTCATCCTGGTCGGCGAGTTCGGCGACCTGACCCAGGTGCTCACGGCCAACCTGGCCGCCAGGTACCACTCGTCGGTCTCGGTGTTCGTGGGGGCGCTGGCCGGCCTGGCCGCCGCCTCGGCGATGGCGGCCTTCGGGGGCAAGGCCCTCCTGCGGGTGCTGCCGCTGGCGATGATCCGGAAGGTCGGCGGCCTGCTGCTGGCCGCCCTGGCCGTCTACTCCCTGGTCACCCTGGTCCAGGGTTAGGCGCCGGACACCCGCCGGCCCGGGGGCGCGTCGCCGGTCCGAGGCCGTGCCAGGCTGCAGGGATGGACGCCACCACCGCCGCACCGTCGGACGACACCGAACGCACCTCCCGCCGCCGCCACCTCTTCACCCTGGCCCGCCTGGCCACCGGCTTCATGCCCGACGACGAGGGCGAGGCGCTCTACCGGGCTGCCGTCCGGGCCGGCTCCGCCTTCGGCTCGGCCACCTTCGTGGAGATCGGAGCGTGGTGCGGGAAGTCGGCCGTGTACCTCGGTGCCGCCGCCGAGGAGACCGGGGCGGTCCTCTTCAGCCTCGATCACCACCACGGCTCGGAGGAGAATCAGGCCGGATGGGAGCACCACGACCCGACGCTGGTCGACCCGGCCAGCGGGCGCATCGACACCCTTCCCCACTGGCGGCGAACCATGGTGGGGGCGGGCCTGGAGTCCTCGGTGGTGGGGCTGGTGGGCGACTCCCCGACGGTGGCGTCCCGGTGGACCACTCCGCTCGCCTTCTGCTTCATCGACGGCGGCCACGGCGACGAGCCGGCCTGGGCCGACTTCCGCGGCTGGTCGCCCCACGTGGTCGAGGGAGGTTGGCTGGCCATCCACGACGTCTTCCCCGACCCGGCCGACGGAGGTCGCCCCCCCTACGACCTGTGGCGGGCGGCGCTCGACTCCGGGGCGTTCGCCGAAGACGGCGAGTGCGGCTCCCTGCGGGTGCTCAGGCGGGTGTCGGCCGGAGCCTGAGGGGGTCAGGCGTCCGCCCCGACCTCGACGAGCTCCTCCCCCGAGCCGGGGAAGGCCCGGGTGCCGGTGTGCAGCAGGTAGCCGCAGGCGATGCCCACGTAGAGCGCGATACCCACCCAGTGGTTCAGCAGCGACAGGCCGGCGGCGGCGGCGTAGAGGGCCGGGGTCATGTACAGCCGCCGGGTCAGGCGGGAGAGGACCACCGGATCGTCGCCCCGGCGGAGCAGGTCCGGACGGCGCTCGAGGTGGTGCCAGAGGACGGCCAGGACCAGCGTGCAGGCCGCCAGGCAGAGCCCGTAGAAGGTGGCCACGAAGTCCCCCCGCTGTGGGTAGGCGGCCAGGTAGGTGGCCAGGGTCTGGGTGGGGAACGGGATGAAGACGATGAGGCCGAGGAAGGCCAGGTTCAGCACCATGCCGGTGTTGTCGATCCGCCGGACCATCCGGAACACCGAGTGGTGGTTGATCCAGATCATCCCGATGACCGAGAAGCTGACCAGGTAGCCGATGTAGTGCGGCCACTCCCCGAACCAGAGGTCGTGGGTGACGCCGTTCACCCGTGGCCGGAGCACCCGCACGTCGAAGATGAGCAGGGTCAGCGCTACCGCGAAGGTGCTGTCGCTGAGCGCCTCGAGCCGCCGGGTGTGCACCGGCTCAGCCCCCGTCCCCGCCGGCCAGCATGGCCGCCACGTCCACCGACATGGCGTCGCTCAGGTCGATGAGCTGCTCCACCCGGGCCAACGGATCGTCGACACCCAGCAGCAGCTGGGCGTCGACGGCGTTCAGCGGGGCCGAGGCGCACAGGCGCCAGGCGATCTCGTCGGTGGTGGTGCCGAAGTCGAGGTCGTGCGGGAGGGCCGGGACCCGGCCCAGCTCGGAGAGGAGCGACCGGAGCCGGCGCACCGACACCTCGCCGGCGGCCAGGACGTCGTGCTCCCCGATGGAGACGTCGGGCGGCAGGTCCTCGACCAGCGCCACGGGGTAGGGGTCGTCGTCGAGCCACTCGACCACCCGCAGTCGACGGACCCCCTCGGCCACCACCGCGAACCGGTGGTCCGGCATCGGGGCCACGTCCACGATGCGGACCACGGTGCCGACGTCGACCCGTTGGTCGCCCCCGCCGACCTCGGAGCCCCGGCTGATCAGCACCACCCCGAACTCACGGGCGCCCTCCAGGCAGTCCGTCAGCAGCTCCACGTACCGGGGCTCGAACACCTGGAGGGGGATGCCGGTGTGGGGGTAGAGCACCACCGACAGGGGGAACATCCCCAGGGGTCGCGGCTCCGGTGGCATGGCGCCAGCATGGCCGATCCCGGCCGGCTCGGCACGTCCGGGCCGGGCCGACGGCGGTAGGGTGGTCGACGCCCGCGGCGGCAGCCGGCGGGCCGAAAGGGGGAAGCATGACCACGCACGACCCGGGAACCTCCGGGACGGCCGTGCCGTCCTCCGGCCTCTCCCCCGCCGAGGCCGACGCCCACGCCGCCCGCATCGCCGAGGTGGGCTACACCGTGATCGAGGGGGCCGTCGAGCCCGATCTGGTCGACGAGTTGAACGAGACCCTCGAGCGGCTCGAGCGGGACCTCCACGTCACCCCGGCCGACAACCTCTTCGAGGGCGTCCACACCGTCCGGATCTACAATCTCCTGGCCCGGGGGCCGGCCTTCGCCCGGGTCCCCGTCCACCCGGGCGTGCTCCCGGTGGCCGAGCGGGTCCTCGACCCGGGCCTGCTCATCTCGTCGCTCTCGTCGATCGCCATCGGGCCCGGCGAGTCGGCCCAGCCGATCCACGCCGACGACCAGGTCATCCCGCTGCCCAAGCCCCACCCGGCCACCGTCTGCAACACCATGTGGGCGCTGACCGACTTCACCGAGGCCAACGGGGCCACCCGCCTCATCCCCGGCTCCCACCTGGCCGACCACTCGCCCGACCTCCTCGGCTCCTACGACACCGTCCCCGCCGAGATGAGCAAGGGCAGCGTCCTGGTGTGGCACGGGAGCCTCTGGCACGGCGGCGGGGCGAACACCACCGTTCAGCGACGGGTCGGGATCGCCATGAACTACTGCGCCGGCTACATCCGGCAACAGGAGAACCAGCAGCTGGGCCTGGACCCTGGCCTGGTCCGCACCTTCCCCCGACGGCTCCAGCAGCTGGTCGGCTACGGCCTCTACAACGGGCTCATCGGCCATATCGACAAGGAGCTGCCGGCCACCTTGCTGCTGGGCGACGCCGAGGAGGCCTTCATGATCTGGGACTACGCCAAGCCCCCGGCCGGCTGACCCGGCGGCGACCCCGGACGAGGCTCAGGCGTCGGGCATCGGGTAGGCCGGCTCCACCCGGGCGCCGGGGGCCGGCTCGGTGAGGTCCAGGTGGACCGGCAGGCCGTCGCCCCGGAACAGACCCGAGGCCGGGGTCGACCGGCCCAGGGCGTCGGCGGCCAGCACCATGGCGCCGGCCGTGTAGGTGGAGCGCTCCAACGGCGGGAAGGTCACCTCCTCGGGATAGACCATCCCGGTCCAGTAGGAGCCGTCCTCGTTGCGCAGGGCCTGCACCCAGGTGAGCAGGGTGCGGGCGGCGTGGTCCAGGGACAGGGAGTCGAGGGCCAGGACGCACTCGGCCGTCTCGGCGGCGGTCACCCACTCGCCGGTCGACACGCACCGCACCCCGACGCCCTCCAGGACGAAGGTGGACCACGAGGCGTCGATGCAGCGCCGGGCGGCCTGGCCGGTCAGCGCTCCGGACAGCACGGGGTAGTACCAGTCCATGGCGAACTCGACCTTGGGGGCGAACGCCCCGGGGTCGTGGGCCAGTGCGTGGGCCAGCCGGCCGGCGGCGAGCTCCCAGTCCGGTCGCTCGTGGCCCAGGCGCTCGGCGCAGGCGATCGCACACCGGAGGCTGTGGTAGATCGATGACGACCCGGTGAGCAGCGCGTACTCCTCGAGGAAGCCGGACGGATCGAGGGACCAGTGGATCGCCCCGTCGAGGCGCTGCCAGCGCAGCACGAAGTCGACCCCGGCCTCCAGCGCCGGCCACAGCTGTTCCAGGCCCTCCACGTCCTCGGTGGAGACGTACCGGTGCCAGGCCCCGGTGGCCAGGTAGGCGCAGACGTTGGTGTCGAGGCGCGAGTCCTCGATGCCCGTGGCCAGGTAGTAGTTGAACCAGCTGCCGTCGGGGAGCTGGGTGTCGACCAGCCACCGGTAGGCCCGGTCGGCCTCGTCGTCCAGGCCGGCGACGGTGAGGGCCATGGCCGCCTCAACGTGGTTCCACGGGTCGCAGTGGCCCCCGGGGAACCACTCGATCATGCCGTCGGGGCGCTGCAGGGCCACGATCGACCGGGCCGTGTCCACCACCTGGGCGGCGGACATCACACCGGTTACCTCGGGTATCGATCTCATGCCAGGGCTTCCTCTCGAGACGGGTCCCCCTCGCGGACGGTCGGCTGGCCCGCGGTGACCGTGCGGCCGGTGGTCGGCCGGTACGGGAGCGGGGGTTTGCGGAGGTACACCACCAGGCTCTTCCCCACCAGGGGGTTGAGCACCCGGTCGGCGTAGCGGGTGACGCGTGGGGCCTTCTCGATGTCCCACACCAGCAGCCGGTGGTACGTCGCCACCGCGGGATGGGTGTCGTTGGTGGTGCCGACCAGGCAGCGGAGCCACCAGTACGGGGCGTGCAGGCCGTGGGCGTGGTGGCTCCCGACCGCCCGGAGCCCGGTCCCCTCGAGCCGGCCCACCAGCTGGCTCTGTCGGTAGATCCGCACGTGTCCGCCGGGCACGTTGTGGTACTCGTCGGACAGCGCCCAGTTCACGAACTCGGGTCCGCAGCGCGGCACGGTGACCGCCATGGATCCACCCGGACGGAGCACCCGGGTCAGCTCGGCCATGGCCGTCTCGTCGTCGGGGATGTGCTCGAGGACCTCCGAGGCGATCACCCGGTCGAAGGCACCGTCGGCGAACGGGAGCCGGAGGGCGTCACCCTGGACGGCACCCACCCTCGTCCCCTCGGCGTCGAGCTCGCCGGCCACCGCCATCGCGCCGAAGGTGTCCTGGACCTTGCGGACCTCGTCGGCACCGGCGTCGAACGCCACCACCTCGGCGCCGAGCCGGGCCGCCTGGAAGGCGTGACGACCGAAGCCGCACCCGAGGTCGAGCAGGCGGTCGCCCTCCTTCACCCCGAGTCTGGCGTAGTCGACGGTCAGCACGGCGGTCTCAGCCCGTCGCCATCGAGTCGGACATCAGGGCGCGGTACTGCTCGGCCGTGCCGGCTGCGG
>JBKQTE010000006.1:0-9818 GCA_052143315.1 Acidimicrobiales bacterium | reverse complement strand
GACCCCTCCAAATGCCTCCTTGGTCGGTTGTCTCGCCACTATCGCTCGGCCAGCGCCCACCGAACCGATCGCGGTGACGAAATCGCCAAATCAGGCGTTCCGCAAATGGCGGCGTGAAGAGCCTGGGTTAGCGAATCCGGGACTGCCGACTCTCCTATCCGCGATGCACGCGGGCAACGGCGCTTCAGCCATCACCACGATCAGGCTTTGCGGTGAGCGCGACTGGGACGTAGTCAGGATCGTCCTCCGTGCGCATGCTGAAGCGCCACTTGCAGCAGACGTCGCCAGGGTCTCGTCGGGTAGGGATGGCGAGGATGTCGACCTTCACCTTCGGGATATACATCTTGGTCGTCTCGATCATCGACTTCGGACACGTCGAGTGGCAGTTCTTCTCCAGGATGTCCGGTCGACCCATCTGCTCCCACTGGTCGGCGGCGACGCAGCGGTTGGTCGGAACGAAGGATAGCCGATCGGCTAGGCATCGGCAATCGTGGCTACTCTTCTGTTGTGACTTCCACCGATTCCGCCGACGCCAGCGCATCAATTTCTGCGCCGCTCAGCGCCGCCAAGGCGCGCATCATCAATGTCGCCCTCGACCTGTTCGCCGAGCACGGCGTCGGCGGGACATCCCTGCAAATGATCGCTGACGCCATCGGCGTGACGAAAGCCGCTGTTTATCACCAGTTCCATACGAAGGATGAGATAGTCCTCACTGCCGCCGGGGTCGAACTGGCGAGACTCGAAGCGGTGATCGAAGCTGCCGAGGCCGAGCCGACCCGCATCCGGGCGCGCGACATGCTGCTCACCCGGATCGTCGACCTCGCGGTCGAGCGCCGCCGGATGGAGAGCACCCTCCTCGCAGATCCCGTCATCGTCCGATTCTTCGCACACCACGAACCGTTCCGGAATGTCATGGATCGCATGTACCGGCTCCTCATGGGCGAGGACGCTGGGTCAGATGACCGGGTCCCCGCGGCCATGCTCTCGGCAGCGATCGGCGGAGCAGTTATGCACCCACTCGTCGCAGACGTCGATGACGACACGCTCCGATTCCAACTCCTGCGCCTCGCGCGACGATTCCTCGATCTCCCCGAATGAGTCCGCTACTGACCGGTTGGGGACGGGAGGCTTGGAGAACACCTCTGCCGACGGCGGCATCGATGAGTTGCGAGGGTTCCGCCCCAGGCGCTCTTCCAGATCGGCAATCCGCGCGGCAAGCGATCGATTGAGCTCTTCCAGCTCCCCGATGCGCTCCTTTCGCCGCTCGCTCAACAACCGGAGCGCAGCAACGATCTCGGTCAGCTCCTCATACGAGGGCGTGGCGTCGAACGGGGCGAAGTCGTCGGGTGGAGTTCCCAACGTTACGCGCGGCGTTCTCCCAGGTGGGCGATGGTGGGGTCAGTAGGCCTGAATGAATACCGTCGAGGAAGTGGACCGACGGTCCGTGCATCAGGGCCCGGGCGATCCTCATCCGCTGGGTCTGGCCGACCGAGAAGTCGTCGGGCCGGCCGTCGGACCGGTCGGCCAGACCAAATTGATCGAGGAGGTCGTCGGCCCGCCGTACCCGCACGTCGGCGGGGACCCCGTGGTAGCTGGCGTGGAACAGGAGGTTCTGGCGGACGGGGAGCGAGCGGTCCAGGTTGTTCTGCTGGGGGATCACGCCGAGCACCCGCCGGGCGTCCACCGGGTCGGCCACCACGTCCACCCCGGCGACGCTGGCCCGGCCGCGGATGGGGCCGATCCGGGTGGTCAGGATGCCGATGGTGGTTGACTTGCCGGCCCCGTTGGAGCCGAGGAAGCCGAAGACCTCGCCGGGCTCCACCCGGAAGCTGACGCCGCCCAGCGAATCGACGTTGGCCTTCGGATACCGCTCGGCCAGGTCGGCGACCTCCATCGCCGCTCTGGTGGCCCGGGGGATCGGGCCGGTGCTCGCCGTGGAGCCCGGGCGCGGCGGAAGCAGTTGGCCGGGGACCTGGGGGCCGACGAGGTGCTCGACCCGGACGACCTCGAGACGTTCCCCGCCTGGGAGCCCGAACGCCAGGCGTCGCCGGCGGTCGATGTGGTCCTGGAGTGCTCGGGAAAGCGGTCGGCCATAGAGGCGGGGTTCCAGCAGCTCCGGCGGGCCGACACGATGGCGTTGGTGGGGGCCGGCATCGACCGTCCGGCCTTCGACCCCAACGGATTCATGCTCAACGAGCTCACCGTGGTGGGGTCCTTCGTCTACGACCGGGACGGCTTCGAGCGGGCACTGGCCCTGCTGGCCGACGACGCCTTTTCCACTGACCGGCTCATCGAGGCCGACGACGTGCCCCTCGACCGGCTGTCCGAGGCGCTGGCCGCCCTGGCCGAGGGCCGGTTCGCCGGCAAGGTGATGGTGGTCCCCCGGCTATCGGGCGGGGACCGGTGACGGCCCACCGCTACTTCCCGTCGGGCACCCCCCGCCTCAACCACGTGGCCCTGTGCCTCGACGCCGGGCTGCTGGACGCCGGGGGCCGGGCCGAGCTCCGTGCCTTCTGGGGGGGGAGGTCTTCGGGTTCGAGGAGCTCGAGGTGATGACTGAGGACGGCCGCCGCCTGGTCCTGTCGTGCGTGCACTGGGACCAGTTCCTCTTTCTGATCGCCGACGACGACCCGATGCGCTGTCCCCGGCTGGACCATTTCGGCATCGCGGTGGGATCGCTGGCCGAACTCGAGGGGGTCGGGGACCGGGCGGTCGCCTATCGGGAGCGGGACGACCGGGTGGACCTGATCGACCACACCATCGACGACCAGGGGGTGGTGTGGATCCACTCGGTGTACGTGGGCTACCGGCTGCCGACGCTCTGCGAGGTCCAGTGGTGGGAGTTCCCGGGCTGACAGGCCGTCGGGGAGGTCAGCCGCCCAGGGGCGGGGCGGGGGTCGCCTCGTAGATCGCCACCTCGACCATCCGGGAGGGGACCCCTCCGTCAGGGGACGGCGACGCCCGCAGTCCGGCAACGTGGGCCTCCAGGTCGGGCCGGCTCTCCCACCGCTCGAGGAGGCGCACCCCGCCAGGGTCGGCGGCGTCGGCCGAGAAGGTGTAGTCGATGCACCCCGGTTCGGACCGGGACGCCGCCACCTGGTCCAGCTTCCCCGCCAGGAACCGCTCCCGGTCCTCGGCCTCGACCTCGAAGACTCCGACCACGATGACCACGACGACCCCCTCGGACGGCGCGGGGCCGGGTCGCTCCCGGGCCGGTCGTCGCGCCCCGCACACTACGATGCCGGATGCCGGACCGACCACCGAAGGGGGAGGACGCATGCCGCACTCGGGCTACGAGGAGCGCCCCGACTACCGGGTGGACATCCACCTCCGACGCAACCGGGTGACCGCCTCGGTGGGGGACCAGGTGCTGGCTGACAGCACCCGGTGCCTGCTGGTCGACGAGCAGGACCACGGCCTGGTGTTCTACTTCCCACCCGATGATGTCCGGACCGAGCTCTTCGACCCCGACGACCGCACCAGCGTCTGTCCCTACAAGGGGACGGCGACCTACCTCCGGTACCGGGACGGGGCGACCGAGGTGCTGGCCTGGCGGTACGCCGACCCGTCGCCCGAGGTGGCCCGCTTGGCCCGCTACTTGGCCTTCTTCCAGGACGTCGTGGACGTGAGGGTGGGAACGGCCACCCCGGCGGTCTCCGGCCGGTGACGGCGCCCGGGGAACCGCCCGCCGAGTCGAGCCTCGACCGGATGTTCGAGGTGTTCGACGTCACCCCCGGCGAGGGGGACCGGTTCACCGGCACCAGCGACGGCGGCGCCCGCCGGGTGGTCGACGGCAGCCAGCTCCTGGGCCAAGCCATCGTGGCGGCCTCCAAGACCCTGCCCGACCACACCGTGCGGTCCGCCCACGCGGTGTTCACCCGGGCGGTCGACGACGAGCGGCCGCTGTGGTTCGAGGTGGACGTCACCCACCGGGGCCGGACCTTCGCCGGGGCGGTGGTCACCGTCGGCCAGGGGGACCGCCGGTGCGCCACGGCCAGCGTCCTCCTCGCCACGCCGACGGCCGATGTGGTCCGTCGGAGCGCCCCACTGCCGCCGGTGGGCGACCCTGCCGACGCCCTCCCGGTCGAGATGCCGCTGACCGGACGGGAGCTCCGCCTGGTCGGCGTGGCCGATCCCAACGACCCCGACGAGGTGGGCCCCCCGGTCCTCGACGCCTGGCTCCACTACGACCGGGTCCCCGACCGCCCGGACCTGGCCCGGGCCCTGGTGGCCCACTTCACCGGGCATCTCTCCGTCTCCACCACCTTCCGGGCCCATCCGGGGGTGGGGACCGCCCAGGCTCACCGCACCCTGTCCACCGCGGTGATGACCATCACGGTGACGTTCCACGATCCGGTGGCCTGGGACGGCTGGCTGCTCTACCACCACGAGAGCGTCCAGGTCGGCGGGGGGATGTCCCTGGTGCGGGGGCAGGTCTTCACCGAGCAGGGGGCACTGATCGCCTCGTTCGCCCAGGAGGCGATGATCCGGCCCTTCGAGTCGGGATCCTCCACCCTCGTCATCCCCGAGACGGCGCGGTTGTAGGGACCGGGGGGGTCTGCCGGCACCGGTCAGGCGGTCGGCCCCTCGGACCCGGCCAGACCGTCCAGCACCGTGTCGGGCAGCCGGTTGGACCACCGGTCGGGCCAGTGGAACCACCCCGCCGACGCCCACGCCCCGCCGTCGGGGTGGAGGGTGGTCCCGGTCACGTATCGCGACAGATCGGATGCCAGGAAGAGGGCGCACCCCCCGACGTCGTCGTACCGGCCGCGCCGGCCCATGGGGATGGCTACCGCGTCGGCCAGCACCTCCCGGGGATCGTCCTCGGGCGACCCGGTGGCGAACCCCATGGCCTGCAGGCCCTCGGTGGGCACGAAGGCGGGGGCGATGGCGTTGAACCGGATGCCGTCGGGGGCCACCTCCACGGCCAGGGTGCGGCCCAGCTCGGCGACCGCCGCCTTCATGGCCGAGTAGACGGCGTGGCCGGGGGCGGCCCGGTGGGCCTCGATGGAGGTGAGCTGGATGATGCTCCCCCCACCCCGGGCCCGCATCCGGGGGATGGTCAGCTGGATGGCGTTGAGCAGCCAGGTGAAGTTGGTGCGGATGAGGGCGTCCCAGCCGCGGGGGCGGAGTCGGCGAACGCCTGGGGATAGGTGCCGCCGATCACGTTGGCCAGGATGTCGCACCTGCCGAACTCGGCGTCGAACTCGGCGAAGAATCCAGCCTGGCGCTCCGGTTCCCGTCCGTCGAAGACCAAGGTGAGCACCTCGTCCCCTGGGACCGGAGCCGGTCGGCCGTCTCGTCGAACAGCCCTCGTTGCGGTCGCACAGCCCCAAGCGGACGCCGGCGGCTCCCAGGTCGCGCACGCCCGCCCCGGCCGAAGATCACCGCCACCCGGCCGTCGAGCCCGGCCCGTTCCTCGAGGTACCCACGCGCTGCTCCCGTCGTCGGGCCCGCCACCGGCGGGCGTGCCGTCAACCTACCCACCGGCGGGCAGCCGTTAGGGTTGGCCGCGCTGTGAGGTGGGCCGCCGTCGGCGTGGGTCCCGGGGCCCGGAAAGGAGGCGCACCGTGAAGTACGCAATCTCGCTCGGCGTGATGAACCCCTCCGCCTGGGAGGCGGCCACCGTGGAGGCCGACCGGTTGGGCTTCGACTCGGTGTGGCTCCCCGAGCACCTGGTGCTCCCGTTGGCGATGGGGGGCAGCCCCCACGACGGCGAGGACCACCCACCCGTCCCCTCACGGGTCCCGGTGGTCGACGCCCTGGTGTACCTGGCCTGGCTGGCCGGGCGCACCGAGCGCATCCGGTTCGGCACCCAGGTGTACAACATCGGACTGCGCCATCCCTTCATCACCGCCCGGGCGGTGACCACCCTCGACAACGTGTCGGGGGGCCGGTTCGACTTCGGCATCGGGGCCAGCTGGCTCCGCTCCGAGTGGGAGGCGGTCGGCCTCGACTTCGACACCCGGGGAGCCCGGGTCGACGAGTGCCTGGAGGTCTGCCGGCGGCTGTGGTCGGAGCCGGAGGTCGAGCACCACGGCACCTTCTTCGACTTCGCGGCGGTGGCGTTCGAGCCGAAGCCGGTGCAACGCCCGTGGCCACCCCTCCACATCGGCGGCGACGGTCCGGCCGCCCTTCGCCGGGCCGCCACGGTGGGCGATGCCTGGATCCCCATGAACACCCCGCTCGAGGCGCTGCCGGCCAAGGTGGCCCGCCTGGCCCAGCTGCGCCGGGAGGCGGGGCGGGAGGGTCGGAGCGAGGTCACCCTCACCGGTCAGGTCTCGGTCCCGGCGGACATCGAGCGGTACGCCGAGGCGGGGGTCGACCGGGTGCTGGTGCGGCCGTGGGGGCGGACGTCGGGGGCTCTCGACGGTATCCGTCGGTTCGCCGAGGAGTTCGGGCTGAGCTGACCCGGACCCCCGCCGGCACCGCGCCACGGCACGGCGGAACCGGTTGATCGCATCGGGGGTATCGGCTACCGTGCCCTTCGGCTAGCCGAGCGGCTAGTCCCGCTGGTGGGTGACACCGACGGTAGGGCAATCCGGGGTTGGTGGGCCAGTGACCGTGCAGCAGACCGAGCCGGGCCCGCCGGACATCGCCGAGGCACCGAACAACAGCATCGACGCCCAGCGGATCAGCCTCTGGATCACCCCGGTGGTCGGCGTGGTCTTCCTCATCGCCTTCCTGGCGTTCCCGGGATTCCGGCCGCCGATGTCCCCCAACATGTCGGCCGACCAGGTGGCGGCCTTCTTCCGCGAACACACCACCATGATCCGTTTCAGCATGATCACCTACGACCTCTTCGGGGTGCTGCTGGTGCCCTTCTTCGCGCTGATCGTCGTGCAGATGAAGCGCATGGCCACCTCCAGCCACGTGTTCGCCTACGCCTACCTCAGTGCGGTAGCCACCGGGGCGACGCTGTTCGCCATCGCCGACCTGTGCTGGCTGGTGGCCGCCTTCCGGCCCGACCGGAGCCCAGATCTCGTGCAGCTGCTCAACGATCTGGCCTGGATCATCTTCACCGCACCGGTCGGCATGTTCGTCGCCGGCAACCTCGTCCTGGCGCTGGCCATCTACCTGGACGCCCGACCCGTCCCGGTCTTTCCCCGGTCGATCGGACACTTCAACATCGTCATCGCCGCCGCCGTAGCGCCGGCGGCCTGCGCCGCCGTGGTCCGGACCGGACCGCTGGCCTGGAACGGTGCGGTCTCCTTCTGGCTGAAGATCGGTGCCTTCGGCGTCTTCCTGGTGGTGATGTTCGTCGCCTTGCGCACCGCCATCAACCGACAGGCCTCAGAGGAGCCGGTGGCGCCGTGAGCGGCGTCTCGCTCCGGGAGACGCCGACCGCCGCTCCCGCTGATCCGGATCGCTTCCGGCAGGACTCCAAGACCGAACAATGGATCTGCTGGTGGAGCATGCCGGTCTTCTACACGCTGTTCGGACTGATCTTCGTGGTGCTGGCCCGGGTGATGCCCCCGCCCCGTCCCGACGTCACCACAGCGCAGATCGTCGGGTTCTTCCACGAGCACGCCCTGACCATCAAGATCGGGTTCGGGCTGCTGTTGATCGTGATCGGTTTCTCGACCTGGGCCAACGGACTGGTCGCCCACCACATGAAGCGCATGTCGGTCGGCTCCGGTTGGGCCTACGCCTACCTGGCGGCTCTGGCCGTCGGCGCCCTGCCGGGCTGCCTTTTCGCAGCGTTCTGCTTCCTGACCGCGGTGTTCCGTCCCGATCGGAACCCGCACATCATGGTGATGCTCTACGACGTGGGACTGCTGTTCTTCGTCGGATCCCTGGGCTGCTTCGTGACCATGTACCTGGTGTTCGCGCTGGCGATCCTCCTGGACAAGAACCAGATCTTCCCCAAGTGGCTGGCTTACGTGACCATCTGGCAGATCATGACCGAGGTGCTGGCGGCGCCGATCTTCATCTTCAAGAGCGGTCCGTTCGCCTGGAACGGTGTGATCAGCTTCTGGCAGGGCACCCTGATCTTTGCGGTCTGGCTGAGCTGTCAGATCCTCATGCTCCGCAAGGCGATCGAACAACAGCCGGCCGGCGAGCCGATCCAAGACTTCTGATGCGGCTCGGAAGCAGTCGACAGCCGGAGTACTCCCAGGGGATCACCACATGACGTCCGCCGAACAAGCTGAGACCCGGCTAGCCGATCCCTCTCCCGAACCACTGACCGACGGCAGTCGGCCAGCCATGCGCCTACCCGGTGAGACGAGCATGTGGGTCTTCGTACTGGGGGACATGGTCATCTTCGCCATGTACTTCATCGTCTACATGGTCGAGCGCTCCCGGGAGCCGGCCGTCTTCCTGGCCTCTCAGCAGCACCTCAACCAGAACATCGGACTGGCCGATACGTTGGTCCTGCTGGCCAGCTCGTGGTTCGTGGCCCGGGGTGTGCTGGCCGCCCGCGCCGGTACCCGGGAGCAGGCGTTAAGGCTGACGGTCGCCGGCGGGCTGTGCGGGGTCTTGTTCATTCTGCTCAAGGTCTACGAGTGGTGGTCGGAGATCCATCATGGACACACCCTGGCCAGCAACGAGTTCTTCACCTTCTACTTCGTCCTGACCGGCGTGCACTTGATCCATGTGGTGCTGGGACTGATCATCTTGACCATCGTGCTCCGCGACCTCCGGCGCCTCACCCCGATCCGGGTCTCGCTGGTGGAGTCGGGAGCCACCTTCTGGCACATGGTGGACCTGCTGTGGGTCGTGATCTTCGCCCTGATCTACGTGATGCGATGAGACCCATGACGATCACGCCCACCAAGCGTCTCACCTCTGTCTGGGTGATCCTGTCCACCATCACGATCGTGGCGTCGTGGTTGGGACGCACCACCCGGGTGGACGGCCACTACGTGGCCAGTACGACGGTGACCATCTGCATCCTGGTGATCGCCCTGGTCAAGTGCCGCCTCGTCATCCGGACGTTCATGGAGGTGCGCACGGCGCCCACCTGGCTGCGTCGCTCCACCGATCTCTGGCTGGTCCTCTTCTGGGGAACCGTCCTGGCCCTCTACCTGTCTTGACCGCCGGTCTGGGCCGCCCGGACAGAGCCGACGGAGAGTGCCCCGGGATCGTCGGGGAGGCCGATCGGCCCGTCGTGCTCGGCGCCGGCCACTGCGTCGTAGACCGGGGTCGAAGGGGCATGGGACGGGAGGGCACCATCGACATGCCACAACGAGACGGGTCCCGGCACCACGGGGTGGGCATGCAGCATGCCGGGCCCGCCGGTCGGGACCGAAGTAGGCGGGTCGGACCGTGGTCTACGTCCTGCCCCTGTCGGCGGCGTTCGCCAATGCCCTCACCAGCATCTTGCAGCGGATCGGGGTGGAGGACGCCCCGGCCGACTCCACCCTCAAGCTCAGCCTCCTGACCCACGCCCTGCGGCGCGGGTCTGGCTGCTGGAGTTCGCCTTCATGGTGGCGTCGTTCCGCTGTCAGGCGGTCGCCCTCCATCTGGGTGACCTCAGCCGGGTGCAGCCCATCCTCACCACCGAACTGCTCATCCTGGTGCTGCTGCTGGCCACCTGGTTCCGCCACGGGATCGGTTGGCGCGAGTCGATCGCCTGCCTGGCCGCCGGGGGGTTGGCCGGCTTCCTGGGCTTCGCCGACCCGGTGGGCGGGAACCTGGGGGGTGAACAAACTCGATTGCACGCGTGACGGAGACGGCCGATCGGTCGCCGGCGGTCCGCTGCCGGCCCGAGGCCGCGCTCGAGGTCCGCTTCCCGACGGCGATGGTTACATTCGCACGAGGCCGGAGCAGGGTGTCGTTGTGTGGGGCGGGAGCGAGTGCTCGGGTTCAGGCGG
>JBKQTE010000005.1:0-17030 GCA_052143315.1 Acidimicrobiales bacterium | reverse complement strand
TGGCGATGGGACCGGCGGTCAGCATGTGGTAGTTCGCCTCGTTGAAGAGGAACCAGGGCGCGGTGACGACGATCGGGACCAGCACGGCGGCGGCCAGCGGCGCCAGCACCTTCCTTGTCGGGACGCGAGAGGCGCGGGGCAGTCCGGGACCCCTGGTCGGGATCCGGGTCCTCATGCGCCTGACGCCCTCGGCCACCACCACCAGGGCGAAGACCGGCACCAACAGGATCTGCTCGAGCTCGGCGAGGATCGACAGCCCGAGGAACAGCCCGGCCAGGGTGAGCCGCCGGCCTGAGTGCCGGTCCCAACCGATCCAGAGCTCGGTGACGAACAGGAGGACGAGGGGGACCGCCAGCGCTAGGTTGGAGACGGTGACGAACCGGACCACCACCCCGGGAAGGGCGAAGAACACCAGCCCAACAGCCCACCCGATCATCCACCGTTGCTGCAGTACCACCCGGGCCAGCCGCCCGAGGCAGACCAGGGTGGCCAGCAGGAGCACCACGTTGAACAGACGGAGCGAGTACACCTTGTCGACGTAGTTGGACGTCAGGTCGAAGGCCGGCACCGCGGCGATGTAGTACAGCGGGGGCTGCAGCGCCTCGTAGGAGAGGCCTTGTAGCTGGGTGAGGGAGTAGGTCCTGGTTGCCGGGCGGGGGTAGGTGCCCTCTTCGACGGCCAGCGCCTGTGGGCTGGTGGGGGTCTTTCCGAGCACCGGCAGCGTTCCGTGCTGGGCGATCTGCTGCACGTAGGAGAAGTGGGCCTCCTCGTCGACGGGGGAGAAGATCTTGAACTCGAAGGCGACCATGGTGGCCAGGACGGCGATGACCACTAGCTGGACGACCACCAGGCCCACCAGCACCCGACGCCACCCCGGGGTAAGTCCCGGCGGGAGGTCGCGCAGGGCGCCCCGGAGTCCAGTCCACTGTCCGGCGCCGACGTGGTCGGGCCAGCGCTCCTCCCAGGGGAGCACCGTTCCACTGCCGTCGGCCGACTCGGCTTGTTCGGCTTGTTCGGCTTGTTCGGCTTGTTTGACGTCGGTGGGCACGCGGCATTGTAGGGCACGGCGACTACCGCCCCGGTTCGTGCGGCCGGCTTCGGTGAGGCGCCGGGACCCGGTCCGTCCTGGTACCGGCTCAGCCGTCGATGCCGCGGACCACCGACGGCGAGTGACGGAAGAACTGCTCGACGTCCTGTTCGTACCGGTAGCCGGGTCCATGGGCCCCGACGGCCCGGCGCAGGTTGTTGGCCCGGGCGAAGCTCTCGACCGCCCCGGCGCTGGAGTACCGGTACTCGAAACCCGTCTCGATGAGGCCCGAGGTGTCCACGCCCCTGCCGTACCTGACCAGTGCCTCCATCTCCAGGGGGAACTGGATGACGCCCAGGCGGATGAGGGGCATGGCGAAGGTGCGGGGGCTGTACGGCGGCAGCGGGAGCAGGAAGGCGCCACCGATGTCGGCCACCTCGCTCCACGGGAGCTTCCCCGCCCCGGCCACGTTGAACACCCCGGGGATCCGGTGACGGGTGACGTGCTCCAGCGACCGGACCACGTCGTCCTCCTCCACGAATTGGATCAGCGGGTCGAACCCGGCGATGCAGGGCAGGAGCCTGCGGCTCAGGTTGGCGCTGACGGGCGTGACGATGTCGCTGCCCAGGACGTTGGCGAACCGGAGGACCGAGACCACCAGGTGGGGGTTGTCCTCGGTGAAGTCGCGGACCAGCGCCTCCACCTCGATGAGGGACCGCTCGACCTGGGTGAGCACCGGGGCGTTGCGGCGGGTGGTCTCCCGAAACCACGCCGGGTCCTTCTCCGACGCACCGTAGACATGGGTGGACGACTTCACCACCACCTGGCGGACCGGGGTGCCGGGGGAGCCGGCCGCCGCCAACAGGTTGAGGGTCCCGATGACGTTGATCTCGTGCAGCGCCCGGCTGGAGACCTGTACCGAGTTGGTCTCCAGAAAGGTGTGGACGATGGTGTCCACCTGGGTGGCACGGACGATCCGGTTGAGGATCGAGTACGTCTGGTCGGCCCGGACGAACTCGGTGCGCTCGAGGGGCACCTTGGGCTCGTGGGTGCCCATGCCGAGGATCATCTCGACGCCGGGCTCGTTCTCGAGCGCCTGGGCCATGCGGCCACCCCAGAAGGTGTCGAGGCCGGTGATCAGCACGCGACGGCCCACGGCTACCCGAACCAGACGCTGCGGCGCTGGCGCAGCATGTCGTGCAGGGCGTCCTGCAGCTGTCCCCGGATGCGCTCGGCCTCGTCCATGATCCGGCTCTTCGAGTACCGCTCGAGCCCCTCGTCGACGTCGAAGGTGATCGGGTCGAGCACCCGGATCTTGAACTTGGCCGGGAAGTAGGTCACGTAGCCCAACGGACCCAAGACCAGATTGTTGGCCGTCACCGGGAAGTACGGCAGCCTCAGCGCCTTGGCCACACCGTTGAGACGGAACAGGATGGGCATGGACTCCTCGGCACCCACCACCGCGATGGGGATCACCGGTACGCCCGACCGCATGGCGATCTCCACGAACCCACCCCGGCCGAACCGGCGGAGCCGGTACCGGTCGCTGTACGACTTCGACGGTCCCTTGGTGCCCTCGGGGAACACCAGTGCCAGCTGCTGTTGCTCGTGCAGGATCCGGTAGGCGTTGTCGGGGTGGGCGGGCACGCCACCCGAGCGCGACCACATGGTCCCCACCACCGGGATGGTCCTGAAGAAGTAGTCGGCCATGCCGTAGACGGGCCGACCCAGCTCCTCCTCGATGCCGTGCATGATGGCCGGCGCATCGGACGGGAGGGCTCCGGCGTGGTTGGACACCAGCAGGGCGCCCCCGGTCATGGGGATCTTCTCGAGTCCCTCCCACTCCACCCGGAACCAGTGGCGGTACATCGGGTCGTAGAGGCGCCGGATGATCGAGCGCATATGCTCGGAGCGGCCCCACTCGTCGACGTCGGATCGACGGGGGTCCCCGGAGGGGACCTCGTCGGGGCGGGAGACCACCACCGGCAGCACCGACTGGGTCCGGGTCGGTCCGGCCTCGGGGCCGGTCGGCTCGGGCGACACCTCGGGACCCTGGTCGCCCACGATCCCCACCTCGATGGCGTTGGCGTTGCGTTCAGAGGTCGGGGAGGGCTCAACGGCGTCCCTGGTCACCCGCCCCATCGTACCGGGGTTGGTGGGGACCCCGGAGCCCCGATCGGGTGTCGGCCGGCCCGGGCCGGACCGCCCGATCCGGGTCCCGCCGGCTGCGGTCGTCGGCGGGGCGGGCTATCCCTCGGCGGCGTCGCCGTCGGCGTACCCGCCTGGGGCACTCAGCCGAC
Organism: Acidimicrobiales bacterium; assembly: GCA_052143315.1. Lineage (GTDB taxonomy): Bacteria > Actinomycetota > Acidimicrobiia > Acidimicrobiales > RAAP-2 > DASZIT01. The sequence goes on along the minus strand of JBKQTE010000005.1, from coordinate 13,703 downwards.
CGGTGAGCGGTCCGAGGGCCCGCAGCGCCTGCATCGACAGCGACCGGCGCCCGACGGCCAGGTCCGGGAGCTCCCCGGCCACGGTGGCGGTCAGCCCGGACAGCTCGGTGGGCGGGAGCAGGGGCGCCAACACCAGCACCGCGCCATCGGAGGCGACCAGCGGGAGTGGGGTGTCGGGGAGGGCGGCGGCAACGGCCGTCGCCACCCGGGCCTCCAGCCCGCCCATGTCGGTGGTCCCCGACGGGTCCCGTACGGCCACCGCCGGGACGCGCGGCACGGCCCGGAGCCCCAGTCGAGACCGGTAGACGTCGGCCAGCATGCCCAGCGAGTCGTACATCGGGTGGACGGTGCTGCCCGGCACGTGCTTCCACTGGACGGGCACCTGGGTGATGGTCAGGCCGAATGAGTGGGCCCGGGCCAGCACCTCGACGTCGAAGGCGAAACGGTCGATCCTGACCAGGTGGAAGAGCAGTCGGGCCACCGGTGTCCGGAAGGCCTTGAAGCCGCACTGGGTGTCGTGCAGCTCGAGTCCGGTGCCGGTGGTGACCAGGCGGTTGAAGAGGTTGCCCATCAACGACCGCACCAGGTACCGGCTCTCCACCATCGAGTCGGCCAGGGCCCGCGATCCGATGGCGATGTCGGCGGTCCGGAGCCCCTCGACCAGGAGCGGGATGGCCCGGGGGTCGATGGCCATGTCGGCGTCCATGTAGGCGCACGCCGCCCCCCGGGCGGCGGTGATCCCGGTCCGGATGGCCGCTCCCTTGCCTCCGTTGGCTGGGTGGGAGATCACCCGGTGATGGGGGAGCGGCGCCAGCAGCTTGCGGGCGGTGTCGGCCGTCTGGTCGGCGCTGCCGTCGTCGACCACCACCACCTCGGTCCTCCGGAGGTCGACGGCGCCCTCACCGACGGCGACGTCGAAGCGGTCCATGCCGTCCTTCAGGCGGTGGGCCTCGTTGAAGGCGGGGACGATGATGGTGAGGTCGAGTTCCATGACGGTGTGCCACCGACCCTAGGCCGCCGGGGTACGAGGACAGCGTCGGCCGGGGGACCGGTGTGCGCCGGCCGGCTCAGGGACGGCCGGCTCAGGGACGGCCGGCTCCGACCAGTCCGGACGACCAGAACGGGTCGAAGGAGACCACCGTGCCGGTGTGCGCCGCCTGGATGATGGTGTCGACCCCGAACTCGGTGGGCTGGCCGTCGAGCGTCGGGCCGACGTACATGACCACGTGGTCGATGCCGGTGCCGTCGAGGTCGTAGAAGAGCAGGTCTCCCGGCTCCAGCGACGTGAGGCTCACATGGGCGGACTCGGCGTACTGGTCGGCGGCCGAGTGGTCGAGCGTGACCCCGGCCTGGGCCCAGGCCAACATGACCAGGCCCGAGCAGTCGACCCCGGCGCTGCTGGCCCCTCCCCAGACGTACGGAACGCCGAGGTACTTCATGGCGCCGTGGACGGCGGCCAGCCCGGCGGCGTCGGGCGAGCCGCCGCTGGCGATGCCGGCGTCCCCGGCGGACCCGGCCGCCTGGTTGGCCGCTTGGGTGGCGGTGGTGGCGCTGGCGCTACCGGCCCCCACGGTGCTGGCCACCGCGGCCGCCTGCGCCGCCTGGGCGGCGGCCGCCTGGGCGGCCGCCTGGGTCTTGGCTGCTGCTGCGGCGGCGGCGGCGGCTGCGGCCTGGGCGGCCGCCTGTTGAGCGATCTGCTGGGCCAGGGTGCCCTTCACCTGGTCCAGGGTGGCCTGCGACTGGCTGGCGGCTGCCGACGCCGCCTGCTGGGCCTGGCTCTCGGTGGTGAGCTGGGCGGTCTCGGTCTGCTGCTCGGCCAGGAGCCTGGCCTGGGTGCCGGCCAGGTGCTCCTGGCCGGCCTGGACGGCATCGGCGGCTCGGACCACGTCGCCTACCGCCACCCGGTCGTAGGTCGACCGCTCCTCGCTGGCCTGCCCGGGCCCGGCGAACAGTTCGGAGATCGATCCCGACGTGGCGTCGGAGGTGTAGGCGCCGATGGCGTCGTTGCGGAGCCGGACCCGGTCGGCGACCAGCTCCGCCTTGTCGGCGGTGAGGGCGGCTCCGGTCGACTGGAGCGAGGCACGGGTGCCGGCCAGGTCGACGGTGGCCTGGTTGTAGTTCTCGTCGGCCTGGTCGAGCGTCGCCTGCTCCTGGGCGATCTGGGCCTCGACGGTGGCCACCTGGGCCTCGGTGGCGCTGATCTGGGCCGACCCGGGGGCGGCGGCGGAGGTGGAGGGGCCGGCGGTGGTGGAGGAGAAGGTGGTGGAGGTGGACGTAGAGGGGGAGGTGGTGGAGGAGGAGGCGCCGGTGGTGGTCGACGACGCCCACGCCGGAGGCGGGTGTATGGTCGCGGTGGCGAGTGCGGCCAGCAACGAGAGCCCTAGGGCGACGGTCGTCACCCTGCTCTGGCGCTTCCGAGAGACCCGCCGTCGAGGGGCGCGCTTCGCTTCGGCCGACTCTCCGACAATCACATCAGCCACTTCTGCAACAGTAGTCCCCCTACCCCCACCTGCCAAGGGGCAGATTCCCAGTTCGGGCGGTAGGTTGCAGGTGCTCAGAACGCTCGGGAAGGGGGGGAGTGGTGACCGGCATCGTCGAGACCCAGACAGGTCGAGTCAGCGGGGTGGAGCGGCGACGAGGGGTGCGGTCGTTCTCAGGCATCCCGTACGCGGCGCCTCCGACGGGGCGGCGCCGGTGGCGTCCTCCAGTGGCACCCCAGCCGTGGCCCGGGGTCCGGGCGTGCGACCAGTTCGGACCGAGCGCCCCGCAGCCTCCGGGTATACCGGGCATGTCGATAGGCGGCGAGCCCGAGGGGCGATCCGAGGACTGCCTGAGCCTGTCGGTGTGGACGCCCGGGATCGACGACGGGCGCCGTCCGGTAATGGTCTGGGTCCACGGGGGTGGCTTCACGTCCGGGTCCGGGTCCGGGGACCTGTACCGGGGCGGTGTCCTCTCCGGTGAGGGCGACGTGGTGGTGGTGACCGTCAACTACCGACTGGGGGCGCTGGGCTTCCTGGCCCACCCGGCGCTGGCCGGCTCGGGGGAGCCCTGGCTGGGCGGCGAGGCCTGGACGGGGTCGGGCAACTGGGGCCTCGCCGACCAGGTGGCCGCACTGGCATGGGTGCGGGACAACATCGCCGGCTTCGGCGGTGACCCCGCCAACGTCACCGTGTTCGGGGAGTCCGCCGGGGGCATGAGTGTGGCCGCCCTGCTCGCCGTCCCCGAAGCCGAGGGCCTCTTCCACCGGGCTGTGGTGCAGAGCGGGCCGCCCTACACCCACACCGTTGACCAGGCGGCGGCCCGAGCGGAGCAGGTGGCGTCGCTCCTCGGTGTCCCGATGAGCCGCCAGGCCCTCGAGCAGGTGGACGCCGACGACCTGGTCCGGGTGGTGGGGGAGGTGGGAGCCTCGTTGCGGATCGGTGACGGTGGCCTGCCGCTGGCGGTGCTCCCCACCGTCGACGGCGGCCTGCTGGCCCGGCGCCCCGAGGAGGCGGTGGCCGACGGCTCGGCCGCCGACATCCCGTTGCTGGTGGGCACCACCCGGGACGAGGCGGCGTTCTTCGCCCTCGGTCTCGCGCAGCTCGCCGATCTCGAGCACGAGCGGTTGGTCGGCTGGGTGCAACGTGCCGGCCCGTCGGCCGCGGAGGCCGCCGCCATCGTCGCCTCCTACCGGGAGGCCCGCTCGGAGCGGGGCGAGTCGGTGTCCCCGAGGGACCTGTGGGTCGCCATCTCCACCGACTCCATCTTCCGGCTGCCCTCGCTGCAGCTGGCCGATGCCCACGCCGCCGCCGCCGGTCCCGGGGTGGGCACGCACGCGTACCTGTTCACGTGGGAGACGCCGGCGTTCGGAGGCAGCCTCGGGTCGTGCCACGCCCTGGACATCCCGTTCGTCTTCGGGACGGTGAAGCACCCGGGCATCCAGCTCTTCTCCGGTGGCGGGGACGACGCCCTGGAGCTGTCCGAGGGGATGCGGCGGGCGTGGTCGGCGTTCGCCCGTTCGGGCTCACCGTCGAACGACCGTTCCGGGGAGTGGCCGGTGTGGGAGCCGGTCCGGCGTCCGACCATGGTGTTCGGGCCATGGCCGGGCTCCGTTGGACTGTGGCGATCCGTGGAGCGTCCCCGCGACGCCGAGCTGGTGACCCTGGGCGGAGCGATGGCCTCGCGGTCGGAGGCCGGGTAGCGGTAGGGACCCGGCCGCAGAGGACGAGAGAATCCCAGCTGAAACGGGCATTTGCCGGCTGGTAGGTTGGCCGGGCACCGACCGCGCACCTCGGTGGCGCGCCCCGGGGACGTAGCCCAACCGGCAGAGGCAGGGCGCTTAAACCGCCCCCAGTGAGGGTTCGACTCCCTCCGTCCCCACCATGAGGTCCTTACTCGAACCATCGCCGGAAAGAACCTCGGCCAGGGATTCGGAGACTTTCTCCGAGTCCACGTGGCTGAAGCTCCATTCGATGGAGGGTCCAGGCGGCTCCCGCAGGTAGGTTGGCCGAGACCTGGCAATCTCCTGCACCCCCGATCAGGTTCTCCTCTTGCTCGTCGAGCCGATCCAGTTCGGTGTTCAGCTGCCTGGTCAGCATTCGGGAAGCCGTCGGCCGTTCGTCCAGGGCTTCCTGCATCAGCGTTCCGATCCGATCGGCCAAGTCGGGATCGAAGTGGATGCCCTCGTAGACCCGTTCCACCGCCGCCTCATTGGCATCGCCTTCCATGAATTGGGATTCGCACTGGTGCTGCTGTCGCCGCCGGCAGAAGAAATAGCGGGAGCGACCGCCGTTGCCGTTGCTCCATTGCATGAGGCGACTCGATCCCCTGCTCATGGCACGGCCCGCACCACAGCGCACCCTTCAGGAAGTGAAGGTGACGACGCTGACGCCTGCCGCTGGACTCATTCAGAATCGCCTGGACCCGGTCGAATAGCCCGCGGCTGAGGAGGAGATCATGGCAGCCTGTGATGACCCCGCCCTTGCGTCAAGCTAGGTCGATACCTTGTACCAGGCATAAACGCCATCTTGCGATACTGGACCTTTGCCTATCATCCAAGTAAGGAACTGCACCGATTGCGCCGGATTGGTCACGGCATCCTGGGCTGCGATCACGTTAGAAACACGCCAAGCCCTAAGTTGGGCCCGAAGTGACTGTTGCAACGCTGGTGTCTCTGCCGGGGGCATGCCATCCGCAAGGTACACGAGAGTCCGGGCCATCAGCGTGTTCTGCGTGTAAAGCAAAACGGGAGAGTACGCCACGTTCTTCTCTGGCCCTTCCGGAACAAGGTAGTAGCCACCTGGCATTTTGAATCGCATGCCAGAGCTCGCTTGCCACACCTGTGCATAAGGGAAAGGCGTCGATGGGTACGGGACTAGAATCGTGACGGTGTTCGAACCCAACCGTTCCATTGCTGGCGAGGAAAAATACCTTGGGGTTGTCACCGTTGCGATTCCCGAAAGCGGGATTGAGGGGATCAAAGGCACCAGGGCGAGAACTGCGACCGCCGCGGGTATGAACCGATAGAATCGTCTCGTGCCGGAAGATCGTGAATCGAATATCAATATCAATTGATCTATCAGTATTCCGAAGATCAAAGCCGCCATAAGAGCGACGTACGCGGCATAACGAGCCGGTACCGTATTGTTAAGTAATGGCAAGTGAGTAAATATCTTCTCCGGTAAAGGTAGACCTATCGGACCTTGAGGACGATGCATGATCACTAAATTGCCGCCGAGGGATAAAATGAATGCACCGATGCCAGTGATCGCCGCCACCCGGACTACGCTCGAGCGCCAATACACGATTACAGTAATGAGAAGAGCCACGAGCAGCGTTACGCCCAGGTAGGATCCGTTTTCAGCCACACTGTTTGCGAACGTATCTGCAAGTCTTGTCGAGAAGCTAGGTGCGAGACGCATCATCTGGTCAGGTAAGAGCGGACCTAGGAGGTCAGCGCGGTACGCTTGGGGCTCGAGCTGAATTCGCCCTTGGATGTGTTGTGGACCTCGAAGCATAAACCAAACGGGGTATGCGAGAATGACCACGACAAGTCCTAGGGACCAGGCAATTCCCTCAGCAGCGTGTCTCAAGTGGGCACGGACCGTACGGCGTCCAACAATTATTGCTGCAGCCAGTGCGACAATGCCGATTACAACCGTACTAACTAGCACTTCGCTTGAAATGAAGAACTGCCCAACAAGCATGAGACCGAGAGCAATTCCCCAGCGTCGAGCCGAAGCGTTCTGTCGAACGACAATCTCATGGAGGCCCAACAGGATTAGGGGCGGGAATACAACAAACGTGAGATTGAGGTGTCCAAGGCTTTGGGCCATCTCGTAAGGTGAGAATCCATAGAGTAGCCCTCCGACGAATGCAGCGCTCCGATAGACCGTCCATCGTCGAACAAAAAGAAAGCCCGATGTGGCCGAGAGAGAAAGTGCTAATGTTTGAAGAGCGCTGTAGGAGGCAATGGGTCCGAAGATCCACGTGATCGGTGCCGCTGCCACACCAAGTAAGGGAACGCCAGTATTATTAAGTGTATTCACGCCATATGGGTAGTTGGCGTAGTTGGAGAACATCGGATTGTGGCCATGAAGAATGGCGAATGGAACCCACTTTAAGAACCACATTGTGCTGAACTGATCGCCCCCTATCTGCGCAACCGAGGTGGGGTGAGTACTCCAGATCTTCCAGAAGCACACGATGGCTATCAGCGTGTAGATTGCAAACGATACGGAGATCGCTTTCACGGTCTGGCGATGGCGAGTTCGCAAATCTAATGACTTGGCACGTTCTTCTACCAATAAAGGCATGTGTCGTATCCCTCCTCAAAACAGGCAGAACCTTACCAGAGTCCGGATCGGTCATGGGTGAACCAAAGATAGCAATTGCGCCCGATTGAGAGGCCCTTGGGTTAAGCTAGCAGTTGCGTGGTGACCAATGAGAAATGCCGGGGTCTGGGACGATCTGGGATGTTGTCCGGCGATAGCAACAGACGTGTCCGTCAGACGGCAGCGATCAGCGCCGACTATGACCCCCCAGCGCGTGTTTCAAGGAGGCGTGACTCATTCGTGAGGCATGGCGATATGTCGATCATCCAATGTAGGCCAGGCCAATGGCGGTGTTTCATCGTCTAGCGGTATCGGCGGGGCTAGGAAGTTGGTCAACAATCCATATCTATTCGCCACGGGCTGAAATGGGATCGTGCCTCAGAAGTATTGGACGAGTAGCGGATGGTCGGGTTGGAACCCGATAGACAACGGCGGTGTTTCGTTACCCAGCGGCATAGCGGCGCTATAGGCTCTGCTAGGCCACATCTTCGGAGCTATCGTATTTGAGTCGTCGAGCGTTCAGATTTGAATCGGCGAGCGTTCAGAGTCCTACAGTCAGGCGTTGAAGTAAAGAGTGCTAGGTGCGCTGCGTCATTGCAGCGAGGACGTTCCACCCCTTCGGCGATCCTCACGGCGAAAGGGGCCGGCGGTAGCCAGATGGCCGAACGCGATGGCCCGGGGGGGCCTGGCGGGGCTTTGTCCGCTGGTTCGTGGTTGGACAAAGCACACTGACGACTCACTGCTTTCAACCAGGTCTCGGCCTCAGTTCTACTCCGGCCCTCGTGAGTGCCAGACGCACGTGATCCAAGCAGACACCGAGTTGGTTGCCGGCAGTGGCCAGTGACTTGCCGCTCTGGTAGGCCGAGATGGCCTCGATGAGGCGACCTCCCTCCATCGTCCGATAGTGGCGAGGTGCGCCTTGACCCTCCAGGGCGTTGGAGAGAGCGTTCCGATGCTGGCGGAATCTCTGCATGAGCTCGTTCAGGGGCTGTCCGGCTCCGTAGTCCGCCACCGGGTCCTCGCTCTGGACGTGAGATAACCGCCGACGGACCTGCTTGCTGGTTGGCGAAAAGGGGCCTTGCGGAGGCGGATAGGACCTCCGAGCGGATGCGGTCGATCTGTTCTCCCTGGTCAGCGTGGTGTGAGCAACGTCCCAGCACCTCCGCCCTCCGTCCCCACCTCGTCTTGACGGGTCCGGCCACCCTCGACCTCGATTCCGGTCCGCCGGAGGAGTCCTTGGACCGACCCCGGCTTTCTGCAAACGTGTGCGGCACGAGGAAGTCCGACGGGTTGACGGCCCGGGTCGGAGGTTGGAGGTGGGTTGATCGTGGCCAGGGAAGAGCACGGGACTCGTCGATCGGCCGTGCCGGCGACCAGACGTTCGGAGGGGTTGCTCGAGCGGGTCCGCCGGCGGGCCGTGACGGCGGCCGGGCTGGTGTTGCTCGGATCGGTGTGGGTGGCCGCGACCGTCATCGGGACGGGATCGGCCGCCGCCGGCACCGCCTCCGACGTCCCCCCGTCCCCGAGCCCGGGGTGCGCCGCCGGGGCGGCGCCCTCCTCGGGGTCCACCACGCTGTTGCTGTCGGTGGCCGGCAGGGACCGGTTGGTCATCGTCCACCTGCCGGCCGGCTATGCCGGGCACCCCACGCCGTTGGTCCTCAACCTTCACGGTAGCCAGTCGACCGCCGCGGCCCAGGAGGCGTTCAGCGGCATGGACGCCACCGCCGACGCCGACGGGTTCATCGTGGCCTTTCCGCAGGGCGACATCCCGTCCGGGGGAGGCTTCGAGTGGAATGTGCCCGGACAGCCGCTGTTCGGGGGGGCGTCGGTCCCGGCCGGGGCACCCGATGACGTCTCCTTCCTGCAGGACGTGGTGTCGGTGCTCGGGGCCGACTACTGCGTCGACCGCCACCGCGTCTACGCCACCGGATTCTCCGGCGGTGCCAGGATGGCGTCCCAACTGGGGTGCGACGCCTCCTCGGTGTTCGCCGCCGTGGCACCGGTCAGCGGGCTGCGCCTCCCCACGCCGTGCCCGTCTCCGCGGCCGGTACCGGTCCTCTCGTTCCACGGCACCGCCGATCCCGTCGACCCCTACCAGGGAAACGGGCAGGAGTACTGGACCTACAGCGTGCCGACGGCGGCCAAGCGTTGGGCGGTGCACGACCGGTGCTCGTCCAAGGCTGGGGTGTCCCGCCCGGACCGGGGCGTCACCGTGACCACCTACCGGTCGTGTGCCGACGGCGCCACGGTGGAGCTGGTCACCATTGTCGGCGAGGGGCACGAGTGGCCGGGCGGTCCGCACCTGGCCCGACCGATCACCCGGCTGCTGGGGCCCCAGTCGAACGCCGTCGATGCCGACACGGTGATGTGGTCGTTCTTCGTGGCCCACCCGCTGCCCTGACGGCCGGCCGGTCCGACTCCCCCCGGCGCGATCCGGCCCGTCCGACGGCGGCGGGGGACCTAGAGTCGTAGGCGTGTTGTCCCACATCTCGACCTTCGAACTGGTCGTCGTGCTGATGCTGGCGGTGCTGTGGGGGTTTCTGGGGTACAACCTGTCCGAGCAGGCCCGCCGGACCACCGGGCGCACCCCGTGGGGAATGCCCTCGCTGCTGTGGGCCTTCCTGTGGTTCCTCTCGCTGCTGCTGGGGCTGATCCTCTACGGCATCTACCTGATCACCCGCTCGTCCGCCCAGCGCAGGTCCGGCCAAGCCTGGTCCCAGCCGCCGGTGCCCGGCGGGTCGGTGACCGGGCCCCCACAGGTGGCCGCCCGCCGGCAGCCCGACCCGGGGTCGAACTTCCCGGCCTACCCACGCCCGGCCAACTCGGGACCCACCACCGGGTCGGGGGACGGCGTTCCCCACATGCCGCCGCCCCACATGCCGCCGCCCCACATGCCGCCCGCCGCCGGACCGTCGGCCCCGACCGTCCCACCGGAGGGTGGTGCCGCCCCGGGAACGGGAGCCGGCGGCGGACCGGTGCTCTCGCCACCGGCGTGGCATCCCGACCCCAGCGGCCGGTTCCACTTCCGGTGGTGGAACGGGAGCGAGTGGACCTCGCAGGTGTCGATCGACGGGCAGCACCTGATCGACACCAACCCGGACCAGCGGATTGGCCCATATTGAGGCCGCCGGGGGAGTCTGTGAACTGCGGACGTGCAGCACCAGGGGGGCCGGCCGAGCCGGCCCGGCAACAGGGAGGGGATGGAGATGACAGCCGGCACTGTCGATGACGTGGTCCGCCACGCGGGCGAGGACGAACTGCCGTGGGTGGATGCCACCGGGGGCGTGTGGCTCAAGGTGCTCCGGGTGGATGCCGCCAACGGCATCTGGGTGGTGAGGAACCGGTTCGAGCCGGGTGTGCGGCTCCAGACCCATCGCCACACCGGCCCGGTGGACGGCTTCACCATCTCCGGGCGTTGGCACTACCTCGAGTACGACTTCTTCAACACCGCCGGCTCCTACATCCGCGAGCCGGCCGGCTCGGTGCACACCCTCGACGTGCCGGCCGACAACGACGGGGCGACCGATGTGCTCTTCGTGATGGAGGGGGTCAACCTCAACCTGGCCCCCGACGGGTCGGTGGAGAGCGTCTTCGACGGTCCCGGCACCCTGGCGGTCTACGAAGCGCTGGCTGTCGATCAGGGCTTCGAACGGCCCACCGGCGTCATCGTCGGCTGAACCGGCCGTCGATGGCCACCACCCCCCACTCGCCCACTGGGGAGGACCTCACCTCGCCGCTCCTCGACCCCGACTTCTATGCCGGGGACCCGTACCCGCTCTACGCCCGGCTCCGGTCGGAGTCGCCGGTGGCCTGGAACGGGACGGTGGGGTTCTGGGTGGCCAGCCGGCACGCCGACGTGACCACGGTGTCGCGGGAGACGGACACCTTCTGTTCATCCAAGGGGATCATGGTCTTCGAGATCGGGACCGAGTACCCGACCCCGCCCACCATGATGCACACCGATCCGCCCGACCACACCCGCTACCGCGGGCTGGTCCAGCCCGGGTTCCGTCCCACCTTCATCCGGGGGCTGGAGGACTCGGTGCGCGCCCGGACCACCGCTCTGGTCGACCGGCTGGAGGCGGGCGTCCCGGTCGACCTCGTCGCCGACCTGGCGGTGCCCCTGCCGCTCCAAGTCATCTCCGACCTCCTCGGCGTGCCCGAGGACGAGTGGCCGCGGTTCTTCCGGTGGTCCGAAGCGGTCATCCCCGGGGCCACCGACTGGCCGGAGGATGAGCGCATGGCGCTCAGCGGGGAGATGGTCGGGTACCTGCTGGCGGCGGCGGCCGACCGCCGGGCCAGGCCGGGGGACGACATCATCTCCGAGCTGGCCGCGGTGACCTCGGAGGAGGGTGAGGGGCTTTCCGACGACGAGCTGGCCATGTTTCTGGTCCAGCTGCTGGTGGCCGGCAATGAGACCACCCGGAACATGATGTCGGGTGGCCTGCTCGGCTTCGCCGGTTCCCCGGGTTCGTGGGAGTCGCTCCGCCGGCAACACCTGGCCGGGTCGCCGCGAGCCCTGACCCTGGCGGTGGAGGAGATGCTCCGGTGGACCACCCCGGTGGTGGCGTTCATGCGGACGGCCACCCGAGACACGGTCCTGGGGGACCAGGCCATCTCCGGTGGCGAACCGGTGCTCATGCTCTACGCCTCGGCCAATCGGGACGAGGCGGTCTTCGGTCCCACCGGAGGGGTGTTCGACGCCGCCCGCCACCCCAACCCCCACCTGGCGTTCGGGTTCGGTGCCCACTTCTGCATCGGGGCGGTCCTGGCCCGGTTGGAGGGGCGGATCCTGCTCGAGGAGCTCCTGGCCCGGTTCGGCTCCCTCGAATCGGCCGGACCGGTGGTCCGGAGCGGCTCCCCGATCATCGCCGGGGTGCGTTCGGCGCCGATGGTGTTCGGCGCCGCCTGAGCGACGACCGGTCGACCTTCCTTGCCGGTTCCGGCGGGGGCCGGGTCCGGCCTACCCCCGGATGCTTCCCCCGGGGGCGGCCGTTCCTTCAGCTGCGCCAGCGCCGGTGCCGGCACCGTTACCCGTGGCGCCACCGGCCCCGTTGTCACCGGCCCCGTTGTCACCGGCCGCCACCGGCTCGGCGGCCACCACCGGCTCGGCGGCCACCACCGTCTCGGCGGAGATCCGCCCGGAGGTGGCGGGCTCCTCCACCGGCCCGGTCCGGAGGAGGACCTCGACCTCCGAGGCGCTCATCGGCACCGCGAACAGGTAGCCCTGGCCGAAGCCGCAGGCCTCGATCCGCAGCAGACGGAGCTGCTCCTGGTGCTCGATGCCCTCGGCCAGCGTCTCGAGCCCGAGGGCGTTCCCTAGCTGCACCATGGCGTGGACGAGGGCGGTGCCCTCGGCGCTCTCGGCCATGGCGGCGATAAACGACCCGTCGATCTTGAGCACATCGGCCGGAAACTGCTGCAGGTAGGCCAGCGACGAGTACCCGGTGCCGAAGTCGTCGATGGCCACGTACACGCCCAGGCGCTTGAGTTCCCGAAGCCGCCGGGCCGCTCCGTCGGCGTCGTGCATGAGACCCGTCTCGGTGATCTCCACCACCAGCGAGCCGGGGTCGAGCCCGGAGCTGCCCAGCGCGTGACGGACGTCGGTCACGATGCGTTCCAACTCGAGCTGGCCCGCCGACACGTTGACTGACATCCGCAGCGGGAAGCCGAGATCGTGCCAGCGCCGGGCCTGGCGGCATGCCTCGTCGAGCACGTACTGGCCGACCTCCACGATCAGCCCCGACTCTTCGAGGGTGGGGATGAATTCGAAGGGCGCCACCATCCCACGGGTGGGGTGCTGCCAGCGCACCAGGGCCTCGACGCCGGTGATCTCCAGCGTCGCCAGGTCGAAGATCGGCTGGTAGAGGAGGAAGAACTGGTGATGGGTCGTCGCCGTCCGGAGCTCGGCGTCCAGCTCGATCCGGCTCCGCACCGCGGTGTGCATCTCCTGCTCGAAGATCACGTACCGTCCCTTGCCATTGGCCTTGGCCTGGTAGAGGGCAATGTCCGCGTCGCGCAGCAGCTCCTCGGCGCTGTCGCGGACGCCGGTGGCGATGCCGATGCTGGCCGCCACCGGCAGGGCCACCCCGGGCAGGGTCCCGATGTGGATGGGGTCGACGCAGGCGGCCAGCAGGCGCGCCGCCAACCGCTCGGGCTGGGCCGCCGACCTGCCCTCGGCCAGCACGATGAACTCGTCACCGCCGAGCCGGCCCACCGAGTCTGCGTTGCGCAGGGCGGCGCCGAACCGCTCCGCCACCGCTCGGAGCAGGAAGTCGCCCACCCCGTGCCCGTTGGCGTCGTTGATGTCCTTGAACCCGTCCAAGTCGATGAAGAACACCGCCAGCGGCTGGCCGCTCCGGCGCGATCGATCCAACGCCTCGGTGGTGCGCTGCATGATGAGGGTCCGGTTGGGCAGGCCGGTCAACGAGTCGTGGAGGGCGAGGTGCCGGAGCTCCCCGGTCTTCTCCGTCACCATGGCGAGCGCCACCTTCCGGGAGTTGCTCAACGCCTTGAACAGCAGGAAGAACAGGAGGGTCAGGGCCAGGCCCACCAGGAGCACCACCAGCCCCTGTTGGTTCGGCGAGAGGCCGCCCCGGAGGGGTCCAGTCAGTGTCAGCGACCAGCTGCCCTCGGCGCTCAGGCTGTAGGTGCGGGTCACCGACCCGGGTGCCGCACGGCCAACCTGGCTCACCACCACCGACTTCCCGTGGGCACCCCGGTAGGCCAGCACGTACGACGTGTCCGACTGCTGGCTGGCGATCGGGGCCAACAGGTCGTTGCTGTCGAAGATCCCCCCCACCCAGCCCAGCAGCTGCGGCGGTGGCGGTCGGGTGCCGAGTGGCGTGTTGGCCGGAATGGCGTAGACCGGCTCGACCATCTCGATGGGGG
>JBKQTE010000004.1:0-45652 GCA_052143315.1 Acidimicrobiales bacterium | reverse complement strand
GTGGGCGACGACGGGGGCGTCTTCGCCTTCGGCGGCGCCGGGTTCTACGGCTCGATGGGCGGGATCCCCCTCAACGCCCCCGTGGTCGGCATGGCGACCACGGCCACCGGCCGGGGCTACTGGCTGGTGGCCGCCGACGGCGGCATCTTCGCCTACGGCGACGCCGGGTTCTACGGGTCGACCGGCAACATCCACCTCAACCAGCCGATCGTGGGCATGGCCTCCACCTCCGACGGCCACGGCTACTGGCTGGTGGCTGCCGACGGCGGCATCTTCGCCTACGGCGACGCCGGGTTCTACGGGTCGACCGGGAACATCCACCTGACCGAGCCGATCGTGGGCATGACCGCCACCCATTCGAACCAGGGCTATCTGCTGGCCGCCTCTGACGGCGGCATCTTCGCCTTCGGCGACGCCGCCTTCGCCGGCTCCACCGGGTCGCTGACCCTCAACCGCCCGATCGTGGGCATGGCCCCCACCCCCGACGGCGGCGGGTACTGGCTGGTGGCCTCCGACGGCGGCATCTTCGCCTACGGCGACGCCCCCTTCGAGGGCTCGGCCGGCTCGCTCCCGCTGAACCGGCCGATCGTGGGCATGGCCCCGTCACCCATCGTGTCCTGAAGTCGGGTGGCCCCGACTGGCGGCCTCCCCAGGGTTCGAAAGTAGAGTGCGTTCTACTTGACCGGATGGTCGGCCCCACCCGTCCCGCTGTGGCGGGCACCGTCAATCGAGGGGGCACCCGACGAGTCCCATCCGGCACCCAGGGGAGGAACTGTGAGCGGCACCGAACACCTGAGCTTCGAGATCCGGGGCGCCACCGCCATCGTCACCATGAACCGGCCGGAGGCGAAGAACGCCCTGTCCGGGCCAATGCTGGTCGGGATGGTCGACGCCTGGTACGAGATCGACGGCAACGACGACATCCGGTGCGCGGTCCTCACCGGCGCCGGCGGCACCTTCTGCGCCGGCATGGACCTCAAGTCGATGTCCGGGCCCGGCATGGAGTCGGTGCAGCAGCGCATGGCGGACGACCCCGACCTGCACTGGAAGGCGCTCCTGCGTCACTACTCGCTGAGGAAGCCGCTGATCGCCGCGGTGGAGGGGTGGGCGGTGGCCGGCGGCACCGAGATCCTCCAGGCCACCGACATCCGGGTGGCCGGGGAGGGCGCCAAGTTCGGGGTGTTCGAGGCGCGACGGGGGCTGTTCCCGCTGGGCGGCTCCACCGTGCGCCTCCGCCGCCAGATCCCCTTCACCATGGCCATGGACCTCCTGCTGACCGCCCGTGAGGTCTCTGCCCAGGAGGCCAAGGAGATCGGTCTCATCGGCCGGGTCGTCCCCGACGGGACCGCCCTCGACGCCGCCCTGGAGATCGCCGACGTGATCGCCGCCAACGGCCCCCTGGCCGTCGAGGCCATCAAGGCGTCGGTGAAAGCCACCGAGGGGATCCCCGAGGAGGAGGCCCTCAAGATGGAGCTCGAGTTCGGGTGGCCGATCTTCGCCACCGAGGACGCCAAGGAGGGGCAGAAGGCGTTCGCCGAGAAGCGTCCGGCCAACTTCCAGCGTCGATGAGCGGCAACGGGACCATCGGGCCCAGGCACCGGCTGGCCGATGCCCTCCGGACCACCATCACCGCCACCGTGTCGGCCGAGGTCGACGACGAGGTGATCCTGGAAGTCGCCGAGGCGGTGGAGGCCCTCAATCGCCGCCTGGCCGAGGCGGCCGGCCCGGACAAGCGCCCACGCGGCCGGCCCGAGATCTCGTCGGAGCCCCAGGAGTTCTTCCCCACCAGCCCGGTGATCGGGCTGGCCAACCCACTGGCGCCCCCGGTGCGGATCAGGGTGGTCGAGGGGGTGGACGGTGACTACCGCCGGATCGTGGGCACCGTCAACTTCGACTACGCCTACCAAGGTCCCCCGACCTGTGTCCACGGCGGGGTCATCGCCGAGACGTTCGACGAGGTGTTGGGGGCGGCCAACCTGGTGGCCGGCCACCCGGGGATGACCGGCACATTGACCGTCCGCTACCGCAAGCCGACCCCGCTGCGCACCGAGCTCCGGGTGGAGGCCAGGTGCCAGCGGCGCGAGGGGAGGAAGATCTTCTCGTGGGCCGGGATCTACCACGGCGACACCCTGACCGCCGAGGCCGACGGGCTGTTCATCGAGGTGGCGTCGGCCCAGTTCCTGGCCATCGCCGAGGGGAACGTGGAGAGTGACGACCCGGTGATCCTGGCCGCCATCCGGGCCGAGGCGCTGCGGATGGGCGCCGCCTCCGACGTCCATCCGGCCTCGGAGTAGCCGGCGGGCGTCACCGGGCCGGCCGCCGCCCGTTCAGATCTTGTCGCGACCCGCCCAGTACGGATCGCGCAGCTTGCGCTTGTAGAGCTTGCCGTTGGGGTCCCGTGGCAGTGAGTCGGTGAAATCGATCGACTTGGGCGTCTTGAACCTGGCCAGCTTGTCGGCGCAGTAGGCCAAGATCTCGTCGGCCAGCTCCGGCGAGGCCTCGACGCCCTCGGCCGGCTCCACCACCGCCTTGATCTCCTCGCCCCAGTCGTCGTTGGGGATGCCGAAGACGGCCACGTCGCCGATCTTCGGGAAGCCGAGCAGCACGTTCTCGATCTCGGCCGGGTAGATGTTGGCGCCGCCCGAGATGATCATGTCGATCTTGCGGTCGCGGAGGAAGAGATAGCCGTCCTCGTCGATGAGGCCGACGTCGCCCACGGTGAAGAACTTCCCGATCCGGTTCTTCCGGGTCTTCTCCTCGTCCTTGTGGTAGCTGAAGTCGCCGGTCTGCATGGACATGTAGACGGTGCCGATGACGTTGGGCTCCTCGATCCGGTTGCCCTCCTCGTCGAAGATGGCGATCTCGGAGATCGGCCAGGCGGTGCCCACCGTCCCCGGCTTCTTCAGCCAGTTCTCCGCCGTCACCAGGGTGCCGCCCCCTTCGGAGGCGGCGTAGTACTCGTCGATGGCGTTGCCCCACCACTCGATCATCTTGTGCTTGACGTCCACCGGGCACGGGGCGGCGGCGTGGATCATGTGCTGCAGGGACGACACGTCGTACTTGGCGCGGGTCTCCTCGGGCAGGGCCAGCAGACGGTGGAACTGGGTGGGGACCATGTGGGAGGTGGTCACCTGGTACTGCTCGATCAGCTGGAGCATCTCCTCGGGGATCCACTTGTCCATCAGCACCACGGTGTGGCCCAGGTGGATGGAGGCGCCCGAGTAGCGCAGCACCGCGGTGTGGTAGAGCGGCGAGCCCACGATGTGGACGTTGTCGTCCTGTGGCTGGATGCCGAACAGGAAGAGGAGGCCCGACAGGCCGAGGGCCGCCTCTTCGGGCGTGGCCCCGCTCAGCGGGCGGAACACGCCCTTGGGGTTGCCGGTGGTGCCCGAGGTGTAGTTCATGACATCGCCGACGGTCCGGTCCTCGGGATCGGTCGTGGGTTGGGAGTCCCGGGCGGTGGCGTAGGAGGTGAAGCCCACGATGTCGCCCACCCCGAAGCAGACCGAGGAGGGCAGCTCGGCGTCCTCGGCGGCGTCGAGGGCCACGTCGGTGAACCGCTCGTGGGCGACGAAGATCTTGGCGTTGGAGTCCTTCAGGATGTAGGCCACCTCGGGGGCGATCAGGTGATGGTTGATCGGCACCAGGTACCAGCCGGCCTGGAGGCACGCCAGGTACAGCTCGAACATCTCCACGCCGTTGGGCAGCAGGGTGGCCACCACGTCGCCCGGCTGCAGATTGAACCGGCGGAAGGCGTGGACCACCTGGTTGGCCCGGCCCAGCAGCTCCCCGGCGGTGTACTCCTTGCCGCCCGGGTCGACGAGGGCGAGATGCTCCGGGTCCTCGTGTGCCAGTGCCCAGAATCCAAGATCACCCATGGTGTTCGTACCCCTTACGCTGCTTCGTCGGAACGGTCCCGGCGCAAACCCCCCGACCCGTGCGCGCGGCGCTCGCCGCGGTCGGGCGGGGCTGGTCGGCTGCGCAGACAGTGTCGGGTGGCGCCGACCCGGTGGAGAACGCTAGAACAGGTTCTCGTATTCGGTCAATACCCAGTAGGAGGCAGTAGGCATGAGCGGATTCCTGAGCGGCAAGGTCGTCGCCATCACCGGCTCGGGCGGCGGGATCGGCCGGGCGGTGGCGCTGGCTGCCGCCAGCGAGGGAGCCAAGGTGGTGGTGGCCGACATCGGCGTGTCACTCGACGGCGGCGACCCGAAGAGCGAGGTGGCCGAGGCGGTGGCGTCGGAGATCGAGGCGGCGGGCGGCGAGGCGGTGGCGGTGGCCGAGAGCGTCACCACCCTGGCCGGCGGCGAAAGGATCATCGGCACCGGCGTGGAGGCGTGGGGCCGGATCGACGGCGTGGTGGCGGTGGCCGGCATCCTGCGGGAGCGCATGCTGTTCAACATGGCGGAGGACGAGTGGGACGCCGTCATCGAGACGCACCTGAAGGGGCACTTCACCGTGTTCAGGGCAGCGTCGGCCATCATGCGCAAGCAGGAGGGCGGCGGCTCGCTGGTCGCCTTCACCTCCGGCGCCTTCGCCGGCAGCGTGGCCCAGGCGAACTACGCGGCGGCCAAGGGCGGCATCGTGTCGCTGGTGCGCTCGGCGGCCGCCGGCCTCAGCCGGTACGGCATCACCGCCAACGCGGTGGCTCCGGTGGCCCGGACCCGAATGTCGGCCAACGTCCCCATGGACCTGGCCGAGATGGGCGACCCCGAGGACGTCGCCCCACTGGTCGTCTACCTTCTCTCCGACCAGGCCAAGCACGTGACCGGCCAGGTCTACACCTCGGTGGGCCCGAAGATCGCGGTGTGGAACCAGCCCCGCGAGGTCCGGGCCGTCTACGCCGACGGCCGCTGGACCCCAGAGCAGATCGCCGCCCGGCTGGACTCGACGGTGGGCCAGGAGCGCATGCCCCTCCTCGACCAGCTCGAGGCGTACCGGAAGGCGGCCGAGGAGAAGGCGGCCAGGGAGGCGGCGGGGGGCGGGTCCGAGTAGCCAGGGGGCGCCCCGCCCCGGTCCTGGCAACCGCCGTCACTCGGGTGAGGGGGGTCCGCACCTCGGATCGGAAGGCACCATCGGGAGCGCATGGGAAGCTGGGCACGATGACGGCCACCCCCTATCGCGTGGTGATCACGGACCTCGACGGGACCATCGTCCGGAAGGACGGCACCATGAGCGCCGCCACAGTGGCCGCCGCCGCCGACCTCCAGCGGCTCGGCATCCCCCTGGTCGTTGCCACGGCTCGGACACCGGCCGGTTTGGCCGCCATCGAGCACCTGGTGCCGCTCACCACGGTCGCCGTGTGCTGTACCGGCGCACTGGGCTGGTCGCCCGGGACGGAGCGGGTGCTCTGGCGCCGGTTCATCGGCCCGGAGGCGGTGCACCGGATCGCCGGCGTCCTGGGCGGGCTCGATCGCCTCGGCCTGGCCTCGTTCGACGGCAGCCGGTGGCGGATGACCGCCGACTATCGCGGGTTCGGCGGGAGGATGCCCCGCGGGCCCGCCGAGGTGGTCCCGCTCGGGGTGGTGGCCGGCAGCCCGGCCTGTGTCATGGCCGTTCGGGTGAGTGGCCTGACGTCGGCCGACATCGCCCGGCACCTCGCCGACGTGGGTGTCTCGGACGACGACGCCACCCTCACCTGGGCGGCCGACGATCTCCTCGACATCGCCCCACCGGGCGTGGACAAGGCGACCGGGGTGGGCACCGCTCTGGAGCTGCTCGACGTGACGTGGGACGCCGCCGTGGCCTTCGGTGACATGCCCAACGACCTTGCCATGCTCCGTGCCGCAGCGGTAGCCGTGGTCGCCGGCGACGCGCCGCACGTTGTGGCGGCGGCGGCAGACCTGATAGGCGGCCAGGTGGTTGAGGACGGGTTCGCGGCGTCCCTGCGTCGTCTGGGCGTGCTCGCCTGACCTTTTCCGACCACGCTCCGGGAGGACAGTTCCACCGTGTGTGGACGTTGGGATCCTCGGGCCGCTCCCATCGGCCCACCCCGGTTCTGAGGTGGTGTCACACCTGCCAATTCGGCACGTGTGACACGACCGGAAAAGGAGTCCGCCCTGGGCTCAGCCACGTTCGCCGGGGCCCACGGCTCCGGCCCCGGCTCCGGCCCCGGATCGCCTACCAGTACTCGCCGTCGAGCATCCGGCGGAGGTGGGCGTGGTGGAGGATGGCGTGGTCCGGGTCCTCCGGCATGACCGCCTCGCCGAACCGGATGGAGCGCCGCGTGATACGGAACATCACGATGCCGTGGCGGAGGGCGGCGTAAGCGGTGTAGAAGTCGAGATCGTTCGGGGTGTAGCCGGTGGCCTGCTCGTAGATCTCGGCCACCGTGTGGCGGGTGAGGATGTGAGGCATGCCGGGCATGCCGAGGTCCTCGGCCAGGTCCTGAAAGAAGCGGTGGATGTAGATCATCCAGCCCAGGTCGATCTCACGGGGCCCGATGGACGCCATCTCCCAGTCGAGGACGGCCACCGGCGTGAAGTCCTCGAACATCATGTTGCCGATGCGGGCGTCGCCCCAGCTGAAGACGTCACCCCCCTCGTGCTCGGGCCAGTGCTCCTCGAGCCACTCGAAGCCGCGCTCGATGAGCGGTGAGCGAACGCCGTCTCCGGCCACCCAGTCGTAGTACGCCCGCTGCTCACGCACGTGGTGACGGAGGTGGCTCTGACCGTCGTCCCCTCCGGCCAGGAACGCCGCCGGGCCGTCCGACGACAGTTCGTGCAGGGCGGCGACCACCTCGACGGCGTGGCGCTCCAGCCGCCGCTGGTCCTCCACGGCGGCCTCGAACAACCAGTTGTCCCCGAAGGTGTAGGGCAGCACATCCGGCGGCACGATGCCTTCCACCCGCTCCATGACGAAGAAGGGCACGCCGATGGCGTCGGTGCCCGTCTCGAGCCACAGCACCTTGGGGACGGGCACCTCGGTATGCTCGGCCACCATCTGCATGGTGAGGAACTGGCGCTCCATGTCGTAGATCTGGAACACCGGGTCGGCGGCCGGGTCGGGGGCGATGCGGGCCACCAGCCGCCGCGGCTCGGCCTCACCGGGAGTGGTGATGTCGAAGAGCACCGTCTCCGACGACATGCCGTTCGACTCCGGGACCACCAGATCGGACACCGTCACCCCCGGCAGCCGCTCGTTCAGCCAGGCCTGGAGCTGCGAGCGGAGCTCCTCGTAGTCACGGGTGGAGGTCTTCGGCCGCTCCGCGGAGGGCTCTGCGTCGATGGTCATGCTGCGTGTGCCTTTCGGGCTCGATCATGGCGGACCTGGCCGGACGGGCGCCGCCCGGGCGCGGTGAAGGAGAACCAGCAGGTCTCGGTCCGGTACGGGGCGTCACTGGTGGCCGGATGGGATTCGTCGTCTCCATAGTGCTCCGGCACCGGTCAACCCTCCCCCCCTGCGACTACCGCCCGCCCCCCGCCGACGCCAGCGTGCCGAAGCTACCTGAGGTGCTGCCAGTTGTCAGGTTGGGCTCGATCCCTCCACCGCCACCGGGTCGGCTCCCGCCCCCGGCTCGGCATCCGCATCCGCGTCGGCGTCGGCATCGGTGCCTTCCCCGTTCGGGTGCTCGCCCCCGTCGTCGACGGTGGACGACGGGACCTCCTTCGGCCCCGCCGCGGCGGCGCCCCCGGCCCGCCACTCCCGGAGCTCCCGGAGACGCGTGGCCAACAGCACCACCCCGGCGACCGCCAGCAGCACCCCCGCCAGCTGGGTGAGGTCGGACCCGACACGGCCGTCCTCGCCCAGCCACAGGTGCTCGTCGAGGAAGCGCTCGGTACCCCACAGGATCATGCCGACGCCGAGGACGATCCCCGCCGGCGGGAGCAGCTTGGACGACACCGGCGCGCCGTCGACCGGGGCGAACGGCGCCGGGGCGACGGCCCGGAGCCACCGTTCGACCAGCAGCAGGATGGCGAAGATCGTGGCATCCTCCATCGACTGGAAGACGGGGACGGGGAGGCGCTTGCCCACCTGGTCGGCGTAGTACATCCCGAACCACTGCGTGGTCGGATGGCCGCCACCGGCCCGCATCAGCTGCGGGCCGAGAAGCCTGCCGATGGCCCACGAGGCCATCAGCACCGGGGCCATCAGGTCGCCGAAGCGCAGGCTGGGGAGCTGCGGGCACCGCCGCCGGGCGCTGATGACACCGACCGGGACGGCGAACAGGATCCCACCGAAGGACGAGAGCCCGCCCTGCCAGATGGCCGGGATCTGTGCGGGGTGCTGCGAGTAGAAACCCCAGTTGGAGATGACGTTCATGGTGCGGGCACCGACCAGGGCCGCCACGATGACCCACAGGAACATGGCGGTGACCCACTGCCATGGGTAGCCGGCGTTCCGTATCCGGCGCTCGGTGTACCGGAGCCCGAACCAGAAGGTGAGGGCCAGGCCGATCCCGTAGGTGTGCACCTCGAGGAACCAGATGTGGAAGGCGACGGGGATCGGTCTCATGGTCGGCGAGCTCCGGTGCGTGCCACCTCACGGTGTTCGACGCCGATGCCTTGCCAGTATGCCCCACCCCGAGGTCGCCCCGGACCCGGACCCGGTGGCACCCGCCCCGGGGGTCGTGCGGTCGGGCTAGTTGACCCGGCCGACGCCGGCGAAGCCGGCTCCGGTGCGGATCGGGGTGATGTGCACGTCGGCACCGGTGTACGGCGCCTCGATCATCTCGCCGCCGCCCACGTACATGGCGACGTGCTCGCTGCCGCCCGGTCCGTAGAACAGGAGGTCGCCGGGCTCGATGTCGGCCAACGGGATCTGAGTGGTGTCCTCGTACTGGGCCCCCGAGTAGTGGGGGAGGCTGACGCCCACCTGGGCATAGGCCCACATCACCAGGCCGGAGCAGTCGAAGCCGGCAGGCGAGGCGCCGCCCCAGACGTAGGGGACACCGACCTCCTGCTCGGCGGCCTGCACGGCCCCGGCAGCCCCGGCGGCCAGAGGGGGCAGGGGACCGGCGGCTACCGCTGACCCGATGCCGGCGCCACCACCCGAGCTGCCCGAGCTGGTGGCTGCCGCAGCTTGACGCTGGGCGGCGGCCTGGGCCGCCTGAGCGGCAGCCAGCTTGGCCTGGGCGGCGGCCTGGGCGGCCGCGGCGGCGGCGGCCGCCTGCTGGTTGATGATGTTCTGCACCTGAGCGTTGGCGCTGCTCAACTGCGACTGGTACTGCCCGGCCAGGTTGGTGGCCTGGCTCTTCGAGGTGGCCAGACTGGTGGTCTCGGCGGCCGCCTGCTGCTGGTCGGCCTGCAGCGCGCTCTGCTGGGCCTGCAGGTGGGTCTGGGCGGTGTGCAGGCCGTCCACCGTGTCGGTGACGTTTCCGGTGGAGATGGCGGCGTACTCGTTGCGGATGCCGGCGGTGGTGTTGTTGCCCGAGAACATCTGGGTGAGCTGGCTGGTGGTGCCGTCGCTCATGTAGTCGGCGACCGCCTGGGTGCGCAGCTGGGCCTCGTCCTTGCTCACCACGGCCTGGTCGGCCGCCAGCTGGGACTCGGTGGCGGTGATCTGGGCGTCGACCTGCGAGAGGTGGTAGCTGGCCGCCTCGTACTGGCCGTTCAGCGCTGCGATCTGGGCCTGCTCGGCGTTGAGCTGGGCGCCGAGCGCGGCGGCCTGGGCCTTGGCGTCGGAGAGCTGGTCGGCCGATGCGGGGCGCGCGTGCGCCACCGCCAGAGAGGCCAGTCCTGTTGCGACAGCCAGCGCGAGCATCGCACCGGCCCTCTTCCTGGACCTCGTGCGGACCCCTCGGGATACGCCTGGCTCGGACGTCGAGTACTGCTCGGCGTGAGTCATAACCCGTACCGTTTTAGTCCATTCACACTCCCGTCACAAGGACCCCCCTGGGCAATTGCGCTCTGAACTGGGAAAACAAGTTCTGAAATTTCCGGGATTGGCCGATCTCGTGGCAATTCGCGCACCTGTTGACACCAAATGAAGGCCCTCGACAACCGGGCGGTTTCGGAGCAGTAGGGTCGTCCCCATGGGTGAGATCATCGAGTTCCCGATCAACGGCACCAACGGGAGCGGCTACCTGGCCGAGCCCGCCGGAGGCGCAACCTCCGGGGCGGGCGTCATCGTCCTGCAGGAGTGGTGGGGACTGGTCCCCCAGATCAAACGCACCTGCGACCGGTTCGCCGCCGCCGGCTTCACCGCGCTGGCCCCGGACCTCTACCACGGGACCACCGTCCCGCTCACCGAGCCGGACGATGCCGGCAAGGAGATGATGGCGCTGAAGATGGACACGACGGCCAAGGAGCTGAGCGGGGCCGTCGACGAGCTGCTGGTCCGCACCGGTCGGCCCAAGGTGGGGGTGGTCGGGTTCTGCATGGGCGGGGGGCTGGCACTGGTCCTGGGCACCCAGCGGCCGGACGCGGTGGCGGCGGTCGTGCCGGCCTACGGGCTGATCCCCTGGCCCGACGCCCAGCCCGACTACTCGAAGCTGACCGCCGCCGTGCAGGCCCACGTGGCCGAAGAGGACGGCTTCTTCACCCCGGAGGACGCCCGCAACCTCGAGGCCCGGCTGCGTGCGCTCGGCAAGGACGTGGAGTTCTTCCACTACGAGGGAGCCGGCCACGCCTTCTTCAACGAGGACCGGCCCGAGGCATACCACCCGGCGGCGGCCGACCAGCTGTGGGAGCGCACCGTCGCCTTTCTCCGCGCCCAGCTCGTCTGACCGTCGGTGGGCGCCCCCGCCGACGTCGGCCTGGTCGACCGGTACCTGACGCTCGGTCTGCGGCTGGGACGGCACATCGACGGCCTGGTCGACGCCTACTACGGGCCGCCGGCCTTTGCCGAGAGGGTGGCGGCGGAGCCGGTGCAGGCTCCGGAGCGGCTGGTCGCCGATGCCCGATCACTGATTGCCGGCATCGACGCCGGTGGCGTGCTCGAGGGTCCGGACGGGCCGCTCGACGGGAGCGGTGAGGACGGGGCGGCGCCGGCCCGCCGGCGCTGGCTCCGCGCCCAGACGGTCGGTCTGCTGACCACCGCTCGCAAGCTGGCCGGGGACCCCATCGGCTACGCCGACGAGGTCGAGGCCTGCTACGGGGTGCGACCGACCCGGGCCGACGAGGGCACCTTCGCCGATGCCCACCGCCGGCTCGACGAGGCGCTCCCCGGCGAGGGTCCCCTCGCCGAGCGGCTGGTCGGCTGGAGGGAGTCGCACGCCGTCCCGGTGGACCTGCTCCGCCCGGCCATCGACGCCCTGGCCGACGACCTGCGGGATCGCACCCGGACGCTGTTCGGGCTCCCCGACGGGGAGCACGTCGAGTTCGAGCTGGTGTCGGGCCAGCCGTGGTCGGGCTTCAACTACTACCTGGGCGACCTCCAGAGTCGTGTGGCGGTCAACACCGACCTCCCGGTGCTGTCGACCAGCCTGGCCCACTTGGTAGCCCACGAGTCGTACCCGGGACACCATACCGAGCACACCCGCAAGGAGATCGGCCTGGTGCGGCGGCGGCGGTGGTGGGAGGAGTCGATCTTCCTGGTGGGGACGCCACAGTGCCTGTTGGCGGAGGGGTTGGCCGACCTCGGACTCGAGGTGGTCATGGGCAAGCGTCCCGAGGCGGTGGTGGCCGAGCACCTTCGGCCGCTCGGCATCCGGTACGACCCCGAGGTGGTCGCCGCCGTGGCGGTGGCCGGGGAGGCGCTCGGCGCCGTGCGCCAGAACGCCGCCTTCCGGCTGCACGAGGACGGAGCCGACCCCGAGGTGGTCGTCGACGAGGTGGCCCGGTGGGGCCTGCTGTCGAGGGACCGCGCCTCCAAGTCGGTGGAGTTCCTGACCCACCCCACCTGGCGGGCCTACCTCACCTGCTACGTGGAGGGGCTTCCGCTCTGCCGTGCCTTCGTGGGGGGCGACCCGGCCCGGTTCGACCGGCTACTGTCCGAGCAGCTCACCCCGGCCGACCTGCAGGCCGATCCCGGCCCCGTCCCGGCCCCCTGACCGGCCGGACGGCGCCGAGCCCAGGTAGAACCGGTTCTCGTCGGTTTGGCTGGCCCTTCCGGTGGCCGTACGATTCGGACATGTCCGAACGCTCACGAAACCTGCCGCGCCGCTCGTGTATGTCCTCGCCCGGTTCGAACGAGAAGTTCCTGTCCAAGGCGCCGACCGTCCCCGCCGACATGAGCTTCCTCGACCTCGAGGACTCCGTCGCCCCGCTCGAGAAGGAGAACGCCCGGGCCAAGGTGGCCGACGCCATCAAGAACCTCCCGTGGGACGACCGCGTGTTGTGCGTGCGGATCAACGCCTGGGACACCGAGTGGACCTACGGCGACGTGATCGAGGTGGTCGGCAACGCCGGTGAGCGCCTCGACGAGGTGATGCTTCCCAAGGTGCAGACGGCCGCCGAGGTGGTCGCCCTCGATCTGCTGCTCACCCAGGTGGAGAAGAGGAGCGGGCTCCCGGTCGGCCACACCGGGATCGAGGCCCAGATCGAGACGACCCGCGGCCTCATCAACGTGGAGGAGATCTGTGCCGCGTCCCCGCGGTTGGAGACCATCATCTTCGGCCCGGCCGACTTCGCCGCCTCCATGGAGATGCCGGTGCTCACCGGCGGGGTGGCCATCCCCGAGTACCCGGGCGATCACTTCAACTACGTGTTCTCCAAGATCCTGATGGCCGGGCGGGCCAACGGGCTCCAGGTCATCGACGGGCCGTTCCTGAAGATCCGGGAGCTCGACGCGCTGCGCGAGTTCTCCCAGCGCACCCGGGTCCTCGGCTACGACGGCAAGTGGGCGCTCACCCCCGACCAGGTCGGGGTGCTCAACGAGGTCTACTCGCCCACCCAGGAGCAGTTCGACAGGGCGTGGGACATCCTCGACGCCTACCGCAAGGCCACCGAGGACGACCGCACCGGTGCCGTGATGTTCGGCGACGAGATGATCGACGAGGCGTCCCGGAAGATGGCCACCAAGTTCGTGACCCGCGGCGAGCGGGCCGGTTTCACCCGCTCGCCCGGCTGACCCAGCGGTCGGCGTCGACCGGACTGAACGCCCTGGGGGTCGCCCCGGCCCCATCGGCTCAGCTGGAAGGGAACCCACCGGTCTGCCAGCCCGTGGTCGGGAGATCTCCGGCGGCACACGGCGTTCCCCTGGCGGTGGCGTAGGAGACGCGCTCGCCTCCGGCTGTCCCGCTGGGCGCCGGGATCACCGTGGCCACGAGGTACCAGCACGACCCGCCGGACGCCCTGGTGGCCAGCGCCGCCGACTGGCCGGAGAAGGCCACGCTGATGGTCGATTCGTCGGGCGCCGGGGTGGCGCCGCCGACCCAGCTGAACGACGGTTCCAGCTGGGCCAGGCTCGTGGTGGTGACGCCAGCGAAGGAGTTGGGAGTCACGGACCCGTACTCGGAGCGGGTGGCCGCGAATGCCGTTTCCAGGTTCTCCTGTGTCGCCCGGTCGGAGGCGGAGCCCTGCACGTTGAGGAACGTGGGAACGGCGATGGCGACGAGTACCAGGACGAAGAGCCCGCCGACCGCACAGATGAGCACGATGGCCCAGGTCGGCATCTTCTTCGATGGCGGGGGCGCGTACCCGGGGACGTAGCCCGGGCCGAACGTTGGAGGTCCGCCGGGGTAGGAGTACCCGCCGTGGACGGGCGGGGCTCCCCCGACTGCCTGTCCGGGGTAGGAGGGTGGCCCCGGGTGGGGAGCCATCGGAGGGAGACCCATCCCCGGGCTCAACGGAGCGGACGGTGCCGGTGGCGGTGGCGGCTGGGCCGACGGGTGCAGCTCCGGTGCGTACCACTTCCCATCGGACGCCAACCACCACCCGGGTCCGGGTGGATCACCTGACGTCGTCATGACCGCCTGTGCCTGGTGGTCGGTGTCATCCGGGGATCGGGAACTGGCGGGGCTCCCAGCCGGTGGAGGGAGGGTGGTACGCCAGACAGCTCGGTCCGGCGGACGCGGCGTAGTAGGTGCCCGGGGCGGTTGGGAGTCCGGCACCTACTCCGGGCGCCGATGTCTCGACGTCGAGCATCCACCAGCACTCGCCCGACGACGACGACGTGGTGAGGAGTGCGGCCTGCCCGGTGGTGGCGAGGCTGATGGTAGTGGGCGACGTCGACGGCACGTCGCCGCCGACCACCGTCAACGGCCTCAGCCCCTCCTCGAGCTTGGCCGGCGTGGTGATGGAGAACGTACTGCCTCCCTGCTCGTAGAGCTCCCTGGCACTGAACAGCGCCGACGCCAGTGCGCCCTGGGCGGCTTGGTCGGGCGCCGACACGGTGCCTGACCCCGTGACGGTCGGCGCGGGGGCGTTCGACGAGGCCGACGTCCCATGGAGCACGGCGTGCAGTGCCCCGCCGACCAGGGCCACCGCCAGCACCACCGGGAACGCCACGCCGGAGGCGACCGGGCTGAAACGACGACCCCCTCGGAGGATGTACCGGCCGAGGTCCGGGGATCCGATCCACTGGCGAGCACGAGGCCGCTGCTCGTCGGCCGAGGTGCCGACGGCGTTCGCCGGATTCTCCTCACGCGGGTACCACCGGCCATCACCGGCCTGCCACCAGTCCGGACCCGCGAGCGCCCGTTCACCGACCTTCCCGCCCACCGGGTGGCGCTGCGCCTTCGCTCGTCACGCCCCCTCGCCTGCGTCCGACCAGCATGCTACCGAAGTGGTCGGCGGCGGCGCCTCGAGAGGTGTGGGCGGGCTCAGCTCTTGGCCCGGGAGAGCAGCCCCCGGGCGATCACCTTCAGGGCCAGGATCTCGTCGGCCCCCTCGAAGATGGACAGCACCCGGGCGTCGACGAAGTATCGGCTGACCGGGAACTCCTCGGCGTAGCCCATGCCGCCGTGGATCTGGAGCGCCTCGCGGGTGACCCACTCGGCCGCCCGGCAGACGTACGCCTTCACCATGGATGCCTCGAGGCTGCCCTCGCCCTTGGACATCAGCCGGGCCACCTCGAAGGAGAACTGGCGGGTCGCCTGGATGAGGACCGCCATCCGGGCCAGCTTCACCTGGGTCAGCTGGTAGTCGACGATGGCGGAGCCGAAGACCTGGCGGTTCTGGGCGTACTCGAGGGCGGCCTCGTAGGCGGCCTGCATGACCCCGATGGCCCTGGCCGCCGTCTGGAGCCTGCCGTTCTCGAACCCCTGCATCTGGAGATAGAAGCCCTTACCCAGGCCCTCCTCCCCGCCGACCAGGTCGGCGTCGGGAACGAACCAGCTCTCGAAGGCGACCTCATAGGAGTGCATGCCCCGGTACCCCAGGGTGTCGATGGCCCGGCCCTCCATCCGACCGGCGGAGCCGGCCGGATGGCCGTCGGCGCCCGGCTCCTGGACGAAGAGGAACCCGTGCCCCTCCGCCTGCGGCTTCTCGACCAGAAAGAGCGAGAGCCCCCGGTGGGCCTTGGATCGGTCCGGGTCGGTGCGGGCCAGCAGCATCAGGACGTCGGCCCGGGCGGCGAAGGTGCACCAGGTCTTGACGCCGTTGATCAGCCAGCCCCCCTCGGTGCGGGCGGCGGCGGTGACCACGCCGGCCACGTCGGACCCGAAGTCGGGCTCGGTGACGGCCACCGCCCCCATCACCTCGGCAGTGGCCAGCTTGGGCAGCCACCGCTGCTTCTGCTCCTCGGTACCGCCGAAGACGAGCGCCCGGGTGAGGATCTCCGGACGGGTGATCAGCGAGCCCCCCGCACCCAGCGATCCCCACGACAGCTCCTCGGTGGCCACCACCATGCCCATGTAGTCGCTCTCCCCGCCGGTGGCGAAGCCCCCGTACTCCTCGGGGACCGACATGCCGAAGCCGCCCATCTCGGCCATGCCGGCGATGATCTCCTCGGGGATGTCGGTGTTGGCCCGGTGGATGTGCTCGGCCCGGGGACGGATCTGCTCCTCGGCAAACCGGTGGAAGGTGTCGCGCACCAGCTCGAAGTCCCCGTCGAGATGCCGGTCGCCCTGTTCGGTGGCCAGCGACGCCAGGAACTCGGGCCGGCGAAACGTGTTGACGAAGTCGGCGGCGGGTGCCATCCAGTCGACGGTGACACCCCAGGACTGCTCGCGCCCGATGGTCCGGGAGGTGAGGTCGGCGATGGCGTCGGCGGCGAAGGCGCAGGCGATGCGGGCCTCGGTGTCGCCGAAGGCCCCGTACCCGAGGACGGCCTCGGCGGTGCGGACGGCCGAGGCGGCGTGGGCGAGGTCGTAGGCGAGGACCTGGGCGATGTCGGGGCCCCCGGCGTCAGCCAGCGCGGCGGTGGCGGAGGCCACCACCGAGGCGGCGACGGCCACGGCCGCGGTAGCGGCATCGAGGTCGGGGGTGGGAAGGGATTCGGAGCTCACCCCGCCAGGTTACCGAACGGTAGGTGCCGACCGCCGTACGAGCCGGTCACCGACCAGGTCGCTCACCCCGGCGCCGCCTGGGCCACCACCGTCACCAGGGGTGGCAGCACGACGGCGTCGTCCCCCGGGTCCACCTCGGTGAGCAGGGTGAGATAGTCGGCCACCGGCCCGGGTCCCGCCCCGGCCGGTGCCTCGGCCCAGGCGTCCACGATGACCAGTCCGGCCCGGCGGACCAGGGCCGGCAGCAGGGCCCCCACGTCCGGGTGGCGGGCGTCGGGCATCGAGAACGGTTCGCCGTTGATGCGCCCGGCCGACGTGATCGGCTCCTGGGCCACCACCCAGCCCCCCGGTCGTACGGACGCCGCCATCCGGGCCAGCACCACCGACGGATCGATCACGTGAAGCAGCAGGAACCGGCAGAACGCCAGGTCGACCGGCTCGGGGAGCTGCAGGTCCTCCCCGTCCTGGGTGATGGCCAGCACCTGGCTGTGGGCCGCCGCCGCCTCGGCCACCTCGTCACGGGCCGTCGGGTCGCTGTCCACCGCGTAGACCCGGCCCTCCCGGCCGACGATCTCGGCCAGGGCCACCGACACGTCCCCTCCGCCGGCACCGACGTCGACGCACGTCCATCCGGGCCCGATGCCGAGCCGGTCGAGGGCGGTGGCCAGCGGCCGCCGGTAGACATCGTCACGCAGACCCCGCATCTCCATGCCGCCCACGTTACCGGCCGTCACCCCCCGGACCGGGCTGGCCGCGGTGCCCCGCACTGCCTCCACGACCGGCACGGCGAAGTGCCGACGCCCGACCCGGTAGCCTCGGCGGACGTGAAAGTAACCATGATGTTGTGCGATTCGGCCCAGGTCGCCGACGGCAAGCTCTACATCCTCGGCGGAGGGTGGAGCATGACCGGGCCGGACCCGGTGCCGTCGGCCATCGCCCTGAAGATCGACGTCGGCTGGCACGAGGCGGAGGCGTCCCATCACTGGGAGCTGTTCCTCGAGGACGCCGACGGGCGACCGGTACTGGTGGAGACGCCGGAGGGGGATCACCCGGTCGAGGTGCGGGGAGAGTTCGCCGTGGGGCGACCGGCCGGCATCCCCGAGGGCTCGCCCATCGACGTGGCGCTGGCCGTCAACCTCGGACCGCTGCCGCTGCGCCCCGGCACCCGGTACACCTGGCGGATGGCCATCGACGGCGAGTCACAGACCGACTGGCTGCTCGGGTTCACCACCCGGCCGGTCCCGGCACCCGAGGCCTGACGTGACGACCTTCGACCGACCGTTCGGCCGCTACTTCGAGGAGTTCGAGCCCGGGGACGTCTACCGGCACTGGCCGGGCAAGACCATCACCGAGGCGGACGACCACTTCTTCTGCATGATCACCATGAACCACCACCCGCTCCACACCAATGCCTGGTTTGCCGAGAACGAGACGGTGCAGGGGAAGAACGTGGTGGTGGGCAACCTGGTCTACTCCCTGGCCCTCGGGATGAGCGTCCCCGACGTCAGCGGTGCCGCCATCGCCAACCTCGAGGTCGAGTCGTTGATCCACCGGTCACCGACCTTCCACGGCGACACCATCTACGCCGAGACCAAGGTGATCGAGAAGGTGGAGTCGAAGTCGCGTGACGACCGCGGCGTGGTGACGGTGGAGACCAAGGCGTTCAACCAGTTCGGCGACGAGGTGTGCTTCTTCCGGCGGAAGGTGATGGTCTGGAAGCAGGCCGCCGCCCCCGAACGACGCCGTCCGTATGCCGACGAAGTCTGGGACTGAACCACTTCCAGCCGACCCCGTGGACACGGCCCCGTCCTCTTCGGCGGCCGGCCAGGCGCGGCGGCCGGCTCCCCAGGTCCGGGGCATCGGCCGGGCCATCGCCGAGTGGGGGACCGCCGGCGGGTCCACCTCCCGCCGCCCCGACCTTCCGTGGCGGTCCACCCGCGATCCCTGGTCGGTGCTGGTGGCCGAGGTGATGCTCCAACAGACCCAGGTGTCCAGGGTGGTGCCCGCCTACGAGCGGTTCCTGCGACGCTTCCCGACTCCCTCCGCCTGTGCCGCGTCCCCGCTGGGCGAGGTGCTCCGGGCGTGGGAGGGCCTCGGCTACAACCGGCGGGCACGGGGAGTGCACGGTGCGGCCGTGGCCATGGTGGCCGGTCACGGCGGCGAGGTGCCGCGGTCACTGTCCGGACTGCTGGCGCTCCCCGGCGTGGGCGCCTACACGGCCAGGGCGGTGCTGGCCTTCGCCTTCGAGGCCGACATCGGCGTGGTGGACACCAACGCCGGACGGGTGCTCTCCCGGGCGGCGGCGGGCGCCACCTTGCGGCCCGTCGAGGCTCAGGGCCTGGTCGACTCCATGGTCCCGGTTGGCCGGGGATGGACGTTCAACCAGGCGCTGCTCGACCTCGGGGCGACGGTCTGCGTATCGGGCACCCCGGCCTGCACGCCCTGCCCGATCCGTCGACGGTGCCGCTGGGCCGCCGCCGGGTGGCCGCTGCCCGATCCGGCCAGAGGCTCGGCCGGCGTCTCCACCCGCCAGAGCACCTTCGCCGGCTCCGACCGGCAGGGGAGGGGGCGGCTGATCGACGCCCTGCGCCGCGGGCCGGTCTCCCCCGAAGAGGCCACCACGGCGGTGGGCTGGTCGGACGACCCCGACCGAGTCGAGCGGGTGGTGGCCGGCCTGGTGGCCGAGGGGATGGTGCTGCGGGGGCCTTCGGGAGTGCTGTCGCTGCCGTAGGGCGGTGGGTCCGCTCCGCCGGTCACGGACCGATCGCCATGGACACGAACCCGCCCACCGCCCGCCGCTGATGACATCGTGCAGGACGCGCCCAGCGCCACCATGGCCACCACGAGGAGTCCCGTGGATGTGCAGCTCCTCATCCGCTCGTGCCGCTCGACGGGCTGGTGTCGGCATCGTCGCTGCACGTCGGTGCGGCCTGCCCGGTGTCCGGCACCAGGCCGCCGCTTCCCTCCGGACCGATCCACCGCAGCTGCCCGGCGGCACTCAGCAGCATCCACACGTCGATGTCCTGCTCAGTGGCCGGCGGGGTCAGCTCGGAGTACCAGCGCCGGCCGTCGACGAGGACCACCCCGTCGCAGCGGACCGGCAGGGTGTAGGCGTAGTACGTACCGGCGACCACGCCCGGCCCGCACGGCGGATCCGTCTCGTGGCCGGTGCACTCCCCGTTCGGGCCCAGGCCGTTGCCCGCCGTGGGGGTGGGCCCGCAGTAGCGACCCGCCTGCTCCGAGGGGATGGTGGCATCAGCCGGGCACGGAGCGGGCGTCGGCGCCGCATTCGACTGGCTCGGCGCGAACTCCGTCCCGTTCGCCGAACCCGCCAGTGGTCCGGCGTGACCCGGCCCGGCCGACGTCGAGGCGTGGGCCGACCCAGGCACGGTCACGTCCGGCCCGCCGGCACTCCGCTCCGGTCGGGACGATCCGGATCCCACCAGGGCCACGGACAGACCGACCGCCAGCAGCACGGCGACGAGACCGGCACCGCCGGACAGGGTGGCGCGCTGGGCCCGCCGTCGATGGGCACGCCGGGCCACCTCGGTCCGGTGGGAGGCGGTCGCCGCCGGGGGATCCGGGTCGTCGAGCCGTCCGAGGTGCTCGAGGTCGTCACTCATCGCTCGCCCAGCTCCCGCCGGAGGGCGGCGATGCCCCGGGAGGCGTGCTGCTTGACCGTCCCGACAGAGACCCCCATGGCCGCGGCCGCCTCCGCCTCGGAGAGGTCGGCGAAGTACCGCAGGACCAGCGTCTGGCGCTGCCGCCTGGGGAGGCGGTCGAGCGCCCGGGCCAGATCGATCCTGCGGTCGGCGTCCGGTTCGGCATGGTCGACTCGCTCGGCCGCCGGGGCCCGCTTCCGGCGACGCCACACGTCGAGGGCCAGGTTGACCGAGACGGTGGTGACCCAGCCGGCCGGCTGGTCGCGTATCTTCCGCCAGTGGAGCGACGCCCGGGACAGCGCCTCGATGGCGATGTCCTCGGCGTCCTCCCGCGACCCGAGCAGTCGGTAGGCGGCCCGGTAGGCGGTGGTGAACAGTCGGTCAAAGGCATCATCGAAGTTCTCGGCTCCTCCGCCCGGCTCCATGCGTCTACCTACCCCTCACGACCGGGCGCTCCGGAACGTTGACAACCGGCTCCACGGGCGCTCGGCGTCTGCGAGCCAACCGGAATCCGAAGTTGTGGCACGCCTGCCAACTTGGCAGATGTGCCACAACTCCGGAAACGACCGTCCCTGCCCCCAGATTGGCCGCACGGCTGAGCCCCGGCCTCCGGCCCCCGGCCTCTAGAGCTGGAACCGCTGGAAGAACGCCCAGATGGTGTCGGTGGCGTTGATCTGAAAGGTGGTGAAGCCGGTGAGGTCGGTGATGGCCCGGCTGACGTCGCTGCCGGGCCAGGCGTGGCCGCCACCCAGGATGATGTAGAACTCCACGTCGGTGCCGGCCGGGCAGGCGTACCGCCGCTCGATGACCTGGCTCGACAGACGGGTGTCGGTCGAGCGGGGACTGCAGCCGTCCTTGACCGCCCATGCCTGCACGGTGGCCGGGTACCCGGGGCCGTGGAGGTCGGCCTTGGGCAGCGTGGTGGTGGTGGTCGAGGACCCGGGGGATCCGGACGACCCGCCCCGGCCCAGCACCTTGTCGAGGGTCCCGGTCCCCACGCCGCCATTGAAGTAGAGGATCGGGTCGGCGGTGCCGTGGAAGGCGAGGATCGGCACCCGCCGGGTGGTGTGACAGGGCTTGTCCAGCTGCAGCCCCGACACCGCGGCGATGGCGGCGAACCGGTCGGACATGGTGCAGGCCAACAGCGATACGAGGAACGACCCGTCGGAGAAGCCGCTGGCGTAGACGCGCGAGGTGTCGATGCAGAGCGTGGACTCCAGGTGGGTGAGCAGCGCGGTGACGAAGTCGAGGTCGGGGTTGTTGCTCTGGGCGGTGACGTTCCACTGGACCGGGCTGCCGGTGCCGTTCGGGAAGACGGCGTCGAACCCGTCCGTCTGGCCCAGGGTCCCGAACTGGGTGGTGAGCGAGTGGATGGTGGCGCCCTCGTCCAGCCCGTGGAAGTCGATCACCAGCGGGCGGGGAGACTCCGACGAGGGGATCCCCGCAGTCGGGGGCACCGGGGACGAGGTGGTGCTCGACGGGAGGTTGAGGAGATACCAGCGCTGGGCGCCGTCGACCTCGATGGTCTGGCGCAGGTTGGTGGTCGGGGGTAAGCCCACCGCGGTGGTGGGCAGCTGGCACCCCGGCGAGGGGACCGGCGCCCCGGTGGCCGGGGCCGTCCCCGTCGAGGCGGTCACCGCCTTCGAGATGGTGGCCGACGAGGCGCTTCCCGACGACGAGCACCCTGCGCACACCGACAGGGCCACCAGCCCGGTCACCAGCAGCGTGACGGCCCCCTGGCCCCGCCCCGACGCCCTCATCGGGCCAGGAACCGGAGGATGTGGTCGTTCACCTCGTCCGGCTTCTCGACCTGCAGGAAGTGCCCGGCGCCCTCGACCACCACCACCTCCGACCCGGGGGACAGGAAGTCGATCACCGGGCCGATGGTGTCGATGCCCATGCACCCGTCGTCGGCACCGTGGAGGTAGAGGGTGGGTTGGGGGCCGATGGTCCCCGACGCCACCTGGGCGGCGGCCGCCTCGGGGTCGTCGGGAGGGCCGGCGAACGTCGAGCGGTAGTAGGAGATGGCCGCCGTCAGGTGCTCGGGGGTCCCCAGGGCCTCCTTGACCAGGGCGGCGTCCGCCGCCCCGTCGTACCCCGGAGACCAGTCGGCCCAGAGCCGGTCGATGAAGGCGTGGTCGTCGAGCCCGACGGCGTACTCGGCCAGTGCCGTCTGGAAGAAGAACACGTACCAGCTGCGCTTCAGTTGGTCGAAGCTGAAGAACCCGGCGGCCATGGAGGCCTGGGGCGCCACCGCCGCGGTCACCACCCGTCGCCACCGCTCCGGCTGGAAGGCGGCGGCACCGTACGTGGCGAAGGCCCCCCAGTCGTGCCCGATGATCACTGCCTCCTCGGTCCCCCCCAGGGCGTCGTGGAAGGCGCAGGCGTCGAGGGCGAGCGTCCCGGTGTCGTACCGGCCGTCGGTGGGCACGGACGTCGGGGCGTAGCCGCGCTGGAACGGCGCCACCGCCCGGTAGCCGGCCCCGGCCAGCCGGGGCAGGAGGTACCGCCAGGAGTGGGCGGTGTCGGGGAAGCCGTGGAGACAGAGGGCCAAGGGCCCGTCGGCGGGCCCATCGGCCAGGTAGACGAAGTCGACGCCGTTGGCGTTGACGGTGTGCTGGTCCATGGCCGGAAGGTTATCGGGGCTTGCCGGCGCTGCCCGGGAGCCGGCTTCGGCGAGTCGGTGCCCCCGACGAGTAACGTGCTCGGGCGGTGAAGATCACCTACTTCGGCACCAGGGGCTCGTGCCCGTGCTCGTCAGACCACTATCGCCGGTACGGGGGGAACACCTCTTGCGTGCTGGTGGAGGTGGAGGGCGAGCCGCCACTCATCCTCGACCTGGGGACCGGCCTGCGCGCCCTCGGCGAGACCCTCGACCGTCCGCTCCACGAGGCCGGCCTGCCGCTCGAGGCCACCGCCCTCCTCACCCACCTGCACTACGACCACATTCTGGGGCTGCCGTTCTTCTCCCCGCTGCGCGTGCCCGGGGCCGTCCTCGACGTCTACGGTCCATCCCAGGAGGAGGGGTCGCTGCAGGAGGTGGTGTCGGGCGCCGTCCAGCCCCCGTTCTTCCCCATCAACGTGGGCGAGTTCCGCGGCGACCTCCGCTTCCACGATCTCGACGGCACCGACGACCTCACGTTCGGCGGGATCAAGGTGAAGGTCCGTCCCGTCCCCCACCGCGGTCACACCCTGGGGTTCCGGGTGGAAGCCGACGGACGCTCGGTGGCGTACCTGCCCGATCACCAGGCCCCGGCCGACCGGCGCGCCGTCGACGAGGGCGTCCTGGAGCTGTGCGACGGTGCCGACCTGGTGATCCACGACGCCCAGTACACCGACGACGAGTTCGTCACCATGTCCGACTGGGGGCACTCCACGGTCGCCTACGCCGTGCACGTGGCCGCCGAGGCCGGGGCGCACCGTCTGGCGCTCTTCCACCACGATCCCTCCCATGCCGACAAGGAGATCGACCGGCTCCTCAGCCGGGCGAGGCGTATGGCGTCGCAGCGGCACCTCCACGAGGTCACCGCCGCCGCCGAGCGCTCTACCGTCGAGCTGGCGAGGAAGTGACCGTGCCCTTCGATCCGGAGAGCTTCAAGGAGGCCGTCGGGCGGTTCGCCACCGGCGTGACGGTGGTCACCGCCCTGGAGGAGGGGGTCCCGGTCGGCTTCACCTGTCAGAGCTTCGTGTCGCTGTCGCTCGACCCGCCCCTGGTGGCCCTGGCACCGGCCAAGTCGTCCACCAGCTGGCCCCGCATCGCCCGGGCCGGCACGTTCTGCGTCAACGTGATGGCTGAGCACCAGGCGGCGCTCTGCCGGAGCTTCGCCGTCTCGGGCGGCGACAAGTTCGCCGGGGTCACCTGGCGCGGGGCCGAGATCGGCGGCGCACCGGTGATCGATGGCTCGCTGGCCTGGGTCAACTGCCGACTGGAGCTGATCCACGACGCCGGCGACCACGAGCTGGTCATCGGTCGGGTGCTCGACCTGGCGGTGGGCGACGGCTCGCCGTTGCTGTTCTACAAGAGTGCGTTCGGCGCCCTGGCGGCGACCGGGCCCGACATGGAGGGGAAGTAGACCGTGCCCAAGATCGAAGAGTCGGACGTCATTGCCGACGTCATCGTGGTGGAGCCCGACCGCCACGGCGACGAGCGGGGCCGGTTCGTGGAGACGTACCGCCGGAGCTGGTTCCCCCTGGGGAGGGAGATGACCCAGGGCAACCGGTCCGAGAAGCAGGCCGGCGCCATCGTCGGCCTCCACTACCACCTGCACCAGGCCGACTACTGGTATGTGCTGCGGGGCACCGCCCGGGTGGTCCTGCACGACCTCCGGCAGGGCTCCGCCACCGACGGTGCCACCCTCACCCTCGACCTCGACGGAGACCACGACCGGGGTCTGTTCATCCCGCCGGGGGTGGCCCACGGCTTCGCCTCGCTCACCGACCTCACCCTCTGGTACCTGGTGGACGGTTACTACAACGCCGACGACGAGCTCGGTGTGGCGTGGGACGACCCGGCCATCGGCGCCGACTGGGGCGTGATCGACCCGATCGTGTCCGAGCGCGACCGGACCAACCCCCGGCGGGACGACCTCGAGCCGGCCCTCCGTCCGAGGCAACGTCTGCGCACCTGATCGGGCGCCCGGGGCCGCCTGCGATCCGTGGCTCGGATGCCACCGTCTGACAAGCTGCCACGATGACTCCGCCAGCATCAGACGCTGTGGACCCCGGCGACCCGGCGGCCCGCGCCGACAAGACGCGGGCCAAGAAGGCCCCCGCCAAGCGAGCCCCCGCCAAGCGCACCGCTCGAGCCACCCAGACCCCGACCGTCCCGGCCAACCGGGCATCCGCCGGGAAGCGCAGCACCAAGCGGGCGGTCCGGGCCAAGCACGCCCCGGCCCGGACCGACCGGCTGGGATCGCCGAACACCGGGGTACTGATCACCGGTGGCGGGTCGGGAATCGGTCGCCAGACGGCGGTGGCCCTGGCCGAGGTGGGCCGGCCGGTGGCGATCTGGGACGTGAACGCCGACGGGGCGGAGGAGACGGCGGCGCTCTGCCACGACCGGTTCGGCGTCACGGCCGACTGGACGGTGGTCGACGTGACCGACTCGTCCGCCGTCGAGACGGCCGTCCCCCGGACCGCCGCCGTGCTCGGCTCGCTCGGGGGGTTCGTGCACGCCGCCGGGGTCCCGGGAGCGATGTCGGTGGACTTCCTCGACGACGCCACCTGGGACGCCACCCTCGACGTCAACGCCCGCTCCGCCGCCATGGTCTGCAAGGCGCTGCTGATGCCGTTCCGTGAGGCGGGGCCCGGTTCGGCGGTCGTCCTCATCTCGTCCATCGAAGGCCTGTTCGGGAGCGCCATGTTGACCGCCTACTGTGCTTCCAAGGGCGCCCTCCTCGGGGTGATGCGGTCGATCGGCCATCGGTTCGCCATGGAGGGGTTCCGGGTCAACGCCGTCTGCCCCGGGGCGGTGGCCACCCCCATGCTCAGCCCCGCCTTCGAGATCCTCGGCTTCCGCCAGCAGCTCGAGGATCGCACGCCGCTCCAGCGGATCTCCACGCCCGACGAGGTCGCCCGCCCGATCCGGTTCCTGCTCTCGGACGAGGCCTCGTTCATCACCGGCACCCACCTGACCATCGACGGCGGTCTGACCTCGATCACCGCCCTCTGATCCCCCTGACCCGGGCCGACGCGGGCCGATCCCGGGCGAGGCGGGCCCACCTACGTGACCTCGGGGGATCGTCAGGCCCCCATCCGGTCGGGACGGTCCCACCGAGGGCTGTGGTTCGGGTTGAATAGGCGTGATGTGGATCGCGGTGGTCGCAGTGGCGGTGGTGGCGGTGGGTGCGGTGGTGGCCAAGGTCACCTGGCGACCCAACGCGGACGAGACCCACTCTGTCCGGAACTACCAGTCCGCCGTGGGCACCATGGAGCACCTGGCTGAGCGCCGCGGGCAGTCGACCGTCCGGGTGCTGGGCGGGGCCGACCAGTCGGGCCAGCCGACAGGTTCGCCGTCGGTCCACATCCGGGGACGGGCGGGCGATCCGGCCGTCCCCCCGGTGCCGGTGCGGGGCAGCGACGAGTTCCCCGATCCCGACGTCCCCCTGGTCTTCGACGACGCCGATCCCACCGGCCGGGTCCGCCGCTTCGGCGGGGAGGGGACCAGCGACGGGTTCCGGTCGGAGCGTGCCCGGAGGCAGGCGCTGCAGTCGATGAACCACCGGCCCCGCCGCTGGGTGGTCACCACCGTGGTGGTGGTCGTGCTCGCCGCCTTCGGGGCG
The DNA here is from genome assembly GCA_052143315.1 of Acidimicrobiales bacterium. Lineage (GTDB taxonomy): Bacteria > Actinomycetota > Acidimicrobiia > Acidimicrobiales > RAAP-2 > DASZIT01. Next base: position 19,439 of record JBKQTE010000004.1, on the reverse strand, counting down.
CTGGCCGTGGTGGGGAGCCGCCGCTCGCCCCACCACTCCTCCACCCCGTCCACCGCCACCACCGGCTCGTCTCGGTCGACGGCCCCCGGGCGTGTCTCCACCACCGTCCCCCACCGCCGGGGCACCACACCGCCACCCAGGACCACCACCACCACCACCACCCCGAAGCAGCTCACCGCCGCCAGCTCGACGGCTGGCACTGCCGTCTACGCCATCGCCTCGACCCCGTACCAGGTCACCGTGAGCGCCATCGGGGAGTGCTGGGTCGGCGCCACCAACCGGTCCACCGGTGCCACCGTGTGGACCGGCACGCTGGCCGCCGGGGCCAGCCAGACCATCGTGGGCACCGGCCCCATGTCCGTGGAGCTCGGGGCGACCAGCGTCTCCCTGACCGTCAACGGCGTGCCGGTGGTGCTCCCCAACCCGATACAGTCACCGTTCGACGCCGTCTTCGAGCCGGTGGCTCCGACGGCAGCCACCACGACTACCACGTCCACCACGTCCACGTCGTCTACGACGGTTCCGTGAGCCCCAGGGCGTCGAGGATGAAGGCGTAGACGAAGGCCTCGTCCCTCCAGGCGTCGTACCGTCCGGAGGGCCCGCCGTGCCCGGCCCCCATCTCCGTCTTGAGGAGCACCCGGTTGTCGGGGTTGGCCGCCCGCAGCTTGGCCACCCACTTGGCCGGCTCCCAGAAGCCCACCCGCGGATCGGAGAGGCCGCCGGTGGCCAGAATGTCCGGGTACCGCACCGGCACACCGTGGGCGTCCACCGCCCGGACATTGTCATAGGGGGAGTAGGACTTCATGACCTCGTACACCTCGGGGTCCTCGACCGGATTGCCCCACTCCTCCCATTCGAGGACGGTCAGCGGCAGGGTGTCGTCGAGGATGGTGGTCAGGCAGTCGACGAAGGGGACCTCGGCCACCATGGCCCGGAACAGCTCGGGGGCCAGGTTGGCCACCGCCCCGATCAGCAGTCCACCGGCGCTGCCGCCCCGGGCCACCAGCCGGTCGGGAGCCGTCCACCCCTCGTCGATCAGGGTGCGGGCGCATGCCACGAAGTCGGCGAAGGTGTTCGGCTTGTCCAGCAGCTTGCCGTCCTCGTACCAGTGCCTGCCCATCTCCCCACCCCCCCGGACGTGGGCGATGGCGAAGACGAAGCCGCGGTCCAGCAGGCTCAGGCGGAGCGAGGAGAAGGTCGGGTCCATCGACGCCTCGTAGGAGCCGTAGCCGTAGAGGAGGCAGGGAGCGCCGGCGCCGGGTAACACCGAGGTCCCGACCAGGTCGGTCCGGTAGACCAGCGAGATCGGGACCCGGGTGCCGTCCTCGGACCGCGCCCAGCGGCGCTCGGTGCGGTAGTGCTCGGGGTCGAAGTCGCCGAGCACCGGCTGCCGCTTCCGCAGCTCGGACACGCCCGACCGGAGGTCGAGGTCGAACACCGAGCGGGGGGTGACCATGGAGGTGTACTCGTACCGGAGGGTGGAGGTGTCGTACTCGAGGTTGGTACCGCCCCACACCGTCGAAGGCGACTCGGGCTGCTCCACCGGGGTGGAGATCCCGGTGGCGGCATCGACTACCCGCATCCTCGTCTCGCCGTCCTCCCGCTCGTAGACCACCAGGTGCCCGGCGAAGGGGTCGACGGCGTCGAGACGGACGCCCGGTCGGCCGGGGATCACCTCGGACCAGGCCCGGCGCCCGGGCCGGTCGTCCGGGGCCTCCATCAACCGGAAGTCCTCGGCACCGTCGTTGGTGACGATCAGGAACCGCCCGGCCCGCCCGCCGTCCCGGTCGCCGCGGTCGTGGTCGACGCTGTACTCGATCCCCTGCCGGCGCCCTTCGACCAGGGTGAAATCGCCGCCCGGGTCGTCGGCCGGCAGTACCCGGTACTCGGAGGTGACCTTGGAGTCGAGTCCCAGCAGGACGAACCGGTCGTCCTTGGTACGGCCCACCCCCAGGTAGAACCGCTCGTCGGGCTCCTCGTAGACCAGCACGTCACCGGCGGGTTCGGCGCCGACCCGGTGGCGCCACAGCTGGTACGGCCGCATGGCGGCGTCGACCCGGATCACGAAGACGGTGGCGTTGTCGTTGGCCCAGGCCATCCCGTACGAGGTGTCCTCCAGCGACTCCGCCGACTCCCCCCCGGTGGTGAGGTCCACGAAGCGCATGGTGTACCGCTCGGCCCCGGTGGTGTCGGTGGAGTAGGCCAACCACCGGTGGTCGGGGCTGACGGCCAGGTTGCCCAGGGCGAAGTACTCGTGCCCGTCGGCGAGGGCGTTCTCGTCGAGGATCACCTCCTCGGCGTCCTCCGGTCCGTCGGCCGGCCGTCGGCAGTGGATGCCGTAGCTGGAACCCTCCACGGTCCGGCTGTAGTAGAGCCACGGACCCTTCCGGGCGGGGACCGAAAGGTCGGTCTCCTCGATGCGGGCCACCATCTCGTCGAAGAGCCGCTGTCGCAGGTCGGCGGTGTGGGTGGTGGCCGCCTCGGTGTAGGCGTTCTCCGCCTTCAGGTGGTCGATGACCGCCGGGTCGTCCTTGTCCCGGAGCCAGTACCAGTCGTCCACCCGGACGTCGCCGTGGGCGACCAGCTCGACGGGGCGTCGCTCGGGCGAGGGCGGGGGTCCTGACCAGGGAGGGCCGCCCGGACCGGGCACGGGAGCGTCGGAGCCGGAGGTGGGGTCTTCGGGCATCGGACCATGGTGGCACGTTCCCCCGTCAGGGGATCTGCCGCTCCGTTCGCCGGGCCCGGCCAGGTTGTTACTATCTACATAGGAGAAACTACCGTCCGACCGGACGGCTCTTCGGGAGCGCCAATGACCACCACCGATCTCGACCTCGGCAAGTACAAGCTTGGATGGTCCGACGAAGAGGATTACGTCTTCAAGCCGAAGAAGGGCCTGAACGTCGAGATCGTCCGCGAGATGTCGGCCATGAAGAAGGAGCCGGCCTGGATGCTGGACTTCCGGCTCCGGGCCCTCCAGCGGTTCGAGAAGCGACCGATGGCCGAGTGGTTCGCCGTCAACATGCCCGATCTCGACTTCGACGACATCTACTACTACATCAAGCCCACCTCGGAGCAGGTCAACGAGTGGAGCGACCTCCCCGACGCCATCAAGGACACCTACGAGAAGCTGGGCATCCCCGAGGCGGAGCGGAAGTACCTGGCCGGCGTCACCGCCCAGTACGAGTCCGAGGTGGTGTTCCACCGCAATCGCGAGGACCTCGAGGCACTCGGCGTGCTGTTCTGCGACATGGACACCGCGGTGCGCGACTACCCCGACCTGGTGCGAAAGTACTTCGGGACCATCATCCCGCCCGGCGACAACAAGTTCGCCGCCCTCAACTCCGCCGTCTGGTCGGGTGGCTCGTTCATCTACGTCCCCCCCGGCGTGGTGGTCGACCAGCCGTTGCAGGCCTACTTCCGGATCAACGCGGAGAACATGGGCCAGTTCGAGCGGACGCTGATCATCGCCGATGTCGGGTCGCAGGTCCACTACGTGGAGGGCTGCTCGGCCCCGGTGTACACCACCGACTCCCTCCACTCGGCGGTGGTGGAGCTGGTGGCGCTGGAGGGCGCCCGCATCACCTACACCACCATCCAGAACTGGTCCAACAACGTCTACAACCTGGTCACCAAGCGGGCCAGGGCCGAGGCCGAGGCCCACGTGGAGTGGATCGACGGGAACATCGGGTCGCGCCTGACCATGAAGTACCCGTCGGTCTACCTGATGGGCCCGAAGGCCTCCGGCGAGGTGCTGTCGGTCGCCTACGCCGGGGCCGGACAACATCAGGATGCCGGCGCCAAGATGATCCACGCCGCCCCCGAGACGACGTCCACCATCGTGTCCAAGTCCATCTCCAAGGACGCCGGGATCACCACCTACCGGGGGCTGGTCCGGGTCGACGAGGGGGCGAAGAACGCCAAGAGCTTCGTCCGGTGCGACGCCCTGCTGCTCGACGACACCTCCATCTCGGAGACCAAGCCGTACATGGAGGTGTCGGAGCGCGACGCCCGTATCGGCCACGAGGCGACGGTGTCCAAGGTCGGGGACGACCAGCTCTTCTACCTGATGAGCCGGGGCCTGTCCGAGAGCCAGGCCATGGGCATGATCGTGAACGGGTTCATCGAGCCGATCACCCGGACGCTCCCGATGGAGTACGCCGTCGAGTGGAGCCGGCTGATCGAGCTGCAGATGGAAGGCTCGGTCGGCTGAGCCGCCCGGCCTGGCGCCGCACCGCGGCTCCAGGCGGTCGCCGTTGCCGGTGTGTGTATCGCCGGCCGTCCGGAAGGGGCAAGATGGGGCCATGCCCATGAGGGAGGAGTGCAAGCACTTTCAGAGCCGGACCTACGACTCTGGGGAGGTGGCCCGGTTCTGCACCCTCGACCTGGCGCCCGACGCGCCGTGGAAGTGCCCGGAGAACTGCCCCTCGTACGCCCCCCGCCTGGCTGACCAGGGTTGGAACCGTGGCTCGCTGGTGGAGCCCGCCCTCGAGCCCATGCCCGACGTTCCGGATGAGGAGGCGGCCTCGCTCCTCGACAGCGCCGAGGACATCGTCAACGCCGCGGCTCCCGAGGTGCTCGCCGACGTCGAGAAGGAGGAGGGCGACAACGAGCGCAAGCAGGGTCGCTGGTGGCGCCGGGGTCGTTGACGAACCGGGACTGCCGGCTCAGCGACCGGTGAAGTTGGGCGGGCGCTTCTCGAGGAAGGCGGTCATCGCCTCGGTCAGGTCGTCGGAGGCCAGGAACCCTGCGTTCCACGTGGCCACGTAGTCGAGGCCGTCGGCCACCGAGCGGTCCTCGCAGGCGGTGAGGACCGCCTTGGTGCCCTGCACGGCCAGGGGCGGGTTGGCGGCGATCTCGTCGGCCAGGGCCCTGGCATCGGCCAGCACCGAGTCGGCATCGGCGGAGACATCGTTGACCAGGCCGATCTCGCGGGCCCGGGCGGCGGTGATGTCCTTGCCGGTAAAGGCCAGCTCGGCGACGTGTCCCTTGCCGATGATCCGGGGAAGGCGCTGGAGGCTGCCCAGGTCGGCCACGATGGCGACCTTTGTCTCGCGCACCGACAGCAAGGCGTCGGCGCTGGCCAGACGGATGTCGCAGGCGGCGGAGACGTCCACGCCGCCCCCGATGCAGTAGCCGTGGATGGCGGCGATCACCGGCACGGCGCACTCGGCGACAGAGGAGACGGACGCCTGCAGGCGCAGGACCTCCGCCCGGGCCGTCTGGGCCCGGGCGGCCATCGACAGCGGCCGGCCGTCGCCCGTCGTGGGGGACCCGGACAGTCCGGCCATGGCCACCAGGTCGAGGCCCACGCTGAAGTGGGGGCCCTTGGCGGCCACCACCACCGCCCGGATCTCCCGGTCAGCGCCGATGGCGCCCATGGCTACCGGGAGGTCCGTCCAGAAGGCCGGGCCCAGGGCGTTTCGCTTCTCCGCCCGGTCGAGCCACAGCGTGGCCACATGACCGTTGACCTCGATCGAGAGGACCTCGGAGGTGAAGTTGTCGACGGTCGTAGCGACGGGCGTTGGCATGCCCGAAAGCGTAGGCGCCATCGGTCGGGCGCGACGAGGGCGGCCACTAGGATGGAGGTCGAGGCTCGGAACCGGGCCTCGTTGCGCGAAAGGCCATCGACCCCTGTCCATCTTCACTCCTGACACAGCTGTCGCCCTCCCGGGCGCACCGTGGCTCCGACAGCGGCGCTCTCTGGCGGCCGAGGCGTTCGTCTCCGCACCGCTGCCCACGGAGAAGGACGAGGTCTGGCGCTACAGCCGGATCGACCGCCTCGATCTCGACCGTTACCGGGCCATCGGCGCCACGGGCGACGGCTCGCGTGACGGGCCGGGACCGTCGGCGTCAGACCGGGTTCGCGCCCTCATCGACGCCCTGGGGGCACGATCGGGCCTGATGGTGACCATCAACGGGGTGCTGGCCACGGTGGCCTGCACGGCTCCCGACGAGTCGATCTCGTTCGGTCGCCTCACCGAGCACCCCGAGGCCCCCCGGCTGTTGGGCTCGGTAGCCTCGGACCCGCACGATTTCGTGCTCCTCAACGACGCCTTCGCGTCCGACCCCCTGGTCATCGACGTCACCCCCGGCGCGTCCCTCGACGATCCGGTGGTGGTGGTCCACGTGGTCAACGGACCGGACGACGTGGCCGTCTTTCCCCGGACGGTGGTCCGAGCCGGTGCCGGGTCGCGGTCGTCGGTGGTGGAGATCGTGGTCGACGTGGAGAGCGGCCTGCTGGCCGGACTGCCGCCGACCCGGACGTGGACGCCATCGACGGCGCCGGAGCACCTGGTGGTGCCGGTGACCGAGCTGCATCTGGCCGACGGAGCGGAGCTCGCCTACGTGGGCGTCCAGTCCCTCGGCCCGGCCACCTGGCAGCTCGGACACCAGGCCAGCGTCATCGGGGCCGACGCCGACCTCCACAGCTTCGCGGTGGCTCTGGGCGGCGGGTACGCCCGGCTCCGCACCGACTCGGCGCTGGTGGGGGCCTCGGGGACCAGCAAGCTGCGGGCGGCCTACATCGGGCGGGACGACCAGATGCTCGACTTCCGGACCCTCCAGGATCACGCCGCCCCAAAGACGACCAGCGACCTGCTGTTCATGGGAGCCGTGGCCGACCGCTCGCACTCGGTGTACAGCGGGCTGATCCGCGTTCGTCGGGGTGCGGTCCGTTCCGACGCCATGCAGACCAACCACAACCTGGTGCTCGACGAAGGGGCCCACGCCGACTCGGTGCCCAACCTCGACATCGAGGAGAACGACGTCCGGTGCAGCCACGCTTCAACGGTCGGCCCGGTCGACGAGGACCAGCGGTACTACCTCGAGTCACGGGGCGTGGAACCCGGGGAGGCGGAGCGCCTGATCGTGAGCGGGTTCTTCGAGGAGATCGCCAGCCAGGTCCCGGTCGAAGGGACCCGATCGATGATCGGGCAGGCCCTGGCCGATCGGACGGGGGCGCACGGTGCCTGAGACCGCCAGACTGTGCGGCCGGGACGACCTCCAGCCAGGTCAGGCCCGGCGGTTCGACGCCGGTGGGCTCCGCATCGCCCTGGTCCGCATCGGCGACGAGTACTTCGCGGTGGGAGACCGGTGCAGCCACGAGGACTTCTCGTTGGCCGATGGCGAGGTGTGGCCGGAGGAGTACGAGCTCGAGTGCGCCAAGCACGGGTCGACCTTCGACCTCCGCACCGGAGAGCCCTGTTCGCTGCCGGCCACCAGACCCGTGCCGGTCTACGACCTGGTGGTGGACGACGACGCCGTCTCGGTGGTGTTGCCATGAGCACCGGGGAGCTCGTGGTCGAGGAGCTGCGTGCCGGCATCCCGGGCAAGGAGATCCTCCGTGGGGTGACCCTGACCGTCCGCAGCGGCGAGGTCCACGCGGTGATGGGGCCGAACGGGTCCGGCAAGAGCACCCTGGCCCACGTGCTGATGGGGCGTCCGGGCTACGAGGTGCTGGGTGGCTCGGTCACGCTCGACGGCGTCGACCTGCTGTCGCTGCCCACCTGGCAGCGGGCGCGGGCCGGGCTCTTCCTCGGGATGCAGCACCCCATCGAGGTGCCCGGGGTCTCGCTGGTGTCGACCCTGACCGCCGCCCGCCCCGAGGTTCCCGCCGACGAGGTGGGCGCCGGCTCGGGCATCGACGTGTCCGCCCGGATGCGGGCGGAGGCGGAGCGGATCGGCTTCGACGAGCGGTTCCTCAGCCGTTGGCTGAACGTCGACCTCTCGGGCGGCGAGCGGAAACGGAACGAGGCGCTGCAGATGGGGGTGTTGCGTCCCCGGTTCGCGGTGCTCGACGAGATCGACTCCGGCCTCGACGTGGACGCCCTTTCGGCGGTCGGCCGACGGGTGGAGGAGGCCACCGAGGAGTGGGGGCTGGGCGTACTGGCCATCACCCACTTCCGCCGGCTGCTCAAGGTGTTGAAGCCCGACGTGGTGCACGTCCTGTCGGCCGGCAAGGTGGTCGCCACCGGCGGTGCCGACCTGGCCGAGATCGTCGACCGCACCGGCTACGCCGCCTACGCCTGACGATCGGCCTGCGCCGTTCCGGCTCCGGCGGCTGTCGGGCGACGCTCGACCGAATCGGGCGGTTGCTAGCCTCACCGGCTATGGCTCACCGCAATCGCACGGTGGTACCTGCCGAAGGGGGAGCGCCGCCCGCCGTGCCGCCGGGGGGCAGGTCGGCTCGGGCCTCCGGCGGCACGCCTCCCAAACGGAGGCGGAAGCGCAACTCGCTCGACCGGGTGCTGCTGGCCGCCGTGGTGGCGGTGGCCCTCACCCTGGTGGCGGTCGGAGTCGGGTTCGGGTACGTCCAGTACCGCTTCGACCAGGTCGCCAGGGTGTCGGTCGAGCATCTGAAGACCACCACCACCGGTCAGCCGTTCAACGTCCTGGTCATCGGCTCCGACAGCCGCCTGGGGCTGTCGGCAGCCGACGCCGCCCACTTCGGGTCGCCGACGACCCAGACCGGCCAGCGCAGTGACGTGGTCAAGATCATGCATGTCGACCCGGCGACCGACCAGATCGCCGTGCTCTCCATCCCCCGTGACACGGTGACGACGGTGGCCGGCGACACCACCGGCATCGGGCAGTACAACCGGATCAATGCCACCTACAACAACGGTCCCGACCAGCTGGTCCAGACCATCGAGAACAACTTCGGGATCCCCATCAACCACGTGGTCCAGGTCGACTTCGCCGGATTCCGGGGAGCGGTAGACGCCATCGGCGGCATCGACCTCGACTTCCCCTACCCGGCCAAGGACACCTACACCGGGTTGGACATCACCACTGCCGGCTGCCAACACCTCAACGGCGGCTACGCCCTGGCCGTGGCCCGGAGCCGGCACTACCAGTACGACGAGGACGGGTACTGGCAGTACGACGGGACCAGTGACTACGGCCGGATCCAACGGCAGAACGCCTTCCTCAAGGCGCTGATCAACCAGGCGGAGACCAAGTACAACCCACTGACGCTCAACGCCTTCATCGGGTCGGTGGCCCAGGGCGTCACCATCGACTCCACCTTCACCGTGGCCGAGCTGGTCTCACTGGCCGAGGACTTCCACACCTTCGCCTCCAGCTCCCTGCAGACCGCCACCCTGCCCACCTACAGCGCCCCGTCCTCCGAGTTCAGCTCCCTGGGGTCGGTGCTCTACGTGCAGCAACCCCAGGCAGAGCAGGCGGTCGCCCAGCTGTTGGGCGGACCCCCCGAGCCGGTGACCACGCCGCCTCCGGGTCCCGACGGAGCGGTATCGGCCACCAGCCCGACGACGGCCGGCAGCGGCGGCACCGCGGCGACCGGCGGCGCAGCCACCTCCACCACCTCGACCACCATCCCGACGAACTTCGACCCCACACCCTGCTGAGTCGGCGCGCCGGCCCGTCGGGGCGACAGCCGGCAGTGCCGCCCAGGAAGCCCCAGCAGGCGCCAAGCGGACCCGGTTCGGGCGACGCGCCGGGGCGTCAGACGCTGACGATGTCGGACTCGACCTCGTCGAGGCCCTGCGCCAGGGTGTTCCAGCTCAACGTCGCGCACTTGATGCGGACCGGGAACTTGACCACGCCCTGGAGCGCCGCCAGCTCGCCCAGCGTGTCGACGTCGACGGGCTGGACCTCCTCGACCTCGTCGCCGGTGGACTCGGTGCCGGGCAAGGTCGACTCGTGGATCGACATCATGCTCTTGAAGGTGCGGATCAGGTCACGGACCTCGGTCACCGGCCTGCCCTTGACGGCCGCCGACATCAGCGAGGCGGACGACTGGCTGATGGAGCAGCCGGTCCCGCCGATCTTGATGTCGTCGACGTTTCCGTCGCGGACCTCCAGGGTGACCACGATCTCGTCGCCGCAGAGGGGGTTGAACCCTTCCACCCGCTTGGCCGGTGGGGAGGCGAGCTCGCCCCGGTTCCGCGGCGAGCGGTAGTGGTCGAGGATGATCTCGCGGTAGAGGTCTTCGAGGCCGGCCATCAGCTCGGCTCCCCGGTGGTTGCTCCGCACGGGCGGCGGTCGACGGCGCTGATCACCGCACCAGCGTACCGGGAGGTCGTCACGAGAAGAACGCCCCCGCCTCGGCCAGTGCGTCCCCCAGGGTGTCGATGTCGGACTCGTCGTTGTAGAGGGCGACCGAGGCACGGGCGGTGGCGTTGACCCCGAATCGGCGCATCAGCGGCTTGGCACAGTGGTGGCCGGCCCGGACGCAGACGCCGTACTGGTCGAGGATCTGCGACAGGTCGTGGGGATGGATGTCACGGTAGGCGAAGGAGAGCACGCCACCCCGTTGGACGGGATCGGCCGGGCCGAAGAGATGGAGGTCGGCGCCGAACCGCTCGGTCAGCGAGTTCATGGCGTAGGTGGTGAGGGCGGTCTCGTGGGAGCGGACGGCAGCCATCCCGATGGCCTCGAGGTACTCCACCGCCGCCCCCAGGCCGACGGCCTCGGTGATCGGCGGGGTACCGGCCTCGAAGCGCCAGGGGATGTCGTTCGGGGTGAACCCGTCCTTCCGGACGTCCAGGATCATCTCCCCGCCCCCCAGGAACGGTGGGAGGGAGGCGAGCAGCTCCTCCCTGGCCCACAGGACGCCGATGCCGGTGGGCCCCAGCATCTTGTGGGCGCTGAAGGCAAGGAAGTCGCAGCCCAGGGTGGACACGTCGGTAGGCAGATGGGGCACTGACTGGGCGCCGTCGGCCACCACCACCGCCCCGGCATCGTGGGCGATCCGGGCGATCTCGGAGACCGGGTTGAGGGTCCCGAGCACGTTGGACATGCAGGTCAGCCCCACCAGCTTGGCCCCGTCGACCAGCCGATCGAGGTCGTCCAGCACCAGGATGCCGTCGTCGTCGACCGGGATCCACCGGATGGTGAGCTGGCGTTCCTCGGCCAGCATCTGCCACGGGACGATGTTGGCGTGGTGCTCCATCTCCGTCAGCACCACCACGTCGCCGGCGTGCAGGTGGGTCCGCCCCCAGGTGTGGGCCACCAGGTTCAGCCCCTCGGTGGCGTTCTTGGCGAAGACGACCTCGCGGGACGGGTTCGGCGCCCCGATGAACCGCCCGACGGCCGCCCGGGCGGCCTCGAAGCGACGGGTCGCCTCCTCGGCGATCCCGTAGACACCGCGGTGGACGTTGGCGTGGGTGGTCTCGTCGTACTCGCGCATGGCGTCGAGGACCTGGCGCGGCCGCTGGGCGGAGGCGGCTGAGTCGAGGTACGTGATCGGCCGCCCGTTCACCGTCTGGGCCAGCAGGGGGAAGTCCTTCTTGATGGTGGCGACGTCGAGCTCCTGTACCGAATCGATCAGGCCCGCCATGCGTCGTATCCTTCCGTCTCGAGGGTCCGCGCCAGCTCGGGACCCCCTTCGGCCACCATGACGCCGTCGACCAGCAGGTGGACCCGGTCGGCGGCCAGCTCGTCGAGCATCCGCTGGTAGTGGGTGATGACCAGCACCCCGAGGTCGGGCCGGGCCTCCCGAACGGTGTGGACCCCCCGGGCCACGGTCCGGAGCGCGTCGACGTCGAGCCCGGAGTCGGTCTCGTCGAGGACGGCCAGCTCCGGCTCGAGCATGGCCAGCTGCAGGATCTCGTTGCGCTTCTTCTCACCGCCGGAGAACCCGTCGTTGAGGTGCCGCTCGCCGAAGGCGGGGTCCATGCCCAGCTTCTCCATCCACTCCATCATCATCAGGCGCACCTCGAGCACGGACATGTCCATGCCCCTGCGGGCCGACAGGGCCTGGCGCAGGAACTGGATCACCGGTACGCCGCCTATGGCCTCAGGCTCCTGGAAGGCCAGGAACATCCCGGCCTTGCCGCGGACATCGGTCGGCCAGTGGGTCACGTCCTCGCCCTTCAGGCGGATGGTGCCGGCGGTGACCTCGTAGGAGGGGTGACCGAGCAGCACCTTGGCGAGGGTGGACTTTCCCGACCCATTGGGTCCCATGACGGCATGGACCTCTCCGGAGGCCACCGACAGATCCACGCCCCGGAGGATGGCGACGCCCTCTACGGACACGTGGAGACCGTCCACTTCGAGGAGCGGGGGACCCCCGGTCGGGCCCTGGATCGATTCGTCGAGCACGGTACGAGCCTAGCCCCTCGCCGCATTTTCTCCTACGGACATAGGGGGAATACAGACAGTGACGCCCGCTACCAGCGATTACCGGTCGGAGGAGGTGCGGAAGTACGGTGACCCGATGGCAGAGCCGTGGACCTACGCCGGGCCGGTGGCCCAGCTCGACTCCGGCAACGGGGTCGTCACCCTGGTCGACGAGTCGACCTTCGCCATCAGCGGCGGCGCCGGCGACATCACCGCCCACGGGGCCCAGGGGCTGTTCGTCCGGGACACCCGGATCCTCTCCCGGTTCGAGGTGCTGGTCAACGGCTCGGCGACCGAGCCGCTGGCGGCGGTCACCGACAACCCCTTCTCGTCCACGTTCGTGTCCCGCTGCCTCCCCCCACCCGGCCGCGCCGACTCGACCCTGATGGTCTTCCGCTCCCGCTACGTCGGGCAGGGGATGCGCGAGGACCTCACCCTCCGCAACTTCGGGGACGAGCCGTCCCTGTGCTCGATCGAGCTGTTCGTGGGAGCCGACTTCGCCGACCTCTTCGCGGTGAAGGAGGGCCGGGCCGGCGCCGGCGCCCAGGCCGGCGAGGTGACGTCCGCGGTCACCGGCACGCCCGGCCCCGCCGCCTCGAGCACCATGAACTTCTCCTACCGGCGGGGCGGGGTCACCCGGGGCGTGGAGGTCCGGTTTACCGGCCCGGTGGCGCTCGCACACGACCTGGCCACCTTCGAGGTGATCGTGCCCGCCCGGGGAGAGTGGTCCACGTGCATCGAGGTGGCCCCGGTCATCGACGGCACCGCCATCGACCCCCGGTACCGGTGCGGTGAGCCGGTGGAGCGGGCGGAACCGGCCGAGCGGTTGGCCCGGTGGCGCCGTCAGGTGCCCCAGGTCGAGACCGACCACCCCGGGCTGAAGCAGGTGGTGGCCCGGAGCGCCGAGGACCTCGGGGCGCTGCGGATCTTCGACCCCGACTACCCGGAGCGGGTGGTCCTGGCCGCCGGCGCCCCCTGGTTCATGACCGTCTTCGGTCGCGACTCCCTGCTGACGGCGTGGATGGCCCTGCTGGTCGACCCCGATCTGGCCCTCGGGGTGCTGCAGACCCTGGCCCGGTTCCAAGGCCAAGACGTCGACCCCCGCCACGAGGAGGAGCCGGGCCGGATCCTCCACGAGATGCGCTTCGGCGACGCCGCCTCGCTGTCGCTCGGGGGCGGGAGCATCTACTACGGCACCGCCGACGCCACGCCGCTCTTCGTCATGCTGCTCGGCGAGCTGCGCCGGTGGGGCGTGGCCGGCGAGCTGGTGGACGAGCTGCTCCCCAACGCCGAGCGGGCCATCAACTGGATCGAGCAGTTCGGCGACGCCGACGGCGACGGGTACGTGGAGTACCGGCGGGCCACCGATCGGGGCCTGGCCAACCAGGGATGGAAGGACAGCTGGGACGGCATCCGCTACGCCGACGGCCGGGTGGCCGAGGCGCCCATCGCCCTGTGCGAGGTGCAGGCCTATACCTACGGTGCCTACCTGGCCCGCGCCCACTTCGCCTTCGAGGCCGGGGACAACGGCACCTACGAGCGGTTCCGGGCCAAGGCCACGTCGCTCAAGAAGGCGTTCAACCGCGACTTCTGGCTGGAGGACAAGGGCTGGTTCGCCGTGGGGCTGGACGCCGACAAGCGGCCCATCGACTCGCTGACCTCCAACATGGGCCACTGCCTGTGGACCGGGATCGTGGACGAGGACAAGGCCCGGGCGGTGGCGTCCAAGCTGGTCTCGCCGGAGATGTTCTCGGGCTGGGGGCTGCGGACCCTGGCCACCGGCAACGGCGGCTACAACCCGATCAGCTACCACTGCGGCTCGGTGTGGCCCCACGACACCGCCATCGCCGCCGCCGGGCTCGCCCGGTACGGGTTCGACGGGGCCGCCCAGAAGCTGATCCTCTCCCTGCTGGACGCGGCCACGGCCCAGGGCGGCCGCCTCCCCGAGCTGTTCAGCGGTCTCGACCGCTCGGAGCTGAGCGTGCCGGTCGGGTACCCGACGTCGTGCTCCCCCCAGGCCTGGTCGGCGGCGTCGCCGCTCCTCTGCCTACGGACGCTGCTCCGCCTCGACCCCTGGGTCCCCTACGGGAAGACCTGGCTCTGCCCCAACCTGCCCGAGGGGATCGGCTACCTGAAGGTGGAGGGCATCCCGCTGGCCGGGTCCAGGGTCACCATCGAGGTGGGGGGCGAGGTGGCCGGCGGTGTCTCCATCACCGGGCTGCCTCCGGAGATCGAGCTCATCCGCGAGCCCCGCCGGCCGTCCACCGCCGTCTGAGCCCCCGCCCGGTCACCAGCCCCGCTCCACCCACTCCCCGAGCTTGGGGGACTCGGCGCCGATGGTGGTGCCCAGCCCGTGGCCGGGGAGTACCAGGGTGTCGGCCCCGAACCGGCGGAACAGCCGGTGGTCGATCGACTGGATGATGGTGTCGAAGTCGGCATTCTCGAACGAGGTGTTGCCAGGGCCGCCGGGGAAGAGCGTGTCGCCGGTGAAGAGCAGCGGTGTCCCTTCGACGGCGAAGCACATCGACCCCGGGGTATGGCCCGGGGTGGCGATGGTGTCGATCCGCAGCCGGCCGACCTCCAGGGTCGACTCGTCTTCGAGGATGAGGTCGTAGGAGGGAAGCATGGCGGCATCGGCGCGGGTCACCGCCACGGCGATGCCGGCGTCCCGCACCGCCTCGACGGCCTGGATGTGGTCCCAGTGGCCATGGGTCTCCACCACCGAGCGCACCCCGAGGTCACGGCACAGCTCGAGCAGGAGGTCGTGCTCGTTGGCGGCGTCGATCAGCACGGCGTCACCGGTCTGGCGGCACCGCACGATGTAGACGTTGTTGTCGACCGGGCCCACCACCACCCGGTGCACCTCGACGGTGGCGTCCTCGAAGTCGATGATCGTGTCACCCATGGGCGGACTACCTCCTGAACTGGCCCGGTCGCCGTCCGGGCGGGGCGCCGGAACCCCTCGGGCAGCAGCGTACCGGCGGCGACGTCGACCCGCTCCCGGGTATCTTGACCCGTTGGTCAACTACGCCCGGTTCTGGTAGACATCGGAACACCGCCCCCGCGCCGGGGGCCACCCCAGGGGGATGGAGCACACGATGAACTTCGCCTTCAGTGAGGAGCAGGACGAGCTCCGCAGGTCGGTCAAGCGCTTCCTCGAGGACAAGTCGCCCGAGACCGAGGTCCGGCGGCTGATGGAGACCACCGAGGGGTACGACCGGGCGGTGTGGAGCCAGATGGCCGACCAGCTCGGCCTACAGTCGCTGACCATCCCCGAGGAGTTCGGCGGCGCCGGGTTCTCCTACGTGGAGCTGATCGTGGTGCTCGAGGAGATGGGCGCCGCCCTGCTGTGCGCACCGTTCTTCTCGACGGTGGCCCTGGGGGCCAACGCCGTGCTCACCTCGGGCGACCAGTCGGCCAAGGAGTACCTGCTCCCGGGCATCGCCTCCGGCGAGACCATCGCCACCCTGGCCTTCACCGAGGACACCGGCCAGTGGGGCACCGAGGGTGTCACCCTGTCCGCCACCCCCGTCGACACCGGCTGGAAGCTCAACGGCCACAAGTCCTTCGTGCTCGACGGCCACGTGGCCGACCTGGTGCTGGTGGTGGGCCGGACCGACGCCGGCATCTCGCTGTTCGGGGTGAAGGGCGACGCCGACGGGCTCACCCGCACGCCGCTCGCCACCATGGACCAGACCCGCAAGCAGGCCCGCCTGGAGTTCGCCGACACCCCGGCCTGGCTCATCGGGACCGACGGCGGGGCCGAGGCCGGCCTGTCGAAGACCCTCGACCTGGCGGCGGTGGCGTTGGCTGCCGAGCAGGTGGGCGGCGCCCAGCGGTGCCTGGACAGCTCGGTCGAGTACGCCAAGACCCGTATCCAGTTCGGACGCCCCATCGGCAGCTTCCAGGCCATCAAGCACAAGTGCGCCGACATGCTCCTCGAGGTGGAGTCGGCCAAGTCGGCGGCCTACTACGCCGGCTGGGCGGCGGCCGAGGACTCCGACGAGCTCCCGGTGGTGGCCAGCCTGGCCAAGTCCTACTGCTCCGAGGCGTACTTCCACGCCGCCGCCGAGACGATCCAGATCCACGGGGGCATCGGCTTCACCTGGGAGCACCCCGCCCCCCTGTACTTCAAGCGGGCCAAGTCCTCCGAGCTGCTGCTGGGCGATCCCTCCTACCACCGGGAGCTCCTGGCCCAGCGCATCGGCATCTGATCCGGTGGCCGGCCCGGCGGGAGCATGGCCTGGTGACCTCCGACGGTTCGGAACTGGCGTAGCGTCTCCGGGATGAGCGGACCTCAGAGACTGATCCCCTGGCTGACCCTGGTGATGCTGACGGTGGTGGCCGTGGCCGGGGCGGTGGTGGGCATCGAGCAGGCCCCCGAGCAGGCCACCCTGAAGCAGGCGGTGACCAACACCCTGGACGCCCCCGACTACACGTCAACGGTCTCCACCAGCAGCGCCGCCACTCAGTCCCAGAACCTGGTGTACCAGGCACCCGACCGCATCGGCGGCTACGTGGACACCGGCACCCGTCGGATCTACGTGGCGGTGATCGGCAGCGTCGAGTACCAGAGCACCCAGGTCTCGACCTCCCGCTCGTCGGCCAACCTCACCTTCATCAAGGAGGCCAGCCAGCCGGCCAGGTCCTACGACCCGGTGCAGGGGTACCTTCCCTATGTGGCCAAGGGCACCGACGTCACCAGGGACGGGGACGTCTACAGCTTCACCGTCACCCAGCAGGGCCAGACGGCGAAGTTTACGCTGACCGTCTCGGGCCAGTACGTGTCCCTGCTGACCATCGCGACGTCGGGCACCACCATCACCCTGGCCATCTCGGACGTGGGAACCTCGCCGGCGGTGACGCTACCGCCAGGGGCGAAAGTGACCTCGTCGAGCCCTCCGAACGCCTCCGGGGCCGCCGGCTGAGCGGAGAGGGAAGTCGGCAGCACCACCCGCGTCGGTCAGCTGCGCCCTACCGGGCATCCTGAGCCGGCGGCACCGGTTGTCGCCGACGTGGCAGGGGTTGTCGCCCGTCGTTCCGCGCTCCTCTCCGACGAAATGGGCCGGCGTTCAGGGCGGGCGATCTGTGTGCCGCGGATCAGGCTGCAGGAGCGACGACCACCCGATGCGTGCCGACCTCCAGCGCCACGTCGACGTCGAGAGCTTCGGCGAAGCGGCGGAACATGCTGAGCGTGAGGTTCGTCCGCCCGGCTTCGATGCGCGAAAGCGCGGACTGGGCGATACCGATCCGGGCAGCCAGCTCGGTCTGCGTGAGACCCGCAGCTTCACGGGCGTCCCGGAAGGCGATACCGGCACGGAGCTGAGCGGCCAGGTCGGCCCGGCGGCGGTCGTGCTCGCCCACCTCGGCGGCGCTCATTCCCTTCCGGGCCTCGGCGTCGACATCTGAAAATCGCATGGTGGTTCTTTTCATGTGAGCGGTCATTCCTGTTGATGAAGCTTCTGGCAGTGTTCGAGAGCGACGAGTGCACGGCGCACCTCGCCCCGCTCGTTGTTCCGCTGCTTGCGGAACACGGTGAGAAGCACGACCACGCCGTCGGGCCGGTACCAGTACGTTCGGATGACCATGACGTGACGCGATGCTCGGCCTGCCGTCGCCCCTGACTACCCCCGATAGCCGGGTTGGGGTGCCACTGAAAAGCAAGTGGGGTAGCAGGGCCGCCGCCACAACCGACCCATGGGTACAATCCGGGCCATGCTCACTGCGGCTCCATTCATGGCGTTCATTCCGGTAAGTGACCTCACCTCTGCCCGCTCGTTCTACGGCGAGGTTCTGGGTCTTCAAGTGAGAGATGAGATCCCGTTTGCGGTGATCTTGAACTCGGGTGGGACGATGTTGCGCCTGACCCAAGTGGACAACCATCAGCCGCAGCCCTTCACCACCGCGGGATGGGAGGTCCAGGACATCGGCGTTGCCGTCGACGCCCTTGTAGGTCAAGGGATCACGTTCACCCGATACGACGGAATGGAGCAAGACCAGAGAGCTATCTGGACGACGCCCGGTGGTGATCGAGTCGCCTGGTTCAAGGACCTCGATGGCAACACCCTTTCGCTCACCAGTTTCTCCACGTAGGGGTGCCCCTGCGTTCGGCTCTGCAACCTTCTGCGTTGGCTCCAGCCGCTCCGCGCTCGACACCCGTCGGCCGCCTGTAGTGGACTTCGATCCATGACCAAGAGGATCGAGATCTCCCGTGACATCGCTGCCCCGCCTGAGCTCGTGTACGCCGCCATCTCGGACGTGACACGCATGGGCGAGTGGTCCGAGGAATGCCACGCCTGCGAATGGCACGAGGGCTTCGACGGCCCTGTCATCGGCGCTACCTTCGACGGGCACAACCGCCACGACGACCACGAGTGGACCACCCAGGGCAAGGTCACCGAGGCCGACCCCGGTCGGGCGTTTTCCTTTGAGTGCTCGATGATGGACTTTCACTTCTCGACCTGGGGATACCGAATCGAAGCGACCGAGTCGGGATGCCGTGTGACCGAGTGGAACGATGATCTCCGACCCGAGTCCGTCATGGAGCTGAGCAAGGAGATCTCTGGCGTGGTTGACCGCACCGAGCGAAACCGTCGGACCATGAGCGGCACCCTCGAGCGACTCGCCAGCGCCTTCGAGAACTGATCGGTACCTCGGTTGGTCCGACAGTTGATCTGTGGCAGCACAGATCCGATGCACTGCCCCCGGACACCGTCGTTCTGGAGCATTCGGGCGCCGAGGTCAATTGGTGGCCCGTGCGATCAGATGAAGCGATCTGGACCGCTTGCTGAAGTGAGAAGTCGGCCCTGCACGTGCCAGATATCGATCCCCGAGCCGGTGTTCAGGGGCAGGGGCAAGGCCGCGGGCATCGAACATTCGGGGACACCCTGTTGGAGTGGAGGGTTGACCAGCGCCCAGACGAGTGACATCATTTGTGGTGTCACCATGGTCGGTCGAGATGGAGCCCGAGGTTGAGGAGTGGTTGGAGTCGCTGCCCCCCGCCCTGTTCGCAGTGGTGGCATCGCGAGTCGACTACCTGGCCGACGTCGGTGCATCCATCCGGATGCCCCGGTCGCGTTCACTCGGAGATGGCCTCTTCGAACTCCGGTTCGACCTTGGTCGTCTCGCCCAACGAATCACGTTCTTCTTCCCTGGCGAGCGTCGGATCGTCCTGTTGACGGTCTTTCGGAAACAACGACAGAACGAACGTGCTGAGGTAGCTCGGGCGCGTCTGGCCATGAGGGTCTGCGTCGAACAGGCCCATACCGCTGACGAGGAGGACGAATGACGAGGACGAGCTGGACCGCTCTGAAGAACCAGAAAGTCGACACCATGACAGCGGAAGAGCGAGTCGA
>JBKQTE010000003.1:0-7134 GCA_052143315.1 Acidimicrobiales bacterium | reverse complement strand
GCCAGGCCCCAGAAGCCGTAGACGATGCTCGGCACCGTGGCCAGGCAGTCCACCACGCCGGTCAGGAAACCGCGAGCCCAGATCGGGGCGTACTCGTTGATCATGAGCGCGGCGGCCAGGGAGATGGGGCCGGCGATGACCACCGCCACCACGGCGATGGCGATGGAGCCGAGGAGGAGGGGCCCGGCCCCGAAGTGGCCGCTGTCGGGCGACCAGGTGTCGTCGGTGATGAAATGGATCCCACCGACGGCCAGGGCCTTCCAGCCGTTGGCAGCTAGGAAGACGACCACACCCACCAGGATGAGCAGGACCACCATGCTGCTCGACGCCAGGGCGAAGCGGAACGCCTTGTCGACCCGGGTACCCGCCCGGTTGATGACGATGGGGACGTCGTCCTCCTCCGGTTCGACCGGTGCGGTCACCGGGGCGGGCGGGGTGGCGACGATGGTCATCGTTCCCACCTCCGGGCGGCCAGCCGCCCGAGTGTCCCGATGCCGACGAGGGCGGCACCGAGCGCAGCCAGCGCCGCGAGGTAGGCCGGGGGACCGGTGAAGGCCAGGGTGCCCGTGCCGGTGACGGCCGGGGCCGAGTCCGTACCGGTGCCGGGGCCGCCCGCTCCGGTGGTCCCGGAGGCTCCCGACCCGGAGGCTCCCGACCCGGAGGCTCCCGAGCCCGGAGCCGAGGTCGAGGTCGAGGGGGCGCTGCCGCCCCCGGCGATGGTGGGAGCAGTCGAGGTGAACGTGAAGGGCTGGGAGAAGACCTTGGGCTTGGTGAAGTCGTTCTGGTTCTCGCCGACGTACAGGACGCACGGCTGGGTGGGGCTGCACACCGGCTGCCAGTTGGCCTGTTCGCCCAGGACAGCGTTGGGCAGCGCGTAGAGGGTGTACGCCGACTCGGAGAAGCTCCCGTTGGCCTCCACGATGACCGAGTCGGCCTCCACCGTGTTGCCGTCGCACGAGCTGAAGCTGGTTGGCAAGTTCGCCACCGAGCCGCCGGGGTCGCTGCACTCCAGGATGACGACCCTCGACGCGGGCGTGAAGAGCGAGTTGGGTCCGACCGAGACCGACACGGTCTGCCCGTTGGCATAGGCAGAGGCCGACGGCGAGATGGCCACGGTCGGGGTGGTGGATGCGGAGGCCACCGACGGCCAGACCATCGCCGTCACCGTGGCCATCAGCCAGAGCAGGCCGGCGACGGCACCCATCCGGGCTAGCGTCGGCGCCAGGCCGGCGCTCACGAGCTGCTCCCAGCGGTCACGGTGAAGGGGTGGGAGAAGACCTTGGGCTTGGTGAAGTCGTTCTGGTTCTCGGTGACGAACAGCACGCACTGGTGGGTAGTGTCGCACACCGGGATGTAGGTCGGCCCCTCCCCCAGCGCGCGGCTCGGGAGCTTGTAGACCGTGTAGTCGGACTCGGAGAAGCTGCCGTTCGGCTGGATGATCACCGAGTCGCCCTGGATGGTGTTGCCGTCGCACTGGATGTACTGCGTTGGCAGGTTGGCGACCGTTCCTCCGGGGTCGGCGCACTCCAGGATGTTGATCCGGCTGTAGGGCACGAAGATCTTGTTGGGGCCCATCGACACCTTGATGGTCTGGCCGTCGTGGAACACCCATCCCTGCGAGGTGCCGCTGACCTGCAGCGCCGACGAGCCCTCGCCGGCAGCCGGCGAGCTCGAACAGCCGGAGGCGAGCAGCGCCACGGTCACGAGCGCCAGCCCCAGGGTCGACGCCAGGCCCCGTCGGGCGCCGTGCATGCGGTCGAGCGCGGCCATCTACGCCGCCGACCCGTCGAAGGCGGCGTCGCCGACGGCAAAGATGCCGCCGTCGCTGGCCACGTCCCAGTAGCCCCTGCCATCGTGGGTGGGCGCCATCCCCACCACCGGGGCGTTGAGGACCAGCGACCCGGTGGACCCGAAGAAGGCGGCGTCGCCGAGGGCGAAGATGCCGCCGTCGCTGGCCACCAGCCAGTAGCCCCCGCCGTCGGGGGTGGCCGCCATCCCCACCACCGGCTTGTTCAGCGCCAGCGAGCCGGTCGACCCTTAGAAGCCGGCGTCGCCGAGAGCGAAGATGCCGCCGTCGCTGGCCACCAGCCAGTAGCCCCTGCCGTCGGGCGTGGATGCCATGCCCACCACCGGCTTGTTGAGCGTCAGCGAGCCGGTCGAACCGTAGAAGGACGCGTCGCCGAAGGCGAAGATACCGCCGTCGCTGGCCACCAGCCAGTAGCCCCCGCCGTCGGGGGTGGCCGCCATGCCGACGATGGGCTGGTTGAGGGTGAGCGAGCCGGTGGAGCCGTGGAAGGCGGCGTCGCCGAAGGCGAAGATGCCGCCGTCGCTGGCCACCAGCCAGTAGCCCCCGCCGTCGGGGGTGGCCGCCATGCCCACCACCGGCTCGTTCAGTCCGTGGGCCGCCACCGGGGTGGCCGGGGTGAAGACGATGGTGACGTCGCCGGACACCGCCACGTTGTCCGACGTGTCCTCGGCCGAGTACGTGACCGTCTCCGCCGTTCGGTCCGTCACCTTGAAGGTGGCGGTGCCGGTGGCGTCGGAGGTCGCGGACACCGCGGTGATGACCGACGACCCGCCCGACGCGTGGAGTGCCACGACACGCCCGGGGACCGGGTCGCCGGCGGCGTCGTAGAGCAGCACGTTGATGGTGGCGGCCGTGGCGCCGTCGGCCGGCACCGAGCTGTAGTTGGAGACGATGGTGCTATCCGCCGAGGAGGCGGGGATGGGCGGCGGGTTGCCGAAGGTGACCGAGGCCCGCTGGGTGACGATCAGGTCCTCGTCGCTGGTGACCTCGGCGTCGTACGTCACGACCTCGTTGGCGGAGTCCGTCACCGAAAAGTCGACCACCCCCTGGCTGTTGGTGGTGGCGGTGGACGGGGAGATCATCGAGTGCCCGCTCCCCTGCTGCAGGCTCACCGTCTGGCCGGGCACCACGTTCCCGAAGTGGTCCTTGAGCGTCACCGTCACTGTCGAGGGCGTGCTGCCGTTGGCCGCCACCGCCGCCGGGCTGGCCGCCACCTCCGACTGCACGCCGTCGACCCCTCCGGGGGTGAACGTGACCGTGACCGGCGAGCTGGGCTGGATTGTCACGTTCGGGGTCGGGGTGGTGTCGACCACCTTGAGGGTCACCGACTCGGCCACGGTGTCCCGGATCTGGAACTGGGCCTGGCCGTTGGCGTCGGTAGCCCCGTCAGGAGCCCCGCCGCTCGGCGCCTGGGCCGTCACGTCGACCTTCACGTCGGGCGTGGCCGGGGCCACGGTGACCACGTCGCCCACCACCGCGTGCTTATTGGTGTCCCTCACGGTCACCACCACGTTGAAGGCGGTGGTCCCGTCGGCCGGGGCGGTGCTCGGGGAGTAGGACACCGTCGAGAACGTCGGCGACACGGTCGGGGCGGCCGGGGTCTGGAACACAACCTGGGCGGTCGCCGACAGGGTGAGGCTGTCGGTCACGTCGGTGGCGGTGAAGGTCGCCGTCTCGGCCACCGTGTCGGTGACCGTGAATTCCGCCTGGCCATTGGTGCCGGTGGTCACCGGAGACGAGGCGTCCGGGCTGACGATCGCCGAGCCGGAGCCGGCCAGGGTGACCTGCTTGCCGCTCACCGGCTGGTCCCCGGTG
This sequence comes from Acidimicrobiales bacterium, assembly GCA_052143315.1. Taxonomy (GTDB): domain Bacteria; phylum Actinomycetota; class Acidimicrobiia; order Acidimicrobiales; family RAAP-2; genus DASZIT01. The sequence continues at coordinate 3,512 of JBKQTE010000003.1, read as the reverse complement.
GCGGTCAGCAGCGTCACGGTGACCGTGGTGCCTGCTCCCGCCCCGGTGTCGGCCGGCGACGTCGCTGCCACCACCGTCGAGACGGTGGCCGACGCTGTCGGGTTCCCGAAGGTCACGGTGGGCTTCGCCTGCAGCCCGGTGGTGCCGGCGGTGGCGGTGTAGGTCACCTGCTCCGCGGCGGTGTCGGTCACCGAGAACTTGGCCACCCCCGAGGCGTTGGTGGTGCCGGAGACGGTGGTGATGACCGAGCTCCCGGTCCCCTGGGCCAGGGAGACCGTCACGCCCTCGATCGGCTGCGGCAGTGCGGCCTGGTCGTTGACGGTCACGGTGATGGTCGACGCGGTGCTGCCATCGGCCGGCACGGTCGTCGGCGAGGCGGCCACGGTGGAACTCACCGCCGAGGGGGTGGGGGCGGCGAACGTGACCGCGGCGGTCTGCTGCAGCGTCACGGATCCGCTGCTCACGGTGTAGGTCACCGACTCGGCTGTGTCGTCCGTGACGGTGAAGGTGGCCACCCCGGCGGAGTCGGTGGTGCCCGAGGTCGGTGTGATCTTCGAGTGCCCGGTCCCCTGGGCGATCGTAACCGGGGCGTTCGGGATCGGCACGGTCGCCTGCTGGGTGTTCGTCCCGAGGAGGGTGACGGTGATCGTCGACGAGTCGGAACCGTCGGCCACCGCCGTGGCCGTACTGACCTGGGCCGTCGAGAGGGTCCCCGAGGGGGCCGTCGCCGCCGACGGAGCGCTGCCGTCCCCCGGGTCGGCGCCGGTGTCACCCGCGGTCGGGTTGATGTAGAAGGCCTGGGACAGGAGGTACGGGGAGGTGAAGCTGTTGTAGTTGTCGAAGAACCCCAAGACGCACTCGGTGGCGGCGGTGTTGCTGCAGACCGGCGTGCCCGTGGGGCTCTCGCCCAGGCTCGTGACGTCCGGCAGGGCGTAGATCGGGTAGTCGGAGATGGAGAAGGAGCCGTCGGGGTTGGGGATGATGGTGTCGGCCGACTTGGTGTTCGGGTCGCACTGGGTGGGCTGGGTGGGCAGCACCCCGTTCGGGGCGGCGCACTCCAGGATCTCCACGTTCCCGGTGAGGCTGAGGACCGACTCGGCCGGCACGGTCACCTTGATGGTCTGGCCGCTTGAGAACGGCGTGCCCGGCGTGACGGTGTCGCCCGTGACGGGGTCGGGGTTGATGGCCACCGCGGACCCGGGGACCTGCTGGCCGCTGGTGTTGATCGTGATGGCGCCGGCGGAGCCCACGAGCCCGACGGCGACGGTGCTGAGGAGCACCAGTCCTCCCAGGAGGCGGATGAGGGGCCGACGGGTGGCGCTGCGCCGTCCGACCGGGGTGTCGCTTCGGGATGTTGCCTTGGTCACTGCTCTCATTTCACCTGGGGCCCTGCCGCACGCCTCGGCAGTGGCCGGCCGATCCGTCATCCGTCGACGCACTGTGTGCTTCGTCTCCTGCGGTGCACTTCGAATTCCGATACTTGTCCTGGAACCCCGAAACCCGGGGAGGCCGGCGATCGCTCGCCGGACCCCCCGGGCCTGGGCACTGCTTCCGTGGTGCCGGGAGCCGGCCACGGATGATGGTGCGCTGCTCCTCCTAGCCTTCTGGGTTTTCTACCGCGGTGATCGGCGGGGTGCCGTTGCCGGCGGTGCTGCCCGTGTTCAGGCCGGAAGCGCAGGAGGTGTTGATGCCACCGCCGCTGATGTTGTCGGGCGGGGTGTTCCCACCCGAGGCGACCGCTGAGGTGTCGGTGAGGCGGGTGAAGCCGAAGGAGGTGATGATCGAGTTCAGCTCCGTGTCGAAGTTGATCCCGGTCGAGTTGTCCTTCTGCTTGGTGATCGCCGTCTGCGAGTCGCAGATCCAGTTGAGGAAGCCGGCGGTCGATGCCTTCACCGTGGCGGTGTTATAGACGTTGAACAGCGTCCGTGCCGTCGGGTACAGGTTGTTCAGCACTGCCGTCGTGGTCGGCGTCTTGCTGTTCAGGCTGAGCTTGGTGGCGGCATAGGTGGTGGCGTTGATGGTCGCCGCCCCCGAGTACGGGTTCGAGCTGTAGACGCCGTTCGACTCGTAGTAAAGCGTGGTGGCCAGCTCGACCGCCTGGTCGGCGTAGTCACCGGGGAAGTCGGCCGCACCGAAGTCCCCGATCTGCGAGGCGTTGTTCTCGAGCGCGACGTGCGGGCCGGCGTTGTCACCGGTGGCCGTCGACGAGTTGGGATCGACTTCCGCCGAGCCGTTGGTGTTCGAGGCGCAACCGCCGCCCGAGACACCGCTCTCCGCGTAGCTGGCCCAGGTGGCCTCGGTGCCCGAACTCGGGTTTACGCCGAGGATCCGGACCGGGAGGCCGATGGCACCGCCGGAGCCGACCGCCTCGGCGGTGCCGATGGCGATGGACAGGTTGTCCGTGCCGGAGCCGGTGGCCGCCTGCGACAGGGTCACCGTGGTTCCGCTGACCGACGAGACGTAGGTGCCCGAGGCCAGGTTACCCGAGGTGGTGAGGTCGGTGATGATCTCGGATGCGCCGCCGGTGACGTTAGCCGGAAGCGCGTTGCTCAGCGTGGCGGTGGTCGAGCCGTTGGTGAGCGTCACGTTCGGCGCAGCCAGGTTCGGCCCCAGGTTGGTCAGCTGGCCCCAGTCGGTGATCTGATTGGACAGACCGTGGGCGCACCACAGCCGGTAGGCCGTGCTGTTGGAGCCGCCGGTGTTGTCGGCGTTCGACAGGTTGGCGAAGGCCGTGCCGGTGAAGGGACCGGCGAGGGCGTCACCGGGCTCCCAGCCCTTGGCCACGTCACCGATGTTGCCGCCGTTGACCGCTGCGTAGGTACTGAAGGTCGCCGTGCCGACCGAGGCCGGGCTGATCTGGAACTCGACCGCCGGCACGCTGTCCTTGGCGTACCCGGTCTCCACCAGGCCGCTGCAGTAGGTGCCGGCCGGCTTGGACGAGCGGGCGAAGTCGACGGTGTACGGCGATGCCAGCACCGTGGAACCGCAGAGCTGCTCCTGGCCGGCGGTGGACCCTACGTCGTCGACGCCCTCGGAGACCTCGGTGCGGCTCCAGTTGTCAGCCGTGTCGGTGGTCGTGGCGTTGTCGTTGGCCTGGCAGTAGTACTCGGCGTTGGTCCCCGACGAGGTGAACCCCGTGTTGTAGAGCGTGTTGCCGGTGCCCGTGTTCAGCGTGCAGCCGTACAGGCCGGCGCTGGTGTAGAGGTCACTGATCTTCTGCATCATGAAGAAGGTGGTATCGGAGCCCGAGCCACGGACGGTGTTGACCACACCGTTGTTGAAGCTGGGAGCGACGGGCGTCGCCCCTCCGGGCGGGTCGGTCGGGGTGGCGGATGCGACACCGGCGCCGAGCCCCATGGTGGCGATCAGGGCGGTGACTCCGACTGTGCCGGCGACCGCAATGCGGCGCCTCAGCGGTGACGTTCTCATGGTTCTCATAGTTCTGGTGTTCTCCTTAGGTGGAAGGGAAGCTGCGGTGGTTGATGGCGTAGGGAGCAGATCGGGGGGGGGGG
>JBKQTE010000002.1:0-26764 GCA_052143315.1 Acidimicrobiales bacterium | reverse complement strand
CGCTCTACGAGGTGCTGAACCCGCTGATCTCCGAGTACGACTCCTACTTCAACGCCACCACCCCCTACCAGCAGCTCACGCTGGGCGCGGTGGGCGACGTGCTCGGGGACCAGTCCGCCTGGTCGGCTGTGCAGGCCGCGGCCTCCCCCACCGTCACCGCCACCGAGACCAACGGGGTGGTCACCGTGACCAACTCGGGAGGGAGCGCCGTCAACGTGCCGCTGACCGTCCCGCCCGGCACCACCGTCAGCGGGGCCGCCTTCGGGCAGTCCTACGGTGGCGAGCTGTCCGACTGGACGAGCGTCCCCGGCACCGGGACCACCACCCTCACCGAGTCGGTGGCGCCGGTCATCACCAGCGCCAACTCGGCCACCTCCATCGTGGGGGCGCCCTTCAGCGCCACGGTGACCACCACCGGCGAGCCGGCCCCGGCCATCACCGAAACGGGGGCCCTGCCCGCCGGGATCACCCTCACCGACAACGGCAACGGCAACGGCACCCTGGCCGGCACCGCGGCCTCGGGTAGCGGGGGGAGCTACCCGATCACTATCACCGCCACCAGCTCAGCGGGCACCACCACCCAGGCCTTCACCCTGACCAACGCCCAGGCCCCGACCATCACCAGTGCGGCCACGGCCAGCTTCGTCACCGGGGTGTCGGGCACGTACCAGGTGACAACCACCGGCTATCCGGCGCCGTCCATCACCGAGACGGGAGCCCTGCCGTCGGGCCTCACCTTCGTGGACAACGGGAATGGGACGGCCACCGTCGCCGGAACCGCGGCGACCGGCTCCGCCGCGACCTACCCGGTGTCCATCTCGGCCACCAATAGCTCCGGCAGCACGGCTACCCTGGCCCTGACCATCACGGTGACCGCCGGAAGCTCGCCTCCGGTCATCACCAGCGCCGCATCGGCGACGTTCGCGGTGGCTCAGGCCGGCACGTTCACCGTGACCACCACCGGATCGCCGGCACCGGCGCTCTCCGAGTCGGGGACGCTCCCGGCAGGGGTGACCTTCATCGACAACGGGAACGGCACCGCCGGCCTGGCCGGGACGCCAGCCGCCGGGAGCGGTGGTGCGTACCCGATCACCATCTCGGCCAGCAGCAGCGGAGGGTCCAGCTCACAGGCGTTCACGCTGACGGTTGGCGGCGCCCCGGCCATCACCAGTGCGACGTCGACGACCTTCACCGTCGGCCAGCCGGCATCGTTCACCGTCATGACTACCGGATTCCCGGCTCCGAAGCTGACCGAGGCGGGAGCGTTGCCGCCCGGAGTGACGTTCACGGACAACGGGAACGGCACCGCCACCCTGGCCGGAACGCTGACCTCGGCCAGCGTGGGTACCTTCCCCCTGACCATCAGCGCGGCCAACAGCACGGCCACCGCCACCCAGGCGTTCACCTTGACCGTCATCAGCGGGTCGCTCATCATCACCAGTGCTGCGTCGAGCACCTTCACCGCCGGCAAGGCGGGGACGTTCACCGTCACGGCCACCGGCACCGCCACCCCGACGTTGACCGAACGGGGGACGCTCCCGGCCGGGGTGACCTTCACCGCCGGCACCAACGGTACGGCCACCCTCGCCGGGACGCCGGCGGCCACGGACAGCGGCATCTACCCGATCAACTTCGTCGCCACCAACACCGCCGGAAGTACGAGCCAGGCGTTCACGCTCACGGTGGACCAGGTACCGACCATCACCAGCGTCGCCACTCTCACCGAGACGGCGGGCACGGCGTTCAGCTTCGACGTGGCCACACGCGCCTATCCGACGGCGTCTCTGACCGAGGCGGGAGCGTTGCCGTCCGGAGTGACGTTCACGAACAACGGGAACGGAACGGCGGCGATCGCCGGCACCGCGGCAGCGGGGACCTCCACGCTCACGCTCACCGCCACCAACACCGCCGGTTCAGCCACGCAGACCTTCGTCCTCACCGTCAAGGCCGCTGGTACCACCGGCGCCAACGTCCCGGTCTTCACCAGCCCGGCGTCGACCACCATCACGGTGGGAGCCACCTTCGACTTCAAGGTGACCACCGTGGCCAGCAGCCAGTCCGCCACCTTCACCACCAGCCTGAGCGAGAAGGGCACCTTGCCTCCGGGCGTCAGCTTCAGCAACAACGGTGACGGGACGGCGGACATCACCGGGCCTGCCACCAGCGGCGGCATCTTCCCGATCACCATCACCGCCAAGAACTCCGGGGGCTCGACGACCCAGTCGTTCGTGCTCACCGCCGACGGGCCGCCGGTGGTGACCAGCGCCGCCACCGCCACTTCTACCGTGGGCTCGACGTTCGGCTTCACCGTCAAGGCCAGCGGCTACCCGCTGCCGGCCCTGTCCGAGACCGGAAGCCTGCCGGCCGGGATCAGCTTCACCGACAACGGCAACGGAACCGGCGCATTCTCCGGTACTCCCAACGCCGGCTCCGGAGGCGTCTACACCATCACCATCTCGGCCAAGAACACCCTGGGGACCTCCACCCAGACCTTCACGCTGACCAACCGGCAGACCCCGACCATCACCAGCGCCTCGTCGGCCACCGCCACCCACGGCACGGCGTTCAGCTTCAAGTTCACGACTGCCGGCTACCCGGTGCCCACCGTCACCCACACCGGGACGGTGGCCGGGTTGACCTGGACCAACAGCGGAAGCGGCACGGTGACCCTCAGCGGGACCCCGAAGACGGCGGGCACCTACACGCTCACGGTGAAGGCCACCAACAGCGCCGGTACGGCCACGCAGACGTTCACCCTGACTGTGAGCTGATCCGGAGGACCGCTCCGGGCCAGGTGGATAGGACGAAACCCCCCGTCTGACTGCCGACGGCAGCTAGGCGGGGGGTCTCGTCACTTCGAGGGGCCCAGTTACGGGAGGACCCCGTGGCGGAGGGAGTGGGATTCGAACCCACGGTGCCTTGCGACACAACGGTTTTCGAGACCGTCCGATTCGGCCGCTCTCGCATCCCTCCGTCCGAGAGGCTAGCCGCGGCGTCGGGCGTCGAAGAACCCGCTGAGGAGGGCTGAGGCCTGGCTGGCCCTGACCCCGGCGGTGACCGGCACCTCGTGGTTGAGCCTCGGGTCCGCGCACAGGTTGTAGAGCGAGCCGCAGGCGCCGGCCTTGGCATCGGTGGCACCGAACACCAGTCGGCCGACCCGGGCCGCCACCAGCGCTCCGGCGCACATCGGGCACGGCTCCACGGTGACCACCAGGGTGACCTCGGACAGCCTCCAGGTGCCGACGACCCTCGCCGCGTCGGCCAGGGCCAGCAGCTCAGCGTGGGCGATCGGATCGCCACGCTGCTCGCGCTCGTTGTGACGTGCCGCCACCACCCTGCCGCCGACCAGGGCCACGGCACCGATGGGCACGTCGCCGTGGGCCAGAGCCTCTTCGGCCTCGGTCAACGCCACCACCATGGCGGCATCGTCGTCCACGTGCGCGTCGGTTCCCATGTGGCGGAGGCGGTGGGATTTGAACCCACGGTGAGTTTCCCCACACACGATTTCCAATCGTGCCGATTCGGCCGCTCTCGCACGCCTCCGGACAGCACACCACCCTGGGATCTGTTCCTCCGGCGGTGTGTACAGCCCCGACAGGCTACTCCGCCTCCCCGCCCCGGCCCGACGCCGAGTACGCTGGTGCAGCCCCGACGTTCCGTGCGGCGGCTGGGTCCTGCGCAACGGTCCCCTGTGAATCGAGTCAGGGTCGGAAGGCAGCAGCTCTCAGCGGGTCAGGCCGTGTGCCGTAGCCAACCTGGCCGTCGCACCGAACGCCGGGGCCTGCCGTCCCCGGCGGCCGGTAGGCTCCCCCGACGTGGCCGACGCTCGAGACGACACGCCGGACGACGCTGACGACGGGGCGCCCTACCAGTCGCTCTACCGTCGGTTCCGGCCCTCGACGTTCGCCGAGGTGAAGGGGCAGGACCACGTGGTCCTCGCCCTCCGCAACGCCGTGCGGGACGGCCGGGTGGCCCACGCCTACCTCTTCAGCGGCCCACGGGGGACGGGCAAGACGTCCACCGCCCGGATACTGGCCAAGGCGCTCAACTGCACCGACCTCCGCGACGGCGAACCGTGTGGCGTGTGCTCCTCGTGCCTCGAGATCGCCAAAGGGACCTCGCTCGACGTCCACGAGCTCGACGCCGCCTCCAACAACGGGGTGGAGGCCATGCGAGACCTGGTGTCCCGGGCGGCGCTGGGAACCCCGGGGCGCCAGAAGGTCTACATCGTCGACGAGGTCCACATGCTCTCCACGGCGGCCTCCAACGCCCTCCTGAAGACGTTGGAGGAACCACCGGCCCACGTGATCTTCGTGCTGGCCACCACCGACCCGCAGAAGGTGCTCCCCACCATCCGCAGCCGGACCCAGCACTTCGAGTTCCGGCTGTTGGGGGCCGACACCCTCAGCGACCTCCTCGAGCAGGTTCGCAGGGACGCCCACCTCGAGGTGCCCGACGAGGCGCTGGACGTGGCCGTGCGCCGGGGACGCGGCTCGGCCCGGGACGCCCTGTCCGTCCTCGACCAGGTGGCGACGTCCGACTCGGTGGAAGACGACCTCCCCGAGCTCGACGAGATGGTCGAGGCCCTCGCCGACCGGGACGCCGGGCGGGCGCTGGTGGCGGTGGGGCACCTCACCTCCGCCGGCTTCAGCCCGCAGCAGCTGGCCGGCGACCTGGTGGACCTGCTCCGCCAGGGGTTCCTGGCCACGGTGGCGCCCGACCTGGTGGCGGTGGTCGGGACCGAGCGCGACGCCATCGCCGGAGTGGCCAAGCGGCTGGGCCTGCCCGCCCTGGTCCGGGCCCTGGAGGTCCTCGGGCGCGCTCAGGTCGGCATGCGCGACGCCCCCGATCCCCGGGTGAACCTCGAGGTGGCGCTGGTGCGGCTGGCTCACCCGGAGGCCGACGAGTCCCCCGAGGCGATGTTGGTCCGGATCGAGCGGCTGGAGCGTTCCGCCGCTCCCGCCGCCGCCCCGCCCGGACCGACGCCGACCCACGCGGTGACCCAGCCACCCGCCCCCCCGGCGGCTCCCGCCCGCCCGCCTGTGGAACCTGCGCCCTCGGCGGCGCCGGCCGCTCCCGCCCCGGCCCCTGCCGCGGCGACCCGTAAGACCCTCGGGGCTGTGCGTCGGGAGACGGCCGCCCCGGCGCCTCCACCGGCCCCCGTTCCCGCACCCCCTGAGCCGGCGGCCACGTCCGTTGATGCGGCCCCGCCCGCCAGGCCCACGCCTTCGCCCGGGGCATCGTTCCCCACGCGGGACCAGCTGGTCCAGGCGTGGGGCGACCATATCCTCGGGCAGCTCCGCCCCAAGGCGAAGGCCCTGTACCAGGCGGGACGGTTCGTCAGCGTGGAAGACGGCCGGGCCGTCTTCGGGCTCCCCAACGAGATCCACCGGATGCGGTGCGAGGAGATCCGGTCCGACGTCGAGCCCGCCCTGTCCGAGTACTTCGGGCAGCCGGTCGTCCTGTCCCTGGTGGTCGACGGGCCGCCTCCGACCGGCGCCGACCCGGCTCCCGCCGCCGCGGACCTTCCCGCCTCGCCGGGCGAGCCGGCGGCGCCGTCGCCCCGGGCCGCCCCGGCCGTCCCGCCGCCGTCCCCTCCGATCGAGGACGATCCCCAGGACCTCTCCGCCTTTGATGAGGACGAGATGGGTGAGGTGGCCACCGACGACCACTCGGCCCAGGCCCGGGTGCTCCAGGCGTTTCCCGGCGCCGAGGAGGTGCAGTAGATGGCGGTCTTCTCGGGGCCCCTGCAGTCGCTCATCGACGAGCTGGGGCGCCTGCCCGGCATCGGGCCGAAGTCGGCCCAGCGGATCACCTTCCACCTTCTGAAGGTGGCCCCCGAGGACGCCCTCCGGCTGGCCCAGGCCATCATCGATGTCAAAGAGCGCATCACCCTGTGCACCCGCTGCTTCAACGTGGCCGAAGGGGGGCTGTGCGCCATCTGTCTCGACGACCGCCGGGATGTCACCTCGGTCTGCGTGGTGGAGGACCCCCGGGACATCGTGGCCGTGGAAAAGACCGGCGAGTTCTCCGGCCGTTACCACGTGCTGCAAGGCGCCCTCAACCCGATCGAGGGCATCGGCCCCGATCAGCTGCGGGTGCGCGAGCTGTTGGCCCGGGTCGACGAGGAGGGGATCTCCGAGGTGATCCTGTGCACCAATCCCAACCTCGAGGGCGAGGCCACCGCCATGTACCTGGCCCGCCTCCTCAAGCCGATGGGGCTCACCGTCACCCGGATCGCCAGCGGGCTGCCGGTGGGGGGCGACCTCGAGTATGCCGACGAGCTGACGTTGGGCCGGGCGCTCGAGGGCCGCCGGGTCGTCGACGCCTGACTGGTCCCGGTCGTGATCGCCCACCCCCGGTGCCGTCCACGGTGAAGTATCTCTGGCTGTTGCGCCACGCCAAGGCCGCCTCCGACCCTCCGCGAGGCGGTGGGGACATGGAGCGCCCCCTCACCGCCAGGGGACGGCGTGACGCCACCGCGCTCGGGCGTCGACTCGGCGCCGGGGAGGGCGTCTTCGGGTTGCGGCAGGTGGCGCTTCCCGAGGTGGCCCTCTGCTCGGCCGCCGTCCGCACCCGCCAGACGGCGGAGCTGGTGAACCGGGCAATGGGGGACCGCCTGCCCCTCGACGCCTTCCGCTCTCTCTACGGGGCGACCACCGAGACGACCCTCCGTGTCATCCAAGAGATCGACGACGATGTCCGGAGCGCGCTGATGGTCGGGCACAACCCGACCATCTACCGACTGGTCTGGGAGCTCGTCTCCCCGGTGCCCGGGTCCGACGTCGAGGAGGAGATCGAGGGGGACGACCGCTCGCTCCTCCGGGCCCACGGCTTCCCGACCTGCGCGCTGGCGGTGGTGGCCCTCGAGGTCGAGACGTGGCAGGCGTGCGCCGACGGCCGCGGTTCGCTGGCGGGGCTGTTCAAGCCCCCGTACTGAGCCGTCACCACGCGCCTTCCTCCTGGCGAGGAGTGGGGTACGGGGTGGTCGGTACCGATGCCTACAGGGTGCGGAGGATGGCGGCGTCGCCCTGTCCGCCACCGCCACAGAGGCTGACGGCGGCGGTGCCGCCGCCGCGGCGCCTCAGCTCGAGCAAGGCGGTGAGGGCGACCCGGGTGCCGGACATCCCGACCGGGTGCCCGAGGGCGATGGCGCCGCCGTTGACGTTGACCACGTCCCCCGAGATGCCGAGGTCGTCGGCCGAGGCCAGGCCGACGGCGGCGAAGGCCTCGTTGATCTCGAACAGGTCGACGTCGCCCACGGCAAGGCCGGCCTTGCCGAGCGCCACGGTGATGGCGTGGGACGGCTGGTGGAGCAGCGACGGGCTGGGTCCGGCCACCTGCCCGTAGCTCACCAGCTCGCCCAGGGGGGTGACGCCGAGCTCCTCGGCCTTGGCCTTGGACATCACCACCACGGCAGCGCCCCCGTCCGAGATCTGCGAGGCGTTCCCGGCGGTGATGGTGCCCTCCTTGTCGAAGGCCGGACGAAGCTTGCCCAGCGACTCGGTGGTCGTCTCCGGCCGCACACCTTCGTCGGTGTCGACCACGATCGGGTCGCCCTTGCGCTGGGGCACGCTGACCGGGACGATCTCCTCGGCGAACTTGCCGTCCTTGATGGCGGCGGCGGCGCGCTCGTGGGAGGCGGCGCTGAAGGCGTCCTGGCGCTCCCGGGAGACCCCGTCTGCCCCGTTGTACCGCTCGGTGGCGAGGCCCATGGCGCACTGGTCGAAGGCGCAGAACAGCCCGTCGTACATCATCGAGTCCACGACCTTCTGGTCGCCGATCCGGTAGCCGCCCCGGGCCCCCGGCAGCAGGTAGGGCGCCTGGGTCATCGACTCCATGCCGCCGGCGATCACGATGTCCGCCTCACCGGCGTTGATCAGCAGGTCGGCCAGGTAGATGGCGTTCAGCCCCGACAGGCACACCTTGTTGACGGTGGTGGCCGGGGTGTCCATGGGGATGCCCCCGTGGACCGCCGCCTGGCGGGCGGTGATCTGGCCGGTGCCGGCCAGGATGACCTGGCCCATGAACACATAGTCGATCTGCTCGGGCTTGACTCCGGCCCGCTCCAGGGCGGCGGCGATGGCGAACCCGCCAAGCTCGGTGGCGGAGAAGCTGGCCAGCGCCCCCGAAAGCTTGCCGATGGGGGTGCGTGCACCTGCGACGATGACGGAACCGGACATAACGACCTCCGAGGCCTGACGGCCTGATCAGGCGGTGGCCCCCCTTCGGGTCCACCACGGCAGCACCAGGATACCGGCCCTGGCACCGGACGTCCCACGCCCGGCCCGGGCGGTCCCGGCCGGGGCCCCCACCAGGTGACCGGCCGGTAACCGGAGGGTGGTGGGCACCGTCGGGCGGGCTATCCTCCCCACCCATGCAGGAGTTCCTTTCAGCCATCCAGTCGGGGGCCTCCGGCGAGGACATCGCCTCCATCCCGCTGCCCGACACCTACCGTGCGGCGTTCGTGCGCCGCGACGAGGTCGACCTCTTCGACGGCCTCCCGTCGGAGGAGAAGGACCCACGCAGGTCGCTGCACGTCGACGAGGTGGCGGTGCCGGAGCTGGCTCCCGACGAGGTCTACATCGCGGTGATGGCCAGCGCCATCAACTTCAACACGGTGTGGACCGCCATCTTCGAGCCGCTGCCGACCTTCGGCTTCCTCGACCGGCTGGGGCGTGAGAGCACGTGGGGTGCTCGGCACGCCCTGACTTACCATGTCGTCGGCTCCGACGCCTCGGGTGTGGTGCTGCGAACCGGGTCCGCCGTGCGGAACTGGAAGCCGGGTGACCGGATCACCGTCCAATGCAACTACGTGGACGACCAGAGCCCGTCGGCCCACGACGACTCGATCCTGGCCGACAACCAACGCATCTGGGGTTTCGAGACCAACTTCGGCGGTCTGGCCGACCTGGCGGTGGTGAAGGCGAACCAGCTGATGCCCAAGCCCCGGCACTTGTCGTGGGAGGAGGCGGCGGTCAACGCCCTGTGCAACTCCACCTCCTACCGGATGATCGTGTCGAAGAACGGCGCCTCCATGCGCCAGGGCGACAAGGTGCTGGTGTGGGGGGCCTCCGGAGGCCTCGGGGCCTTCGCCGTCCAGTACGTGCTCAACGGGGGCGGGACGCCGGTGGGAGTGGTGTCCTCACCGGAGAAGGTCGAGCTGCTCCACGACCTCGGCGTGGAGGCGGTCATCGACCGCAAGGCGGCCGGCTACAAGTTCTGGGAGGACGAGCACACCCAGGACGAGTCGGAGTGGCGACGGCTGGGCAAGGACATCCGGGGACTGGTCGGCGACGACGTCGACATCGTGTTCGAGCACCCCGGGCGCCAGACCATGGGCGCCTCGGTGTTCGCCGCCAAGCGCGGTGGGATCATCGTGACCTGCGCCGCCACCTCCGGCTACATGATCGAGTACGACAACCGGCACCTGTGGATGAAGCTGAAGACCATCAGGGGCTCCCACTTCGCCAACTACCGAGAGGCGTGGGCCGCCAATCAGCTGGTGTACGAGGGGAAGATCCTGCCCCCGCTGTCGGCCGTCTACACCCTCGACAACGTGGGGGAGGCCGCCTACCAGGTGCATCGCAACCTGCACGAGGGAAAGATCGGCGTCCTGTGCCTGGCCCCCGAGGAGGGGCTCGGGATCGACGACCCCGAGTTCCGGGCCAAGGTCGGCGAGGACCGCATCACCCTGTTCAGGAGGCACGGCGCATGACCGAACCGCTGCTCACCGAGATCGACCACGTGGCCATCGCCGTCCACGACCTCGAGGCTGCGATCGCCTACTACGCCGACACCTTCGGGGCCACGGTCGCCCACCGTGAGCGGATCGACTCCGACGGCGTGGAGGAGGCCCTGCTGAAGGTGGCCGACAGCTACATCCAGCTGCTGACGCCCACCTCGGACGCCTCGCCGGTGGCCAAGTTCCTCGAGAAGAAGGGTGAGGGCATCCACCACGTCGGCTACCGCGTGGACGACTGCGCGGTGGCCCTCCGGTCGGTGAAGGACCACGGCGGCCAGACCATCGACCAGGCTCCCCGGCCCGGCTCACGGGGAACCACGGTGGCCTTCGTGCACCCGAAGGGTGCCTTTGGCACCCTGATCGAGCTCGTGCAGGAGTAGGGACGCAGGAACCGGTCCGATGGAGGGGGGCGCGACCGGGGCAGGCACCGGCGAAGTGGAGTCGGACCAGGGGCCGACCACACGGTTGTCCGGCCCGACCCAGGCGGCGGGGATGCCCGCGGGGTCAGAGGTCTTCCCCGATGACGTGGCCGCCGCTCTGCGGTCCTACGTCTACCTGCTGGTCGATCCCCGCACCGGCCGGCCGTTCGCCGTCGGTCGGGGAAAGGGCAACCGGTGCTTCCGCCGCCTCGCCGCCCTCCGGGCGGGAGATGCCGGTACGCCGGCGGCGCTCCGCGACCGGGTCCGGGCCATCGAGTCCGGCGGTCGACCGGTGAGGGTCGACATCCTCCGGTACGGCCTGACCAGCGAGCAGGCGACACTAGCCGAGCAGGTCGCCGTCGACGCTCTTGGACTGGCCGGCGAGGGGTCGTCCGGTCCTGGCCGGCGGGCGCCCGCCGATGCCCTGCGATCGGCCCTGGCCCGACCGGCCAAGTTCAAGCGGGCCCACCAGGTGGTCCTGCTGCGGCTGGCCGCCGCCGACCTCCCCTCCATCGCCCGGTATCCGTGGCGCATCGGGCGGCGGTGGACCGACCCCGAGGCGCCCCGCTCCCCGAAGTGGGCGGTGATCGTCGTCGACGACCTGGTCCGGGCCGTCTGCTCGATCGACGGCTGGGAGCCTTCCGGCGATCCGGCGACCCCGGCGACCCGCTACATCCTGTTGGGGCGCAGCGATCCGGAGCTCGAGCGGCGCTACCTGGGTCGCAGCGTGGCGTCGTACCGGGCTCCCGGCTCCCAGAACCCGGTCACGTATGTCTGGTGCGGACCCCACTGGGTGAACCAGCCCCGCTGAGCGGTCGTGTCACCTGCCCCACCTTCCCGGGTGGTCCGAGGTCGACGGGCGCCCCGATCGATTCGGAACTTGTGGCAGACGTGACACAACGGCAGGTGTGACACGACTCCGAAAACGAACCAGCCGACGGGCCCGGACGACCGGGACCCGTTCCTGCCACACCGACCCACGAGTGCCGACCCACGAGTGCCGACCCACGAGCGCCTACCGCACGCTCGGAAGGGCTGACGGAGCCCCCTCGGCGGTTCCGATAGCCTCGTCCACCATGGATCACCCCATGACGCAACGTCTGGAGGAGCTGGCCGAGCGGCGCGAGCAGGCCCGGAACGCCGGGTCACGCCGGGCGGTGGAGAAGCACCACGCCAAGGGCAAGATGACCGCCCGGGAGCGCCTCGACTACCTGCTCGACGAGGGCTCCTTCCAGGAGCTCGACATGCTGGCCCGCCACCGGGCCTACGGCATGGGGCTCGAGGACAACCGCCCCTACACCGACGGCGTGATCACCGGGTTCGGGACCATCGACGACCGCCGGGTGTGCGTGTTCAGCCAGGACTTCACCGTCTTCGGCGGCGCCCTGGGCGAGGTCTTCGCCGAGAAGATCCACAAGGTGATGGATCTGGCCGCCTCCATCGGGGTGCCCATGATCGGTCTCAACGACGGGGCCGGCGCCCGTATCCAAGAAGGTGTGGTCTCCCTCCACTCCTACGGCGGCATCTTCCACCGGAACGCCCAGGCCTCAGGGGTGATCCCCCAGATCAGCGTGATCCTGGGGCCGTGCGCCGGGGGCGCCGTCTACAGCCCGGCCATGACCGACTTCATCTTCATGGTCCAGGGCACCAGCCACATGTTCATCACCGGCCCCGACGTGGTCAAGACGGTGACCGGCGAGGACGTCACGCTCGAGGAGCTCGGCGGCGCCATGAGCCACGCCACCAAGTCGGGGGTGGCCGCCTTCGTGGCCCCGGACGAGAAGTCGTGCCTCGACGACGTCCGGTACCTGCTGAGCTTCCTGCCCTCCAACAACCTCGAGGAGGCACCGCTGGTCGACTCGGGCGACGACCCGGACCGGCTCTGTCCCGAGCTGTCGGAGCTGATGCCGGCCTCCCCCAATCAGCCCTACGACATGAAGAAGGTCATCGAGTCGGTCGTCGACGACGGCGAGTTCTTCGAGGTCAACCACCACTGGGCCATGAACCTGGTGTGCGGCTTCGCCCGGGTCGACGGCCGGGCGATCGGCATCGTGGGCAACCAGCCCCAGATGCTGGCCGGCGTGCTCGACATCGACGCCTCGGAGAAGGGTGCGCGGTTCGTCCGGACCTGCGACGCCTTCAACGTCCCCCTGGTCACCTTCGTGGACGTCCCCGGGTTCATGCCCGGGACCGATCAGGAGTACGGCGGCATCATCCGGCACGGCGCCAAACTTCTCTACGCCTACTGCGAGTCGACCGTGCCCCGGGTGCAGATCATCACGCGCAAGGCCTACGGCGGCGCCTACGTGGTGATGAACTCCAAGTCGATCGGCGCCGATCTGGCCTACGCCTGGCCGTCGGCTGAGCTGGCGGTGATGGGGCCAGAGGGCGCGGTCGAGATCGTCTACCGGCGCGACCTGGCCGAAGCCTCCGACCCGGCGGGCCGGCGCAAGGAGCTGGTGGAGGAGTACACCGAGCGGTACGCCAACCCGTATGCGGCGGCCGAGCGGGGCTACGTCGATGACGTCATCGACCCGGCCGAGACCCGGCGGGTACTGGTGAAGAGCCTGGCCCTCCTGCTCTCCAAGCGCGAGGAGCTGCCCAAGCGCAAGCACGGGAACATGCCCCTGTGAGCGTGGACACCCGGTTCCACGGCCTCACGCCGCGCCCGGAGATCGATCCGGCGGTGGTAGCGGTGCTGGCCGCCGCGGTGGACCAGGCGTGGCCGCGCCCGGTGGTGACCGTCGAGGAGCCGTCCAGGGCCGGTCCGGGCTGGCGGTTCAGTGGCCGGTGGTGGGCCAAGCCGACCGCGGTGCGTCGCGAACGTCCCTGGTCCAGGGGCTGAACGAGCGAAGGCGCCCCGGCCGGGCCCTGGCACCTGGTCGGAAGGAGCCGGGAACAAAGGCTGAACGCCGGTGTCCCGCGGCAGTCGGCACGTGGACCGCGTCGGGTGCCGAGGGCAGGCGTCGGCTCAGATCGGTTCCGCTTCGTGAGGGTTCGCCACTACCGTCCGGTCGCGTCCCGACCGCTTGGCCGTGTACAGGGCCTGGTCGGCCCGCTCCAGGAGAGCCTCGAAGCTCTCCGCTCCGTCCCACTGGGCCACCCCTCCTGAGATGGTCACGACCGTATGTGACGGGGTGGTCCGTGCCAGGGCACGGAGCTCGTCCACGACGACGCGTCCCCCGATTGCGTCGACGTCGGGGAGCAGAGTGCAGAACTCCTCGCCCCCGTAACGCACGAGGAGATCCTGCCCGCGGAGCCGGTCGGCCATCAGGAGCGAGATGGAGGCCAGGACCTGGTCGCCGGCCAGATGGCCGAACTCGTCGTTGTAGGCCTTGAAGTGGTCGATGTCGAGGATCGCCACGCTCAAGGGCGCGCCGGAACGTCGGCTCCTCGCCATCTCCGTCTCTGCCCGTTCGGTGAGGACCCGGCGATTCGCCAGACCGGTGAGCGCGTCGGTCCGGCTCGTGGCCCGCAGCAGGTCCACCTGGTCGATCTGGGACGCCACCCGTAGGAGTCCTGCGGCCATGGCCCCGGTCATCTCGAGCGAGAACGGGTCACCCTTCCATTTCCGCGCATCCCGATCCAGGGCGACCGTCAGCTCGCCGGCACCGGTGAACCCCACCGGTATGAAGCAGTGGTCCCGCGTGACGACCGCATTGAAGGAGTCCACCGCCTCGACGAAGCCCGGGAATCGGGACAGGGCCTCGTCCTCCGGTCGGCGGGACGGCCAGGCGGCGACGATGTTCCAATTCTCCTCGCCCACCGACCGCACGAAGACCGTGACGTGGCCACAGGGGAACGCCTCTGGGAGAAGGGCCATCGCCTGCCCCAGGCCTTGCTCGAACGTGTCAGAGGCGATGGCCACGTCGGTCATGTCATCGAGTATCGAAGTGGAGTGCCCGAACTGTGAGTAGCTGCGGATCGTCGTACCGATCATCGCCTGCGATGCGGCCATGACGGCAGCAGCCACTGCGACCACGGTGACGAGCGTTCCGCCCCGGAGACCGGTAGCCCAGCTGCTCCACGAGATGAGCACCAAGGCCACCGCCCAGAAGCTGGCCTGCATCACCAGGTCCCCGATGATGCCGACGAAGATCGCGTTGAGCACGAGAACGGACTGATAGAGACCGATCGGGCCGCCTGCCGCCACATCGAGGAGTGCGATGCCGACCTCGAGAAGGACCACGAGCACGAAGGTGGTCGTCGGGTTCAGGCGAGTGAACCCGGAGCGCCCGAGCGCCATCAGGTGCGCCACCACGTAGGCGCCGACCGCGCCGACCGCCGAGAAGGCGGCGATGAGGTACCCGGCCCGTAGATGCGAAGCGCGGGGGAGGAGGAGGGTGACCCCGACGGGGACGACGATCGACAGTCCGATGGCTGCGGAGATCAGACCTCCTCGGAACTCCTCCGGAGTCAGGTCGTCGCGGTAGAAGTTCACCGGGACTGCCCCTCCTCCACGTCGTCCCCTGGTTCGACGCGTCCGGAGGAAGCATCGGTCGCTGCCATCACCTGGTTACGCCCGGCTCTCTTCGCCGAGTACAGCGCTTGATCGGCCCGGCCGATCAGCGACGCGACGTCATCCCCGTCGACCCGTTCGGCCACTCCGATCGAGACGGTCAGGGGCCGTCGGTCCCGCACCCGGTACGGAAGTCCCCGGACCAACTCCATCACCGCCAAGGCGTCCTCGATGCCCATCGCGGTGAGGACGAAGCAGAACTCCTCACCACCGAACCTGGCCAGAAGATCCTGGCGGCGGCAGGCGGTGGCCATGGTGGCCGAGACGAATCGCAGCATCTCGTCTCCGGCCAGGTGCCCGTAGCTGTCGTTGAACTCCTTGAAGTGGTCGAGGTCGACCATGGCCACACACATCGGCGCTCCGGTCCGGACGCTGAGCTCGATCTCGAGCTCGAGCCGGCCGTACAGGGTGCGGCGGTTCGGAAGCCCGGTCAGTGGATCGACCATGCTCTCGCGACGGAGCTGGTCGACGAAGGCGACGCGACCGCTCATGCGCAGGAAGCTCCCGGTCAGAGCGTTGGCCACCTCGGTGACCTCCGCCAGCGAACGGGCGCGCCCCGAGCGTCTGACGACGACGATCACCAGATTCCCCGACAAGGTCTTCCCGATCGGGATGAAGCAGTGCTCACGCTGGACCACCCTGTGGCGGGTCGACGTCGCCTCATCGAAGCCCTGGAGACGGACGAGGTCGGCGTCGTCGCCGCTGGGCTCGGGCCATGCCACCACCGGTGCGTACTTGCCCGATCCCTCCCGATCGAGGAAGGCCACCACTCGACGAGCGTGCAGCACCTGGTCCACGGCAGGCAGGCATGTCGCCAGGCCCTCCTCGATCGTCTCGGCCTTCGTGCCGAGCACGGTCAGCTCGTCGACCTGCCGGCGCGACCGACCTATCCCGATCAGGTCGGCGACGGAGTGTGCCACCATGAACGACGCCGCCCCGCACACCGACGTCATCATGACGAGCAACGTCACATAGGTCCAGCTCCTGATCCCGACCTCCCACGAGCTCCAGGCCACCGCGGCGGTGGTGACGGCGAGCCCCGACAAGCGCATCGTGATGTCCCCCACCACCGCGGCGAAGACCGTGGTGACGAGGAACAGGTCCAGATAGACGGCCAACGGTCCCCCGTCTGCGGCCTGCGCGAGGCCGACCACGATGGTGGCGATGGAGGCCATGATCGCCACCGTCCACGGGGAGATCTGAACCGGACCCTGGCTCATTCTGAGCAGCTTGACGATCACGTAGGTGACGATGACCCCAAGGAGCAGGATTCCCGCCACCATGTATCGGGGCGCCAGGGTGGCACCGTGGGGCACGAGGAGCGTTGCCACCCCAACCGGTACCACGGTCAGCGCGTAGGTGCCCGCCACCAATCCTGAACGCAGGCTGTACTGCGCCGTGCCGTCGAAGGAGAACCTCACACCACCTGCATCGGCCACGCAAAGTGGTGCCTTGAGATCGGAGCGTGCTTGTGGGGTGCGATCTCCCTGCTCAAGCGGTGTCGGTGACGTAGTCGATCAGCCGCTCGACCGCCCCCACCAGCGCCGGCTCGAGGTCGGCATAGGTGGACACCGAGGTCAGCAACTTCCGCCAGGCGCCCGCCGGTCCGCCCAGGCCCAGGGCCTCGCAGATGCCGGTCTTCCAGTCGGTTCCCCTCGGGATAACCGGCCACGCTTCGATGTCCAGCACCGCCGGGCGGATGGCCTGCCACACGTCGACGAACGGGGTACCGGTCACCAGCACGTCCGGACCGGCCACCGCCTCGGCCAGGCGCCACTCCTTGGACCCCGGCACCAGGTGGTCGACGAGGACCCCCAGGCGCCGGGCCGGGCCGGGGCCGAAGGCCCGGACGACCCCGGCCAGGTGGTCGATCCCGTCGAGGCGCTCGACCACCATCCCCTCCTCGCGTAGGTCGTCGCCCCAAACCCGCTCGATCAGCTCGGCGTCGTGCGCCCCCTCCACCAGGATCCTCCCGCCCCGGGCCACCCGAGCCCGGCTTCCCGGCACCGCCAGCGAGCCCGAGGCCGTCACGCCCGGCACCGAGGAGGCCGCCGCCGGCCGCACCAGGCTGACCGCCCGGCCGTCCACCGAGAACCCCCCCGGGGTCTGCCGGAACACGCGCTCCAGGCCGGTGCGCCCCTTGATCTCGACGCCACCGCCCTCGAGGCGGAGCAGCGAGCCGCTGAAGCCCGAGGCCCGGTGGGTCACCGCCATGCCGGGCACAGCCGGGACCTTCGGGTACACCTGGGCCAGCCGGTCCTCGGTCGGGGCGTCGATCGGCCCAGACAGGATGCCGGCCATCGGGTGGCGACGAGTGCTCACGCCGGAAAGGTAGCGGAGGCCGGTCGACATGTCAGCGACGGGTGACGGACGGCCTCCACCGCGGCTGCCCGCCGACGAACTTCACCGGGTTCCCGACCGGACCGGCCAACGTTGGTTACCCTGAGGGCCACCAGAGGGAACGGCGGAGAGACTGATGCACGTAGGCGGACGGTGAGCGGGACGATGTACCCGGCAACGGGGCCAGGACCGGCGTGGGGTGCGCCGCCGGTCTATCTGCGGCCTCTGGGGGTCGGAGAGCGGATCGACGCGGCATTCAAGCTCTGGTCGCGCAACTTCCTGTCCATGGCCAAGGCGATGTTGGTCATCGCCGTCCCCGCAGGTCTCGTCGAGGCGCTCATCTCGCTGTCGACGGAACCGTCGACCACCACTAACCAGCTCGGCTCGTCGACCGTCACCACTCCGACCGGCGACAGCGCCGCCGTCCTTGGAGGGACCGCCATCGAGCTGGTCCTGGGCCTGCTGATCTCCGCACTTGCGATCGCAACCCTGTTCCGGATAATCGCCAACGCCTATCTGGGTCAACCGGTGGACTGGCGCTCGGCGTTGCGGGCCGGCCTCACGCGCATGCTGAGTGCGCTGTGGATCTCGGTGATCATCGCCCTCGTGGCGGTGGTCGTGGTCGCGGTGGTGGTGCTGTTGATCGTCGTGGCCGCCCGCGGCGCTTCACCCGGGCTGGCGGTTCTCGTCGGCTTCGTGCTCGGAGTACCCGCCGTCGGATTCCTCATCTGGTTCACCGTGGGCGCGCGCTTGGCCACCCCGGTACTGATGCTGGAGAACGTGCGCGGTACGGCCGCCGTGCGTCGTGGCCTCCGACTCGTACGGGGAACCTGGTGGTCGGTTTTCGGCACGCTGTTCCTGATGGACATCCTGGTCGGGATCGCCTCGGGGGTCCTCACGGCCATCTTTGGCGTCGTCATCGTCGCCGGGCACGGTGACCCGGTTACTACGGTGATCGCTGACTTCTTCCTGCGGACGATCACCCTGGTCGTGTTGACCCCGCTTACTGCATCGCTGTACATGGTCCTCACCATCGACATGCGGGTGCGCAAGGAGGGGTTCGACATCCAACTCCTCTCTGAGAGGATGGGCACGGCGGCCGGGCCGGGCGCCCTCTCGTTCATCCGCCCGCCCGGCGCCTACGGCCAACCTGGCGGCTACCCACCCCCGCCCGGCGCCTACGGCCAAAGTCCACAGCCGGAGCCGCCCTCCCCACCCCCGTTCGCGTTCCCCCAGCAGACACCGCCACCGCAGGCGCCAACGCCAACGCAGGCGCCAACGCAGGCGCCGCCACCCACACCCCCGCGCCCAGCGGCCGTCCCCTCGCTTCCACTGCCCGCGGCTCCCCCGCCCCCGCCCCCGCCACCAGCGTCGGGCGAATCAACGCCGCCTCCGGCCTGAACGGCCCGTGCCCACCAGTTCCAGCGCTGCGGACGCAGCTCGCCAGCAAGCCCGGCAGATCCTGTCCCACGCCCCGTACACCCAGCCCCGAACCAGGACGCCGCGCCCGTTGGCGGGAGTGCTCCACGCCGTCGGTCGGGCGCTCGATGTCGTGTTCGGCCCGCCCTTCCGCTGGCTCGAGCATCATCTCTTCGACAGGATCGGCGCCGGTTTCACCCGGGCGTTCGGCAGTTGGACGCCTGTGGTCGGCATCGGCATCGGGGTGGGGATCGGCGTGCTGCTGGCCGTCGTCCTCGTTCGTCGGCGCTCACG
This sequence comes from Acidimicrobiales bacterium, assembly GCA_052143315.1. Lineage (GTDB taxonomy): Bacteria > Actinomycetota > Acidimicrobiia > Acidimicrobiales > RAAP-2 > DASZIT01. The sequence goes on along the minus strand of JBKQTE010000002.1, from coordinate 8,028 downwards.
GGTCGGCGCCCGAACCGAAGAGATGAGGACGGTCCTCGTCCCGCTGGATCCGGCCGCCCTCGAGGACGAGGCCGACCGCCTTGCCTCGGTCGGGGACTACGCGGCCGCCGTCCGCCTTCGGTTCCAGGCGGGGCTCCTCCGGTTGGAGGCGGCCGGTCTCGTGGCCGACCAGGGCGTGCGGACGGACACCCAGATGTCCGTCAGCCTCGGCTCGCCCACCTTCGACCGTCTGGCCCGACGCCACGAGGCCGTCACCTATGCCGGAGATCCGTCAAGCGCCGACGACGTCGAGGATGCCCGGTCGTCGTGGCCACAGGTCCCCGACGAAGCCAGGAGTCGTCAGGCTCTCTCCGGTGCAGGCAGGCGATGAATCCATGGGGGATCGAGCCGCAAGAGCAGCGGACCGCCACGGAACGATGGCGATCCGTCCCCCGGCGGTGGCGGGCGGTGCTCCTTGCCCTGGCGGCGCTGGTGGCGTTCGAGCTGGCGTCGTCGTTGGTCGGCGGCATCGTCGGCAAGGCGCCGGCGGGGAACGGACCCGCCTCGTCCTTCAGCGCCGCCCCGGCCGGCGTGGCCGCCATGGCGCAGCTGCTCGCCGAGCACGGTCATCCCGTCGTCCGGTCGACACAGCCCGTCGCCGATCTGGCCATCTCGGGCCAGTCGACCCTCTTCGTGTTTGATCCGTCCGGGTGGGCGCCCGCCGACACCTCGGTGGTCGGTCGCTTCGTCCGGTCCGGCGGCCACGTGGTCCTGGCCGGGTCGCCCCCCGGCCGAGGTCTGCTGGCCGCCATGTTCGGAGCTGCCAGTGTCCCTCGATGGCACTCTCCTTCGTCGGGCACGGCGATCGCCGTCGGCTCCACCTCTGTGGTGGCCGGGGTGGGACGGGTCTCGTCCGGTGACGCCGGCTCGATCGTTCCCGTCGGTACCGTCCAGGCTGTCCTGGCCGGGTCCCACCGTGTGTTCGCGGTGGCAAGTCCGGCCCCGGGCGGCGGACGTCCCGCCGCGGTCTACCTCGCCTCGAGCACGCCGTTCACCAACGCCGCCCTGGCCGACCGGGACAATGCGGTGCTGGCGCTCAACCTGGCCGGCTTGAGCTCGGGTCCGGTGGTCTTCGACGAGTACGACCACGGGTACGGGCGGACGGGCGGTGGGTTGGCAGGGCTGCCCACGTGGTGGCGGTGGGGCCTCGCCCTGGCGCTGGCTACGGTGGTCGTCTGGATGATCTCGGCGGCCCGCCGGTTCGGACCGGTGGAACCCGCCTCGCGCCGGCTCGCCCCTCCCCGCGTGGCCTACGCCGACGCACTGGCGACCGTGCTGGCGGCCCTTCCGGAGGAGCGGATCATCGACAGTGTCGAACCCCTCCGGACCGAGGCCCGTGCCCTGCTCTGCAGGCGGGCGGGCCGGCCGGTGGCCGCCGGGGACGCCGAAGTGGTGGCTGCCGCCCGCGCCGCGCAGGTTCCGGACCGGGTCGTCATCGCCACACTGGATCGACCGCGCTCGAACCAGGACATCGTGGCCCTGGGCAGTGCCCTGGCCTGGCTCGAGGATCACACAGGAGGAACGAGATGACGCCGACCCCGGACAGCGGAGCGATGACCCGACTGCGCAACGGTCTCCACGCCGAGGTGGCCAAGGTGGTCGTCGGGCAGGGGAAGACGGTCGACGCCGTGCTGGCCGCCATGTCGGTCGGCGGCCACCTCCTCCTCGAGGGTCCGCCCGGCGTTGCGAAGACGCTGCTGGCCTCGGCCATCGGCCGCTCCTGCGGCCTCCAGGCCCGGAGGGTCCAGTTCACCCCGGACCTGCTCCCGTCCGACCTCACCGGCTCGCTCGCCCTGCGCGGCCCGGACCTCGTCTTCCGTCAGGGGCCGGTGTTCACCAACGTCCTGCTGGCTGACGAGATCAATCGGACCCCACCCAAGACCCAGGCGGCACTGCTCGAGGCGATGCAGGAGCGGCAGGTGACCATCGACGGGGACCCGCACCCCCTGCCCGACCCCTTCATCGTCCTTGCCACCGAGAACCCGATCGAGTACGAGGGCACCTACCCCCTGCCGGAGGCGCAGCTCGATCGCTTCCTGATGAAGATCGACGTCGGCTATCCCTCGGCTGCCGAGGAGGAGGGACTGCTCCGGCTTCGTCACTCGGGTGTGGCTCCCTCCACCCTCGAGGACGTCCGGCCGATCGCCGACGCCGACACGTTCCGGGCGGTCCGGGCCGAGGTCGACGCGGTAACGGTCAGCGACGCCGTGGTCTCCTACGTGGCTGCCGTCGTCCGCCGGACGCGCGAGCTCCCGAGCGTGTCGCTCGGCGCCAGCCCGCGGGCAAGCGTCCACCTCCTGGCCGCCTCCAAGGCGTGGGCACTGCTCAACGGTCGTTCGTACGTCCTGCCCGACGACGTCGTCTCCCTGGTGCCCGCAGTGTTGCGGCATCGGCTGATCCTCACGCCCGAGGCCGAGCTGGACCAGTTCTCGCCCGAAGAGGCCCTCCGCACCGTGCTCTCGTCTGTCCCGGTACCCCGGTAGGTACACGGTGACCGACCCCGGCCCGGTGGAGACCCCGGCCCCGTCGCCTCGCCCGGCGCGCACCGGCGTCCGTCCGACGCGCTCGGCGGCCGGACTGCTGGCGGTCCTGACCGTTGCCACCGTGGCGCTCCGCCTTCCTCCCATCGCCGACATCGCACTGCTGGCCGTGGGGTCGGGCTGTGTCTTGGCGGACATGGTGTTCGCCTTCCGGGCGCGGCTCCGAGTCGAGCGGTCGACGCTGCCGACGTTGGCCCGGCAGGTGCCCCATGCACTGACGGTCGCCGCCGAGGTCGACGGGGCGCGCTCCGTCCGGATCAGGCAGCCGGTGCCACCCGAGCTCGCCGTCGTGCCCTCCGAGTCGGCCGGCGCGGAACTGGTCGGCGAGTTGGTGGGCCGGCATCGCGGGGTCCACGCCTTCACCGCCCCCGTGGTCCGGGTGGCCGGGCCGATCGGTCTCGGGACCTGCGACCATTCGGTGGGCGAGCCCGTCATCGTCACCGTCCTCCCGGACCTACCCCGGGCCCGCCGTCTGTCCGAGGCCCGCCGACGGGGCCGGTCGCACGACGACGGGCGCATCCGGAGTCGCCTCGGGCTCGGTACCGAGTTCGAGGCCATCCGCGAGTACTCACCGGACGACGACATCCGACAGGTCAATTGGCTGGCCACGGCCCGTGTGGGTCGCCCCATGACAAATCAGTACCGGATCGACGACAACCGCGATCTGATCTGCCTGGTCGACACCGGCCGCCTGATGGCTTCACCGGTCGGTGACGCCACCCGGCTCGACGTGGCGCTGGACGCCCTGGCGGTCCTGGCCGTGGCGGCCGACGACGCCGGCGACCGGGTCGGAGCCGTGGCCTTCGCCGGGGACCTGATCCGGCAGCTGCCCCCTCGCCGTCGTGGCGCCGAGCCGGTGGTGCGGGCGCTCTTCGACCTCGAGCCGGTCGAGATCGAGAGCGACTACGACCGGGCGTTCCAGGCGGTGGCCGGGCGCAAGCGGGCACTGGTGGTGCTCTTCACCGACCTTGTCGACGCCGCCGCCGCCCGGACGCTGCTCGCCGTCATGCCCACCCTGGCCAGACGGCACGTGATCATGGTGGTGTCGTGCCGCGACCCGGACCTCGACCAGGCGATTGCCACACCGCCCGTCGACGTGCGGGATGCCCTGCGAGCCCGTGTCGCCCTTGATCTCTTGGTGGCGCGGCGGCGCACCGTCGCCCTTCTCCGGCGCTCCGGCGTCTCCGTGGTGGAGGCGCCGCCGGGCACCCTGGGCCCGGCCTGCGCCAGCGCCTACGTCCGCATCAAGCAGTCCGGGATCCTGTAGGCACGGGTGGCGCCAGAAGGAGTCCCTCCTCCGTCGTGAACGGTGGTTCGGGCGCACCGCGCCAGACCACCATCGCCCAGAAGCCCCCCGACAGGAGCAGGCCGACTGCCAGGGCGGCTCCGAGGGGCAGGTCCCACGGCGTCACGAACCCTTCGGTCAGTCCGGCCACCACCAGGAACATCACCACGGTCAGCACCGTCGCCCCGAGGAGCGGGACCATCGCCGCCAGTGCGTCCGTACGCGAAGATCGACCTGGGTCAATGAGCGCCCGGGCGATCGCCAGGCCCCCGGCGCCGGCCAAGGCGATGCACGACAGCTCGAGCAGCCCGTGGGGGACGACCAGCCGGACGAACTGGTCGAAGCCTCCTCCTCGCCACTCGAAGGTCCCCAGCACCCCGATGAGGGCGCCGTTGTAGGCGAGCGAGTACACCGTGAGCACGCCGAAGGTGAACCCTCCGGCGATCGCCAGCATCGACACCTCGATGTTGTTGACGAAGATGGTCACTGCCAGTCCACCCCGGGCCGGGACGGAGATCCCGTAGAAGGCGCCCCGCGAATTGACCGATACGTGGGACCCGGTCGGCAGCAGCCCGGCGGCCGATACCGGGTCGAACAGGGCCCACAGGGTGCCGAGCACCACGGACCCGAGGAGCACCACCGCCGCGATCCCCAGGCACCGCTGGTTCTGCCGGATGCGCTGCCACAGCCCACGGTCGAGGAATTCGCCGGCCGTTTCCGACCGGGAGGCGCGTGAGTAGACCAGCGAGTGCGCCCGGACGACCAGCCCCTGCAGCCGCTCCGTCCCGGCTGCCAGGGGGTAGGAGCGCCGGGCCAGCGCCAGGTCGGCTGCAGCCACCCGGTAGAGCTCGCCGAGGCGGAGGATCTCGTCGGGGGACAGCCTTCCCACCCGACCCTTGGCCCGGTGGATCAGGCCGTCGAGCTCCACCCAGGCATCGGTACGCGTAGAAAGGAATCGCTCTAGGTTCATGGCATGGGCCTCGAGGACCGGTACGTTACTGCCACTCCGGAGAGCGTGTCGCTTAGCATCGTCCTCGCCGGGCTCGGGTCGCGGTTCGCCGCCTTCTCCCTCGATTTCACCATTCAGGTGGCGGCATTGGTGGCCTTCCTGCTCACGCTGTCGGCGTTCTTCGTCAGGGGAGACGAGACTTCGTCCTTGGTGGCATCAGGAGCCGTCGCCCTCTTCGCCCTGTTGGACTTCATCGGCTACTTCGTGGTCTGCGAGATGTTGATGTCGGGCCGGTCGATCGGAAAGCGGGCCGCCGGGCTACGAGTGGTCCGGGCCGACGGCGGCCCGGTCGGGTTCTGGGCGAGCAGCCTGCGCAACGTGCTCCGGCTCATCGACATGCTGCCGATCCCCTTCTACCTCGTCGGCAGCGTCCTCATCCTGGCCACCTCGCGAAACCAGCGACTGGGAGACCTGGCCGGCGGCACCCTGGTCATCCGCGACCGGACGGCCGCCGGCTCGGTGTCGGCCGGCCGCTCGTGGAACGACACCGGCCAGTGGATGGCGCCCGTCGGCGGCGGGTCCGGTTGGGTCCCGATGTCCGTGGCCGGCCCCGGCGCCCTCCCGCACGAGCTGGCGCACTGGGACGTGAGCGGCGTTCCTCCGGCCGACGTCATGGTGGCCGGGATGTTCCTGTCCAATCGCTACGGGTACACCCTCGACGCCCGCGCCAGGCTGGGGACCGACCTGGCCAACCGGATCTGGCCGGGGGTGGCCGGTGCGCCCCTGACGCTCAGCCCCGAGCAGTTTCTGGAGGCGGTCGTCCTGGTCAAGTCCGTCAGGGGCTGAGAGGCCCCGGCCCCCGGACCGGGCGGTCAACCGGTGGCGGCGGTGCGGTGCTGCTCGGCCAGGTCCAACAGGTCGTCCATCATCCGCCCGATCTCGAAGTCCTTCGGCGTGTAGATACGGGCCACGCCCTTGGCCAGCAGCGCCACCGCGTCTTCGGGGGGGATGATGCCCCCGACCACCACCGGGGCGTCGAGCCCGAACGCCCGCAGGCGGTCGACCACGTCGGGCACCAGCTCGAGGTGGCTGCCCGACAGGATGGAGAGGCCCACCACGTCGACGTCCTCGTCCCGGGCCGCCGCCGCGATCTCGGCCGGCGACAGCCGGATCCCCTGGTAGATGACCTCGAAACCGGCGTCCCGGGCCGCCACCGCGATCTGCTCGGCACCGTTGGAGTGCCCGTCGAGGCCCGGCTTGGCCACCAGCAGGCGGGGCGGCCCACCGGTGCGCTCGGCCAACGCCCGCGATCGCGACCGCACCGCGCTCAGCTCGTTGCCCCGGTGCCCAACGCCGCCACCCACGCCGGTGGGGGCCCGGTACTCGCCGAACACCTGGCGAAGGGCGGCCGCCCACTCCCCGGTGGTGCCGCCGGCGTGGGCCAGGGCGATGGTGGCCGGCATGACGTTGTCGACCCCCTCGGCCGCCCGCCGCAGCTCGTCCAGCGCCCGCTGGACGGCGGCGCCGTCCCGCTGGGCCCGCCAGGCGACCACGTCCTCGCGCATCTCGGCCTCGGCCGCCGGGTCGACCCGCAAGATGTTGCCGATCTCCCCCGCGGGGGCCAGCGGGGAGTCGGCCGTCTCGGTGAAGCAGTTGACGCCGACCACCTGCAGCTCGCCGGTCTCGATCCGGCGCACCCGGTCGGCCTGGCTGCCGACCAGGCGGGCCTTGAGCTCGTCGATGGTCTCGAAGGCACCGCCCAGGGCGAGCACGTTCTCCAGCTCGGCCCAGGCGGCGTCGGCCACCTCGGCCGTCTTCTTCTCGATGACGATGGAGCCGTCGAAGATGTCCTCGTACTCCAGCAGGTCCGACTCGAAGGCCAGGATCTGCTGGATGCGCAGCGACCACTGCTGGTCCCAGGGGCGGGGCAGGCCGAGCGCCTCGTTCCACGCCGGGAGCTGCAGGGCCCGGGCCCGGGCCCTCTTGGACAGGGTGACCCCCAGCGCCTCCAGCACGATGCGGGGCACGTTGTTCTCCGGCTGCGCCTCGGTCAGGCCCAGCGAGTTGACCTGCACGCCGTAGCGGAAACGGCGGCGCGCGGGGTCGTCGATCCCGTACCGCTCCCGGGTGACCGTGTCCCAGAGCCGGGTGAAGGCCCGCATCTTGCACATTTCCTCGACGAAGCGGACGCCCGCGTTGACGAAGAACGAGATGCGGCCGACCACCTCGCTCATCCGCTCCGGAGGGATCTGCCCCGAGTCGCGGACGGCGTCCAGGACCGTCATCGCGGTGCAGAGCGCGTACGCGATCTCCTGCACCGGGGTGGCCCCGGCCTCCTGGAGGTGGTAACTGCAGACATTGATCGGGTTCCACTTAGGCATGCAGTTGACCGTGTAGGCGATCACGTCGGTGGTCAGGCGCACCGAAGGGCCCGGCGGGAAGACGTACGTGCCGCGGGCCAGGTACTCCTTGATGATGTCGTTCTGCGTGGTACCGGTCAGCATGGCGACGTCGGCGCCCTGCTCCTCGGCAGCGACCTGGTACAGCGCTAGCAGCCACATGGCCGTGGCGTTGATCGTCATCGAGGTATTGCTCTGCACGAGCGGGATGCCGTCGAATAGGGCCCGCATGTCGCCCAGGTGCCCGACCGGGACGCCGACCCGGCCGACCTCGCCGCGGGCCAGTACATGATCGGCGTCATACCCCATCTGGGTGGGCAGGTCGAACGCCACCGACAGGCCGGTCTGGCCCTTGGCCAGGTTCCCGCGGAACAGCGCGTTGGACTCCTTCGCCGACGAGTGCCCAGCATAGGTCCGCATCAGCCAGGGACGCTCCCGGGCAGGCCGATGCGATCGGCCCGCCCCGTTCGGCTCAATCATGATCTTGTAACCTAGCCCCAATCCTTACAAGTCCCGGAACCTGTTGATCTCCGTCAGGTGCTTCTCGCGCAGCTTGTGATCGCGCACGCCGAGACCCTCCCGCGGGGCCAGGCACAAGATCCCGACCTTGCCGTGGTGCAGGTTGCGGTGGACGTCCAGGGCGGCCTGGCCGGCATCTTTCAGCGGGTAGACCACCGACATGGTCGGGTGGATCATGCCCTTGGAGATAAGGCGGTTGGCCTGCCACGCCTCGCGGTAGTTGGCGAAGTGCGAGCCGATGATGCGCTTGAGGCTCATCCACAGGTAGCGGTTGTCGTACTCGTGCATGAACCCCGA
>JBKQTE010000001.1:0-9258 GCA_052143315.1 Acidimicrobiales bacterium | reverse complement strand
TCTGGCACCTGAAGACGCCCAAGGCGGCCATGCGGCTGTTCAGCTACTCCATCACCTACCTGACGCTGCTCTTCGTGTTCATGGCCGTCGACATCTTCACCAGGCACTGAGCCCGGTGGCGGCGGTGAGGCCAACGTCCCGCATCCGGACGGTAGGGTCGTGCCCGATGTGGCGTCACCGGTGTCTCTGATGATCGGCATGACAGGTATGGGCGGCTCCCCGGGAGCCGGGAACTCCCTCATCATCAGCGCCTTCCACCAGGCGCTCACCAGGCAGGCCGCCCTCGTCTTCGTGGTGTGCGTCCTCCTGGCTCTGGCCTGGAACGGCCTCCGGACCCTCCAGTACCGCAAAGCGATGGGCAGCGGCGAGCCGTGGCCGCCGCCCCGCAGGGAAATGGGACCCGAGCCGGTAGCCCGCCGGGTCCTGCGGATCGGGTTCGGGATCATCTGGATCTTCGACGGCCTGCTTCAGCTGCAGCAGAACATGCCGGTCGGCCTGCCGAGCGGGGTGCTCCAGCCGGCGGCGTCGACCTCGCCGGGATGGGTGCAGCATCTGGTCAACATCGGCGTCGCCGCATGGACCCACCACCCGGCCGAAGCGGCCGCCTCGGCGGTGTGGATCCAGGTGGGTATCGGCCTCTTCCTGCTGGTGGCGCCCCGGGGACGGTGGTCGCGCCTCGCCGGTCTGGCCAGCGTCGGGTGGGCACTGGTGGTCTGGGCGTTCGGCGAGGCCTTCGGCGGCATCTTCGCCCCCGGCCTCACCGTGCTGTTCGGTGCCCCCGGTGCCGTGCTCGTCTACGCCGTCGCCGGCGGCCTGATCGCCCTCCCCGACCGGGCGTGGGCGGGGAGGCGGCTGGGCCGGATCGTCACCGGCTCGGCCGGCGTCTTCCTGCTCGGGATGGCGGTGCTGCAGGCGTGGCCCGGGCGGGGCTTCTGGCAGGGGGGGACGTCCGCCAACCCGGGGACGCTGGCCGGCATGGTCTCGCAGATGTCGACCACGCCCCAGCCTCACCTGCTGGCCTCGGCGGTGTCGTCGTTCGCCTCCTTCGACGAGGCGCACGGCTGGGGGGTGAACCTCTTCGTGGTGTCGGTGCTGGCCGCCATCGGCCTGGCCCTGCTGTCGGGGCGGCGACGGCTCCTCTACCCGGCGATCGTCGCCCTGGTCGTGCTGGGCCTGGCCGACTGGGTCCTCATCGAGGACTTCGGCTTCTGGGGGGGTGTCGGCACCGACCCCAACTCGATGTTGCCCATCCTGTTGCTGGTGACGGGCGGGTACCTGGCCATGGTCCGAGCCCCCGCCCTCGACGACGTCACGACGCCGGCGGCGGCTGCCGAGCCCGACGGCGCCGGGGGCGGCACCTGGTGGGAGCGGGTCGACTCGGGGTACGCCGGACGGCTGGCTTTGTCGTTGGCCGCCATCTTCGTGGTGCTGTTGGGGTGCGCCCCGATGGCGTCCGCCTCGGTCGACAGCCGGGCGGACACGGTGCTGACCGAGGCCGTCGACGGGCCGCCGGCCGTGATATCCGGACCGGCACCCGGCTTCAGCCTGGTCGACCAGAACGGTCAGCCGGTGACGTTGACCAGCCTCCGCGGCTATACGGTGGCCCTGACCTTCCTCGACCCGGTGTGCACCACCGACTGCCCGACCATTGCCCAGGAGTTCCGGGTCACCGACCAGCAGCTGGGCTCGTCCGCCGCCAGGGTGAAGTTCGTGGCCATCGCCGCCAATCCCCTGTACCACTCGGTCAGCGTGGTCGACGCCTTCGACAGCCAGGAGGGACTCGACGCCGAGCCGAACTGGCTGTTCCTCACCGGGACGACCGCCCAGCTGAGCGCGGTGCTCAACGCCTATGGCATCGCCGTCGACGTCACCCCGGCCGGCGGGATGGTGGCCCATGCCGACACCGCCTACGTCATCGACGCCCAGGGGAATTCGCGCCTGGTGCTGAACGACGACCCGGGCTCCGGTGCCGCCGACGCCTCGTCGTTCTCGTCGCTGCTGGCGTCGGAGATCACCCAAGTCATGCACGGGTGAGGAGGCGCCCCCTGGCTGCGGCGATCGGGGCCGCGGCGCTGGCCGGGTCGGTGGCCGTCGTGGCGTCGTCCGCCGGGCAGGGCGCCACCCCGGCGGGGGCGGCCACCGCGCCGGTGGCCATCCCGCTCATCTCCGGGGTCACCACCGCCACCCAGTCGTCCGTGCTGCTTCCCATGGGGCACCTGAACGATCCGGCCAACACCTTCTGGGAGCTGTTCCTGCGGCCGGCTGGGAGCACATCGTGGACCCTGCAGACGCCAAAGGGGGTGGCCGACAACGGCGGGCTGGTGGTCGCCGAACCCCCCGCCGGCCCGGTGACGGTCGGCTTCCTGCCCTCCGCCCTTCTCCGGTTCTCCCCGTTGGCCCAGTCCACCGACGGCGGCAGGACCTGGTCGCCCGGCTCACTGTCCGCCGCCCTGGTGGCCGCCCCCGACGCCCTGGCCGGGGGTCCCACCTACGTGGCGATGGGCGTGGCGGCCGGCGACGTCACGGCGCTGGTGTCCGGCTCGGGCCAGAGCGTCCAGACCAGCTCCGGTGACCTGTCCACCTGGCGCACGGTGGCTACGACGAAGTCGCTGGCCAAGACGGTCCGGGGCTGTGGCGTGCAGCGCATCAGCGCGGTGGCCGCCAACGCCGCCGGCCCGATCCTCGGCGTCCAGTGCCGCCAGTCGGGTCGCATCGGCGTGCTGTTCCCCCCTGCCGCCGGCTCCGGCTCCGCCTCCACCACCTGGACAAGCGGTGGGCCGCTCCTCACCGGCGGTACGTCCGGCACCGCCACCGTGCTCCGGCTGGAGGCGACATCGAGCTACGGCACGGTGGCCTCCAGCGTCGCCGGCCTCACCGGTCTGGCCGGGGTGCAGTCGGGTGGCGCCACCTCGTTGGTGGCGTTCTGGAGCCTGCCTCTGGGGCCGGGATGGACCCAGTCGACCCGCCTGACGATCCCGTCCGGATGGACGGTGTGGGCCAGCGCCACCGGCGGTGGCAGCGGCCGGGGGATCGCCGTGCTGTTGGGGTCGGGCAGCCGCCGCCGGATCGTGACGGTGGCCGGGCCCGGTGCCGGGTGGGTCACCGTCCCCTCCCCGCCCTCCGGGACGGGGGCGGTGGCCACCGTCGGCACCGAGACGGACGCCTTCGTGGTGTCTGGGTCGGGGCTGTCGGTGTGGGCCCTCACGCCGGGCAGCGCGTGGAGCCGCACCCAGACCGCCACGGTGCCGATCCCCTACGGCTCCTCCAGCTGAGGGCGGACGGCCGGTCCGCCGGGCGGTAGCCTGCTGTCGGCCGGGGAAGGAAGGGCATATGCAGCTCCCGCCGTTCTGGCAAGTGACACCGATCGGGCTGGTGGCAGTGGTGCTCGGCATCGCCCATGAGATGGGCCTGCGGTGGCTGGCGCTCCGCCAGATCCCGGAGCACCGCCGGGCGACCCGCCGGCGGAGCTGGGCCTTCTACGCCGGGTTGGTGGGGCTCATCGTGGTGGTGTCGGGCCCGCTGGAGCGGTGGTCCATGGCCTGGTTGAGCGTCCACATGGTCCTCCACGTGCTGGAGATGTTCTACCTCCCGCCCCTGCTCATCGTCGGCGCTCCCTGGGTGCCCCTCCTCTTCGCCGTCCCCGTCGACCAGCGGCGGCGGCTGCTGCGCTCCTACTACCGATCGCCGTGGGCGGCACCGCTGCGGGGAGCGCACGCGGCGGCGGCCAACCCGATCGTGGCCATCGTCCTCTTCAACGGGGTGATGGTGGTGTGGCACCTCCCCCGGGTCTTCGACTGGGCGTCGGACCACAACTGGGTGATGAACTGGCTGATGGCCCCCAGCTTCATCGTGGTGGGCCTCCTCTTCTGGCGGATCATCCTGCCGTCGCACCCGTGGGGGCCGCGCGGGTCGACCCGCATCCAGATCGGGGCCATCGTGGTGACCGCCCTGGAGATGCTGGTGCTGGCCATGGCCATGGCCATCTTCACCAAGGCGCCCTGGTACTCGATGAACGTGCTGATGGACGGGCCGGCTGCCGCCCTGCGGGACCAGCGGTACGCGGCGGGCGTTCTCTGGGTGTGCGGCGACTTCTGGGCCATCCCGGCCCTGGTGCTGGTGGGGTACCGCGTCTACGGCAGGGACGGCGGGGTCTCCGCCTCGTTCGAGCGGGTGCTGGGCCGGGTCTGAATCAGCCGGGCCGGCCCGGATCGGTCGGATCGGCCGTCTCGTCGGCCTCCAGCTGGCGGACGTACCGGCTCCACGCCTCGAGCTCCTCGTCGGGTGGTCCCCCGGGACCGGCGACGCCGGCCTGCTTCGACGGTCGGCGCACCCGGTCGTTCCCCTGCAGCAGGTTCCACCACATATAGATGGCGAACCCGGCGAACAGCGGCCACTCGAAGACGTACATCCAGCTGAAGGTGTGCCCGTCCAGCGCCCGCATGAGCTCGAAGGCGAAGGCCCCGACGCAGAGGGTGAGCCCGGCGATCAGGGTGGCGTGGAGCCAGAAGGCATCCCGGCCGGTCAGTCTGGTGGGCTGCCGGCTGGTGTCGGTGGGCTCCGCGGATCGGGCGGGGCCGCTCGGTTCGGTCCGGTCCACTGCTCACACCCTATCGATCGGGGTGATCGTCGAATCCGAAAAGAGTTCATGACAAACAGATGAAAGGTCGCTACGATGCCATCCGTTCGGGGCTGCCACTCTGGGCAACGCTCGAATCACTCGGCGAAGGGGGAGCTATGGCTGAAGCACCGGAGCGGAGTGGTCAGCCTGCTGCCGACGGCTCCACCGGTGGGGAGGGCAAGCCCAGGCCGCTCGGCCTGATCCTGACGGTGGTGATCGCCGCCGTGGTCATCTCAGCGGTGGCCATCCTGTTCGCCCTCCAGAACTACACGTCGCCGTCGGGGACGCTGGTCGCCACGCCGGTCGGCTCGGTCACCGTCAACGGGACGACCCTGCCCCATGTCACCCTGGCCTTCAACACCTATCCGGACTCGACCGGGATGGTCAACGGGCAGCCCATCCACCCCGGGGGCAACCCCGGCTGGCCGGCCTACGGGCCCACCAACCAGTTCCAGGTGCCCGCCCACGCCCTGGTGACCGTCACCGTCCACCAGTACGACTCGGGGGGCTCGCTCAACAACCCGTGGTTCGCCAACGTCGCCGGCACCGTCGGCAACGTGGCCATCGTCAACGGCAAGGTGGTCCACTCGATCGACCCCAACAACGTCGGCCACACCTTCACGGTCCGGGCCACGCCCGGCACCGATCCCGGCTTCTTCGTGAACGTGCCGCTGCCGGCGGTCCCCGGCAACGACCAGGCGGACAACGGCCAGTACGAGACGGTGACGTTCAGCTTCGTCTCGGGCAGCGCGGGGACCTACGCCTGGAACTGCGAGTTCCCGTGCGGGACCTCGGTCGCCGGCTTCGGAGGCACGATGAGCGCGTACGGGTTCATGTCAGGGTTCATCCATGTCGTCTGAGGAGCACGCAGTGGAGACAGAGTCCCCGGATCCGATTCCGGAGCTGAAGCCGTTCTTCTCCCGTGCCGGAGGGAAGATCTTCGTCATCTGGCTGGTGATGACGGTGATCGGCGTGCTGATCGGGGTCTACGCCCCCCACTATCTCCTGCCGACCATGCTGTCGGTCGAGGGACACGCGGTGTGGGAGACCATCGTGCTCTTCACCGTGCTGGCCGCCCCGGTGGCCGCCTTCGTCTACGCCGTCGGTCTCTACAGCCTGCTCGCCTGGCGTCAGAAGGGCTACGGCAACAGCGACGAGCCGCCGCCCGACGGCGCCCCGCAGCGCGGCAACGGGCCGATGACCGTGCTGTGGCTGTCGCTCTCCGCCCTGCTGGTGGTGGTCCTGTTGGTGTGGGGCCTGGGGGAGTTCACCGCCGAGCAGACCACCCATCCCAACGCCCTCCAGGTCGACGTGACCGGCCAGCAGTGGCTGTGGACGTTCACCTACCCGGGGGCCGGCAACGTCGAGACCCGCTCGCTGGTGCTGCCGGTGGGCCGTCCCGTGCAGTTCAACGTCACCTCGTTGGACGTCACCCACGGGTTCTGGCCGGCCCAGCTCGGCGTGCAGGTCGACGCCAACCCCAACACCGTGACGGTGCTCCAGGCCACACCGAACAAGCTGGGCGGGTTCACCGTCCGGTGCAGCCAGCTGTGCGGCCTGTACCACGCGTTCATGTACGCCTCCGGGGCGGTGGTGACGCCCCAGCAGTTCGCCACCTGGCTCCACTCCCAGGGCGCCTCGGCCGCACTGGCCGCCAGGACGGCACAGGTGGCGGCGTGACCCCTCCCCGCACCGCCTCCACCACCGCGCAGCAGCGTCCGGGCACGCCCGGGTGCAGGAGCGAAAGGGCACCTTCGTGACCACCACCGACGCAGCCCCGGTCCTCCTCGAGGACACACCAATCGGCCCGCGGGCCGGAGGCCTCTACCGTCACCAGAACGTCCTCACCGGCCTGATCGCCGGCGTCGTCCTCGGCTTCATCGGCTGGGTGGTGTCCCACGCCCTGCTCCAGGGGTCCAACTGGGGCACCGACATGGTGGTCACCGTCACCATGGTGGGCTGGGTGGTCGGCTTCAACCTGGGGATGGGCACGTTCAACGCCCCCATCCGGTGGATGCTCGGCCACGACCAGAGCTACGAGGACGAGCTGTACGCCGCCGGGGTGACCCAGGGCAAGACCCGCTACTGGAAGTTCTGCACCGACCACAAGGTGGTGGGCACCCAGTACCTGGTGCTGGTGCTGGTGCTCTTCGGGGTGGGCGGCATCCTGGCCATGATGATCCGCACCCAGCTGATCACCGCCCACTCCAGCTTCCTGTCCGCCAACTCCTACAACGCCATCGTGACCATCCATGGGATGTGCATGATCATCGCCACCATCATCATGGTGACGGGGCCGTTCACCAACTTCATCATGCCGATCATGATCGGCGCCAAGGACATGGCCTTTCCCCGCCTCAACGCCATGAGCTTCTGGATGGTCGTCGCCGCCGTGCCGTGTCTTCTCTCCACCTTCTTCCTGGGAGGCGTGAACGCCGGCTGGACCACCTACGCCCCGCTGTCGGTGCAGGCGCCGGCGGCCATGGACGCCTTCGCCATGACCATCGTCACCTTCGTGGTGTCGGTGACGGTGGCCGGCGTCAACACCATCGTCACCATCTTCACCATGCGGGCCAAGGGGATGACGCTCGGCCGGCTCCCCATCTTCACCTGGGGCTCCCTTGTCGGCCAAGCCCTCGGCCTCTATGCCATGCCCGCCTTCCTGCTGGTCATGACCCAGATGATCACCGACCGGGCCACCGGCACCTCGTTCTTCGTGGCCGCCGAGGGCGGGACCGGCTGGCTGTACGAGAACATCTTCTGGATCATGGGCCACCCCGAGGTGTACGTGATCCTCCTCCCGCCGGTGGCCGCCATGCTCGAGGTGGCCAGCACCTTCGCCCGGAAACCGGTCTTCGGCTACAAGGTGACCATCGCCGCCTTCACCGCGGTGGCGGCGCTGTCGATCATGGTGTGGGCCCACCACATGTTCACCACCGGCTGGGCGCCAGACCTGGGTGGCCCGTTCATGCTCACCACCGAGCTGATCTCCATACCGACCGGCATCATCTTCCTGTGCATCATCGGGACCATCTGGAAGGGCAGCATCTGGACCCGGTTACCGATGTACTTCGTCTACCTCTTCCTGTGGAACTTCATCATCGGCGGGGTGACCGGCATCTACCTGTCGGACGTCCCGGCCGACAACTTCCTCCACGGTGACATGTTCGTGACCGCCCACTTCCACTACACATTGCTAGGCGGGGCCATGATGGCGGCGGTGGCCGCCCTCTGCTACTGGTTCCCCAAGGTGTCGGGGCGGATGCTCAACGAGCGGATCGGGAAGACGGCCTTCTGGATCATCGCCGTCGGCATCCAGATCACCTACTTCGGCATGTTCTGGGAGGGCTTCCAGGGGATGCCCCGCCGGGTCGCCTACTACGACCCGACCTTCCTCCGCTCCAACCAGATGGCCACCGGCGGCGCCTACCTCCTGATGCTCGGCTTCATCGTGCTGCTGTACTGCCTCATCAACGCCTGGCGACACGGCCGGCCGGCCCCGGCCAACCCGTGGCACGCCAAGTCCCTTGAGTGGAAGGTGCCCACGCCGGTGCCCCTGGAGAACTTTCTGGTCGACCCCGTGGTCACCTCCGACCCCTACGGTTACGGTGAGCCCGAACCCGGCGAGCCCGGTGCGGAGACATCCGAGCCCGACCGCCAGCTGGTCCCGACCTCCTCGGGCGGCAGCCCCGTCTCCGGAGGTGGGGTGGTATGACCGTCACCACCGCCGAGGAAGAGGGGCCCCAGGAACCCCAGGACGACGGCCGCCGCGTCGAGGCGGCCGCCGGTCACCACGAGTCGCGGGAGCAGCGCCACTTCAAGGAGCGGCTGGCCCTGTGGCTGTTCATCGCCGGCGACGCCCTCTTCCTGCTGTTGGAGCTGTTCACCTGGTTCTACCTCCGGGCCCTCAACACCAACGGGATGTGGCGCGGGGCGGCCTGCAGCAAGGCCAACCCCTGCTCCGACGGCCTCGGGAGCCCGATCACCAGCGAGGTTGCCAAGGCCAGCCCCTGGTACACCGTGGTCATCGCCCTGATGGTGGTGGTGGGGGCGCTGCTGGTGTGGCAGGTGGAGAAGTCGTCCCAGCGTCAAGCCAAGCGAGGTGCCATCAGCAGCGCCGCCGGCCTGGCCCTGGTGGTGGTCGTGGCCGCCGCCGTCGTCCAGTGCGTCCAGTTCGGCAATCTGCCGTTCACCACCATCGACGGGGCCTACGCCTCGACCTTCCAGTTCTTCATGGGCTCGACCCTGGCCCACTTGATCGTGCTGAGCTTTGTGCTCCTCGGGCTGTGGAACCGGGCCCGGCAGGGCAAGTACGACGGGGGGCACTGGTTCCAGGTGCGGATCGTGCGCATCTTCGCCGTGTGGTGCGCCATCGTCAGCTGCGTGCTGACCCTCGTCATGGTGCTGTTCGCTTGAGCGCCGCCTTCTTCCCCGGCACCGCACCGCACTAACCTGCAACCGATGTCCGTTCCCTCGCTGGCGCTGCCCACCCGGGCCTCCCTCGGCACGCGCCTGGCTGCCTACGTGGCGCTCACCAAGCCGCGGATCATCGAGCTCCTGCTGGTCACCACCCTCCCCACCATGATCGTGGCCCAGCGCGGCCTGCCGTCGATCTGGCTGATGGTGGCCACCCTGGCGGG